>NZ_JAPKMY010000003.1:0-421538 GCF_026344175.1 Acinetobacter nematophilus
ATCTCTCTAGAGAACGGGGTGTTTTTTTATGTCTTTAAAAAAAATGATGTTGATAATCAGCTCAATACAAGAACAGAGGTATTAAAATGGAAAAAGAAATATATATACTTTTAGGCGCTACGATAACTGCTTTGTTCGGTTATATCATTGCGCGTTATACTAGTGGAATTCAATTAAAAATAGCTCAAAAAAATTCCGAGAAAGACATTAAACTTCAATCAGATCGTTTAGCTAATGATCGATTAAAGGATGAAGTTTCTCTAGAACGAGAAAAATTAGAGAAATTGCATAGAATTCTCTCAATCATTTCTTTTGAAAATTCACAAACCATGAGCTATATCAAATTAGCAGAAACTGAACTTACAGATTTCCGTAAAAGATATATTGCAAACTGTAATCGTCTTCATGATGCACATGCAATAACGGATTTATATTATCCAGAGATGTCGGATTCAATAAGAAAAATATTTGGTCAAGCAAACTGTTTCTGGGGTTATCAGGAAAGTGTCATGCGAATTGATATGAAAGCAAATAACCGAGGATGGCATGAAAATCTATCCAAAGTTTTAGAGGCTGGTCAGGAGATTAATCAACTCGTACAAAATCTACAATATAGGATTGCTGAAAGAGGCAGAGAGCTTAACAAAGCTTTAAGATAGGTAGACTTTTAAAAATGTTCAATTTTAATTTTCATAAATATTTAGTGATTATGGATAGTCCTTCATCCTAACTTTTTCACAACAGTAAAGGGGATTTTCAACATGAATATGATGGTGATTCATTCTCATTCATGATCTATGAAAGATGATTAATAAGTAATTGAATATAAAAGAAAACCCCATCATCCTGATGGGGTTTTCTTCGTATTGGTTGGTTAGATCTGACTCCTGTCTAATCTCACGTTCCTGATGCTAAGACAATTTGTTATTGTTGTTTTGTCTGGGAAACTTCCTGTTCCCTATGAGTATAGAATAGGTGAATTTTGATCAGTCGTATATTCGCTAATTTCGGCAGGTGCTGTAGGCAAATGCTTACATTGATCTGTTCAGAACATTGCTGTTAACAATATAAAATAGTACAACACAGTCTTTTCTTTACAATAAATAAAACACCTAAGTATTGAGGAACAAGAAATGGAAGGATTACGACAGAAATTTTTTTATTTACCTCTACTCATCAGCTGTACATTGCTCAGTGCATGCAATGCTCAAAGCAATTCATCATCCGAAGTAAAACAAGCCACAGAAAATAAAACGGCATTGATTCATCAAAGCTACCGTGTTGAAAAAGTCGCTCATTTTGATGAACCTTGGGCAATGGCTGAGTTGGCAGATGGACGATTATTGATTACAGAGAAAAGAGGGAAATTAAAGCTCTATAATCCTTCTTCCTCGCAAAGCATTGATATTTTAGGTGTTCCGCCAGTAGCCTATGGGGGGCAAGGTGGCTTAGGTGATATTGCCTTGCATCCTGACTATAAAAATAATCATCAAATCTATTTGAGTTATGCTGAAAAAGGCAATGGTGGTTATGGTGCAGTGGTGGTTCGTGGTGAATTAAACCTGCAAGAAAAAAATCCTCAAATCCGCAATATAAAAAGAATATGGGAGCAGGTTCCAAAGGTTTCAGGACAAGGACATTATGCGCATCGCATGTTGTTTGGGAAAGACGGAAAACTTTGGATCAGCTCAGGAGAACGTCAGAAATTTGATCCTGCACAAGATATGAATTCAAATTTGGGTAAAGTCATCAGACTGAATGATGATGGTACTGTTGTTGTAGATAATCCATTCACCCAACAAGGAGAAATCGCAAAACAAGTCTGGTCTTTGGGGCATCGTAATCCCTTAGGTATCGCTTTTGATCATAAAGATCAACTCTGGGTTGTTGAAATGGGCCCTAAAGGAGGTGATGAATTAAATCTGATTCATAAAGGTGAGAACTATGGTTATCCCATTGTTTCCAATGGGAATCATTATTCAGGAAAAGAGATTCCTGATCATGTCACCCGTCCTGAATTCAAAGCACCTGAGATCAGTTGGACACCTGTTATTTCTCCATCAAGTTTGATGTTTTATCAAAAACAATTGTTCCCTCAATGGACGAACAAGGCGCTCATTGGTGGATTGTCTTCAGAAGCAGTTATTGTGGTCGATACTGAGTCAAAGCCAGTTCGTGAAGTACAGCGTTTGAACATGAAACAGCGGATTCGAGCTATTTATCCAGCCCATGATGGTTCGATTTGGGTATTGGAAGATGGAAAAAACGCTGGACTATTAAGACTGTTACCGAAATAAAAAAACTGTTTAATTCAATATATTGTTATATCTTAAGCATCTGTGAGCGAGCGAACTCGTATGTTGAGAAGATGTTAAAGCCCTTTAATCGATGTGAGGTTAATTGGTATAGCCCTATATAAATCATGTTATGCTTTCGATTTAAAATAATATAAATCGAGAACAAAAGTGCCAGCAACGACAATTGATGTTCGATATCAATATTCCATTGAGCAAGAAGTGGAATTAATTGGAGCTGTTCAAAATGCTTTAGTCAGTGCATTTAAAATTCCTGATGATGATTGTGATATTTGTTTAATCGTACATGAACCGCATCGCTTCTTGTGTCCTCCGAATAAGCTTCATCCCGAAAAGTTTACTCGCATTACCATTGATTGCTTTGTTGGTCGCACGTTGGACACAAAAAGAAATTTATATCTTAAAATTGTAGACAACCTTTCTGTATTCGGAATTCCTAAAGATCATATTAAAATTATAGTAAGAGAGATCTCAACGGAAAATTGGGGAGTGCGTGGTGGTCAAGCTGCTTGTGATATTGATTTGGGATTTGATATTCAAATCTGATCCAAAATCAAATTTACTTGACTCCGTATTGTCATTGAACTGACTTAAAGGCGTCATGCTGATTGGTTTAAATAAGGGACATTTAAATCAATAAAAAGACCTTTATGAAAAAATTAGCCTACTCACTTTTAACTTTCAGTATATTGGGTTTGACAGCGTGTAATGATGATGACAGCGATTTCTCGTTCGAGCCATCTGTTACAGTGCCGACATTGGTCTCATTTGCAAAACTTGATGTTGAAACTTATGCTGCTGGTCCAAACTCAGGTGCCTTTGTCAAAGGTGCAAATGGTATATTTCCCCCATTTAAAGGACAGCCAGTACAAGGTTTTTCTGGTGCCT
Organism: Acinetobacter nematophilus; assembly: GCF_026344175.1. NCBI lineage: Bacteria > Pseudomonadati > Pseudomonadota > Gammaproteobacteria > Moraxellales > Moraxellaceae > Acinetobacter > Acinetobacter nematophilus. The sequence continues at coordinate 3,204 of NZ_JAPKMY010000003.1, forward strand.
TAAAAAATAATGACGGTACTTATATCGTCATGGCAGACAACGGCTTTGGTACTCAAGACAATTCATCAGATTTCTTATTGCGTTTATATCAGATCAAACCTGACTTTCGAACCAAGTCCTCTGGAACAGCGAAAGTTCAAGTGATGAGCTTTGTTCAACTTCGTGATCCCAACAAATTAATTCCCTTTAATATCATCAATCAAAATACCACCGATCGTTTGCTCACTGGGGCTGATTTTGATCCTGAATCTATACAGCGTACTGCGGATGGGACATATTGGATCGGTGATGAGTTTGGACCTTATTTACTGCATTTTGATAAAGATGGAATTCTTTTGGATGCGCCCATTCCATTGCCTAATCCATTAAAAGCAGGCTCTGAATTACGCTCACCACAAAATCAGTTCAACAAAATGAATATGAACTATGTGGAACCATTGGTTCAGCAAAGTGGTGGGTTCGAAGGCATGGCATTGTCTAAAGATGGACAATATCTATACCCATTGCTAGAGAAACCATTAAAAGGCGAGACCACGCAACAATTACTGATTTCTCAATTTGACGTGAAGAAAAAAGCCTATACTGGGCGTTATTATTATTTCACTTTAAATACTAAAGCGACCAATATTGGTGACTTCCAGATGTACGATGACAAGTCCGGTATTATTATCGAACGTGATGCGAGTCAGAATAAGCTTGATGGTTATAAAAAGCTGATTCAAATTGAATTTGGAGATTCTGGTAAAGCAGTAAAACGCTCGGATCTGGTCGATTTAATGAATGTTGCCAACCCAAATAATTTATATGGTGCACCACGTGATGGTGATATCGGTACAGGAACTACATTCGCTTTTCCATTTGAAACAATTGAAGATATTATTATTGAAAACAAAAATACTTTGACGGTTTTCAACGACAATAATTTTCCGGGCTCTTCAGGACGAAATGCAAAGCGTGCAGATGACAATGAAATCATTCAGGTTAAGTTGCCTAAATCTTTATATTAATCGTTATGAAAGTTTCTAATTACGATGCTTTAATCTGATTAAAAAAGCCAGTCCCATGACTGGCTTTTTTATCTTCTTAGTTTAGGAATTAGGCCAAGCAATCTTGTTTAGAGACTTGATCTGGACAACCCAGTGGGTTTAAAGCACATTTTAAATCTTCGATCTGATCATGGGTGACATAGCCTTTTGATTTGAGGTAATCTGCAACACGATCATCACGTAAACTTAAAAATGCAGCATCATACACCCCTAAGTCAACAAAGAGCGCTGCTGTTTCTAAACTATTAAAACGATCTAGGAACACATCATTGCCATACATCAAGAACACATGATCATAGTCTGCATGAGCATCTACTTTTAATCGCTGTGCCAAGGTGGTTGGCGAGGTTTTGATGAATAGTAGATCCGATAGCTCATCGAATTGGGTCATGTCTAAACTGTTTTCCCCAGTTTTGACTTTACCTAGCCATGCTTTAAATACCAGTACAGCACCCCCACGAAGTAACATGCTCCAGACTTGATGGCGGACCTCATCATTCAGGCACTCGCATTCATCTTCCAAGCGTTGAACCAGTTTTTCTTCTTGTTGTGCCAGTTTATCAAACAGGCCTAAACCTTGTGGATGAAATGCAACAGGTGCAAATACATCAAATTTTAATTCTTCAAACACCTGTAAAGCTAAAGGTACAGCAGCTTGATAGATTGTATTTAATGCTTGAATTTGAGCATCTTGAAGTTTGCTATGTTTAAAAATCGCTTGCCAATCAATTTCAGGCAGGATCGCATTAACACCATATTGACGATGGAATTGTTGAGCTTGGTGTAGCCCATGTGGAACAGTTTCTGAAATATTCATAGCTAAAATCCTATTTAAAATTGAATTCAAACGCTGTTTTTGTTTCCCTGAACATGAGCGCGATTTTGTCTTGAATTAATTTTTGATTTATCTGAGATGCAATAGGAATACGACTAAAGTTGTAGGTGTGGTAGAAAGTAGTTTTTTATTATTTAAAATCATATAAATATAAAATTGTAACTAACTATACAAGTGTATATTTACTATTTTGATGTTATTTGCCATAGAAAATAAAGCTTTGGAATCTTTCGCCAATAAACAGGGGAGTCTTTGGGTACATTTTGAATGCTTTTGCACAATCTTTAAAAAAAATTGCTATTTCTCTTAAAAAAATATGTAACACACGCGCTAAAACACAAAGCTTTAGAGCGTGTAAATGTTTCAAAACATTAAAGAAGAATATTCTATATTCATCATATAGGCAGCACTATTTTGAAATTTTCAATCCAGATAACCATGCACGCAGTGAGGCAGGTTTAAGTGGTTTCTTTAAAAGCACTACATTTAAATCTTTGACACGTTGTGGTAATTCAGGATCGGAATCCGCGGTAATCAATGCTGCAGGAACATTCTCCTGACGATTTTCAATAATGAAATCCAACCCAATTTTGCCATTGTTTAAATGTTGATCCACTAACCAGACTTGAATGTTTTCTCTTTGAATGATGTCCAGCGCCTGTTCAGGTTCTGTGGCTTTAAAGACTTGATAACCCCATTTGGTCAGCAGGGTGGTCATGCCTTCCAAAATTGTATCGTCATTGTCTAAACATAAAATCTTATATGCTTTTGCTTTTAAAGGAACAGCTTGCACTGGTGTAGCAATAATTTTTGGTGCTTCTACCACAGGAACATCAATCATAAAGCAGGAGCCTTTACCGAGCTCTGAATAGACATGTACAGGATAATCTAACAGGCTGGTCATTCGTTGCACGATTGCAAGACCAAGCCCTAAACCTTGTTCACCCCATGGTGATGTATGCCCACAACGCTCAAATTCCTGAAATAGTTTAATGCGTTGTTCTTCTGCAATCCCTGGACCTGTATCCCAAACCCCAATACGAATATGCTGTGGAAGATGCGAAGCACGCAGTACTCCCACTACTACACGTCCACGTGCTGTATAGCGTAAGGCATTGCTGACAAAGTTTTGAATGATGCGACGAATCCATTGTGGATCAGTGTCAATCCAGAATTGGGCATCATGGACATGTAATTGGATCTCACGTTGTGCAGCAATGGATTTAAACTGCAGTTCCAAATCACTGAGTAAATCATGTAATGGATAGGCTTGGCGTTTGGGTTGAATTGAGCCACCTTCCAAGCGTGCAATATCCAAAAGTGCAGATAACATGCTTTCTGCACCATGCAAAGCGCGATCAAGCTGTTGTAATGTTTTACGATCCTCATCCGACTGAACGCTTTGTTCCAAGGCGGTGCTGAATAGACGTGCGGCATGCATGGGCTGTAGCAAATCATGACTGGCGGCAGCAATAAAACGACTTTTTGACATATTCGCCTTATCGGCTTGTTCACGTGCAAGCTGTTGTTCTTCAAGTGCATCAGCCAACTGTTGGGTACGATCAGAGACACGGGCTTCAAGTACAGCTTCATTTTCACGGAATGCAGTAATATCAGCAAACGTTGTGACGAAACCGCCGCCTTCAATTGGATTCCCACGCATTTGAATGACACGGCCATCTTTACGGATTCGTTCAAACTCATGCGCACTTCCCACTTTCATCCAGTGAATTCGTTTGCGCACATGTTCTTCTACAGAACCAGGGCCACATTCACCACGCTCAGCGTTATAACGAATCAAGTCTGCAATTGGGCAACCGACATAAACCAAATCTTTGGGATAATCAAAAAGTTTGAGGTATTGATTGTTCCATGCCACCAGACACATATTTTCATCCACCACACTGACCCCTTGGGTCATATGGTCGATCATGGTCATGATAAGATTTTGATTAAAACGCTGCCATTGAGAAGCTTGGTCAAGAATGTTGGCAACCTGCCCTAAGGCTAAGCCGTTATTTACCATTGCGGTGGTTAATAAGGTACGTGCGGATGCTGCACCAATCGTTCCAGCAAGATATTGTTCAGTAAAACGCCACCACATCCCATTAGCACTGCTATTTTCGTTTAAAACCACATTATTCATGGCACAGAACTGCTGAAATGCGTGTGTTGCAGGCCCTTCCCCAGTAATACGTTTAGCCAGTGCGATTAAATCGCCAACTTTGAGCTTGGCAACATCGTGGTGCAAATAGTTAATATCAGTTGAAGTATTTTGCGCAGGTAAAGGTTTGGTTTCGTAATAGAAAAAGCTTTCTGCCTGAATTTGTTCTGCAATGCTTGGACGATAAATTCGAGATACCCAGATATACAAGGTAATGTTTAAACCGAGTGCCCAAATCACACCATGTGTTAATGGTGCAAATGATTCAAAACCAAACAATGCTTCAGGTCTTAACCATTCGATATTCAAAGGACCAAACATCAAAAATTGATGGGCAAATTGGCTATATTCAACGGGGAGACTACGCAAAATCGTTGGCAGCAGCAGCGTATATGACCACAGGATAAAACCCACCACTAAACCGGAGTAAACCCCTTGGCGACTCCCGCCACGCCAATATAAACCACCGATCAATGCAGGGGAAAACTGTGCAACCGCGCTGAATGCTAAAAGACCAAAGGTTGACAGTTGGTCAATATCATTAAAGAAGTGGAAGAATAAAAAGCCAAGTAGCATCACCGCTAAAATACACACGCGACGCGTGAACTTGAGCACTTGTGGCAAGCGTTTATCATGGCGGGAAAGAATCCCAAACTTCCATAAGGCAGGCATGATCAAGTCGTTGCTCAGCATGATGGATAATGCTACAGAGGAGACTAAAAGCATACCTGTAGATGCAGAAAAGCCCCCTAAAAATGCCAGTAAAGATAACCAGTCTTGGTTATAACTAATCGGTAAAGAAAGTACGGCAACATCAGGAATGGTTAAATATTTCGGTGCTGCGTGAAGTGCCCAGCTGGCAATTGGAATAATGGCAATAATGGTAAGAATTAAATAAGCAGCAAACCAGCGTCTAGCGCCTCGAATATGCTTTTCATCCCGTAACTCAACCACAGCCACATGAAACTGGCGGGGTAAACAAATAATAGCTAAAGATGCCAGTAAAGTTTGAATCCAAAAAGTTTCTGGGACGCCAAATAGTTGTACCTCATGAAATGTTTTTTGTACATCATGTGAGATTTGTACAATATTTTGAGGATGGTCAAAAATAAAAAAGAAGGCAACACAGAGCAGGGCAAACAGTTTAACAAAAGATTCAAACGCAACTGCAAGCATTAAACCGCCATGCTGTTCAGTATTGGCGATTTGCCGAGTACCAAACATCATTGCCAAGATTGCAAGCACTGCTGTGAGTCCGAGTACACCATTGGTTGTGGTCGAGACGACTTGTGTATTGTGATCCAGCATGACCGATGCACTGAGTGCAATTGCACGTAACTGCAAAGCCAAATAAGGAATAATCGCAATGACTGCCAAGATCGTGACTAAAGAAGCAAGTGTTCCACTTTTACCATAGCGAGCAGCGACAAAGTCGGCAATCGATGAAATGGCATGATGTTGCCGCACACGACCTAAGCGACGCCAAATGTCATACCCCAACCAGACAAATAATAAAGGCCCCAAATAAATCGGGAGGAAAATAATCCCTTCTCTTACTGCTGCTCCTGTTGCGCCATAAAAAGTCCAAGATGAACAATAAACACCCAATGTTAGACTAAAGAGAAGCATGCGGCCACGAGTGCTTAATCGACTGGCATGCTTCTCTCCAAAGAAGGCACAAACGAAGAGAATGAGGATGTAAAGGGCCAGAACCCCTATAATTAACCAACTGTTCATAAGGACTACAGTATCAAAATCTACCCCCTATCATACCGCATCCATGAATTGACTCGCGCACTTTGCTCAAAATTTAACGACCAAAGTCTAAGTTACGAGAACCCCACAATATTGTTAATTTTGACCATGTAAAAAAAGATTAAAAAAAGCAACCAGGGTTCTGGTCGCTTATCAAGGAGCATGGTTATGGATGAGAGACAAGTAGAGGCGATTCTACAAAATCCAAAATTCAAAGAAATGGTTGCTAAAAAAAGTAGATTGAGCTGGACATTAACTGCAATTATGTTGTTCGTTTATGTTGGATTTATGCTTTTAGTTGGCTATAACAAAGAATTTTTGATGACTTCATTTAGTGGTGGAGTCACCACTTGGGGTATTCCTTTGGGTCTAGGCATTATTGTTTTATCTTTCATTTTGTGTGGTGTGTATTCATATATTGCCAACAATAAATTGGATCAATTGAATGAAGATGCAATGAGAGAAGTAGAAGCTATTGCTCATGAAAAAGGACTTCACTAAGATGAAATGGAACTCTTTAAAGATTAAAGCAGCACTTGCATCTACTGCACTGCTTTCTACTGTTGCACAAGCTGGTCCAGATTTAGGTGAAGCTCAGCAACAAGCGACCAATTGGCATGCGATTATCATGTTCGCAATTTTCGTTGGTCTTACCTTGTTCATCACTAAATGGGCTGCAAAACAAACCACCAATACAGCAGACTTCTATACCGCTGGTGGTGGCATCTCAGGTTTCCAAAATGGTTTGGCGATTGCTGGTGACTATATGTCCGCAGCATCGTTCTTGGGTATTTCTGCAATGGTGTTTAGCTCAGGTTTTGATGGCCTGCTTTATTCACTAGGTTTCATGGTTGGTTGGCCAGTTGTACTGTTCTTGGTTGCTGAACGTCTGCGTAACTTAGGTAAATATAACCTTTCTGATGTGGTTTCATTCCGCTTAGAAGAAAAGCCGGTACGTACACTTGCTGCGATCAGTTCTTTGGTTGTTGTTGCATTCTATTTGATTGCACAGATGGTGGGTGCAGGTCAGCTGATCAAACTTCTTTTTGGTTTGAACTATAACATTGCAGTGGTGATCGTTGGTCTTCTGATGATGGCTTATGTGATCTTTGGTGGCATGTTGGCAACGACTTGGGTACAGATCATTAAAGCAGTGATGTTACTTTCAGGTGCAACATTCATGGCGTTCATGGTGATGCATTCTGTAGGCTATAGCTTCTCTGAAATGTTTAAACAATCTATCGATGTATTTGCAAAAGTGCATGATGTGAGTCTTGAAGATGCCACCAAGATCATGGGTCCAGGTAGCTTGGCGAAAAACCCATTAGATGCATTATCGCTTGGTTTAGCATTAATGTTTGGTACCGCAGGCTTACCACATATCTTGATGCGTTTCTTTACTGTTAAGGATGCAAAAGAGGCACGTAAATCAGTTGTTGTGGCAACAGGCTTCATTGGTTACTTCTACTTATTAACCTTCATTATCGGCTTCGGTGCGATTCTGTTCGTATCAAACAACCCACAATTCATTGATGTCGCAAAAATGGCTGTAACTGGCAAACTAGAATTGGTTGGCGGTAACAACATGGCAGCGGTACACCTTGCTGATGCAGTGGGTGGCGATCTGTTCATGGGCTTTATTTCAGCAGTAGCGTTCGCAACTATTCTTGCGGTAGTTGCAGGTTTGACACTTTCAGGTGCTTCTGCAATTTCACATGACTTATATGCAAACGTAATCAAAAAAGGTCAAACTACACCTGAGTCTGAATTACGTATGTCTAAGATCGCAACTTTAGGCCTAGCAATTTTCGCAATGATCTTAGGTATTTTGTTCGAAAAACAAAACGTTGCATTCATGGTTGGTTTGGCATTCTCTGTAGCGGCGTGTGCAAACTTCCCAGTGTTGGTACTTTCTATGTTCTGGAAAGGCTTAACTACACGTGGTGCCGTAATCGGTGGTGTGGTTGGACTGGTAACCGCAGTGACTTTGATTATCTTATCTAAAGCAGTTTGGGTGGATACATTAAAAATTTCTGATACCCCAATCAACTCATTCAACGGTCCTGCAATCTTCGCTATGCCGTTAGCATTCATTTGCTGCTGGTTATTCTCTGTGACTGATAAATCAGCACGTGCGCAAGCTGAACGCAAAGCATTTGATGCGCAGTTTGTACGTTCACAAACTGGTATCGGTATCTCAGGTGCTTCGGATCACTAATTGATTTCGGGGCAATCAAAAAAAACACCTTTTCGAAGGTGTTTTTTTATGGGTTTTCAATATGAAAGCCTTAATGTGTCTTTTATAACAGGATTCAGCATTTGAATAATTTAGAGTCGCGATAAAGCTTGAAAAGTGCATAATTAAGCATGCTGTAAATAGAATGAATTACCTCAATTTAAGAATTGAACAATAAGGTAAAATTTAAACAATTTATCAAATTGAATGAATATGTTAATTTGAAGTTTTAAAACAATAACCAGAAATTATTTATGCAATCAATCGTCGAATTTTGGAAAGGTTTCAAGCAACTGCCTTCGGCATGGCTATTGTTGGTGCAATTGCTGATTTTGGTTTTGTCTGTGTACACCAATGCCAGTAGAAGCTATCAAATTCTGACATGGTTATTGGGTGTTTCTGCATTATTGATTATTGCTAAAGTCATTCGACAAACGCCTACTTTTACAGTGTTGGGGCTGAGTTTTGTGCTGGGTGCTTTCTCGTTATCATTTCTCATGCTGCTCGGTTTTCATTCGGTGACTTTGCAAATTTTTGCCCATGCTTTTGAGGCCGCTGCTTATTTCTGTGCAGCATATGGATTAATCCGTTATATGTTTGCAGATCGTTATCTTACCAAAGATGAACTGTTTGCGGCAGGAGCCGTCTTTACTCTGATCGCATGGGGATTTGCTTTTCTCTATAGTATTTGCCAGTTATTGGTTCCACAAAGCTTTCAAAACCCTAATCATGTTGCAGATTATCAGTCTTGGCTGGATTTGCTGTTTATCAGTTTTAGTTTGCAATCGGCAACAGGATTATCGGATTTAATTCCTGTAGCTCCTGCTGCTCGTGTGCTTTCAATGTTGCAAATGTTTTGTGGTGTGATGTATTTTGCACTGATCGTTTCACGTATGATTGCACTGCAATACATTGAAAATAAACCAAAATAACGTGAAAACTATCTTGTTACATTTACTAAATTGTTGAAAATATTAATTTAAATTATAATAAATACCGAATCTAATCGCTGTTCTACAGGGTTCGTCTTTTTTCACATTTGTGAATGCCTTTTTTGACCTTGAAAGGTCTGTCCATTGAATATAAAAACCTGGGGGAAATATGCCTTCCAAAAAAATCACTTGGTTTGATAATATCAATCCAAATGTTTTCTTGAGCACTGTTGGAATAATTGCGCTTTTTTTAGCGGTGGTTATCTTTGCACCAAATGCCTTCGAACTGATGACCAAAGAGATGAATAAATGGATCACGGATTCATTTAGTTGGTTCTATGTGCTGTCAGTGGCAATATTTTTAATTGTGCTGATCTTTATTGCCTTTTCTGACATGGGCAAAATCAAACTGGGACCCGACCACAGTCAACCTGAATATAGCAATGGATCATGGTTTGCCATGCTGTTTACTGCAGGGATGGGAATTGGTTTAATGTTCTTTAGTGTGGCTGAACCAGTCATGCATTATGTCAATCCACCTACGGGAGATCCTCAAAGCATTGACGCTGCCCAACAAGCGATGAGAATTACTTTCTTTCATTGGGGCTTACATGCTTGGGCGATTTATGCTGTGGTTGGTTTAACGCTGGCTTATTTCGCTTTCCGTTATCATTTGCCGCTCAAAGTCCGTTCAGGTCTATATCCAATTATTGGACGAAGAATCTATGGACCGCTTGGAGATGCAGTAGATACTTTTGCCACCATTGGTACAGTATTTGGTGTTGCCACGACTTTAGGCTTTGGGGTCACCCAAATTAATTCTGGCTTGAATTATTTATTCGGCTGGGAAAGTAATATTACCACGCAAATTATATTGATCATCATCGTCAGTACACTTGCTTCATTGTCCGTGTTTTTAGGCTTGGATAAAGGGATCAAAAGGCTTTCCGAGTTGAATCTCGTTCTGGCTTTGCTATTGCTTGGTTTTATTTTTTTAGCCAGTTCAAGTATTTATATTTTACAGGCCACCATTCAAAATGCTGGACAGTACATTTCCAATTTGTTCACCATGACCTTTAATCTATATGCCTATCAATCCAATGGCTGGATCGGTGGGTGGACCATTGTGTATTGGGCGTGGTGGATTTCATGGTCGCCATTTGTGGGAATGTTTATTGCACGGGTCTCGAAGGGACGTACGATTCGAGAGTTTATCGTGGGCGTGTTGCTGATTCCGACAGGTTTTACCCTGATTTGGATGGGTTTTATTGGTAATGCCGCATTGTTCAGTATTTTACAACAGGGTCAAGACAGTTTAATTGCTGCTGTGCAACAAGACTCCTCAGTTGCATTGTTTGAGTTTCTCGCTCATTTACCTTTTGCAGGAATTTCAAGTCTAATCGCAACAGTGCTGGTGGTTCTGTTTTTTGTCACCTCAGCAGATTCTGGTGCATTAGTGACCGATTATTTGACTGCAAAATCGGATAACTCACCGACATGGCAACGTTTGTTTTGGACCGTTTTAATGGCAGTACTCTCGATTATTTTATTAATGGTCGGTGGGCTTAGTGCATTACAATCTGCGACTATGATGAGTGCATTGCCATTCACATTTATTATGCTCTTGCTATGCTGGGGCTTGGTGAAAGCGCTTCGTGTGGATGTCACCAAAATGCAGGCTTTACAAGTTGCTAGAATTACCCCAAGAGCTGTACAAAATCCACGAAGCTGGCAACAGCGTCTAGGCTTGATTATGCATTATCCACATACTCAAGCTGAGGTGCGTGAATATATTCAATCTCATGTGATTAAAGCTTTTGAAAGCATTCGCTATGAATTCAAACGCCGTAATTTGAATGTTGTTATCAAAGAGTTGGAAGATGGTGTTCAGTTGAGTGTAGACCATCATGACGAACTCAACTTTATTTATAAGGTGATGGTGCGTGAAATGGTTGCCCCAAGCTTTATGATGAATGAACAGCATCAAGAAACAGATGACTTCTATCAAGCCGAAGTGTTTTTAAGAGAGGGTGGTCAAAACTATGATGTGATGGAGTGGACACAGGAAGACTTGATTCAGGACATCATTGATCAATATGAACGTCACTTGCATTTTTTAAATGTACTGAGAAGCTAAGTTATTTATTTTAAGTAACGTGAGTTCGACGCAATCACTGATTTAACTTATTGAAAAAAATAAACTGTGCGGAGTCATACTGAGTTTTCACCCAATTTCAGGATCAGCCTGGGGCTAGCCCTACTTTTCTTTCGGGATGAGGTGCGAAGCTCCGCAAGGGCAACCATCTTGCACAGCGGTATCGCTGCTCACCGCAAAACTCGTCAGCTACCAGCAACATATTTAATCAGTCGCAGAAACAATGCATTATAGAAGTGGTCCTGCCTCAGACAGTTGCGGATGACGTTTCCGAGTATCATATTTTATCAAGATTTTTATATTGAACTCAGGTTGAGCAATAAAAAAGGACTCTGATGAGTCCTTTTTTATTCATTCGATTTCTTAGAACTTAGAAACGGAATTTAGCATTTAAGCCAACAGTTTGCGTATCACCAACATAAGCGATTGCTTGACCTTTATTCGCTTCGTAGTTTGCATTTACGTAGCTTGCACCAACTGCAATTGCAGGAGTGATGAAGTAGTTTACGTTCGCGCCCCAAGCTGAATCTGGAGTACCTTCGTAGCTAGAAGCTGCGTAAGAAGCACCAACGCTTAATTGTGGGTTCAAATAGAAATCAGTTTTGAATTGGTAAGCAGTCGCATCACCATACACAATACCTGATTCAAAAGCTAAAGACATGTTCGTACCGTCAATACCGCCAACGTATTTAGCACGTGCAGTGATTGCGTCTTGGTCTTCGTTAATTGTTGCAGCTTCAGCAGTTGCTTTAGCAACGCCGTTACCCATTACATTGAATGCATCTAAAGCAACTTGGTCAGCAACGTTTGTATAACCTACAGCAACCAAGAAGTTTTGAGTAGGTAAAGCACCTAATTCTAAAGCAAAACGGTCGCCTTGATCGTTAGATAAGCCGTGTTTGCCGTCTAGAATTGTGTGGCTATAAGATACACTTGCATAAGCAGGTACATATGGTGTTGGAACATAAGCTTCAGCTTTAGCGCCATAGTTGTGTGCAGTTACGCCAGCATCTAATTCGCCATAGTTGTACGCTAAAGATACGTTAGAAGCTTGGTTTAAGAACGCTGCTTCAGCCAAAGGACCTTTAGAAGAGTCAACATTTTTGAAGTAGAAAGTACCTTGAAGACCACCAGTGAAGTCTTTGTCATTTTCAGTTGTATCGATATACTCTGATTGACCTTGAACTTCAAATTGGTATGCTTGTGCGCCGGTCATGGCTAATAATAGAGCAGTGGCTAAACCGAGTTTTTTCATAATCTTTTCCAATAGGAGAAATTGGTGAAACACACGGCATTGTATTGTAACAAGATATTAAGTCAATGATGTTTAAGACGTATGTTTACAAAGCAGATACATGAAAAAAACACTGTTTAAAAAACGAACATTTGTTTAACTTCAAGTCAACCTGAAAAAAAGTTTAATCAGAACAAGTAAATAAAACTAAAGAGCAGGGATATTCACAAAAAAAAGAATGCTAAAACACGAATTTTATTTATTTATTTTTTCTATTGTATTTTGTTATTAATTTGTATTTTCGATGGTATTTTTGCAATCCATGTCAAGAAAATGTCATTAAAATCTGTTTAGTGAGCTAAAAATATGTGATCTGATATTCATTTTATTTTAAAAAATGTTGAATGTGGCGCAATTATTAGTAAAAACGATAATATCTCTATATCCGATCAATTTAATAGGTTTTACAAAGTGTGATGGATTTTGGATAATAAGTCTATAAAGTTCATTGCTAATCAATGAGTTTTTTTAAATTCGCAGTTTATATGCCCAGCTTTCCCCAAGGTTGGGCTTTTTTTTGTTTAAAAAACAATAAACTTAATTATTGAATAAAGTAGGTTTAAAATTATGCACCACTATGATGCATATAATGCTGCTTTGATAGAATGTTGGCATAATTTTTGCCAAAAAAAATCCCAATTTTCAAAGAAAATTGGGATTTTTCGCCAAAATCTGGAGCAAAGCTAAAGTTTCTGCTGAGGAAAACTCAATTTTTGCCCTAATGAGGTGCATTATGCACCAATATATGGCACTTGTAAATATTTACTTACATTCTTGGCACAATATATATTTTTTAACCCTCTACACGATTTCAATTTTGCAACATGTTAGAGTGGTATTTAAGGTTATCAATATCATGAAGTTTAAAATGAAGGGTTTGTTTTGGGTCATCCTCAGTAGTTTGCTATTTTCAGGTTGCGTTTATGATTCAAAACTGCAACGTCCAGTCCTATCAGAACGAGAAAGTGAAATTCCTTTATTGTTTAATCAGGCACAAACTCAGGCTGTGTTTGTCACTTATGATGGGATTCATCTAAAAAGTTATGGTAATGATCTAAACCGAGCAAAGACAGAATATATCCCTGCTTCAACATTTAAGATGCTGAATGCTTTAATAGGTTTGCAAAATGCCAAGGCGACCAACACTGAAGTATTTCAGTGGAATGGCGAAAAGCGCGCTTTTTCAGCATGGGAAAAAGATATGACTTTGGCAGAAGCGATGCAAGCTTCTGCTGTTCCCGTATATCAAGAGCTTGCTCGACGTATTGGCTTAGATCTTATGCGTAAAGAAGTTAAGCGTGTAGGTTTTGGCAATATGAATATCGGTCAGCAGGTTGATAATTTCTGGTTGGTCGGTCCTTTAAAAATTACCCCTGAACATGAAGCCCAATTTGCCTATCAACTGGCTCAAAAGCAGTTGGCTTTTGATCAAACCGTACAGCAACAAGTCAAAGATATGCTTTATATCGAGAGACGTGGTGACACTAAACTGTATGCTAAAAGTGGTTGGGGAATGGATCTTGAACCTCAAGTAGGTTGGTATACTGGATGGGTTGAACAGCCTGATGGGAGGGTGACTGCATTTGCGTTAAATATGAACATGCAGACAGGTGATGACCCAAATGAACGTAAACAATTGACCTTGAGTGTTTTGGATAAATTAGGTCTGTTTTTTTATCTAAGATAAATGCACTAGATAAAAAAATGCCCAGTTTATTGGGGGTAACTGGGCATTGAAAAGGGAATATTTTCAAAATGTGATAATTCACTTGATTTTTATATTTTATGGATATTCTATTTATATGTAAAATGTTAATTTTCAATATAACTTATCTATAAAAACGATAGTATAGCGAATGCAGTAAGTAAACTGAGGTTTAAATACTTGGGTAGAATTGCTTCAGATGCCCTATAATATAGCCAAATTTTTTAGATTCATTCGACATTACTTCCCATAGGGTCATGACGATGGTGCAGGAACTCCGATCAGAACAAATAAGCACCCGTTTGCTTATCCTCATGTCAGTCATCATTTTGTCTGTTTTATTGATCGCTGTTCCTCAAATTATCAGTAATTATCAAGAATACGTTCGTTCAAAAAGAATTCTGGTCGATATTCAAACCCTACAAATATTTGCAGAAACATCCAATAAAATATCTCGAGAAAGAGCGCCAACCAATAAGGCTATGTCGAGTTCAGCACAAGATTTTTCTGAAAATATGAAAGCCTTGCGAGATTATCGTAAGGGTGTGGATCGGCAGATTGATCTAACCGTTGAATCTTTAAAACAGACAGGCTTCAATGCTTTAGCGGATCAGGTGGATGTCCAATTAAGACATGATTTAGCTGTCGCACGGGGGCAGGTAGATGCTTATTTGGCATTACCCGCAAAAGAACGAACTTCTGTCCAAATGGATCAAGCAATTCAAGGTATGTTTGCTGCATGGGACAGCGGTAGAGCCATGTTGCAGCGATTGATCAATGACTCTAAAAAAATAAATAGTGATGTGACGGATTATGCATCCATCGTATTGATCTTGGCTGATTTACGTGATCAATCAGGTCGTGTGGCTTCTAATATTATGGCACCACTGAGTTTTTCGGAGCCTATTCCTGAATATAACAAAGCGCGCTCACTACAAACTCAAGAGCAAGTAAAATACTTATGGCGTTTAATAGATACCATGCAAATGGAGACTTTAAAAACGCCAGTATATCTGCATCTATATGCTCAAGTAAAAAGCCAATTTATTGATCAAGGATTACCGACAGTCAATCGTCTGATTGAGGAAAGTTCACATCAGCAAGCTTATTTTCTAACTGCAAACCAACTGACCGATGTAGTTGTGGGTAAATTTCATTCAGTGATTGATTTACAAAAGTACTTGCTTGAAACGCATGCATTGAGTGCTCAAGCACAAATGGAATCGGAGCAACGTCAGTTTTTGATCAACTTATTTATCTCATTTCTGTCATTGGCTGTGGCGATTTTTACTATGGTGTATACCAGAAAAAAACTCTTTGAACCTTTGATCTATGCCAGAAATATGATTTTAGAGTTGTCACAGGTTCAAGAGCGAGATTATATGGGGGCTGTTTCTGTGCAAAACAAAGAAGTGCGCACATTGACAGATGCGATTGAGAAATTAAAAGAGATGTTAAAACAGCGTGATGCCTTTGAATTTCAATTACAAAACAGTGCAAATACCGACATTTTAACCGGAGTTTCTAATCGCCTGGCATTAGAAGATTATTTAAAAAATATTGCCAATCAAACAGAACGTTTTGAAAAACTTACTCTCATTATGGTGGATATTGATAACTTTAAATATGTAAATGATCAATTTGGGCATATCTTAGGCGATTCCGTCATTGTTGAAATTGCTCAATGCCTGAAAGCCAATATTGCCCAGTCAAATTTAATTGTACGTTTTGGGGGAGACGAGTTTCTGATTTTAATTGATCAGGTGGAGTGGGATTGGGCGTTGCAAATTGCTGAAAGTATTTTGGCCGATGTTTCACAATTAAAATTTAATCATGCGCCTTCAACAGATCACTTGAATGTTTCCGTGAGTATTGGCGTGGCAACTGGAGCGAAGAATTGGGAAGATTTGTTTGCTCAAGCGGATGCATCTTTATTCAAGGCAAAAGCACAAGGTCGCAATAAAGTCGTAGGATAGTACAATCAAGCGGCTATTTGAGATACACTTTTTTGATTCTCGATTTATACAGATAAATTGGATAACAAATGGAATCGCTTTAAAAGATCTTCTCTGGATACATGAGAGGTTGATCGAAATAGATGAAGAGAAAGGACAGGAATCTGAGTTTTATAAAAATTATATGAATGATTTAATTTCAAGATGAGATGATGAATCTCCTTCTAAGCTCTGTCGTATCAAGAAAGAAACTCCCCCCTTATCTAAAGGAGGGAGGATAAGAGGTAGTCACTTACTTTAACAGCGGTTTTAAGAATTTCGCTGTATGTGAAACTTTCGATTTAACCACATCTTCTGGTGTGCCTTCAGCAATAATTTGACCGCCGCCTGAACCACCCTCAGGACCTAAGTCAATCACCCAGTCTGCAGTTTTAATCACGTCCAGATTATGCTCAATGACCACAATAGTATTGCCCTTATTACGCAGCTCATGCAGGATGTCTAAAAGTTTGGCAATGTCATGGAAATGCAAGCCAGTGGTGGGTTCATCAAGCACGTACAAGGTTTTACCTGTATCTCGTTTGGCGAGTTCACGTGCTAATTTAACACGCTGTGCTTCACCACCCGACAAGGTGGTTGCTGACTGACCTAAACGAATATAGCCCAAACCGACTTGATTTAAGGTTTCTAAGCGACGGTGAATCACAGGAATCGCATCAAAGAAATGCATAGCATCTTCAACTGTCATTTCCAACACATCAGAAATATTTTTACCTTTATAACCTACTTCCAATGTTTCACGATTATAACGTTGACCATGGCAGGCATCACAAGGGACATACATATCAGGCAAGAAGTGCATGGCTACTTTGATCATGCCATCACCTTCACAGGCTTCACAGCGACCGCCTTTGACGTTGAAAGAGAAACGACCTGCGGCATAACCACGCGCCTTGGCTTCAGGGGTTTGGGCAAACAATTCACGAATCGGGGTGAATAAACCGGTATAGGTTGCGGGATTGGATCGAGGTGTGCGTCCAATCGGGCTTTGATCAATATCTACCACTTTATCGAGGAATTGCAAGCCGTCAATGGAGTCAAACTTCTCTGCCGTTAAGGTGGTTGCACCATTCAGTTGAGTTGCAGCCAAAGGCAATAGTGTACGGTTGATCAGTGTGGATTTACCTGAACCTGAAACCCCTGTCACACACGTCATCACACCCAAAGGAATCGTCAGATCAACATTTTTAAGATTATGACCTGCTGCACCTATCAGTTTAATTTGCTCTTCAGGTTTTGGCGGAGTTACACGTTGTTTAGGCACTTCGATTTTTAATTTTCCAGATAAGTATTTACCTGTTAAAGAATTTTCATTGCCTGCCAACTCGTCATAAGTTCCTTCGGCAATGACATGTCCACCATGTACACCAGCACCTGGACCAATATCAATAATATGATCAGCTGCCCGAATAGCATCTTCATCATGTTCAACCACCAATACCGTATTGCCCAGATCACGTAAGCGAACCAATGTCTCAAGCAAACGGTCATTATCACGTTGATGTAAACCAATAGACGGCTCATCTAAAACGTACATCACGCCCATTAAACCTGCACCAATTTGTGAAGCAAGGCGAATACGCTGTGCTTCACCTCCAGAAAGGGTCTCGGCAGAACGTGAAAGGCTTAAATAATTTAAACCAACGGAAACAAGGAAATGTAAACGCTCACGAATTTCTTTAAAAATTTTATCTGCGATTTCACCTTTTGCACCTTCAAGGTTTAAATCTTGATAATAACTCTCTGCGTCACCAATCGACATTTTGGTAATTTCAGCAATGGTTTTATCTTTGACACGAACATGGCGTGAAATCTCATTTAAACGTGAACCACCACAAGCATCACAAGCGGCATTTGATAAATATTGTGCCAAATCATCACGAACATAGTTCGATTCAGTTTCTCGATAGCGACGCTCTAAATGTGGCAAAATTCCTTCAAAAGGTTGCACACGATTGTGTTTACGCCCACGTTCATCGATATAGCTTAAATCAACTTTTTCCTTGCCTGTTCCATATAGAAATTTCTTTTTGGTCTCTGCATCCAGCTCATTCCAAGGAGTGTCCAGAGAGAAACCAAAATGATCTGCAACTTTTTGAATCATGCTGTAGTAGTAGGGGCGTTGTCTATCCCAGCCACGTATCGCACCTTGGCTAATCGAGACATCTGGGCTAGGAATTAATTTTTCAGCACTAAAATGGCTACGCGTCCCTAAGCCATCGCAGACAGGACAGGCACCAAAAGGATTATTGAACGAAAACAGGCGGGGTTCGAGTTCTGCTACTGCACGATCACATTCAGGGCATGAGTGCTTGGCGGAAAATACACGATCAGGTTGTTCACCACTCATCCACGATAAAATTGCAATGTCACCGCCTAGACGTAGTGCTGTTTCAAAGCTTTCAGCAATACGGTTGCCCAAATCATCACGTACTTTAAAGCGATCTACTACCACTTCGATGGTGTGTTTTTTCTTTTTATCCAGCTCAGGTGGAGTATCAATATCAATCACTTCACCATCTACACGCGCACGGACAAAACCTTGACTCTGCAATTGTTCAAAGAGATTGGTATATTCTCCTTTACGCTCCCGAACTACAGGCGCAAGTAGCATTAATGCAGTACCTTCTTCCAAGGCTTTTACTGCATCCACCATTTCTGAAACAGTTTGTGCAACCATCGGTAAGTCATGTTCAGGGCAATAGGGTGTCCCTACACGCGCATAGAGTAGACGCAAATAGTCGTAAATCTCAGTGATGGTTCCGACTGTTGAACGCGGATTATGGCTGGTTGACTTTTGTTCGATGGCAATTGCAGGGCTTAAACCTTCAATTGAATCAACTTCAGGCTTTTCCATTTGTGAAAGGAATTGACGTGCATAGGCAGAGAGGGATTCAACATAACGACGTTGACCTTCAGCATATAAGGTATCAAAAGCCAGTGAGGATTTTCCTGAGCCTGAAAGTCCCGTGATCACCACAAACTTATCACGTGGAATATCGAGTGACACATTTTTTAAATTATGGGTGCGTGCGCCTCGAATACGGATATGACTTTGACTCATAAAACTTTCTCGAAATTATGCGAATTAAAGTGCTATATGATAGCGATTTAATTTTGTTCAAGCTGTAAAAAATAGTTTTTAAGCGACAAATTGTGTCATCTAACTGACTATTTTTAAAAAGTTACGACAATCAATGTTTTATATAAAACAATAAGATTCATAGCATTAGGCTGATTATGATTTATTTTCATGGTCTAATTTTTATACTTTCAATATGACAATATAATTTATTTAAAATGAACTGTTTATGAAACAACTAGTTTCACCTATGAAAAATTTAGTCTGCATTTTTTATCAAACGGCTGGGGCTGTTTTGAATGTTTGATTATGACAACTGAATTGGCTGAAAAACCATTTATCTAAAAACTGAGATTGTAAGACAACTATTCTGAGATTGGTTGTTATTTTTACTGTAAAATATGTGATGTGGATCGCATTTACAGGGGGCTTGAAAATGAATATACATAAACTCATATGTGTCCTTTGTTTGGTATTTTCGTGCAATGTTTTTGCAGAAGATGCTACGCCCGTCCTCTTTGACCAAGTTATACAGCTTAAACCGAATCAACTGTATGAGTTGGAATTAGACGATGTTCAACCTGGTGATCAGATTTGGACCGCTGTATATCTGGTTGGGCGTCAGAACTACCCTGGATTGACTTCAAAGGCAGTTTTCATACTGCAAAATCAGGGCTTATTAAATAAAGCGAAGCCAAGCGAACATTCCACACAACAGACCTTGATTGCCGAACAACTCACGCAAACCCATCAGTATTCATTTCATCAATTTAAAGCGTTAACCGCATTGCTGGATGAAAGTGTTGTTCAACTGATTCAAGACCCAAAATTAGAAAAGACCGATACAATTCGTATTTATAGTCAGCTGAATGATTGGATTCCTGAATACAATACTTATGAACCGATTAAAGTCAAATTTGGCATTCAAAATGCAGTCGATTTTGATGTTGTTGCTGCTTATGTTTTGGTGGGGAAAGGTGAAAAACCAGCTGCGCTGACTGAATTAAATTTTAAAAATAGCAAACGCTCTGATCTGATGACAACTATCCCTCCTGTACAAGCCGATTTTACCCAGACGGAAACCAATAAATCTGAATACCATTTGAATCGAAGTGAAATTAAATTCATTTTTTTCTTCGGTGCATTGGCAGTAATGGCTTTTTTTGCTTTTATTCATCGTGGCAAATTGAAACGTGCATTTTAATTCAACATTGTGCTGAGTTTGGAAGAAAAAGCTGATTTTTTAGATTTCAAATAGATGATGTTGGCGTAAAATCTTGCGCAGATCAGCTATTTTGTTTGAGTGGTATTCAATGTTGTCTCTATTTTTGAAATGCAGTATTGGTGCGGCAGTCGTTTTACTGATCTCAGTTCTTTCAAAAAGCAAGGCATTTTATATTGCGGGATTGGTTCCGCTGTTTCCGACCTTTGCCCTGATTGCGCATGTGATTGTGTTGCAAGAACAAGGCGCAGAAGCACTAAAACAAACCGCTTTATTTGGAATATGGTCACTCGTTCCTTATTTTATTTATTTGTTGGTGGTTTATTTATTGGCAACAAAACTTTCCATGTGGTCTTGTTTTGGCATTGCCACATTATGCTGGATTGTGGCTGCCGCAGGATTGATTTATGGATGGCAGATATTTCATCAGTAATGTCAATGCGGGGTTCTGATTTGAAAGATTTTCATCTGTATTCATGTGATTGATTCAAGCTAAACCGCTTGATCAAAAGTTGAATTTGATCAGACTGAATAAGAGGAGCTTTGTAAGCTCCTCTTATTCATTCGATACCTTGACGATGTAAAATTTAGACTACGAATTGCTTCGGTGCTTCTAAGTTTTTAATTGCATTGTAGATTTGATCAGCATGGTTGCACACAATCAGTTTGGCACGATGCTGTGGCGGTAAAAAGCCCTCAAGCACAGCATGATCTAATTGAGCAATCAAATGGTCATAAAAGCCATTCACGTTATAGAGCATCATAGGTTTTTGATGTTGGTTGAGCTGTCCCCATGTGGCGACTTCTAAGATTTCTTCAAAGGTTCCAAAACCACCCGGAAGGGCCACAAAGGCGCTGGCACGATCTGCCATCATGGCTTTTCGTTCATGCATACTTTGGACAATATGCAGTTCTGTCAGTTGATTATGTGCAATTTCATAATCCAGCATAAATTCGGGGATCACCCCTACCACATCACCGCCGTGCTCAGTTACGGTATCTGCAACTTGTCCCATCAAACCAATACTGGCACCACCATAGACAATACCAAAGCCATGCTCTGCTATGCCTTGAGCCAATTGAATTGCTTTTTCTCTATAGGTCGGATTATTTCCAGGTCGGGAGCCACAATACAGTGCAATTAAACATTGAGTTGCTTTATGCGCTTGCTGATCTAATTCTAACGATTCATTTATCATTACAGACAATACACTATTCATCATTTATTTTTTCACCTTAACTTATCATGTTCTTATGTATTTCGACTACCTTAAGCAAGAAATATGACAGAAACATGTTGTGTTATAGGCACTTTTGCAATGTTTTGTAGCGTTGAAGGATTACTTTTGATGGAAGAGTGATCAAATCGTAAAAATCACCAATCTCCCATGCTATAACAATAAAGTGATTTACAATCCATCATTGAAGCAAATAAAAACCCATACAAATAAGATGAAATTTTTATCAAAACTGCCTATAATTGAAGCCTGTTTATCAACAAATGAATCATCATGGGTAGTGGTTGTAGTCGCTCCGAAAATGCACAATCTTTAGACAAAAAAATATTTCAAAATAAACTAAAGTTTTCTTCTCAGTTTCGAAATTTACAGTTATCAAATGCTGAAAATATCAATTGCACACCTGCAATGGAGCAAGATCAATGATACTTGAATGGATGTCCGATCCTTCGGCATGGGTTGGTCTGGCGACTTTGGTTGTTTTGGAAATAGTTTTAGGTATTGATAACCTCGTCTTTATTGCAATTTTGGCAGAAAAGCTTCCTCCTGAACAACGCAATAAAGCACGAATTCTAGGTTTATTGCTCGCGCTGTGTATGCGTATGGTGTTATTGGCCTCCATTGCATGGGTGGTTACGCTCACCGCACCGTTATTCCATATTTTTGATCATCCGTTCTCTGGGCGTGACCTGATTCTGTTGTTTGGTGGGGTATTCCTGCTCTTTAAAGGCACAATGGAACTACATGAACGTCTGGAAGGTGGGCCGGATTTAAAAGAAGAAAATCCTGTTCATGCGGCTTTTTGGATGGTGATTGTTCAGATCGTCATTCTAGATGCCGTATTCTCCTTAGACAGTGTGATTACTGCTGTCGGTATGGTGAAAGAGCTCTCAGTGATGATGATCGCAGTAGTGATTGCTGTCGGGATTATGTTGTGGGCATCTAAACCTTTGATGGATTTTGTCAACAAACATCCAACGGTCGTCATTTTATGTCTGGGCTTCCTGATGATGATTGGTTTCTCACTGATCGTTGAAGGCTTTGGCTATCATATTCCGAAAGGCTACCTCTATGCTGCGATTGGTTTCTCTGTATTGATTGAATTCATGAACCAAACCATGCGTAAAAATCAAGAGAAAATGGTGACTACTACCGATCTGCGTTTCCGTACAGCTTCAGCAGTATTGAAAATGCTTGGAGGCAAAAGTACGGATAGTCAGAATAGTAAAGCGGATGATGTGATTGCTACTCAGGCTTTAGCCGATGAAATCTTTGATGATGAGAATGGTGCCTATCACAGTGTCATGGTACAAGGCGTATTGGGTTTATCTGAACGTCCAGTGAAATCGGTGATGACACCACGACCTGAATTAGAATGGTTGGACTTGGATGAAGATGAAGCCACCATCAAAGAAAATTTAATGGCAATGTCGCACTCAAGACTGATCTTGGCACATGGTGAATTAGACAATATTGCAGGTATTGTGCTCACCCATAAAGTGCTCAATGATTATATTGAAACCGGTGTTTTAAATTTTGATAAACATTTACGTGAACCCGTCATTGTCCATGAAAATGCACAAGTATTGATGGTGATGGAACAACTTCGTCAGGCACCATTGCAGATGGCGATTGTGCTCAACGAATATGGTTCAATTGAAGGGATTGCCACACCGATTGACGTACTTGAAGCGATTGCAGGTGAATTCCCAGATGAAGATGAGTTGGAAGCTGCTGCTGAAAGTTTGGAAGATGGCTCATTGATGTTGGAAGGTTCAACCGATATTCGCCATGTTTCATTGCTGCTAGGTCGAGACCTGGTCGATGAATCCGAGCAATATTCAACGCTTTCGGGTTATATCTTGTTCCATCTTGGTCGCTTGCCTGAAAATGGTCAGAAACTACAAGCAGATGGTTATGAGTTTGAAGTGGTGACGATGGATGGTCACAAGATTGAAAAAGTCCATATTGTGGCATTATCACAAGCTAAAGATTCAGAATAAGCGATGTTTTATCCAGTGACATTGAAAACAAGCCAGTTGAAAAACTGGCTTGTTTATTTTCTATTATAAAAAGTAGTCTTCATTCGTTTTAAAGAAATGTCTGAACTCAGCAACCCGTCTACGATTGATCAACAATCAGCTTGATTCAAAATAACCCAGGTGAAAGAGGGAGCAACTGCGCAATTCAAAAATGAGAATGAAGAAGGGGTTTATGCAGATGAATGCTTCTGGGATCTGATTGAATAGGATGCTGCGACTGGCATATCTGATTCAAAGAATAAATTTCGATTTCAAGCAGGCTTGCATTATCATTTAAGTCTATTTAGATGTTGAGTTTTTTCATGTCCAGTCAATCTTGTCCATGTGGTTCTGCACAATATAGTCAATGTTGTCAGCCCTTGCATTCGGGGCAAAAAAAAGCCCTGACAGCCGAGCAATTAATGAAGTCTCGCTATAGTGCATTTGCCAAACAGGAGATCACTTATATTGTAGCAACTACTGCATTGGGGCAGCAGCAGGCATTGGATGTACAGGCTATTGCGGAATGGAGCAAGTCCAATCAATGGTTAAAGTTGGATGTGATTCAAGCCAACGAAAAGCTCGATAAAAATCATGCACAGGTTGAATTCAAAGCATATTTTCATGACGGTCAGCAAGCACAGATTCATCATGAAATTTCACATTTTGCCTATCATGCAGGTCAGTGGTATTTTTTAGATCCAACCACAGATCAGCAGGTTACAATGAAACAGCCTTGTATTTGTGGATCAACCAAAAAATTTAAGCAATGTTGTGCGCAATACTTGTAGATTTTAGCTCGTTTTGACTTAAAATAGCGCGCATCTTTTACCCATCAGTGGATGAAGGGCAATGTTACTCACCATTATTTATATTATTGCAATTACAGCCGAAGCCATGACGGGGGCGTTGTCAGCAGGACGACGTAGTATGGACTGGTTTGGTGTGGTGCTGATTGCCTGTGTAACCGCACTCGGCGGTGGTTCTGTCCGTGATGTCTTGTTGGGACATTATCCGCTGACTTGGGTGAAACATCCTGAATATCTTGTACTCACATGCTGTGCAGCTTTTGTTACGATTCTTATCGCCAAATGGATGAAGCATTTACATTCTATTTTCCTGTTGTTAGACGCTCTGGGCTTAATTGGTTTTACCATTATTGGCTGTCAGATTGCATTGCAGATGGGGCATGGTTTTGTTGTTTCGGCAGTTGCGGGTGTTCTGACAGGTGTGTCAGGTGGTATTTTACGGGATATTTTATGTAATGATGTTCCGTTGGTATTCCGTCGAGAGTTGTATGCCTCAATTTCCTTTGTCGCTGTTATTTTCTACTGGTTCTGTATAGACTTTGGTTTATCGTTGGAAATCACCGTAATTTCGACATTGGTTTTTGGTTTTGCACTACGTTGTATTGCCATTTATTTTGGTTTGGAAATGCCAAAATTCATTTATAAAGATGATGATGAGCAATCGGCATCCTCTAAAGATGAAAGCTGAATTCCAGAAAATGATGTGGTTTTATCAAACTTGATGAATTACCACATATTTGAACTTCCATAATTCAGAGAAGAGCAACAGCAAGTAGATTGCTGTTGCTTTCACCGGTAATTTGTCTTTTTAGTCAAAGGATCGACCGATAATAATTCAAATCAACATCCCGATTGTGCTCGCCGCATGATAATTTTCACCTTATTCGAGACATTATTATGGATTTAGTATCACGTGTACAACGTCTACCCATTGGAAAGTTTCATTATACTTTGCTGTGGGTGATCGGACTGGGGTGGATGTTCGACGCGATGGATACAGGTCTGATTTCATTTATTTTGACCAAGATGGCAGACGAGTGGCAGATGACACCTGCGGAAAAGGGCTGGGTGGTTTCGATCGGCTTTGTCGGTATGGCGATTGGTGCTGTCTTTTCAGGGGCTTTGGCTGATCGGATGGGGCGAAGAACCGTATTCGCCATGACCTTAGTAACTTATAGTGTTGCAACAGCTTTATGTGCAATTGCGCCCAATTTGACATGGCTGTTGATTTTCCGTTTTATTGTCGGTTTAGGTTTAGGTGGACAATTGCCTGTTGCGGTGACGCTTGTCAGTGAATATATCCCGGCTCAGGTTCGAGGTCGGTTCATTGTTTTGCTTGAGAGTTTCTGGGGTTTAGGTTGGTTAGTTGCAGCACTGATTTCATATTTTGTGATTCCTGATTATGGTTGGCATATTGCATTTTTGATGGGTGGATTGCCGGCTGTTTATGTCTTTATGATTCTGAAAAAAGTTCCGGAATCGGTGCCTTATCTGATTAATCGGGGACGTATTGATGAAGCACATGCATTGGTACAAAAACTTGAGCGTCAATGCGGTGTAGAAGTTATCACCACAATTGAAGTCAAACCTGTTGCTGCGAAACAGAACCTTTCATTCACCCAACTGTGGTCAAGCACTTTTGCTCGCCGTACCCTGATGTTGTGGTTGATTTGGTTTGGTATTGTCTATTCTTATTATGGCATTTTTACCTGGTTGCCAAGTTTACTGGTTAAACAGGGCTATACCATTGTGCAGTCCTTTGAATATGTCTTGGGCATGATTTTGGCGCAGTTGCCGGGTTATGTTGCTGCCGCTTGGTTGGTTGAAAAGTTGGGGCGTAAAGCGACTCTGGCTGGCTTTATTGCGATGTGTGCTGTATCTGCATATTTTTTTGGTCAAGCCACTTCAGTCAATACGATCATGTTTTGGGGCTGTTTAATGTCTTTCTTTAATCTGGGTGCATGGGGGGTATTATATACCTATACGCCTGAACAATATCCAACCAATATTCGCGCTTTTGGCTCAGGTTGGGCATCTGCGATTGGGCGTATTGGAGGAATTGTTGCACCACTGGTCGTTACGCATATGATGGTGGCAAGCAATGGTTTTAGTTCAGTCTTTATGATGTTTACAGCCGTACTTTTAACAGTGGCAGCTGTTGTACTGGTCTTAGGTGAAGAAACCAAAGGCAAGACCTTAGAAGAGATTGGGTTATAGCCGTTAAATGGAAAATATTGAAAGTAACGTGCAGGAAAAGCCATAACAAGGAAAAAGTATGCAATGGTGGCTATAGCGTTAATCTTGCTGATCATCCATATTAATTTCTAGAACGTCGAATTAAAAAAACAACAATTCACAGCGATATGATGAAATAGAACAGTAACGAGGGCAAAATAATGAAAAGTAAAATAGGATTAAGCTTTTGTATTATTTATCTTTTGCTTACCGCATTTTGTCTTTATATTGCGTTAGATCCAATGACGGATAACAAAGGAAACTTTGTTTTCTTACAGTTACCCATAAGTGTTCAAATCTCGGCATTGAATGTAATTGGGTTAGGTCCTGTATTCGATCAGCTGTCTTGGACGGCAGCGTATAGCTTGGTGGTTCCTGCTACTTTGCTGTTTTTATATGGGATCGGATGGTTATTGAGTTCAAGCATCCATTGTATAAAAGCACGAATTGGACCACGCCAATAAGTTTCCGTATCTATAAAATGTATTTGAAACAAAGTACATATCTCAATTTAAAAATAGCCGTTTAAATAAAAGTTGCTCATTTCTTAAAAAATGGATAATTTTACGTCATTAGAAACAACTAAAGACGCAATTTGTCGTTGTGGCGTACACTTGTGCTTGTGTCGTCAGACGCTGCGACTTAGCATAAGAATGTAGATACATCAGCATTTATTTAGAACGAATTTAATTAGGATAAAAGGTTGTTATGACAAGCCTTGCGCATCATGCGACAGAAAACCGTTCCGTAGCAGAATTTACTGAACAAGCTTACCTGAACTATGCCATGTACGTGATCATGGATCGTGCATTACCTCATATCAGTGATGGTTTAAAACCCGTACAGCGCCGTATCGTCTATGCGATGAGCGAGTTGGGATTAAAGCCTAGTGGTAAGCCAAAGAAATCTGCACGTACAGTCGGTGACGTACTGGGTAAATATCATCCTCATGGTGATTCTGCTTGTTATGAAGCGATGGTGCTGATGGCTCAGCCATTCAGTTATCGTTATCCATTTATTGAAGGTCAAGGCAACTGGGGGTCACCAGATGACCCTAAATCTTTCGCTGCAATGCGTTATACTGAAGCTAAACTTTCATCTTATAGCGATTTGTTACTTTCTGAATTAGGACAGGGGACTTGTGATTGGCAAGATAACTTTGATGGCTCAATGAAAGAGCCAGTGAGTTTACCTGCGCGTGTACCGAATATTTTGCTGAATGGTACAACAGGTATTGCTGTCGGGATGGCGACCGATATTCCACCGCATAATTTGCGTGAAGTTGTGAAAGGCACCATTGCTTTAATTCGAAACCCTAATTTAACCGATGAAAAAGTTGCAGAATATATTCCTGCACCTGATTTGCCAACCAAAGCAGAAATTATTACCTCGCGTGAGGAATTACTTAAGCTTCAAACCACAGGGCGGGGAAGTTACAGAACACGGGCAATTTATCATATTGAAAAAAATGAAATTGTCATTACGGAACTTCCTTATCAAGTTTCAGGTTCAAAGGTCATCACTCAAATTGCAGATCAGATGCAAGCCAAAAAACTGCCTTTGGTGAGTGATTTACGTGATGAATCCGATCATCAAAATCCAACACGTTTGGTGATTGTACTGCGATCAAACCGCATTGATGCAGAAGCAGTAATGAGCCATTTGTTTGCGACGACAGACTTGGAATCCAGTTATCGTGTCAATATGAACATGATTGGTGCGGATGGTCGCCCACAAGTTAAATCAATCCGCAGAATATTATTAGAATGGATTGAAATTCGTAAACATACTGTCACACGTCGTCTGCAATATCATCTCAACAAGATTGAAAAACGCCTACATATTCTCGGCGGTTTGATCATTGCTTATTTAAACATAGACGAAGTAATCAAAATCATTCGTGAAGAAGATCAACCGAAACCTGTGTTGATGATGCGTTTCAATATTGATGAAATCCAAGCGGAAGCGATTCTGGAACTCAAGTTACGCCATTTGGCAAAACTTGAAGAAATGGAAATGCGCCGTGAACAAGAAGAGCTTGAGGCAAGAGCAGCAGTGATTCGAGAGCAACTTGCAAATCCTGAATCTTTAAAATCTTTGATTATTGAAGAGCTTAAAGATGATGCTAAAAAGTTTGGTGATGATCGTCGTTCACCCATCGTGCAACGTGAAGAATCACAAGCGATGAGCGAGCAAGATTTGATTCCTGCTGAAGCAGTGACTGTTGTTCTTTCAGAAGCAGGTTGGATTCGTTCTGCCAAAGGTCATGAAATCGATGTTGAAAAATTGAATTTCCGTGCAGGTGATCAGTATCTAAGTTCTGCACAGGGCAAGTCGAATCAGAAAGTCTATATTCTGGATGAAACTGGGCGAAGTTATGCTTTGTCAATAAGTACTTTACCGTCTGCTCGTGGTTCGGGAGAACCGTTGAGTTCAAAACTTTCACCAGCCAATGGTGTGAGCTTTATTCAGGTGCTCGTGGAAGATGAAGATAAAGAAATTATTGCTGTAAGTTCAAATGGTTATGGTTTTAAGTCTCAGGCCAAGCAATTGGACACCAATGCTAAAGCAGGCAAAACATTCCTGACAGTTGCAGAGGGTGCCAAGGCAATGCCGATAGAGGTCGTTGAAAACCATACTCATTTGGCTATACTCAGTTCAGTAGGGCGTTTACTTTTAATTGATTTATTAGATTTGCCTACTTTAAATAAAGGTAAAGGAAACAAGTTGATACAACTTGAAGCTGATGAGTATATTCAGTTTATGTTAACTTTGAATTTAGATGAAGTAATACAAGTGATTGCAGGGCAGCAACAATTAAAATTAAAAGGTGATGATTTACAAAAATATATGGGTAAACGAGCATCGAAAGGTCAACTCTTACCCCGTGGATATCAAAAAGCAAATAAACTATTGATTCAAAGATAAAACTAGCATCCTTGAATCGAAATACGTTATATATGCAATGTATTCGTGGAAATGGATGCAATATTGAGCACAAAGAAGCCAAAAAATTATGTTCAATATTGAAAAAAACAGTGTGAAACTAAGGATTACTGATTGGAGATTATGGCATTATGGAAAAAGTTTGGTTCGCTGAATACCAAAAAACTGGGATTCCAGAGACAGTAGAATTGCCACAGGAAAATACCTCTCTTATTGATATTTTTGAGCGTAATTTCCAAAAGTTTGGTTCGCGTGATGCCTTTATCTTTATGGATAAAGTCATGTCATTCAGTGATCTTGAATTGGCAAGCCGTAAATTTGCAACTTATTTACAAAGTTTGGGTTTAGCAAAAGGCGCACGTGTAGCAGTCATGATGCCAAACGTCCTTCAGTATCCAGTGGTTGCTTTAGCTGTATTCCGTGCAGGCTTAGTGTTGGTCAATGTAAACCCACTTTATACTGCGCGTGAGCTGGAGCATCAACTCAATGATTCAGGCGCAGAAGCACTGGTGATTGTTGAAAACTTTGCTACTGTTTATCAAGCGATTAATGGTAAAACCCCCGTCAAACATGTCGTTGTGGCTTCAGTAGGCGATATGTTAGGTACCTTAAAAGGGACTCTGGTAAACTTTGTTCTACGTAAAGTACGTAAGCAAATTCCTGACTGGAATATTCCGGGACACATAAAGTTTAATGCTGCACTCGCAAAAGTTAATCCGAGTAATTATAAGCGTCCGAGCATGACTCTAAGTGATACCGCAGTATTGCAATATACGGGTGGTACAACAGGTGTTTCAAAAGGTGCTGAACTGACTCATCGCAATTTAGTGGCTAACTTATTGCAATGTGATGGTATTTTCCAAAGTAAGTTTGGTCAAGGTGACGGTGCTAAAGATGATCGTATCTTCTGTGCATTGCCGCTTTACCATATCTTTGCATTTATGGTGTGCGCACTATATGGCATGTACAAAGGTCAAGCGAATATCCTTATTCCTAACCCGCGTGACTTACCTGCCGTGATTAAAGAATTACGCAAATACCAACCTGGCTTTTTCCCTGCAGTCAATACATTATTCAATGCATTGGTACACAATGAAGAATTTAGACAGCTCGATTTCAGCAATTTAAAAATGGCGATGGGCGGGGGTATGGCAGTATTGCCATCGACTGCTGAGGAGTGGAAAAAAGTCACAGGTACGATCATCATCGAGGGATATGGTTTATCTGAAACTTCTCCAGTTGCAACAGCAAATCCACCAGCAACAACTGAATTCAGTGGCACAATTGGTGTTCCATTACCATTGACTGATGTTGCGATCCTTGACGACGACGGCAATCACTTACCACAAGGTGAGCAGGGTGAAATTTCGATTCGCGGACCGCAAGTGATGAAGGGTTACTGGAACCGTCCCGATGAAACTGCAAAAGTGATGACAGCCGATGGTTATTTCCGTACCGGTGATATCGGTATCATGGATGCACGTGGCTACTTTAAAATCGTAGACCGTAAAAAAGACATGATCTTGGTGTCTGGTTTCAACGTGTACCCATCCGAAATTGAAGAAGTGATTGCACAACATCCAAAAGTGCTTGAAGTTGCAGCAATTGGTGTACCTGATGAGAAATCTGGTGAAGTGCCGAAACTGTTTGTTGTGAAAAAAGATCCTTCTTTGACCACTGAAGAAGTGCTTGAATTTGCGAAAGAAAACTTAACAGGCTATAAACGTCCACGTTATGTGGAGTTTATGGATGATTTACCAAAATCCAATGTTGGTAAAATCTTGCGTAAAGATTTACGTAAATAAGCATAATCCAAATTTAAAAAAAGCGCCAAGAGAGGCGCTTTTTTTTTCAAAGTTGAACAGTGCAAGAGTGAATTGAATTAGACATTTTGTTTGGAGCGGCTATACCATCCATCAATATAGGGGCGGCTTAAGCCCACAATTGCAGTAAAGGTCAACATCGTTCCCATTTGACGACCTAAAGCAGACGGAACAATGCTGCCGTAACTCAAATAAATATCAATCAAACAATAGATGACAATAATCGCAAGCCACAAATATAGGTTCATACGTTTGATTGCAACTGCAAAAAAAGCCACAATTAAAATGATAAGCGTGCCTAAAGTTGACTGCCAGTTATAATTGGCACAGATCACGCACAACAAAAACGCCAAGATAGGCAGTACAATTTTAAGAATACGATCAATCTCGGCATGTTGTTGGCGTTGTTTCTCTAAAACCTCAAACAATTCATTTTGGTCTGATTGCACGACACTGTCCTCACTACACAATTTTGCAAAACTCTGCATTTAACAAAAAATATTCTGTTGCTGCCATGCTATGATAACCTGCATTAGCACTTCATGAGAAACAATCATGTCTGGGATAGATGGCATCATATATTTAATTCTAATTGCCTGTTTACTTCCTTATGTTTTTACCATTATTGCGAAAGTATCCGGGGGCTTTAATGTTACCGATAATCAGAATCCTCGTGAGTTTTTAGCCAAGACCACGGGCTTGTCGGCACGTGCAAATGCGGTACAGCAAAATAGTTTTGAAAGCTTACCATTATTTATTGCTGCTGTGCTCATGGCTGAGTATATGGTGGTTTCACAACATCTGATCATGATGCTGGGGATTGCTTATATTATTCTGCGCATTATTTATGGGATTTGTTATCTCGCCAATATTTCAGCATTACGCTCAATCATTTGGTTTCTATCGATGGCTTGCCCCATCATTTTATTATTATTGATTATTCGAATTGTCTGAGTGGATTTAGACGAAACCCATTCATTTTGATGATGCAAAATGTATAATCCGCATGTGTTCGCGTATTTTAGCGTTATAATCGTCAAGATTTTCTATAAGACCTCACTTGAAAGAGTATCCTATGAGCTATAGCAATATTCCTGCTGGTAAAGATGCACCTAATGACATCTATGTAATTATTGAAATCCCAGCCAATGCTGCACCAATTAAATATGAAGTAGATAAAGATTCAGATGCTTTATTTGTTGACCGTTTCATGGGTACTGCAATGTTCTACCCAGCGAACTATGGTTATGTGCCAAATACGTTGTCTGAAGATGGTGACCCATTAGACGTTTTGGTTGTAACTCCACATCCATTGGTACATGGTTCTGTGATTCGTTGTCGTCCTGTTGGTAAATTAAACATGGAAGATGATGGTGGTATTGATGCGAAACTGATCGCTGTTCCACATGACAAATTAACTCCACTTTATAAAGATGTGAAAGAATATTCTGATCTTCCAGCTTTATTGTTGAACCAGATTGAACACTTCTTTGCACATTACAAAGATTTAGAGCCTGGTAAATGGGTTAAATTGACAGGTTGGGAAGGTTCTGAAGTTGCTAAAGCTGAAGTATTAAAAGCAATCGAAGCAGCGAAGTAAGTCTGACCTGAGTATGATTTGAGTTGTAGTTTTATTCAGATCAAAAAAACCTGCATCAAGATGCAGGTTTTTTATTGTTGATTTTTCTAATTTAAATTAGAAAAATTTCACAGGGATATCAAGGAAAATACGCCATTCGTTGGTATCCCCGATATAAACAGGGTTATACGCTTCGCTTGCACGATAGTAAGAGTGGCGAACACGTAAGCTTGCATCTTTTGCAAAACCGCTTTGCATGGTGTATTTCACCTGGTTGAAGAATTCACGCTCTTGAGCATTGTCAGTCACATTGCGAACTTTAATATCCCAGCCATAAACAAATGCAGTCGTCCAGTTTAATCCTGGAACACCATAATCGCCAAAGTCTAGGTTATATTGAACTTGTGCAGATTTTTCATGGTTACCAATAAAGTCAGACAAGTAAGAGTTTGGTAGATAAACACTTTGGAAACCATCAGCATT
The DNA here is from genome assembly GCF_026344175.1 of Acinetobacter nematophilus. Classification (NCBI taxonomy): domain Bacteria; kingdom Pseudomonadati; phylum Pseudomonadota; class Gammaproteobacteria; order Moraxellales; family Moraxellaceae; genus Acinetobacter; species Acinetobacter nematophilus. The sequence goes on from NZ_JAPKMY010000003.1 coordinate 36,779, forward strand.
TTGACCATAGTCATAACCAACATCACCTGTGTTTTGTTGGTAAGCCAACATGACACTGTGGGGACCTTGATTATAAGTTGAAGACAAAGCCCAAATGTTATTGGTTTTTTCTACACCAGCTTTACCTGTTGCTGCATAGCCTGCATCCACAGGTCCAGTAGCCGAGTAGGTATTGGCATTTTTATCAAACTTAGTGTGATAACCGCTGAAATCAAAAGTTAAAGAACTTTGATTTGCTAACGGATATTTATAATTTGCATTGATGTAATGGCGTTCTAATGCATTTTTAGAATCCAAACCATAATAAGATGCACTCAGCTGGTCATCAAACTTGTATTTAGCACCCCAAACAATTGCATCATCAAGACGATTGCCATCGGTGTTGATCTGATCAGACATTTGATCTTTGGTAAATTTACCGGCTACAAGCTCTAAGTTCTTTATTTCACGGCTGGTTAATAATGTCCCCGTAAAGTATTCAGGAACCAGACGTGTTGTATTACTTGCAAGTACAGGTAAGTCTAAAACTTGGGTACCATAACGGACAGTTGTATTTGAGAAACGTGCTTTAACGTTTGCACCACCACGCGCCCAATGATCATAAGGATTACCCTGATCATCACGTGGGATCATGTTGTTGCCTGAATGTTGGTTGTCCCCAATTTTAAAAGAACCATCACCCACAACACCCACACCAAAACCGACAACGCCTTGTGTGAAACCTGAATCTAAGTCAACAATTGCAGTTTGAGCAAATGAACTTTGGTCTTCGATGCCATGTTTTTTATCGCGAAGGATGTAACCAGTACGAAACAATACAGAACCTTTGGCATCTTCAACAAAACCTTTTGCATCACTTTGTTCGCTAGCAAATGTAGGTGTAATTAAAGCAGCATTAATTAATATAGCTAAAGTAAGTTTTGGAGCATTCAACATGAATTGCCTCGTGAACGAGAATAAATGGTACTGACTGATTGAATTCAGAGCAGATAATGGATGAATTGTATATTTAATCTATAAAAAGGGAATGACCTTTGATTAAAAATATTACATTTTTGTAATTTTCTACTCAATATTAATTTATTTCATTATGAAAAAAAAATCTAAAGTTACCTAAAAATAATTAAATTGATTGAAATATCAATTAATTTAATAGATTTGATTGTTTTATAGCCATCACTTTTACCAACAATTCAAAAAAACAGTAAAATTTCAGCAAATTTTTTCCTTCTACTTGTTTAATTTCATGAATTCAATTTTTTCCCAAATTTTATGGGCTTTCCCTCTATGTATTGTATCGTGTTCTGTAATTGCTGATCAGACAGATCATTCTCCTGAAAATAGTCCAATGTCTGGAAATATAGGGGTGGTATCTCAGTATATCTATCGGGGTGGTGAGGAAAATCAAGATCTTGCAATGCAAGGCGGTTTAGCCTATGCACATCAAAGTGGCATAACCTTCGGCTATTGGGGTTCGACTTTAGGCTATGATCCATCAGATGACAGACAAGATCATGGCTTTGAACATAACTTTTATGTTTCATATGGGCAGGAAATTGATCAAAATTGGCGCTATAACCTCAAAACCACTGCCTATGTGTACCATCATGGCGGAACGGTCTATGCTGAGGAGGGGGATCATCGTAAAACTGATGATGTAGATATTCTCGCTGAGATTGTTTATAAAAATTTAACAGTCGGTGCAGCAGTGATGTTGGCAGATTCATCCTATGCCAATGCAGGTGATGTCTATTTAAGCGCTGCTTATAGTTATCCATTAGCGTATGAATTTGTGTTCAATACATCTATGGGAGGCTCTTTCTACAATACCCACCATGATAATCAAATTGTGCAATCAAAAAAGAATTTTACTTTTAATGAAGCACGTGTAGGTGTCAGTAAATCAATTTTAAATAGTGGACTATCTGCATCTTTTGATTATGTTATAGGTGGTCAAAGTCGTGTCGGAGATGACTATGATGATCATTTGGTTTTTGGTCTGACTTATAACTTTTAGATCCTATTCAAGACAAATTTTTGTGCTCAATAAATTAACAAAGTGCATGACCTAAGATTGGGCATGCACTTTTTTTAAGCATTTTTTAAGCCAAAGTCTATTTTTGATCAAAAATAGTACATTTTGTTGCAGGATTGTGACATTTACACTTTAAAAAAGATTTATGAGGTTTTTACGGCACAAATCACCTCAATGATAGAAAATTTATGCAGGGGTTTTACATACTCATCAGCAGTTAAAATCACGCTGAAAGTAGGTAAATATGAAGCATCATCATTTTCTGTTCAATGATCCAATGATCCGTACGCAAGCAAGAAAAAGAAAAACCAGTCAACAACAAAAAATAATAATTATATTTTTTATCAATATCTTATCGTGTTTAAATCAGAGCTGTAAAAATATAAAAAACATTCTTGGCATGGCAATTGCTAAATGCTTAGGGAGTTCATCAAATTTTAGCATAACAAATAAACATCGTATGATGGGGGAGCACTCAAGATGAAATTCTCAACTAAAGCACTAGCATTGGCAGTTTTGTCGTCTACAGCAACTATGGCAATGGCGGAAGATAACGCACTGTCAAAATTAGGTTTAAGTTTCTCAGGGAGTGCTGCCATAACGAATGACTATCGTTTTCGTGGTATGACTCAAACAATGAGTGATCCAGCAGTACAAGCAGGTTTCACTTTATCACATACTTCCGGTCTATATGTCGGTCTTTGGGGGTCCAATGTGAATTTTGGGGGATCAGATCCTCATTTAGAATTAGACCCATCAATCGGTTTTACAACACCCTTAGAACTCTCGCCAACATTCAAGCCAACTTTAGATGTTGGTGTAGTTGAATATAATTATCCAAGTGCAAGCAGTGACTTTAACTGGACTGAATTCTATGCAAAATTAATATTTGCAGATGTGTTTGTGAAAGGTGGAAGTTTATTAACAAACGTGAACTATACCAATGACTGGGCTGCAGTCGGTGGAAATAGCTGGAATTTTAACCTGGGTTATTCTGCACCATTTGGGGATACTGGTTTTGGTGGCGTTGCCAATGTCGGTTATACCACGATGGATGAAAAAGCATTGCCAGATGGTAAAGACAACTATGTAGATTGGAAAGTTGGAGTCAACTACAGTGTTAAATCAATTCCGGGGGTTACTGCAGAGCTTGCAGCTGTAGGTACCAATATTGATACAGACGGTTTTACAAATTCAGGAAAACGTGCTGTTGAAACTGGTGCTGTGTTTACTTTAACCAAAGCATTCTAAGCGCTGATTAAATGAATAAAGGTGACTTTAAGTTACCTTTATTTTTGTATAGACATGACTAAGGTGAAGCTGTCACCTCAAATGCGGAATGATATTTAACTGTCCCGTGAGGAATGACAGGAGTAAACGCAAGAGTTTGAAAGTATTCAGCAGGGACATTTTCAAGGATCAAATTCGGATAAGGCTTAAAGCCAAATTTTGAGTAGTAAGCAGGATCACCTAGCACCACACAGCCAGCAGCTCCTTGTTGTTTGAGTTGGTGTAAGGATTGTTGTATTAACGCCTTACCCACGCCTTGTTGTTGGTATGCTGGAACAACGGAAACTGGACCTAAGCCATACCAGTTTTGCTCTCCAGAAGAAATGACAACAGGTGAAATCGCAATATGTCCAATAATCTTATCGTCCAATTCAGCAACAATCGAAATGCTTAATTGATTCGCTTTCCTGAGTGCATTTACGATCAACTGTTCAGTGTGATCTGTATGTGCTGCATGTTCAAAAGCCGATTGTGTAATATTGAAAATGCTTTCAATATCATCTGCTTGTTCGTTGCGTAAGGTTAAATTTAGCATCTTGACCACATCGTACCTGTTCTTTAGCTCATTCTAAGAGTGCTTTCCTTATTCTTTTAATAAGTATGCTGTTAAGATTCACTGTTTTTTTTAATATTGATAGTATAGTCAAGTGTGTCGACCATATTTGAAAGTTTGAGTGATGTAAAATTATTAAACATTGAAATTATTTGAAAAAAGGTAACTATAAATATGATGGCGTAAAAATAAAACTGAAAATTTGGATTCAGTTTTAAAAAGTTTTGGACATTAATGTTACTTAGTTGGTTTAGAATAAGTACCAGGGTAGCTAAAATTGTTGGAAAAATCCCTATCTTATCGATGGTACCAGTGATTATTGAGGTTCTTCTATCAAAGTGTTCTTTTTCATAAATTATTTCCCTTTTTGACAGTTCAAGATCATCTTCATTAAATTTGATTAGTTCGGGTAAGAATTTAATTTTTGATCTAGCATTTATATCAGCATTACGTAATAGCAAGGAGGATGGGCTTTTAAAAAATAGGAATAGACTTTTACGTGAGTTATAAATTTCAACCAATGTGCTTACTAATAAAAATATCTCAGAAACTAAAAGTAATATTAGTGAAGTTAAAATAATACTTTGATTTTTAGAATATGCACCTATTCCGATTAAAATTAAGGAAAAAATAAAAGAAATGGCACATATAGATATCGTGCCATAATAGACTCCATTATTTTTTTTGTTTGATTTTTTTCTTAGCAAAGATTGATAATTTTCTATTTTTAACAGAATCTCTTTAATTTTTCTCTGATTTGAATTTAACAAAATAATCTCCTTACACGACATGGTGAAGAGTTGGAAATAGGCGTGGTGCAATTTACCTATTTCACAAAGTTAGATTTAGTATTTATAGGTGAGATTCTAAGATTGTGTTCCCCGATAAGACAAAGCTTCGGTCAGGTGTGTGCTTTGGATTTGCTCACTTTGTGCCAAATCTGCAATGGTTCTTGAAACGCGCAAAATACGGTGATATGCCCGTGCAGATAAGTTTAAGCGTTGTTGTGCCACCTCTATCATCTTTCTGGATGTTTCATCCAAAACCACATGCTTTTCCAGTTGTTTAGGAGATAAAGCGTGGTTTAATCCACCTTGTCGTTGAATTTGAAAATGAAAAGCGTGAAGTACACGTTCTCGTACTGTTGCTGAATCTTCAACAGGCGTTGTATCCTGTAATTCCTGAGCTTTCAGTGGCGGGACATCGATATGTAAATCAATACGATCCAATAAAGGACCAGAGATTCTACTTTGATAACGCTTGATTGATTCAGCCGAGCATTGGCAACGGCTATCTTGGTTAAATGCATAACCACATGGACAGGGATTCATTGCAGCAATAAGTTGAAAGTTTGCAGGAAAGGTAATTTGTCGAGATGCTCTTGAAATAATGATTTCCTTAGACTCAAGGGGTTGCCTTAAAACCTCTAGGACTTTTTTGTCAAACTCAGGTAATTCATCCAAGAAAAGTACCCCTAAATGCGCAAGCGTGATTTCTCCTGGTTTTGGATTTGATCCCCCTCCCACTAAAGCAATTGCCGAAGCAGTATGGTGGGGTGCCCGAAAAGGACGCTGTCCAAAATGATGTTGAGTATTGGCGATCGAGTAAATACTGGCAACTTCGAGATTTTGTTGCGGGTTTAATGCAGGCAAAATGCTCGGTAAACGTGAGGCTAAAAGTGTTTTACCTGTTCCTGGCGGTCCTTTAAATAAAAGTGAGTGTCCACCTGCTGCGGCAATTTCTAAAGCTCTTCGAGGGCGTAACTGACCTTTTACATCAACCAAATCAAATTTGTATTGATTGTCCAAAATCGATTTTTGTGTGGAGGTGACTTCGATTTTTTGGGTATTTAAAAAATGATCACATACTTGTTTTAAATGATGTGCAGCAAAAACTTTGAATTCAGGTAATTGTGCTGCTTCATCGGCATTTTCCTGAGGGAGCATCACTTGGTGCTTTGCCAATTGACAGGCCATTGCAATGGTTAATGTCCCTGTAACAGGTCGTAAATGACCATCCAGTGCTAACTCACCAATAAATTCGAAATCGTCTGTGACATTTTCAGGGAGTTGACCTGTTGCAATCAAAATCCCCAATGCAATTGGAAGGTCTAAGCGAGAACCATCTTTGGGTAGATCTGCAGGTGCGAGATTGATGGTTAAGCGTTTGGTCGGAAACTGAAAACCACTATTGATGATTGCAGAGCGAACACGATCCTTACTTTCCCGAACAGCTGCTTCTGCCAGACCGACAATCGTTAAGGAGGGAAGCCCTGCACTAACATGGACCTCTACTTCAATTAAAGGTGCATGTAATCCAAGTAGACCCCGTGTATAAATTTTGGCTAAAGACATTGTTGTTTTCCAAGGTTGCTTTATTTTTAATCATTATTATAATTTTTGCACCACTTTTGTGCAAATTTAGTTTATTTTTTATCCTGAATAAGTACTTCAAGCGCTTTTACTTGTGCTTGTAATTCGGTCAATCTTAAATTGGCGTTATTTAGTGCAGTTTTTTGACGTTCGATTTCATCTTTAGACACAATGTCCAATTTGCTGATGGCTTCGTTTAATAAGGCACGTAGGTTATGTTCGATATCTTTTTTAGGTTGATCGACTTGTTCCAAAATTGCTTGTAGTAATGTTTCAATCATGAGGAATCCAAAATGTTGATATTCTTTGCCTAGTGTAACATCGTGTATGGATTTTTACTTGAGTAATTTTTATCGGTTTATCAAGGCATCAAGGTTAAGAAAATCGCGGGTTAATTTTAAAAAAATTGATCATTATTGTGAGTTTTTTCAAGTTGAAACTTCACCTAAGGATATACAATAGGTTATAAAGGCAATACGTGTTGATCAAATTAACCACCCCAACCGTTAATAAGATTGGCACGAAAATTGAACATAAAACCTTACTGGTGAAATAAGCCGAAGGAAAACAATATGAAGCTCGTAACTGCAATTGTAAAACCGTTTAAATTAGATGACGTGCGTGAAGCCTTGTCTGATATAGGCGTTCAAGGGATTACCGTAACTGAGGTGAAAGGTTTTGGTCGTCAAAAAGGACATACAGAACTTTACCGTGGTGCTGAGTATGTCGTGGATTTCTTGCCGAAAGTGAAAATTGAAATCGCGATCAGTGATGACATGGTGGATTCAGTCATTGAATCGATTACACGTGTGGCGAGCACTGGGAAAATTGGTGACGGAAAAATTTTCGTGACGAATTTAGAGCAAGTGATTCGTATTCGTACAGGTGAAACAGGTCCAGACGCTGTTTAATTTGGCACGAAGATTGCTGGTTATGTTGATGAAGACATAACTCACAAAATTAGGTTGGGGGATACGAATGAAAAAAATGCTATTAGCGCTCAGCCTGTCTGGCGCACTTCTTGGCGGATCAGTTGCGTGGGCAGAAGAAAACGTAACTGAGCCTGCATCTACAGCTGTGGCGACTGCAAGCGATGTCAGTACAGCAACAGACACTACCGCAAGCGTTGTGCCTGAAGTAACTGCAACAGCTGCGCCTGCTCCGGTGGCAGAAAAACCGACACTCAATACTGGCGATACGGCTTGGATTTTAGTATCTACGGCATTGGTATTGCTGATGACAATTCCAGGTTTGGCGCTGTTTTACGGTGGTATGGTTCGTAAGAAAAACGTATTGGCAACCATGGCACAAAGTTTTACTGCAGCAGCAATTGTCAGCATTGTATGGGTGGTTGTGGGGTATTCGTTGGCTTTTGGTTCTGGCAATGCCTTTATTGGTGGGCTGGACAAGGCCATGTTGTCAGGAATCACCACGGATGCTTTGAGCGGTAGTATTCCAGAGATTCTCTTCGTTATTTTCCAAATGACCTTTGCGATTATCACAGTTGCCATCATTAGTGGTTCTGTGGCGGATCGTATGAAATTTAGTGCTTGGATCAGCTTTATCACAATTTGGGTGATTGTTGTTTATGCGCCTATTGCACATTGGGTATGGGGTGGTGGTTGGTTAATGAATGATGGTGCGCTTGATTTTGCAGGCGGTACAGTGGTTCATATCAACTCGGGGGTTGCAGGTCTAGTTGCTGCATATTTACTCGGTAAGCGTATGGGCTTGGGTAAAGAATCTATGGCACCACATAATTTAACTTTGACTGTATTGGGTGCGAGCCTTGTATGGGTTGGTTGGTTCGGTTTCAACGGCGGTTCAGCTTTGGGTGCAAATGGTTCAGCAGCATATGCCTTAGTGACAACTCAAGTTGCAGCAGCAGCAGCGGCAATCGCTTGGTTAGTGGTTGAGAAAATTGTTCGTGGTAAAGGTTCTGTATTGGGTGCTGCATCAGGTGCGGTAGCAGGTCTTGTGGTGATTACACCAGCTGCAGGTTTTGTGACTGTGAGTGGTGCATTGATCATGGGCTTGATTGGTGGTGTGGTATGTTTCTGGGGTATTTCCGGTCTTAAACGTATCCTTAAAGCCGATGATTCGCTAGATGCATTTGGTCTACATGGTGTGGGTGGTATTGTTGGTGCAATTTTAACAGCAGTCTTTGCAAGCTCATTTATCATGGGTGACAAAGCGCCGACCAATATGATGCATCAATTGTGGGTTCAAGTAGAGGGCGTGTTGGCCACAATTGCTTATTCGGCAGTGGTGACATTCATTCTGCTTAAAATTATCGATGTGGTGATTGGAATCCGTGTTGAATCTGATGATGAACGCATGGGTCTTGATTTGAGTCAGCATGGTGAACGCATCGAATAATGTAACTGACTAGAAAAAATCAATTTAGAATAATAACTATATATAGTATAAAACAGCCCGAGAGGGCTGTTTTTTTTCCATATCTTGCGAAACCCTCAACAAAATCTAGTTTTTTTGCTACACTAGCTGAAATTATGAATTTTGCTTAATTAAACCACTATGCATTGTCCATTTTGCAACGCTGCAGATAGTAAAGTGATCGATTCTCGTTTGGCTGCTGAAGGTAGCCAGATTCGCCGTCGTCGTGAATGTATCAGTTGTGGCGAACGTTTTACTACTTTTGAAAGTTATGAAGTGGTAATGCCACGTGTCACCAAGTCTGATGGTAAAAATGAACCATTCGATGAAGCAAAGTTGCGCCGTTCACTGATGCATGCTTTACAAAAAAGACCCGTGACTCAAGAGCAAATTGAAACGGTGATTAGCGATATTCAACTGCAAATTCGTCGTTTAGGAGAACGTGATGTGCGTTCTCGTACTATTGGTGAGATTGTCATGAAATCTTTGTTTGCATTGGATCATGTGGCATATGTTCGTTTTGCATCGGTTTATCAAGATTTCCAAGATATTGATGCATTTCGCCATCAGATTGAGCAAATGCAAGCACGTGGTCAAGACCACTGATTTATTTTTCAAAGGATTAAATTAGGAATTTTATGTCTGAGTTGGATTCAAACTCCAAGCCTGAAGATGCTGTCAATATGGATCAGGTCTGGATGCAGAAAGCGATTGAGCTCGCCAAGCTTGGACAGTATTCCACACGACCGAACCCGAATGTTGGTTGCGTTATTGTCAAAGATGGAACCCTTGTTGGAGAGGGTTTTCATCCACAAGCGGGACAACCTCATGCCGAAGTCTTTGCAATGCGCCAAGCTGGAGAATCTGCAAAAGGTGCAACCGCTTATGTGACTTTGGAGCCTTGTGCGCATTATGGTCGTACACCCCCTTGTGCAAAAGGTTTAGTTGAAGCGGGTGTAGCAAAAGTTGTTGTTGCATGTGCAGACCCAAATCCACTTGTGTCGGGTAAAGGTGTGGATATTTTACGACAAGCTGGAATTGTTGTAGAAACAGGTGTGTGTGAACAACAAGCCGCCCAACTTAATTTAGGTTTCCTGAAAGCAATGGCAATAGGCATTCCTTATGTGCGTTTGAAAGTTGCTTCAAGTCTGGATGGACGTACCGCTATGGCATCCGGTGAGTCGAAATGGATTACAGGCACTGAATCACGTCAGGATGTGCAACATTGGCGTGCCATTTCAGGTGCTGTGATTACCGGAATTGAAACCATTTTGGCGGATGATCCCCAACTCAATGTTCGAAGTTTAGCCCATGTGGATCTGGAAAAAGTGGTACAGCCCAAACGTGTGATCCTAGATCGGAAAGGTCGTTTACCCTTGACAGCACAAGTGCTTAAACATCCTGAAACCGTAATGATAATGGGACCATTCCGTGAGGAGCTGGCAGAGCTTGGTGTGGTACAACTTGAAATTCAGCCATTAAAAGATTTACTACGGACTTTAAAAGATTTCCAAATTTATGATGTATTGGTTGAAGCCGGTGCAACTTTATCCACGGCATTTTTACAGGAAAAACTGGTTGATGAATTAATCAGTTATGTTGCTCCGACTTTTTTAGGTCAGTCAGCACGACCAATGTTTAATGCTGAATTTGAAAAGATGGCACAACAATTACGTTTTATGCTTAAAGATGTTCATCAATTTGGTGATGATATTCGTTTAAGACTTCTCCCTGCGCAAGAGTCAGTATGAATTCAGAGTTAACATCATCGGTTTATCACAAACGTCGTCATGCTGCGCGTACAACAGATGAATATCTTTTTCATCAGTTGGTTCCTTATTTGGGAAATAAACGTCGTTTGTTGCATCTGATTCTTGAAGCGCTTGAAATTACCGGAACATTGAATCCCAAAGGTAAACGTGCGCCTATTTTTGCAGATTTTTTTGCAGGTAGCGGGGTTGTTTCACGTTTGGCCCGGCAAAATGGCTATCGTGTAATTGCCAATGACTGGGAACCTTACAGTCATGCATTGAATCATGCCATTCTTGCATGTACAGATGCGCCAGCATTTAAAGAGTTGGGCGGTTATCAAAAAGCCATTGATTATTTAAATCGTTTACCTGAAGTCAAAGGTTGGGTGACGCATAATCTATGCCCGCGCAATGATGAAATTTATGACCCGGCGCGTGACCGTCTGTTCTTTAAGCGTCGTAACGGTATGCGGATTGACGCGATTCGCCAGCAGATTGCGACATGGCAGGCACAAGGTGCTATTGATGATGTGGAAATGAGTGCCTTACTTGCACCTTTACTCTACTCAGCCAGTTTTGTCAGTAATACCAGTGGTGTATTTAAAAGTTTCCATCATGGCTGGGGTGGAAAGACCCAAACGGCATTGGAACGAATTGAATCACTCTTATGGTTAACACCAAGCCGTTTTAGTGAGGTCGGTGATAATAAACAGAAAACACCGATGGCAGAGATGTGGTGTGTGGATGCACAGCATTTGGCAAACCAGATGAGTGGTTTTGAAGTGGATGTGGCGTATTTAGATCCTCCTTATAACCAGCATGCCTATAGCAGTAATTACCATGTTCTCAATTCATTAACGCTTTGGGATCAAGTTGATCTGCCGACACCTGATACCAAAGGTTTTAAAAGTGGAATTGACCGCGCATGGCGAAAAGAGCGCCCAAGCCCCTATAATTCCTCTAAGCATGCTCAAGAAGCTTATGAGGGCTTATTGGAAACCATTAATGCACGTTATATCCTCACCAGTTACTCCACTGATGGCAATATTGAAGCCAAAGATTTATTGGCGGCCAATCTAAAACGTGGCAAAGTCACCTTATTGACACAGGATGTTCCGCGTTATCGCGTGAGTAAACAGCGTCAGTCTGAGCGTGCCCGTGTACTTGAGTTTATTGTCATTACCGATACGCATGCCAAATCTGGACCGCCGTTACGTCAGCTGCTTGGTCAACTCTATCATTTTGCCGAGTTGGGCGGTGTGGACACATCGGGTGTAAGTACGCAATTGGCTTTATGGTAAGCTTGATCTCCTTTTCTTCAAATGGAAAAAAGGATGATGCAATAAAAATAGATATTTATCAGTCCTTAGATTGAGGCAGTAGGTTGTATTATGTTCACAGGCATTGTTGAGAGTTTAGGTAAAGTTGACAGCTTACAAAGTGTAGGTGGTGATGTACGTTTACGTATTCAGACTGACCTAGATATGTCTGATGTACATTTGGGTGATTCTATTGCCACCAACGGTATTTGTTTAACTGTAATTGACTGGGGTGAAAACTGGTATGCTGCCGATGTTTCACGCGAAAGTTTAAATCGTTCAACTTTGGCGAGTTGGAACGTTGGACAAGTGGTGAATGTTGAAAAAGCAATGTTACCCACCACACGCTTTGGAGGTCATATTGTGAGCGGGCATGTGGATGCGGTCGGTGAAATTACCGTAGTCCGTTCAGATGCGCGTTCGCTTTATTTTGAGGTGACTGCACCTGTTGAAATTGCCAAATATCTGGCAGAAAAAGGCTCGATTACTGTGGATGGAATCAGCTTAACCATCAATCATTTACGTGGTAATATTCTGAGTCTCAATCTGATTCCGCATACTGCGGAGCGCACCAATATTGGCACATGGAAAGTGGGTGCCAAGGTGAACTTGGAAGTGGATGTGCTGGCACGTTATATCGAGCGTTTACTGCTCGGTGATAAAGCCGCTGAGGTTAAAGCTGAATCAAAACTGAGCATGGAATTTCTAGCTAAAAATGGTTTTTTAAAATAATAAAAATAAGAAAACAACATCGAAAAGCCTAATTAATTTAGGCTTTTTAATATTTACATGGTTAAATTAGATTAATATATTGTGGAAACTTCTTTAAAGAGAGTTGAGTATTGCTTGATTTTTTATTGCATTTAGAACAATTATTGCCCACTTTCTTAGAAAATTATGGGCTATGGATTTATGCCATTTTGTTTTTGATTATTTTTGCAGAAACAGGCTCAATCTTTATGTTTTTTCTCCCTGGTGATAGCTTATTGATCGCTGTTGGTGCCTTGTGCTCGACCGCTGAATCAGTTCATCTTCATTATATGGGCGTGTTGCTGATTATTGCTTCTATTTTAGGTTATATCGTCAATTACTATACTGGGCGAGCATTGGGTTTCAAATATTTTCATGCACATTCGCGTTGGTTTAAACCTGAATATATCAAGAAAACCAATCATTATTTTGAGCGTCATGGAGGTAAAACGATTCTTGTTGCGCGTTTTGTGCCTTTTGTACGTTCTTTTGCCCCATTCGCAGCGGGTGCGGGGCATATGAAAATGCCTGTATTTATGCTGTATAACGTGTTAGGTGGTTGGATCTGGATTGCACTGTTATTGGGTGCAGGCTATGGTGCAGGCAATCTACTGTCGTTATTGATCGATTCATTTTAGACACGCTAGACATCGATACAGATCAGCCGAATGTTGAATTTAACATTCGGCTGATCTGTATCGATCGCAGGATAAAAAGCCATGGTCTGAGAAATTTAAAAAGTCATAACAATGAATCATAATAATATGACGATATTTTTACGCACTGACACAAAAAAAACTTCAGAAACTGCAAACAGAAAAAGCTTTCAAATCGCCAAAGTGCTAACATTTTGCAAGTTTTAAAATCTTAATGCTGGTGAGCAAAAATGTTGATACAACGTGGTGGTTTAAAAGTTGTGGCTGGACTTGGTATTTCAGGTGTTTCAGCTGTAAATTTTCTACATGAAAATGGCTACCGTGTTGCTGTCACTGATTCACGTCAGGTTCCACCGGGACATGATCAAATTCCTGCAGAAGTCAAAACCAGCTTTGGTCAACTCGATCAGGAGTTATTGTTACAAGCTGAAGAAATCGTGATCAGCCCAGGTTTAGACCTTAAACTTCCAGAGATTCAAGCGGCGATTACCAAGGGAATCCCAGTGGTGAGCGAGATTCAAATCCTGCGTCGTGCTACAGATAAACCGATTGTGGCCATTACTGGCTCAAATGCCAAGAGTACGGTAACTACCTTGATAGGTTTAATGGCGCAGGATGCAGGCGTTAAAGTCGCTGTTGGAGGCAATCTTGGACGCCCGGCATTGGATCTAACACGTGATGATCCAGATGTTTATATTCTTGAACTGTCAAGCTTCCAGCTTGAAACCACTTCAAATTTAAATGCTGAAGTGGCTGTGGTCTTAAATATGAGTGAAGACCATCTAGACCGTCATGGTGACATGGCCAGTTATCATGCTGCAAAACATCGCATTTTCCAAGGCGCGAAAAAAGTGGTGTTTAACCGTGATGATTCATTGACACGCCCTTTGGTTCCCGATGTAACGCCAATGCAAAGCTTTGGCTTAAATGCACCTGATTTAAAACAATACGGTATTCTCAGAGAAGACAATGGTACGATCTGGTTGGCACGCGGTCGGGAACGATTGCTGAAAAGTTCAGAGATGTATATCCAAGGCACGCATAATGTTGCAAATGCATTGGCATGTCTGGCTTTAGGTGAGGCGATTGGTTTACCGATAGACAAAATGTTGGAAACACTCAAGACCTTTAAAGGGTTAGAGCATCGCTGTGAATTTGTTAAAGAAGTGGCGGGTGTTCGCTATTATAATGATTCTAAAGGAACCAATATTGGAGCAACTTTGGCTGCTTTAGATGGTTTAGGTGCTGCAATTGAAGCGCAGGGTGGAAAGGTGGCGATTATTCTAGGAGGGCAAGGTAAGGGGCAAGATTTTACTGCTTTACGCCAGTCCCTGGAAAAATATGCCAAACTTGCGGTGTTGATCGGTGAGGATCGCCCTGTGATTGAAAAAGCCATTGAAGGTACAACTGAGCTATTGCATGCTGAAACCTTGCAGGAAGCCGTAGAGCTGTGTCAGCAACATACGCTGGCACAGGATGTGGTGTTATTATCACCTGCATGTGCCAGCTTTGATATGTTTACAGGTTATCCGCAACGCGGTCATCGCTTTGTTGAATATGTAAATGCGCTAAACTAAAAGAATCATAAGGAAAATAAAGTATGGCTGGGTTAGCTCAGACGACGATAAGTAAACTTCATCAAGCGTATGAACGTTGGATGCCAAAGTTACCTGCAGAGATTACCCCTCGCAATGTATTGCTGTTTTGTGTCATTTCACTATTGTGCATCGGTACCGTGATGGTGGCTTCAGCGTCAATGCCGTATGCAGAGCGGATGCATGAAAATGAATTCCACTATGTCATTCGCCATGCAATTTCGATTGTGGTGGCTTTTCTAGCTGCTGTAGTAACCTATCGAATTTCGCTCAATCTGTGGTTTAAAAATACTTTTCCTCTGTGGTTGATCACTATTCTGCTGTTACTTGCCGTTTTGCTTGTAGGTACGGAAGTGAATGGCTCAACACGTTGGATTCGTGTCGGCGGCTTTACCCTACAGGCGACAGAAGTTGCCAAAGTAATGATGGCAATATTTACTGCTGATTACGTGGTTCGCCGTGCCGAAGAGGTTCGCAACAACATTAAAGGCTTGGTTCGACTCGGTGTCGTAATGTTGCTGACGGTAGGGTTAATTATTGCTGAGCCTGATCTAGGTGCAACAGTGGTTATTGCAGTATCCATGTTAGGGGTATTTTTCCTTGCCGGTGCGCCGATGATTCAGTTTGGTTTTGCTTTTGGTGCCATTCTGGTTGCATTTGTTTCCTTGATTGTATTTGAACCTTACCGTTATGAGCGTTTGATGTCATTCTCTAATCCTTGGGCTGATCCCTTAGGTTCAGGCTATCAATTGTCTAATGCCTTGATGGCGTTTGGGCGAGGTGAATGGTTTGGTGTCGGTCTAGGACACAGTATTCAAAAGATGTCTTATTTACCTGAGGCGCATACAGACTTCATGTTGGCAATCTTGGGTGAAGAGTTTGGTTTCTTTGGGATTGCGACGGTATTGTTGCTTTCATTTGTGATGCTGATTTGTTGTATCAGAATTGGTCAGCGTGCATTAAATCACCAATATTTGCGTGCAGGCTATTTGGCCTATGGAATCAGTATTATTTTCCTACTGCAAATTTTGGTGAATGCAGGCATGAATATGGGAATGTTGCCGACCAAAGGTTTGACCCTTCCATTCATCAGTTATGGTGGTTCATCCTTGATTATGTGTGCAGTCATGATCAGCTTGATTTTAAAAATTGATGCGACGACGAAAGAAGCCAATCCTGCAAGGGAAGAGTCTAGTTTCTGAGGAATTTTCTTAAATTCAAAGATTAAAAAGCCATTTGATCATAAATGGCTTTTTTTTTGTGGGATATGCTGTCAGTTTGATGGTGTTTTATTGTTTATGGGCTTTGGGGCTATTGATAGATGCCTGTTAAATGGATGCCTTGGGGAATACGCGAAATATTCCATTGAGCGACTGCTTGAGCCAACATCCGAGCAGGTCGGTCTAGCTCTACAGATGGCTGCCCCAGTGCGAGAATTGCCTGTGAAAGTAGAGGGGCTGCATTTTCAATATTCAGTGCATGCGCAAGATTTTGCTTTGATAGCTTTTGACCTTGTTCATTCATGGCGAGAGGAAGATGCATATACTTAATTGTCGGATAGCCAAGAAGTTGTCCCAGCCATATTTGACGTTCAGTATTATCCAACAAGTCTGAACCACGCACGATATGGTTAATTCCTTGTAAATAGTCATCTACAACGACTGCCAGTTGATAGTTAATGATGCCATCACGGCGCTTCAGGACAAAGTCACCCAGATCATATTGTAAATTAGAGCAGTGTCTTCCTTGCAAACGGTCATGAAAGCAGATGTTTTGATCTGTGACTTTTACGCGAATGGCTTGGTCTTTAAACTCAAGCTGTTTATTGCGGCATGTGCCTGTATAGATATGGTTTGAACCTAGAATTTTTCGAGTACACGAACAGGCATATACCCAATCATGTTGTTTGAGTTGGTCGATGGCAGATTCATAAATCGCAATGCGCTGTCTTTGATAAATGATTTCAGCATCAGATTCAAATCCAAAAGCATCTAAACATTGTAAGATGTGTTGTTCGCTATCAGGATAAATGCGAGGAATATCCGTATCTTCTATACGGACGATCCATTGCCCTGCATGTGCTTTTGCATCGCAATAACTGGCAACAGCAGTGATTAATGACCCGAAGTGTAAAGGACCTGTAGGTGAAGGTGCAAATCGTCCTTTATAAGAGGCATGCTTCCCCCCTTCCTCAACATCAGGAAGGGTCGGGGAGGAATGTACAGACACAGTTTTTAACCGTTGTTTTGTTTCTCTTTGATCTCTGCAAGTGTTTTACAGTCGATACATAAAGTTGCCGTAGGACGCGCTTCCAAGCGACGCAAACCGATTTCGATACCACACGTTTCACAGAAACCATAGTCATCGTTTTTAATTGCTTCGATAGACTGTTCGATTTTGCGAATCAATTTACGTTCACGATCACGGGTACGCAATTCAATCGCAAACTCTTCTTCCTGTGTTGCGCGGTCGTTTACATCAGGTAAAGAAGAAGATTCATCTTGCATCGTATTTAAAGTACGATCCACTTCTGACATCAATTCAGCCTTCCAAGCCAGCAAAATTTGACGGAAATGTTCGAGCTGCCCCTCAGACATATATTCTTCATTTTTCTTTGGCTGATAAGGCTCGATACCGAATAGACTTGCTGTAGTACCGTTTTCATTAGTCTTTGGCTTGGTTTTGCGTACACGTTTTGCAGATTTGTCATCTGTAATTGCTGTTTGCTCATCCAAGACTTGATTTTGGTTGTCATTCGCCATAAAGGGCATTCCTCATCATATACGTACTATCTATACGCAAAAAATATGGTGATATGCAAGTATTTTTATCACTACCAACAGAATGAATCTATCGGGGGCGTCATCATATAGATTTTTTTACAAAGATGAAAGCCACCTCGCCCTGAATTCGACTTTCTGCATATCTTGTTGGACGAATAACTTAATGGAAAAAAAACAAAATGAAAAGCTAGTAACCTGAAATTTCTTCATTAATTGTAACATTAACGTGGTCAAGTCGATGTACAAAGGTATCAAACTCACCATTGGCTTTTAAATGTAAGCAACGGTAACCAGGTGCAATTGGGTCGAATGAAAACTCTTGGCTAAGCGGTTTAAATTGGACACAGGTGGCTGGTGTAGAAATAAACTGGATGCCATTCCACTCATTATAAGATTCTTGATGTACATGCCCATGTAACAGTAGCTTGATATTGTCAAATGGTTCGAGCACTGCTTTTAATTCATCGGCATTTTTTAATTTATGCTGATCCAACCACTTTGAATGCATTTCAAACGGATTGTGATGACAGGCAACAATGATAAATTTGTCTTTAAGGTGCTCTAGGCGTTGTTGTAGGCGAACCAATTGTTCAGGTTGAATTTTTCCATCTGTACGGCCGCTCACTGTACTGTTAAGCAGAATAATGCACCACTGATCCAGTTCAATCACTGTGGGTTCTGGTTCAGGTACATGAAAGGGAAAAAAACTCAGGTTGTCATGATTTCCTGGGATATGATAAAAATCAATGCCAAAGCCTCGCATATAATTTAAATAGCGTGCATAGGTTTCAGGATAGGCGGCCTGAGCTAAATCCCCAGTATGTAGAATCAGTTCAGCATGTGGAAAGCGTTGCTGAATATCCTCCATAACGGCATGAAAGCTTTCTTCAGGGTTGATCCCGACGAACTTTGCATCAGGCTTATCCATTAAATGTGTATCTGTGATTTGTATGATCACTTTGTCTTTATCGATTTGCTGCAATATCTTTGATTGCATGTCTTTCCCCTAGACATTTTCAAGTGTACGCAAGTGTTGTTGTAGCCATTGTAGAGCCATTATCACTGGTGCATTTTTTAAACGATTACTTTGTAATAATATACTAAGATCTGCGTAGTCGATGATATGAAGTTGAATATTTTCACCTTCATCTGGCATTCCAAAAATGCCTCCTTCGGCAGGTAACTCGGCTTGAGCAGTATAGAGATGGAAAATTTCATCACATGCACCAGCCGATGGATAGAAACTAAAAAGAGCTTGAAGATGTTCAAGCTCACAGCCAGACTCTTCAAGACTTTCTCGGCGAATGCAGGTCTCTGGCGACTCATCACCATCCAATACTCCTGCAATTATTTCTAACTGCCAAGGTGAAACCGGGTCATCAATGGCTCCAACCCGGAATTGTTCGATCAATGCGAATTTTTGTTGTTGATCATTATAAATCAAAACACCCGCAGCTTCTTTGCGGCGAATTAACTCACGCTGGATGTTTGATGTGTATCCAGTTTGGTTGAATAATCTGTGTTGCAAGCTGACTTTTTCGACTTGAACAAAGCCCTGAAAAGCATATTCTCTAGATTGAATTTTTACATCGTTATGTGTGTAAGTTGCTTGCTGAATGATGTTCATGTGTGTAGTTAGGATGAAACATATTCACTTCATCCTAACTGAGAAATAGGCAAAGACAAAAGTTTTTTTTAACTTTACACTTTGTGGTACAACTTTTGTCCTTGCTCATGATAGACAGATTTCATGGTTTTTAGACCATCTTCTATCTCGCTTTGGCTTGAAGTCGTTTGTTCAGCATGTTGCTGATTTTGTGCATAATCACGAACATTTTGGGTGATTTTCATTGAACAGAACTTCGGTCCACACATTGAGCAGAAGTGCGCTGATTTATGCGCTTCTTTTGGCATCGTTTCATCATGCATAGAACGGGCAGTGTCAGGGTCGAGACTAAGATTGAATTGGTCCTCCCAACGGAATTCAAAACGTGCTTTAGAGAGTGCATTGTCACGGACCTGTGCGCCTGGGTGTCCCTTGGCCAGATCTGCTGCATGTGCGGCGATTTTATATGTGATGATGCCGTCTTTGACATCTTTTTTGTTCGGCAATCCCAAATGCTCTTTTGGCGTGACATAACACAGCATTGCTGTACCATACCAACCAATCATTGCCGCTCCAATCGCCGAGGTAATGTGGTCATAACCCGGGGCAATATCCGTCGTTAGTGGCCCAAGTGTATAGAACGGTGCTTCCTGGCAAACTTCAAGTTGCAAGTCCATATTTTCTTTGACCATATGCATTGGAACATGCCCTGGACCTTCAATCATGACTTGAACATCATGCTGCCATGCACGATGGGTAAGTTCGCCCAAGGTACGTAATTCTGAAAACTGTGCTTCATCATTGGCATCTTGGATACAGCCTGGACGTAAACCATCACCTAGACTGAAAGATACATCATAGGCTTTCATGATTTCACAGATTTCATCAAAATGCGTATAAAGAAAATTTTCCTCATGATGGGCCAAGCACCATTGCGCCATAATTGAACCACCGCGTGACACAATGCCTGTCAAACGATTGGCCGTTAATGGGACATAGCGCAACAACACGCCAGCGTGAATGGTAAAGTAATCCACACCTTGTTCGGCTTGTTCAATCAGGGTGTCTTTGAAAATTTCCCATGTAAGGTCTTCTGCTACCCCATCTACTTTTTCAAGTGCTTGATAAATCGGAACAGTACCAATTGGCACAGGGGAGTTGCGAATAATCCATTCACGCGTTTCATGGATATTTTTACCCGTTGACAGATCCATAATGGTATCTGCGCCCCAACGTGTTGCCCATGTCATTTTCGCAACTTCTTCATCAATCGATGAACCCAGGGCAGAGTTACCGATATTGGCATTGATTTTCACCAAGAAATTACGCCCGATGATCATCGGTTCGCACTCTGGATGATTGATGTTTGCAGGAATGATGGCACGACCTTCAGCCACTTCTTTACGGACAAATTCAGGCGTGATTTCCATCAAATTATGGGCACCAAAATTTTGTCCGGCATGTTGACGCATATCAACGCCTTCACGCTGACGCTGATTTTCACGAATTGCAATATATTCCATTTCAGGGGTAATGATCCCTTGCTTGGCATAATGCATTTGGGTGACATTATGTCCTGCTTTGGCTCGACGAGGTTTTTGTATATGTGCAAAACGGATTTCAGCTGTACGAATATCTTTGAGGCGCTCTTGTCCAAACTGCGAGGTGAGGGTATTTAAGCGTTCAGTATCGTTACGTTCAGCAATCCATGTTTCACGGATGTTGGGCAAACCTTGATTCAGGTCGATCTTGACATTGGGGTCGGTATAGACGCCAGAGGTGTCATAAACCATCACAGGCGGATTTTTCTCGCCACCTAAACCTGTAGGGGTATCTGTGAGTTCAATTTCGCGCATGGGAACCTGAATATCAGGGCGTGAACCTTGAATATAGACTTTTTTAGATGCGGGTAAAATTCGAGTGAGATCTTTGGCTTCTTGCTCATGTTGGGCCAATTGATCAGCAGGGGATAGATTCGTTAATTGGTTCATTACAATGATCCTTATGAATGACATCAACGAATCAAGCACGACCAAAAACGGTGGCAGATTTAGTCTACTTTATTGAATACCATGACCACTAGAATTGTGTGGTATTTCTATAAAAATAGATAAACTTTGGGCTGTCAGTTTTTAGATGCTTGATTCCTACGCAGGTCTTAACCTGATCAGGTTCAACGGTACTTTAGTTTAAGTTTTGGCAAGGAGATGCAAAACTGACTAAATCTCAGCGAGGAATTACTCGCGCTCCGTCAAGCGATGTTTAAATACTAGCATGTTCTCATCGGGAATGTGATGACATGCCGATATCAATTTGAATTATTTTTTTGAGCAAGCATCTCTTCAACCTGCTTTCTTATTTTCTGCTCAAACGCTGTGCGTTGCTCTTGAATGCCTTGTTGTTCAGGGCTCTCATCCTGCGTATTTTCTCTGGACGGTTTTGGCATTTGTTGCCAAAGCGTTTCACTTTTATTGATTAAATTTAGGAAGTTTTGCGCAGTCTGACGGCTTGCAGTCTGGCTCTTGGCAATTTTCTCAATGGCTTTCAGAGCTTCTTCATCTGCAATTTTGTCATCATCAAACCATAGGGTACGGGTATTGTCATCACCTTGAAAAAGAGCACTGCGATATTGTTCAATGTTTGCTGAAACTTGTCGTTTAAAGTGATTGTTTGGATAGTCTTTATTGAATTTTTCCCAGAATAATAATCGGTTGGCGACTTCATCAAAGCTAATTGCCAACCCTGCGTCCAGAATATAGTCTGCCCCAGTGTACTCCTTACGGATTTGTTTAAAATAGACTTGATCTGATTTTTCTAAATAGGGTGCAAAAATATCCAGATCATATTGGGGATGCTGGGTAAAGGTATATTCGCCTTCTCCCACATAAAATTTCTCTATATATAAGTCTTTTGCATGGTCTACCAAGTATTTCTCACTCGGTTTTAATTGCTTATACAGTTCTTGTTTCTGCTTTGCTGTCATAGACTGACCTTCCGGAAGAGTGTCAGTCAGATATTGAAATACCTGAGGTGAGGCATCGCTCACCAGCTTCTGATATATATCTTCAGATTTTGCTTGCCATTGATAACGGGTTTTTAAGGGTACTGTTGAGAGACAGTTTTTAAACCATTGATTGAGAGCATGTAAATCCTCAGCAACGACTGTTTTTTCTAATTTTTGAATACTTGAATCGATCTGGCTACAGTCCTGAGCAGATATTTGAGGAGTAGCGGCTTCAGTGGTATTAGCCTCCGATGCAGCAGTTTTTGATGCTTCAATTTTGGGGTTATTTTCATGTTTTTGACAAGCACTGAGCAAGGTAAAAATAAAAATAGCAGCCAATGGAATGTTTTTTTGTAGAAAGTTCATGGTATGACAATTGTTGTGGCTTTTTTGAATAGCGAAAGGATAATAAAAATTGAACTGAAAAGAAATCTATGTATTAGAACAAACTGCATCACTAAAGCAGTCTTTTTTGACATGTTTAAAATCAATTGGACTCAAATTCAGATATTGATTGAGTTGTGAAAGCGCCAATAATTGAGGGTGATTTTCTAGTTTCGATCGTTCTTTTTCACTGATTTGAATTTTTTGCTGGCGTTGTTCAGGCGTCATTTGTACAAATTGTATAAATTTCTTGGCTTGAGCTGACAGCTCTCCTTCATTTGTTTTAGACAAATGTTCGATGACCAACCAACTTGAGGAATCTATATCATTTGGACTTTCAAAATTCATCGAAATTGGCGAGCCTTCTGAGCCTAAAAATAACAAGCTGCTGTAGGCATTTTTTAAAAAGCGCGCGTCATGTAGAAAAACAGTATTTGGATAAGTCACAAGATATTCTTGCCAAAATTTAGCTCTTTTTGCAATTTCTTCAGGTTCAAGATTTAATTTATTATTTTTGAAAAGCGGTTGCGCATTTTGCTCTGCTAGATTTTCGATAAATACTTGCTCGGGTGCTTGTAGATAAGGCGCAAAAACTTTTGCCAAATACTGAGGACTGCGGCGATAGGTAATTGCGTCTTCAGTTTGATCTGTCAACTCAATATAAGCCTGTCCTTTATGGCGTAATAAATATTGATCGCGCAAATTGAGTTGTTCGAATTTACTTTGCTGAATAGTTGGATATGCCGCTTGATCGAGAACATAGTTTTCAAATGCTTGCTGCTGTTCTGAGGTTCGATCTATTTGTAAAAATTGTTGGTACATCTTTTTCGATTGATGCATGAGTTCCATTTGTTCAGGAGATTTTAACAAGGGTAAACACATGCGAATGTCTTGATTCACCTGTTCGATTGCCAAGGTTGTCCTCTGCGGATTAATCGCCAACATCTCATTTTTTAGATTTTGACAAATTAGGGTCAGATCAGGAACAGGATTTTCTGTTTTTGGTGCTTCCTTTGACTCTTGTACGATATCCGTTGTCGGTTTTTGACACGCGACCACCACCAAGCCACTCAAAACTACGAGTATGCTCGAAATGAGATAGTGAATAGGATTGCGAGGAAATTTCATTAGACCGATATAACAAGACAGCTCAATGTAGGACGTTGCTATTGTCGCTGAATCAAAGCTAAATAAATGAAATATTTTGTAGTTTTGTGATAATGAAACGTTACGGTTTTAACGGGAATAGCCAATTTTTTCAGGTCAATACAGTGCTTATTCATCCAATAATTGGCTTGAAAATAAGCCTATCGTTGATCTTAAATTAAATCTCAGTATATATAAATTATATAAAGTGAATGCTATGATTTGAGCTAAATCTTGCAGATGAAAAATCAACATTGCTGGAACGGAAGTTCATCTAAAAGAAAAATACTTGTCATAAAATGTTCATCATTGCTATGGTTTAATATTAAGTCTAAAAAGTCGCTTTTGCTGCCCGTGGAGTATCAAACTTTGAGCCCAAGTAATCCTGTGTTAAATCATCACATTTCTTCACAATTCAATGAAGATCTACAGGATGTAAATACCAAATTTATGACCATGGGTGGTTTGGTGGAGCAACAAGTGGCAAATGCAGTACATGCTTTGCTAGACACCAACGCCAATATGGCAATAGATGTACAGTTTCAAGACAATACCGTTAACCGTTATGAGCGTGAAATCGATGAAGCACTGACATTGATTTTAGCCCGTCGTCATCCCGCTGCAATTGATTTGCGTATGGTAATTGCGATGAGTAAGGCAAACACGGATTTAGAACGGATTGGCGATGAAGCGGCAAAAATCGCCCGTATTGCACAGACACTGTGTGAGGAAGGTGAGTCACCACGTGGCTATATGGAAACACGTCATATTGGTAATCAAGTTCGTGTCATGATCCATGATGCTTTGGATGCTTTTGCCCGAGTAGATGCTGAACAGGCATTAAAAGTATTGTTGGCGGATGCAGACATTGACCGGGAGTACCAGTCGGCAACACGTACACTGATGACGTATATGATTGAAGATCCTCGACATATTAGTCGTGTCATTAATGTGATGTGGGTATTGCGCTCATTGGAGCGTATTGGTGATCATGCACGTAATATTTCAGAGCAAGTGATTTACATGGCGAAAGGTTTTGATGTGCGTCATACCAATATTGAAGAAATTGAACAAAAAGTCCAAGGGAAATAATTTAACTCAACCTAACGACTTCAAATAAAAAGACCTGAATCATTCAGGTCTTTTTATTTGGGTACTCTATTTTGATAAACATCAATTCAATTGATTAGACCTGTGCTAAGGCTTGCTCTAAATCTGCAATCAAATCATCAATATGCTCAATACCTACAGATAAGCGAACCATATCAATACTGACCCCAGCTGCTTTTAATTCTTCTTCATTGAGTTGGCGATGAGTCGTGGTTGCGGGATGACATGCCAGGCTTTTTGCATCACCAATATTCACTAAACGAGTAAAGAGTTGTAAGGCATCAATAAAACGAGTTCCGCCTTCACGTCCGTCCTGCACTCCAAATGAAAGGATGGCAGATGGTTTACCTTTGACATACTTTTGAGCCAAGGCGTGTTGGGGGTGATCTTTTAAACCTGCATAGTTGACCCATTGCACTTTAGGATGTGCCTGTAGGTATTCTGCAACTTTTTGTGCATTTTCAGTATGGCGTTCCATACGTAAACTGAGTGTTTCTAAACCCTGTAAAATTAAGAATACACTGAGTGGACTAATCGCAGCACCCGTGTTACGTAAAGGCACAACCCGCGCTCGCGCTATATATGCTGCTTCGCCTAAGGCTTCTACATAATTGACACCATGATAACTTGGATCCGGTGTATTCAAAACTTTAAAACGTTCAGGATATTTACCCCAAGGGAATTTTCCGCTGTCTACAATGGCGCCGCCAATCGAGTTGCCATGACCACCAATGTATTTCGTCAAAGAATGTACAACAATATCAGCCCCATGTTCGAAAGGCTTGAGTAAGGCAGGTGTAGCAACGGTATTATCAACAATCACCGGTACGCCATATTCATGGGCGATTTTGGCAATCGCATCAAGATCGATAATATTGCCCAAGGGGTTACCGATGGATTCAACAAAAACCAGTTTGGTTTTTTCATCAATCAGGTTTCGCAGGGCTTCAGGATTTTGGTAATCAAAAAAACGTACTTCAATCCCTTGTTTCGGCAAAGTATGTGCAAATAAGTTGTATGTTCCACCATATAATGTCGATACAGAGGCGATATTATCGCCAGCTTCAGCAATAGTTTGAATCGAATAGGTAATTGCAGACATTCCGGAAGCCAACGCCAAAGCACCGATTCCACCTTCAAGTGCAGCCAGACGTTGTTCAAGCACAGCCGTGGTTGGATTCATGATACGGGTATAAATATTGCCTTGAACTTTGAGATCAAATAGATCTGCACCATGCTGGGTATTATCAAAGGCATAGGATGTCGTTTGATAAATTGGTACAGCGACAGCTTTGGTCGTTGCTTCTGGTTCATAGCCTGCGTGAATGGCAAGTGTTTCGTCTTTATAAGTCATATTCCGTCAACTTTTTATTAAAATTCAATAGAGTGTAACAAATAAATATATGAAGTAAACAAGGGTTTCTATATTTTGAAATCATAAAAAAAGATAAAGATGAAGTGATCGCTATTGATCGTTTAATTTTAAATATACCCATAGATACCGGCGATCGTTTAGTTTGTCGATTGTCATTAGGATGTCATTTGTCAAAATTAGCATAAGAAACTCCATGAGTTCAGTTATTAATCACAATGAAAAATACGAATAAACGAATAAGCAATAAAACCACTTTAACTTTAGTTTTGTGTAGTTTAATGGCATTCACTGCGTGTTCAGATGACGATAATAATGATACAGCTCACAAAAAAACACTGACCCAAAACGTGAGTTTGGCTTTCGGTGATGAAGCGTGTGTCATGGGAGGAACGCGTGTCCAAAGTGGTGTAGATACTAATCGCAATGGCAAACTTGAAGCCGGTGAAGTGACTAAAAGTGAGGACAGTTGTAAACCGAACTTATTTGCCCAGGGGGGCGCCTTACCATTTACTGTACTTGAACGACATCAAGCCAATGGCACAACAATTGACAGTAGCTTTGATATTCGTCAAGGTGGTTATGGCTCAGATGTGGCAGCACATCCAACCAATAAAAGACAATTTTATGCGTTAACGGATCGAGGTCCCAATGCTGACTTTACTGACAAACGCTATGGTGCAGGTAAAGTTTTTGCGATTCCAGATTATGTACCGAAAATCGGTTTATTTGAAGTTCAGGACAACGGGACGGTTAAGTTAATCAAGACCATTAATTTGAAAAATCCTAGTGGTCAGGATATTTCTGGTTTACCGAATACTTCTGCTTTGGGGGGCACAGGCGAAACGCCTTATGATGTGAATGGTAAAGTGATTACTGTAGATCCAACCCAACCTTATGATGCGGTAAATAATCCGATGAAACTCGACGATTATGGTCTGGACAGTGAAGGAATCGCAGCATTGAACGATGGAACATTCTGGATCAGTGATGAGTATGGACCTCATATTGTTCATTTCGATGCCAACGGGAAGGAAATTGGCAGGATTAATCCATTTAAGGCAGATCAACGCAATCAATGGACTCTGCCGAATGAATTCAGCTATCGTCGTGCCAATCGAGGCATGGAAGGTCTAACCATCACACCAGATCAAAAAACTCTGGTGGGTATTATGCAGTCGACCATGAGTTTACCGAATAAAAATGTCAATAAATCCACATTGACACGTATTGTGACGATTAATCTTGAAACAGGTAAGGTTGCGCAATATCTCTATCAACAAGAAATAAATGAAAATTCGAATTCTGCAATCATTGCATTAAGTGCAACGCAATTCCTGGTTTTAGAGCGAGATGGTCTGTTTTATAAAGACACGGCAAATGTGATGAAACATGTTTATCGTATCGATCTGAGTAAAGCGACCAACTTGGAAGATGTTAAAGATCAAAACGAATTGAAACAAGATGAAAAACTAGGCTTAACCATCGCGGGTAAAACATTGGAAGAATACCAATTGGACAAGGGCTGGGATGGCTTGAAAGCTTTGAATATCGTTCCAGCACCGAAAACATTGGTGTTGGATATGGGGAAAGCCGTGAAATATTCTCACGACAAAATGGAAGGTTTATGGTTGATCAACAACACGACTTTAGGCGTGTTAAATGATGATGATATGGGGCTGTGGAATAATGCAAAAGGTATGGAACCGAAATATCTCGATGCAGCGCGTACACGTGTTGATGTGAATACCTTATACATCATGGATAAGTTGAATTTAAAAGGTCAGTAGCCGTATTCAAAAAGCCGCCAATTAGGCGGCTTTTTGTTTCTCAATAGGTGATTAAACTGTAGGTTGTGAAATGAAAAAAATATCAATGATTATCATGTTGATGAGCTTGGTTGCCACACATGTCTGGGCTGTACCACAAGTGACTTCTCGTGAATATAAATTATTGCTACAGGCAGATAAATTTAGTTATGCCAATGAGTCAGCTGATGTAAATACCTATATGCAGCAAGCAAAAAATATCATTGCTCAGCAGATTAACCGTACTGTATCCGGCAGTATGGTGCTGGATAAACAGCGGCAGATTCGCTTCTATGACTCAGCAAGCAGCTGCTTACTGAATAATATGGGCTATAGTTTTCGTGAACGTATTGAAAATGGTGCATCTGAAGTCACCCTTAAATTTAGAAGCTTTGATCATTATCTTTCTAATTTTGCTGATTTAAGTAGCCCGACTACAGGTGCGAAAACCAAGCTTGAAGACGATATCACTCAGACAGCAACCCAGGGTTTTTTGGTGGGTTCCAGTAAATCGACGACCGTACCCAATACACGTACTATCAATAAATTTTTAGATATTCATACCCATTTCCCAAAATTTAAGGAGACTTTTGGCATAAGTGATAATCAGGTGTTATCTCAAGTGGGTGGGCTGACAATTTATGAACGAAGTTATCGTGGGGTGAGCATTGATTTGGGCGAATTTGATGCCGATGTTGATATGAGTTTATGGTATACCCAAGTGCCCTCTACAGGATTAAAGCCTGCAGTAGTTGAGGTGTCCTTCAAATATCAAGATCCGAATGCAAATTACACCAATAAAGTTGTACAACGCGCAGCGATTAGCTTTAGTGCTTTGAAATCATTGTCCAATTACAATGCACCAAGTTCAACCCAAACCAAAACACAATTTGTATATCAATATCAGTCTAATTTTTGCTCTTGATCTGATCTAAAAAAATAGAAGATAGGAGGATTTTTATGCTCAGCTTCACAGTAGCGCGATGAAAATATCTCCATGAAATTGGACAAATCTAAACAAAAATAGATAAATTCAGCGTATAATTAATGACATTTATTTGTTCGCATTTGCGAATTTCTATCCATTATAGAGGAGTCCTACGTGGCCCAATATATTTACACGATGAACCGTGTGTCGAAGATGGTTCCGCCTAAACGCGAAATCCTAAAAGACATCTCTTTATCATTTTTCCCAGGCGCCAAAATTGGTGTGCTTGGTTTAAACGGTGCTGGTAAATCTACTTTGCTCCGTATTATGGCTGGCGTAGATAAAGATTTCTCAGGTGAAGCTCGTGCACAACCAGGTATTAAAATCGGTTATCTAGAGCAAGAACCACCATTAGACCCAAATAAAGACGTGCGCGGTAACGTTGAAGATGGTTTGCGTGAGCCATTAGATGCACTGGCACGTTTAGATGAAGTTTTTGCTGAATATGCAGCAGAAGATGCTGATTTTGATGCACTTGCAAAAGAGCAAGAAAAATTAGAAGCAATCATTCATTCATGGGATGCTCATAATCTGAGTAATCAAATGGATCAGGCTGCGGCTGCATTAAATCTTCCTGCTTGGGATGCAGATGTAACATTGCTTTCAGGTGGTGAACGTCGTCGTGTTGCACTATGTCGTTTATTGCTGTCTAAGCCAGATATGTTGTTGCTGGACGAACCGACGAACCATTTAGATGCAGAATCTGTATCATGGTTGGAACGTTTCTTGAAAGATTTCCCTGGCACAATCGTTGCGATTACCCATGACCGCTATTTCTTGGATAATGTCGCGGAGTGGATTCTTGAACTTGACCGTGGGCATGGTATTCCTTACCAAGGCAACTATTCTTCTTGGTTGGAACAAAAGAATGCACGTTTAGAGCAGGAACAGAAACAAGAGGAATCTTTTGCTAAAGCATTGAAAAAAGAACTTGAATGGGTTCGTTCAAATGCGAAAGGTCAACAAAAGAAAAACAAAGCACGTATGGAGCGCTTTGAAGAGCTTAATTCGCGTGAATTCCAGCAACGTAATGAAACTTCAGAAATTTATATTCCACCTGGTCCGCGCCTAGGAAATAAAGTGGTTGAAGTTGAAGGCATCAGTAAATCTTTTGATGGTCGTTTATTGTACGAAAATCTAAGCTTTACAGTCCCACCTACAGCGATTGTGGGTATTGTGGGTCCAAACGGCGCCGGTAAGACGACATTATTCCGTATGATGACGGGTGAGCAGCAACCTGATACAGGGACTGTGACTCTGGGTGAATCTGTTAAAGTTGCATATGTCGGTCAGATCCGTGACACTTTAGATAACAATAAAACAGTTTGGGAAGAAGTTTCTGGCGGTTTAGATATCTTAAGAATCGGTGAGTATGAGATCGCTTCTCGTGCCTATATCGGTCGCTTTAACTTTAAAGGTCAAGATCAGCAAAAACGTGTTGGAGAATTATCTGGTGGTGAACGTAACCGTTTACAACTTGCGAAGATTCTTCAAATGGGCGCTAACGTGATCTTACTGGATGAGCCATCAAACGATTTGGATATCGAGACTCTACGTGCGCTAGAAGATGCAATTTTAGTCTTCCCTGGTACGGTTATGGTCGTATCGCATGACCGTTGGTTCCTCGACCGTATTGCGACACATATCTTGTCATTTGAAAATGAACAACCTGAATTCTACGAAGGTAACTATGCTGAATATGAAGCATACCGTTTAGCACGTTTGGGTGAAGATGCCGTTCAAAAACGAACCAAGTATAAAAAGATTGGTGGATAAACCTTCCCCTGATGATTAAAAACCAGCTTTCGAGCTGGTTTTTTATTGTAGATAAACATGGTGAAGCTGGTTTTGTGCTTCGATATGCCCTTGATTTGCAGCCAGTAATAACCATTTTCTTGCTTTAGATTGGTCAGGAGATAGCCCCAATTGGCCCTGTAGATAAATCATTCCGAGTTTGTATTGTGCTTTACTATAACCTTTCAATGCTGCATGTAAAAAATACCAAATCGCATTACGCTGATAGGTATGAACGCGTTCATGACGATGTAAATCATAATGCACACTATAGTGATTATTCAGGGCGAGATGTTCATAACTGGTGGCGCGATGATAAATATGCATGGATTCAGACATACCAAATAAAGCATATCGATGTGTATAATCATATGAATAAGTCATGAGCTGGTTAATCCTCCCTGTTTATTTTTATTAACTCCATCAACAACTACAAAATGTGAGGCTTATTTCAATCAAGATTAAATGAAATAAAATGAATATGAAATACCCCAGTTTCATGATTTTTTTGAATAGTAAAAACAGTAGAAAAATATAGTGATTTCAGTAAATAGGGATAATCCCCTGATTTATATTGAAGGATGTGCTTATTTTAAGGCGCTGATATTAAAATTGGAAATGTGACTGCTTTCATTCATTTTATCATTACTGAGTGAACGCTCCATTTAAAAATCATGACAAATAAATTGTAAAATTTTATTTGAAAATAAATATTATTAATTGATTTCTTTATGTTGCTTTAACTTAGGCTTAATAAAGGCAATATAAAACCTTAAATAACGCATTGCCTGGGATTGTTTCTATTATCTTTCTAAAGGCAGAATTCAACACAAAATAATCAGTCAATGTAACCTTCTCCGCTAGGGAGAAGGTATTTTTCAACATCATTCAGTTTATTGAGTACAGCATGAGATTATCTATATGGCTTGTAGTCTGGGTAAAATGCCATTCATTAAAGACGCATTTCAATCCCTTGTTCTGCGAGATACTGTTTTGCTTCAGGAATCGTATATTGACCAAAATGGAAGATGGATGCTGCTAATACCGCATCTGCGCCACCTTTTAAAATGCCATCAGCAAGATGCTGTAAATTACCTACACCACCAGAAGCAATCGTTGGAATGCTGACACGATCATTGATTTGACGCATAAGACCGATATCATAACCTGCTTTGGTGCCATCAGCATCCATAGACGTGACCAACAGTTCACCTGCACCGTATTCCGCCATTTTTACTGCCCACTCAATGGCATCAATCCCTGTAGGTTTACGTCCACCATGGGTGAAAATTTCCCACTTATGTTCTGCAGTTTTTTTTGCATCAATGGCCACAACAATACATTGTGCGCCAAAACGTTGAGATGCTTCTTGAACAAATTCTGGATTAAATACGGCAGCTGAGTTAATACTGACTTTATCGGCACCTGCATTTAATAATAAGCGAATATCTTCAACTTTACGTACGCCACCACCGACAGTTAAAGGCACAAATACACTTTCTGCCATACGCTCTACTGTACGATAAGTCGTATCACGACCATTTGAGGTTGCAGTAATGTCTAGAAAGGTAATCTCATCTGCACCTTGCTCATTATATCGTCGGGCTACTTCTACAGGATCGCCTGCGTCTCGGATATCAAGAAACTGAACACCTTTCACCACACGACCATTATCTACGTCTAGGCAAGGAATAATACGTTTAGCGAGCATAATTTTTTCCAAAAATAACAGTCGATGATGAAACTTCGTGACTTAGCTATAGCACCGCAATAGCCGAAGCGGTTATTCTATCAAACTTATGTAAGTTTTTTCGCAGGTTTTCTATGTCGGTTTATACCACTTTGAGTTTACAAGAAGTTCAGGTGTTTGCAGCACCCTATGGATTAGAGGTGGTTGAGCTGAACCCAATTCAAGGCGGTATCCAAAATACCAACTATTTTATCATTTGTCGTGATGGAACACAGTTTGTTTTAACCCTATTTGAAAATATGGATGCACAAGCTGCTGGTGAATTGGTACCTGTGTTAGAGCATTTAGGTAAACATGGCGTGGCTGTACCCGTACCGCTCAAATATGAGGGTCAATCCATTCATATACTGAAGGATAAACCTGCACAGATTGCACCACGCATGATCGGTAAACATCCAATGCCATCAAGCATTGCTCAAGTTGAACAGATTGCGATGGCTCAGGCAAAGATGCATATCGCATTAAAAGATTTTCCATTACAGCGTAAAATCGCCCGTGATCATGACTATTGGTACAATGTGGCTAAACAAATCAAACCCACTTTAAGTCCAGCCGATAAAGCACTACTTGATAATCTCTTGGGATTGTATCAAGCATTAACACAGATGTATCCAAACAGACCTAAAGGTTGGATTCATTCCGATTTATTCCGCGACAATACCTTGTTTGAAGGAGATAATCTTAAAGGAATCCTTGATTTTTATGAAATGAATCAAGATGAATTATTATTTGATATCGCCATTACATTAAATGATTTCTGTACCGAATATCCTGAAGTTACCTTAAATGAAGCCAAGGCAATGGCATTTTTAAATGCTTATAGCTCGGTTCGTCCACTGACTGAAGATGAAAAGGCGTGCCTGGAATTATATTTGGCAATGGCGGCAGGACGCTTTTGGATGATGCGTTTGCAGATTGCACACATCAATGCTGAATCAGATCGAACTGGGGATGATATCTTGCAGAAAAATCCACAAGAAATGCGTAATATGTTGATTGAAAGATTGAAATTTGTAACAGCTTAATCAGTGTGTGGGATAAAAAATGCGTGATCAAGGTCGTTTAGTTGAGTGGTTTGATGACAAAGGCTATGGCTTTATTCAACCCAATGATGGACTAAAAGAGCGTGTATTCCTGCACATCAAAGATTTTGCACAAAAAGGTCCACGGCCCATAGTGGGCTGTGCACTTGAGTATGTGGTGCAGTTGGATGGACAGGGGCGTTATAAAGCCAAGCAAGTGACTTATTTGAAAGCAACTCAAACTGTTCATGCCAAAACGAATCAAGTCAATCACAACAAACTGAAAGCCCAGAAAGACTCTTCATTACAACCGATGCAAATCATATGTATCGTTTATATAGTGGCTCTGGCAATTTTAAACATAAGTGGTTGGTTAAATGGCGTGGTTGTGCTTTTTATCAGTATTATCAATGTGATGACTTATTGGTTCTATTCACAGGACAAAGAAGCTGCACAATTCAATCGACGTCGTGTGCCTGAAAATACCTTACATATTTTAGCCTTTTTAGGTGGCTGGCCCGCTGCATGGCTAGCACAACAACGCTTACGACATAAAACACAAAAACAACCTTTTAGAAATATCTATTTCTGTACCATCATCTTTAATATTTTATTGATTTTATGGTTAATTTCACCTTTAAATGTATTCCACATTTAGAGTGAAATCGCCAAGTTTTAAACAGGGGCGTGCGATGAGTAATTATGTCGATTCAAACAATAGTAAATCTCTTACCTTAATCTTATACATTCTTTACATTATTGCGATTTTCTCCGCTGGAATTCTAGCAATTGTTGCATTGATTATTAATTACGTAAAACTAGACGCTGTACGAGGTACGATTTTTGAAAGCCATTTTAAGTGGCAAATCAGGACATTCTGGTGGTACTTGATCTGGACCATCGTTGCATTTATTCCATTTCTTTTCCTCTTTTTCACTATGGATAATGTCAACGCATTTGCAGGTGTGGCCTTGGGTGCTACAGTGTTTTGTGGAGTAACTTTATTTGTTTCTTGGATATGGATTGTTTATCGAGCAATACGAGGAATTATTGTTTTGAATGATGATCAAGCTTTACCGTTATAAATGTTAACATGAATTGAAACAATCACTTCATTAAAAACAGCGTTTAGTTTGAAACGCTGTTTTTATATAGCGATTGAGCCCTTTCTGAACGCTATTTTCTTTTTAAAAAACCGAGGTCTCCATTCGCTGACGATGACCCCCAAAACCACAAGTAATCCGCCAAAAAGTGCAACCAAGGGCAGGCGTTCACCTGCAATTCTGCCAAACAATGCTGCCCACACGGGTTCACCTGCATAGATCACCGCAGCCTGAGATGGATCAACTGAGCGTTGTGCCCAGTTCATGGTCAACTGTAGTATTGAACTGGTCAGCCCTAATCCTACAGCAAGTATAAGCAGTTCCCATGAAAAAGCGGGGATATGGTGTTCTCCAACAAAAGGCATTGATGCAAAAGATAAAACTGAAGCAAAAGCCAGCTGGATTACAGTCACCCGCTGAAGATTTACTTTCCCTGCAAAGTAGCCAATGAAAATAATTTCCATTGCAATTGCAAAAGAGCCGAGTAGGGTCACAATTTGCCCTGTATTTAGATTGATCTGGTTAAAGCCATTGCCTGTTAAGAAAATTAACCCGATAAATGCCAGTAAAACGCCGAACCATGTCATCATGTGAGGCCGTTTGCGGAAAATCAACCAAATCAGAACAGGCACCAAAGGGACATACAACGCCGTTAAAAACGCAGATTCACTACTACTGATCGTTTGCATTCCCACAGTTTGTGAGCCATAACCTCCAGTAATCATGCTGCCTATCAGTGCGCCTGCAATGATTTCTTTTAGATTAATGCCTCTGAGGTATCTATATGACAATAATCCGACAGCGATTGTTGCCGCTGCAAAACGGCAACCCACAAAGAACATTGGAGAACTGTAATTCAAGGCCAGATGCACAACAACAAAGGTACCTCCCCAGATCATGGTCATGATGATCAGGGCAATTTGAGGTATTTTCGATTTTAAAAATAAAGTGAAAGGAGAGGACGACATAAAAACAACAGGGAGAAAGAAAGCACCGCTATTTTACGCGAAAGTACAGAATTATGCTGAGGTTAAGTTTGATAAAAAATGAGCTGCAATCATTAAATTGTCACCTGAAAGCGTTATAATTTAAACATTAAAATATGCATAAAGAGAAATAAGCCATGGTGATTGAACAAGCTTTATTTCATATTATTGAGGGTCAGCAATCGGCTTTCGAAAAGAAATTCTATGAGTTATCCGACATTTTTAGAAATGCACAAGGTTGTGAAAAATTTAAATTGATTCGTGGAATAGAGAATAATCAGCAATATATTCTACAAATTCACTGGACTGATTTAAAAGCACACACTGACATTTTTATGAAAACAGAAGAATTCAAACATTGGTTTATGGCATTAAAACCTTTTTTGGCACAAAAAATAGAAATGCAGCATTTTGAGAATACATTGGTCTAATCGTGAGCCTGCGATTGAGCAAGCCATAAAAAAGAGAATCTTGAGATTCTCTTTTTTCATCTACTTTGTACTTAGAGCGCTTGTTCATCCAATAATAATTGAGCTTCACGCAGATTGAGTGTGCCTTCATAAATTGCACGACCCGTAATTGCGCCTAAAATACCTGGTTTACCCTTTAAGTTACGCACATCGTCTAAGTTGGTCACCCCACCCGAAGCAATGACAGGAAGACCTGAGTATTGCGCTAGATTGACGGTCTGCTCAACATTGACGCCTTGCATCATGCCATCGCGTGCGATGTCTGTATAAACAATACTTGATACACCTGCATCAGCAAAACGTTTTGCAAGATCAGTCGCTTTTACATCCGTTACATTTGCCCAGCCATCTGTAGCAACCATACCGTTCATTGCATCAATACCAACAATGATGTGACCTGCAAATTTTTGACATGCTTCTTCAACAAACTCAGGGTTTTGAACCGCTTTTGTTCCAATGATCACAAAAGACACGCCTGCATCCAGGTAATGTTCAATCGTCTCTAAAGAGCGGATCCCCCCACCAATCTGAATA
The DNA here is from genome assembly GCF_026344175.1 of Acinetobacter nematophilus. Lineage (NCBI taxonomy): Bacteria > Pseudomonadati > Pseudomonadota > Gammaproteobacteria > Moraxellales > Moraxellaceae > Acinetobacter > Acinetobacter nematophilus. Next base: position 73,357 of record NZ_JAPKMY010000003.1, read on the forward strand.
GGGAGTTCAGGCTGTGCTTTGGCAATTGCTTCAACCACAGGTTTATGGATTGGCGTACCAGCGAAAGCACCGTTTAGATCAACCAGATGTAAACGACGAGCACCTTCATTTACCCAGTGTTGTGCAGTTGCAACCGGATCATCAGAAAATACAGTATCGTCTTCCATACGACCTTGTTTTAAACGTACACATTTACCATCTTTCAGGTCTATTGCAGGGATGATCAGCATGCTTTCGCTCCTTGCCTAATCTCATAGAAATTGATTGGCGTTCATCTTAGCAAAAACTTGATCAATTTCTAAGTATCAGTTAGGGCTTTTATTTTCATTCTTCTACAATTCAGTCACGATTTTGGCGATATCAATGGGGATTAAATTTAAATCGAGCAGCGCCTTGAAAATAAGAACAGGCGCATAAGCATCTGCTGCTGCGTACTGAATTTGTGGAATGGTCAGATTTTTTTTTGCCCAGTTAGAAGTGCTGACTGATTTGCTTTTTGGAAAATGAACCTGAAACAGGAGTGCCATAGCATTTTTAATGCCTAATGGGCTACTGATACCGAAACTAGAGAAACGCTTGGAAAGCTCAATCACACTATGTAGCTCTATACCTTTTTTACGAAATAAATGTAAGTCATTTTTTAGACCAAAGCCGACTTTGAGCTGATTTGTGTTTTCTAAAAAGGGTTTTAAAAAGTTTAGAATGTCAGGTGAAACCTGAAATAAATAAGCTTTCTCAGCGGTCGCAAGTTGAATGAGATGAGGCCCCGTCTGAACTTCACCTTTAGTAAAAGTCGGCTTTGACTCTGTATCAAAGCCGAGTAAAGTCACTTTTGATAATTCTTCTGAAATTTTATGACACTGTTCTAAGGTATTGATCACAATAATTTTATTTAAGGGTAAATTTTGAAAACGTGGAAAGCTTAGAATCTGTTCCTTGCTTGGGAGTTGTTGGCTCTGATCATTCACAAATTTTAGCTCTCAGATTTAAGGGGTAGCTGAAATTCCATAATTTGCTTGCTGTATTGAATAAAATTGAGCAGGCAAGACATAAAAAAATTTAACGATATTGTGTTATAACAAACTTTGAATAAAAGATGATAGTTTTGTGAGATGAAATTACAGGAATCAAGCAGATGGTAGAAAAAGAAGATGATCTTTTTATGGAAGGTGCAAAACGTTTAAAGCAATTGATTCAAGATAAAAATATAAAGGCCAGTGATATTGTCAATGTGCTGGAAACCTCAAAAGGCACAATGAGTAAATGGCTGCATAACTCAACACCTGCAAGTGCGCAAAGCTTAATTGAACTGGCACGTTTAGTGGGTATGACTGAACGCTGGAATATGGAAGCCAAACAGCAAGATAAAACGGATCTTGTGAGTAAGGCTTATGCTGAATCTGAACTGGATTTAAGTCATGTCAGTATGGAGCAGTTAATCAATGAGATTAAAGATCGTTATGCGGCGCTAAACTTAAAAGCAGAGATAAAAATCAGTGTTGAACCGTTAGAAGGTGGTTTTGTTACTAAAGATTAACGTTACGGTGGCATCATGTGATGTGATCCTTCAAATTTGATTTGCGGATCAGTATTCAATTTGGGCGAGACTGCCAAAATATAGATGACCACGAGCGTTAAAATGGGTGTACAAATGATTGAGACCAGTGCAACAGTTTTCTCCCAAACAGGTGTCAGTCTACTGCTACCGTAGTGATTGTCATGAAAAGAGCCAGGTGCGACAAATATCAAAAATAAAAAAAGCACTTGCACGATCGGGATTAGAATCAACACAGACCACCAACCTGAACGATTAAGATCATGTAGTCTACGAATGATGAATATAAAAAATGTATAGATACACGAGATGTGTAAGGTCGCCCATAAAAAGAACGCCAAAGGTTCAATCTGATTAAAATCTTCGTTGGTATTCAGCATCTGGAATGAGATATAAAGATTGAGTGAGCATAGAATAATGGCGAGAATCGTTAACCATGCAATCAATGATAATCGTCCAAAACGTCCACTGGGATGAAGCAGTGCATCTTTGCTTAGATTGTTATTTTTCATTTATAAGCCATTGAATCAATAGGTGTTAAATTTTTTATTGGCATCTGTCTGAAACACAGGATAATGAAGTTTTAAGACTTTGTTTTCTCTAGTAATTTGGATAATCAGAGCCAATTTAAATTGACTCTGATTTTTCTTGATCTTGAGGTGTTAAATCTTCCATTCCACAAAGTTTTTCAGCAATTGCAAACCTGCTGTATGGCTCTTTTCTGGATGGAATTGTGTAGCAAAAAGATTTTCTTTATGAATCGCAGTACAGAACTGCAAACCATAATCACATGTTGCTGCAATGAGTGTTGAATCTTTAGGTTCAACATAATAGCTATGCACAAAGTAGAAACGTGAATCTTGTTCAATATTTTTCCACATTGGATGACTTGGATCAGCTTGGTGGACTTGGTTCCAGCCCATATGAGGAACTTTTAAGCCCTCCATATCTGGAAAATGTTTGACCATGCCATCAAAAATCCCCAACGCTTGAGTACCACCATTTTCTTCAGATGATTCAAGCAAAGCCTGCATACCGACACAAATTGCCAGCACAGGTTTATTGAAGGCAGCTTGACGTACAACTTCATCGATTCCTGCTTCATGCATGCCTTGAATGCAGTCGCGCATTGCTCCTACACCTGGAAATACAATTTTATCTGCTTGAGCAATCAGCTTTGGTTCATTGGTGACATCTACAGTTGCACCCACATGTTCGAGCGCTTTAGCTGCCGAATGAAGGTTTCCCATGCCATAATCAAGAAGGGCAATACGGGTCATTACAAGGTTCCTTTGGTAGAAGCAACAGTATTTTCAGCACGAGGATCAACTTCGCATGCCATACGTAGTGCGCGAGCAAATGCTTTGAACACACTTTCAATTTGGTGATGGCTGTTTTTACCTTTTAAGTTGTCAATGTGTAGTGTCATCAAGGCATGATTGACAAAGCCTTGGAAAAACTCTGAAAATAAATCAACATCAAAGCTACCAATTCGTGCGCGAGTAAAGGGAATATCCATCCACAACCCTGGACGACCTGATAGATCGACAACGACCCGGCTTAAAGACTCATCCAGTGGTGCATAAAAATGACCATAACGTTTTAGGCCTTTTTTATCACCCAGCGCTTGTGCAAAAGCTTGCCCTAGGGTAATCCCACAGTCTTCTACCGTGTGGTGATCATCGATTTCCAAGTCGCCGTCACAATGAATATCAATATCAAATAAACCATGACGCTTGATTTGATCAATCATATGGTCTAAAAAGGGTACACCTGTATTGAGCGTGCCTTGACCAGTACCGTCAAGATTCACACGAACTCGAATTTTAGTTTCGTTGGTGTTTCTTACCACTTCACTGATACGTTGCGCCATAGACACGTTCCTCAAAAAACGTCAAAAATTAAAAGTTTGATGTAAAGATGTTTCGCTTTGACGAAAGTCACAGCATATTAGATTGCTCAGGAGGGTTAATCAATGCCTATTACCGTACATGCTAAAACTTCACTAGAAAATGAAGAAGTTCGCGATCAGCTTGAGCGATTATATGACACCAGTCCCGAATTTGGGGATGGTCATGATGCCATAGAACAACTTGAGCAAAACTTGGCTCATTATACCCTACTTTATGTCGCAGAATTTAATACGAAGATTATTGGGGCATTATGGTGTACCGGACAAGGTGAAAGCAGAACTTTAGAAAATATTGTGGTGCATCCAGCCAATCGAGGGCGCGGGGTTGCTGAACGTTTGGTTGAGGAAGTTTGTCGAATTGAAGAAGAAAAGGGTGTAAAGAACTTTGAACCAGGCTGCGGTGCAATACATCGTTGTTTAGCACACCTTGGTAAAATCTAAGCGATTTGCGTTTACTGAATGAACAAAAGCAGCCGGAGTGATTGCTTTTGTTCTCTTTATTTAAAAATTGAATTGTAAATCGTTATTTTTAACTGCATTTCGAAAAGATTCAAAAAACCAGCACGGGCAAATTGTTTACGCCAATCGACAGCATGAAAGCAATTTCTTGCTCAAATATGTGTAAAAAAGCATCTATTCGTGCATAAATAGGCTGATTTTGTTGTAAAAATAGACTGTTGAGTGATTTTAATGCTTTCTATGCTTGACGGCTTGTGGATTAAATTGTTTAATACGCCCCATCGGCGTGATAGCTCAGTAGGTAGAGCAACGGATTGAAAATCCGTGTGTCCCCAGTTCGATCCTGGGTCTCGCCACCATATTTAAAAATCTTAAGATTTCAATCCCTGATCCCATCAGGGATTTTTTTTGGGTAAAAAATATTCGCTTGAATAAAAAAGTCATGATTTTTATTGACTATTGAATGCAGATACGGCTTAATACACCGCATCGGCGTGATAGCTCAGTAGGTAGAGCAACGGATTGAAAATCCGTGTGTCCCCAGTTCGATCCTGGGTCTCGCCACCATATTTGAAAAACCTCAAACAGTGTTTGGGGTTTTTTATTGTCTGCTATTTTGTGTCTAGGGTCATCGTGAGTGTTCTAGAAAATATGCTTATTGAAAACAGCAATGACTTTATTGTCTTACAAAATGTCTTGAGCTGGTGTGGAAATGACGTAAAATAAATTTTTATAAAACGAAAAGATTGTTATAAAAACAATGAAAGATTTATTTTCATCAGGCAGTGCGCTTTATCAACAAGCACGACCCAGTTACCCACAGGATGTGGTTCAGGAAATTTTAAACTATGTTCCTGAGCGTAGTTTTGCATGGGATTGCGGGGCGGGTTCAGGGCAATTCACTCAACTGCTGACGCCTTATTTTGATCATATTGTTGCCACTGATTTGAGCGAAAAACAACTACAGCTTGCGCCTTATTTTGATAATGTCAGCTATCAGGTTCAAGCGGCTGAACATACATCATTTGCGACTCACAGTTTTGATTTGATTTCTGTAGCACAGGCAATCCACTGGTTTGATTTTGATGGATTTTATAAAGAGGTTCAAAGAACACTTAAACCACAGGGAATACTTGCTGTAATCGGATATGGCTTAATTCAAGTTGAAAATGCAACCATTCACTCAATGATTCAAGATGTATATTTTAAAAAATTAAATGGTTACTGGGATGCAGAGCGACATTATATTGATGAAGAATATCAGACGATTCCATTCCCATTTGAAGAAATAACGGTCGCGAACTTTAAAATGCAGTATCAGTGGTCATCAGCGCAACTGTTAAAATACTTATCGACATGGTCTGCCATACAGCACTATTGTGAAAAAAATCAAGATCATCCCTTGCTAGAACTGGCTGAACAGTTAAGCAATCAACACCAAGATTTAAAAATAGAATTTCCTGTATTCTTGCGTCTGGGGCGAGTGAAGCAGGTGAAGAAAAAGTGTTTTATGAAAAAATAGAATAATGATTTCATTTTATCTTGGATTAAAGGATATATGGCTAACAATATACTTAGTTATATATTATTTAAAAATAAACTGATTCAATGAAATTTATATCTCAAGTCATGAGTCTGGCGATTGCTGATAGTGTATATAGCTCTAATCCTTCAGCAACAACAGGCTATTTTATGCATGCCTATGGTGTAAATGCTCAAGGCATTGCGGGTATACCTGTCGCTTAATTTCAATATGCACTCAGCATCGCCAACAACCCCGCAGATTTAAGTTGGGTTGGAAACTGAAAACCGTATTGATATTCATGACTCATTTTCCCAACTTACCCGAAAGGTCTAATCCTGAGATTAGCTTGATGAGGCTGTTTTAATCCTGAATCAGTCGCTTACCTAAGCAAATCACTTCAATCTCTTCATAGCCCAATTGTTCATAAAAGCTTTGTACATCAATATTGTCTTTGCGGATCAGCAGCTGAAGCTTTGGACAACCCAATGCAACTAAGCGTTTTTCAAGCTGCTGTATGAGGGCAGTTGCCACGCCATTACGCTGATCATGCGGATGTACGGCAAGATAATTTACCCAGCCCCGATGTCCGTCATAGCCACCCATAACAGTAGCAATCAACTGTTCATCTTTGACTGCCAATAAAAATAACCCATCTTTTTGAGCAACTTTCCGAAAAATATCAATTTCTGGGCTATTCCATGGACGTGTTAAATCACAGGTCTCCCAAAGTGCAATGACATCTTCCAAGTCGGTTTCCTGAAACTGCCGAATGATAAACATAGCTTTCTTTTATCTCTTGTTTTTAAAAGAATGTTTGCATCAGATTAATATAAAAAGTGAGTCTTGATAAGTTGATTTTTTAGACAATGCGTAAATGTTTGATACATATTCTCAATCTCGAATGGTAGGGTTACGAATGATTATTTTTTATTGTTTAAAAATATGCATAATGATTGAGGAATAATTTAAAACAAAAAAGGAATTTCATATGAATAAACAGGAATTTGATTATATTATTGTTGGTGGTGGAAGCTCAGGTTGTGTTTTGGCGGGTCGTTTATCTGAAAATCCACAGGTTTCTGTTTGTTTGCTTGAGGCAGGTGGTACTGGAGATGGCTGGAAAGTCGAGGTTCCCTGCGCAGCGGTCATCAGCATTCCAACAAAAATTAATAACTGGGCATTTGAAACCGTTCCTCAGAAGGGGTTGAATGGTCGCAGAGGTTACCAACCTCGTGGTAAGTGTCTGGGCGGATCCTCTGCAATCAATGCAATGGTCTATATCCGAGGGCATCGACAGGATTATGATGATTGGTCAGCTTTAGGGAATACAGGCTGGTCATATGATGAAGTTTTACCTTATTTTATTCAATCAGAGAATAATCAACGAATTAAAAATCAATATCATGGTAATGATGGTCCATTGTCCGTGATAGATTTGCACAGTGATAATCCACTTCAGCAAAAATATATCGCAGCTGCAAAAGAGCAGGGGTATCGAATTCTGGATGACTTCAATGGAGAGGAGCAGGAAGGCTTAGGTGTTTATCAAGTCACCCATATCAATGGCGAGCGTTGTAGTTCAGCAAGGGTCTATCTCTTTCCACATCTTGAGCGAAAAAATTTAACAGTCGAGACTTCGGCACAAACACAGCGGATTTTGATCGAAAATGGTGTGGCTGTGGGTGTGGAATATAAGCAGAATGGGCAATTGAAGCAAATTCGTGCGCGACGTGAAGTTTTGCTCAGTGCAGGTGCAATGCAGTCACCTCAAATCCTGATGTTATCTGGAATCGGTGACCAACATGAGTTAATGGAACATGGGATTGAGGTGAAAAAGCACTTACCTGGTGTGGGGAAGAATTTTCATGATCATCCTGATTTTATCTTTGGCTATAAAGTACGTGAAATACAGGGAACTTTTGGGCTGTCCATACCTGGATCCATTGATCTTATTAAACAAATCGGCCGTTATCGAAAAGAGCGGCGTGGTTTGCTTACCACAAATTTTGCTGAATGTGGTGGTTTTATTAAAAGCTCATCAGAGCAGAAAGTACCGAATTTACAATTGCATTTTGTGATTGCATTGGTCGATAACCATGCTCGGACTTTGCATACAGGGCATGGTATTTCTTGCCATGTGTGCTTATTGAACCCGAAAAGTCGTGGCACGATCAAGATCAGTGGTCCGAGTATCGATGATCCACTATTGATTGATCCAAATTTCTATGGAGAAGAATCTGATTTAGAGGAAATGGTTAAAGGCTTTAAGCTCACTCAGACTTTAATGCAGTCTGAAGCATTTAAAAGCATGATCAAAGAAGATTTGTTTACTGCAAATGTATGTACCGATGAGGAGATACGGCAGGTTTTACGAGATCGCTCAGATACAGTCTACCATCCCGTAGGCAGCTGTAAAATGGGCGTAGACGAAATGGCTGTAGTTGATCCGCGCTTGCGTGTTTATGGTATTCAGAACTTACGTGTGGTGGATGCATCTATTATGCCTAAAGTGGTCAATGGAAACACCAACGCACCTGCGATTATGATTGCTGAGAAAGCCGTAGATATGATTCATCAGGATCAGTCAGGTCTAGCATTTGTCGAGAAAAAAGATCCTTTAAGCGTGGCAATTTAAACTTTGTGAAAACATGGATATGCCTGAATATTCGAGTAGATTGTCATTTTATGCAGTAAACATCTTAATGTGTTAACACAATAGACAATAAAAAAACGCCATGAATGGCGTTTTTTTTCGGCTAAAACCTTATGCAGATTTTTTAGCTTGGTCTTGTGTTGTTAACATATGACCTGTTTCTTCAAAGTTGCAGTGCCAAGAAAGCGCTTCACGAAGAATATGAGGTGTTTGACCACCTTTTTCACACGCACGATCAAAGTAGTCATTTAAGGCATCACGGTACATTGGATGAGCACAGTTGTCGATTACGGCACGTGCACGTTCACGTGGTGCCAAGCCACGCAAGTCTGCAAGCCCCTGTTCAGTGACCAGAATATCCACATCATGTTCAGCATGGTCGATATGTGATGCAAATGGTACAACAGAAGAGATATCACCGCCTTTTGCAATTGATTTGGTCACAAAAATAGCCAAATGCGCATTACGTGCGAAGTCACCTGAACCACCAATACCATTCATCATCTTGGTACCACAAACGTGCGTTGAGTTGACGTTGCCGTAAATATCGAACTCAAGTGCAGTGTTGATTCCAATGATACCTAAACGACGAACGAGCTCAGGATGGTTTGAAATTTCTTGTGGACGTAAAACCAATTTATCTTTGTATTGCTCAAGGTTATTAAATACTTTTTCGCCATACTTCGCAGAAAGGGTAATTGAAGAACCTGAAGCAAATTTCATTTTACCTGCATCAATCAATTCAAAGGTACAGTCTTGAAGTACTTCTGAGTACATCACCAAATCTTCAAAGTTTGATTCTTTAAGACCCGTTAATACTGCATTGGCAATAGACCCGATTCCTGCTTGTAAAGGACCAAGATTCGCAGGCAAACGGCCTTCTTCAACTTCTTTCTCAAAGAATGCGATCAAATGGTTTGCAATCGATTGCGTTTCATCATCAGGTAAAGTAACTGTTGATGGGGAGTCATGGAATTCGCTGTTAATCACGATACCGACGATTTTTGCAGGATCGATATTGATTGCAGGCGTACCGATACGTTGATCAACCTGTGTTAATGGAATCGGTTGGCGAGTAGGACGATAAGTTGGGATATAGATATCATGCAAGCCTTCGAAAGCGGGGCTTAAATTGGTATTGATTTCAACAATCACTTTTTCAGCAAAAATTGCAAAACTTGCAGAGTTACCTACAGAAGTGGTTGGAATGATGCCGCCATCTTCAGTAATCGCAATGGCTTCAATCACAGCTACATCAGGTTTTTTTAATTGAAGGTTACGCATCTGTTCAACAGTTTCAGACAAATGCTGATCAATAAACATGACTTCGCCTTTATTGATGGCTTTACGTAATGTGTTGTCTACTTGGAACGGTAAACGACGAGCAAGTACACCTGCTTCAGTCAATTGTTTGTCTAGATCATTACCTAAACTCGCACCTGTGATCAATGTAATCTTGAGAGGATTTACTTTGGCTTGTTTAACAAGTGCTAAAGGTACAGCTTTTGCTTCACCTGCACGAGTAAAGCCACTCATCCCCACAGTCATACCATCTTGGATAAAAGTTGCAGCTTGTTCTGCGCTCATGACTTTGTCATGGAGAGATGCTAAACGGATACGATCTAAAGACATGGTTTACGCTCAATTCTTGTTCAAAACTAGACGGATTGTACCGCCCTCAAACTAAATTGTGCATGCCTCTAATGCTAAGGTCTAATTTTTTCAATAAATGTAGGTATAAATTTATGTGATGGTTTTTAAGTTGTTATTTATTAATAAAATAATGTTGTCTGTGTGATAAATAAACAAAACTGTTTGCTTAATTATTGAGCGATCATTAAAAGTGATCACTCAAACTCTGCTTAATTTTTTGAATCGGGTTTGTAGGTGTCGGTTCTTCCTCAACTTTTATAGAAACGGGCAAGGAAATGATGGCTTGTAAACCACCTTCAGGACGGTTGGAGATAGACAGTTCACCTTGATGAATATCGACAATCCGCTTCACAATTGCCAGCCCTAAACCACTGCCTTGAACTGTACGTGCGGCATTTCCACGTACAAAGGGTTGCATCAAACCTTCAATTTGGTCTTCGGGAATTCCCTCACCATTGTCGGCAACACAGATCTTAATATGATCGTCTTCAAAAGAAGCACTGAGCTCAATAGGTTCGGCACCGTAACGTTTTGAGTTGTTGATCAGATTACCAATCAAACGTTTGAGAGAAAGGGAGCGTGCAGTGATGATGGGCAATTCTTGAGGTGTAAAGCGAATATCTAAAGGCTTAAATTGAATCACCAGTTCTTGTAATAAGCTATTGATATTGGTGTCTTGTAACTCTTCATCTGAACCATCGCGCATATAGGAGATGAATTGGCTCAAAATGGCGTCCATATCATCGACATCATAAATCAGTCCTTCTTTTAAGAAGTCATCATCTGACATCATTTCTGCACTTAAACGAATCCGAGTCAGTGGTGTTCTTAAATCATGTGAAATTCCAGCCAACATGATTTGGCGATCTCGTTCAGTTTGCTCAAGCGTATAGATCATCTGGTTAAAAGCTTGGTTAACTTCACGAATTTCTTGAGGTCCATGGTTGGTTTCAAGATAAGGCGCTTTACCTGTTTTACTGTAATTATTTGCGGCATGTTGCAAGCGACGTAATGGGCGATTCAACTGTCTCACCAGTGTCAAAATAATCGCTGCGGCAATTAAAGGAATACCCAATAGCCAAGCTAAAATCAGTTCTGGGCTATAGTTGGCATAAGTATTTAAAGGTTCACGGACCCAATTTCCATTCATCTCAGGCGTTTGCACCCATATGCGTGGGCTGGGTTTAAACTGAAAGTAAACGGTCACATCTTTGATTTTTAATTCTTCTGTCAATTGTTTTTCAATGCGATTGGTAAAGAAATCAGCAATAATTTTATCTTTAACATTCGGATAATCTTTAGGATCTGTGACATATTCCACCCCCACACGCTGTTTTAACCATTCATCAATATCTAACTGAATATCGTCATGGTAGATCTGTAAGCGAGGATTGTTGACCATCTCAAGTTCAACTGCCAGAAAACGTGCATGCTGTTGAATTTCAGGGAGGTAGAGTGTTTTCCAGAAAAACCAGAGCGACATAAATAAGCTAAAAAACACCACAAATATCACCAAAACCGTGGTTCGCATTGCTGCAGAACGTGGCTTGATTTTATCGAGAAAGCGTTCCCAAGGTGTACGTTTGCGTTCCTTGTAAGCGACAAAGTCAGTAAATTCTTGTGGGTCTATAGGTTCTAATTTCACAGATTGATCCTGTTACTTGATGATATCGTGTGATGTCTTGATTTTAGTTTAATCAATGAGGGATTTATAGCAACAGTAAAACAGTGAATTTATTCATTTTCGAGGGAGTACTTCAGGGTGAAAGAAAAATAAATTCATTCAATTAAATAGAGCCAAATAGCAGTGTTCTATTGTATAGGCAAGTCTGGTCTTTAGACGAATTCATTGATTTGATTATTTTTAGCAGCCAACTCTGACTTAGTACCATAAAATATGGGTGACATTTCTATTAAAAATGTCACCCATAAGTCAGTATCTCCTTGTTTCACAAATAGAGATACCTTCTCTCGCTTTATTATTCCGCACCATCTGGAACGAAAACATAACCCACGCCCCATACAGTTTGGATATAACGTGCACGTGCAGGATTTTCTTCGATCAGTCGACGCAAACGTGAAACTTGAACATCAATTGAACGTTCCATTGCGCCCCATTCACGACCGCGTGCAAGATTCATCAATTTGTCACGGGTCAATGGTTCGCGTGGATGCTGTACCAACGCTTTTAACACGGCAAACTCACCTGTGGTTAAGGTGACAACTTGCCCTTCACGAGTCAACGTACGTGTTGAAAGGTCTAAAGACCATGGACCAAACGAAACCACTTCTACGTTTTGGCTTGGTGCACCTGGAACTTCACGGACTTGGCGACGTAAAACAGCACGAATACGTGCCAATAATTCATTTGGATTAAATGGCTTTGGCAAATAATCATCTGCGCCAGCCTCTAAACCTGCAATACGGTCAGAGTCACTGCCTCGTGCTGTAAGCATGATGACAGGTGTATCAATATTGGATGCGCGTAAGCGTCTGCAAATGCTTAAACCATCTTCTACAGGAAGCATGAAGTCTAAAACGATGAGCGAAAATAACTCACGTTGTAATAGACGGTCCATTTGTGTTGCATCGTGGGCTGTCTTAACAACGAAGCCTTTATCTTCAAGGAAACGCTGTAAAAGGGTACGTAAACGCACATCATCATCGACCACTAGGATACGTTCGACACGGTCAGTTTCGTTTTGTACGACATCTGTATTTTCAGCAGGTACAACCAAACTCATGATGTACTCCCTTAATGTTGTAAATTATAAATATTCATCAATCTCAGTATAATGCCTAAGCGCTTGTTAAGACTATGTATCAAATTGCTCAAAAATACAATTTTCCGGCTGTTTTGAAACCAAAAGACAACATCTATAAATATTTGAGATCGTTCTATGTTTATAAATAAAAAAACATACCATTTGCAAATGAAACTTTTATGTATTTTAGCAATAAGCTGTTGTTTAAGTGCATGTATTAGCCGATTATCTCGACCAGAGATTTCTGGACAAGTGATTGATGGTCATGGGCAACCGATTGCGTATGCTCAAGTCGGAGAAACTCAATCCAACCAAAATGGGAATTTTCAGTTAAAAGAGCAACGCTATTCTGCTTTTTTGTTGAAAGAAATCATGTATATGGAAGCACCACCTGTGTTTGTTCAAGAGACGGTCAGTAAACCAGGATATCAATCGTGTTCTTTACAATTTTTCAACCGTTTTGGAGGCGGTCAGAGAAAAGGAGCAAAATGGCAGCTTGGAAAAATTATTTTACAAAGCAATTTGAACGTAGCAAGTCAGGATGAAATACCCGAATGCACGATAAAAATTCAGGAAAAATGAACTTTTATCACTTTTTTCATTACTAATTTGCAAAACAATTGTGGATTTTATGGTCTCGGTCTTTATAATCACTAACTTTTAGTCCTTATCCTTGTGGAATTAAACACGATGACTGACTTAGTTCAGCAGTTGGCAAGTGAGCTTGCCGTACGTCCAAACCAAGTAGAAGCTGCCATTAAACTGATTGATGAAGGCTCTAGTGTTCCATTTATTGCACGTTACCGTAAAGAAGTAACACAGGGTTTAGACGATATACAATTACGCCAACTCGATACGCGCCTTGTTTATTTACGTGATTTATTTGAACGCCGTGAAAAAGTAATCGAATCTTTAAAAGAACAAAATAAACTTTCAGATGATTTGCTTGCTCGTGTAAATGCCGCTGAAACAAAAAATGCCTTAGAAGAGCTTTACGCACCATATCGTCCAAAACGTACCAGTAAATCTTTTAAAGCAAAAGAAGCGGGTCTTGGTGTTATTGCAGAAAAAATTATTGCAGAGCAAATTGATCCTACTGAAGCTTTGGTTGGTTTTAGCCATGAAGAATACCCAGATGTTGAAAGTCAACTGGACGCGATTCAACACATTATTATTGATGATTGGGCACAGAATATTCCTTTGACAACAGAGTTGAAGGCGACTTTTGCGAAAACTGCTGTGTTGAAGAGTTTAGTCGCATCTGAAGAGAAAAAAGAAGTCGGTAAAAAATTCCGTGATTACTTTGATTTCTCTGAAAACCTAAATAAAGTACCTTCACACCGCTTATTGGCGATGTTGCGTGGTCGTCAAGAAAATGTGCTGGGTCTTAAAGTTGATGGCGAAGATCATGTTCCACTTTCACGTATTGAAACTGAATATAATCTTGAGACAGTTCAACCACAATCACGACAAGACTTTCTAAAACAAACTGCAAAGCTGTTTTGGTTAGGCAAGGTCCGTCCGACCATCGAGCATTCACTATTAACGGAAAAACGCCTTGCTGCTGAATCAGAAGCAATGAATGTGTTTGCTGAAAACTTACGTCATTTGCTACTTTCTGCGCCAGCGGGTTCTCGCACCACACTGGGTGTTGACCCTGGTATCCGTACGGGTGTCAAACTTGCTGTGGTTTCAGATTCGGGCGATGTTTTGGCGCACAGCACCATTTATCCTTTTGCGCCTAAAGAAGATAAAGCTGGTTCAATTGCTGAACTGGCGAGACTGTGCCGTGAATTCAATGTAGACCTCATTGCGATTGGTAATGGAACTGCCAGCCGTGAAACTGAAGCCGTTGTCGCGGAAATGATGGCAGAAAATACGGATCTTAACTTAACCCGTGTTTCAGTCAGTGAAGCTGGTGCATCCGTCTATTCTGCATCAGAGCTGGCTTCTGCCGAGCTTCCTGAACTTGATGTGGCGATTCGTGGTGCAGTGTCGATTGCACGCCGTTTACAAGATCCTTTGGCTGAATTGGTGAAAATTGATCCTAAATCTATTGGTGTAGGTCAATATCAGCATGATGTGAATCAAACCAATCTGGCAAAAACACTGGATGCTGTGGTAGAAGACTGTGTGAATGCCGTGGGTGTGGATGTCAATACTGCTTCTCCTGCAATCTTGGGTTATATTGCTGGTTTAAATAAAGCTATTGCGCAGCAGATTGTTGATTACCGTAAAGAGAACGGTCGCTTTGATAACCGCCAAGCATTAAAGAATGTCCCTCGTTTGGGTGAGCGTACCTTTGAACAAGCTGCAGGTTTCCTGCGTATTCAAGATGGTTCAGAGCCTTTGGATGCATCATCTGTTCATCCAGAGTCTTATGGGCTGGTGAATAAGATTGTCGAAGCCAAAGCCACTACAGTCAAAGATATTATCGGCAATACTGAAATTATCCGTCAGGTTAAAGCAGAAGATTTTGTTGATGATCAATTTGGTTTACCGACCATTCAAGACGTATTAAGTGAACTTGAAAAACCTGGTCGTGATCCACGTCCAGAGTTCCGTACTGCCAAATTCCGCGAAGATATTACTGAAGTGAGCCAGTTAACCGAGGGTATGCAGCTCGAAGGCGTGATTACCAATGTGACCAACTTCGGTGCATTTGTTGATGTTGGTGTACATCAAGACGGTTTAGTCCATATTTCTGAACTTGCCAATGAATTTGTGGCAGATCCGCATAAAGTTGTTAAACCGGGACAAATCGTACAAGTTCGCGTGTTAACGGTAGATGCTGAACGCAATCGTGTCAATTTATCGATGCGTCCTGAGGGAGCAGAGGCACCAGTGAAAGCTCCACGTCAAAAACGTGAGTTTAATAATGAGCAACGTGCTGAACGCAAGCCACAAGGTAAACGTCCACAACAAGGTCGTCCAAATCATGATCATAAGGATAAAGCGCCTCGTCATGACAAAAAGCCTCAAGCAGCAAAACCTCAAGAAAATAAAATTGGTGGTTTAGGTGCATTGTTGTTACAAGCAGGGATTAAGGGATCTAAATAAGCCCTAATTTCTCAAAAATGAAACCGCCGTAAGGCGGTTTTTTTATAAAATATCGTGGGAAAGCTCAATACTATTAACTCGATAATTTTGGACAGCTACAGCTTCAACACAATTCATTAAGTCATCATTAAAAATTACTATATTGAAACCTTTACCGAATGAACTAGTAAACATTAGTCCATTAATTTTCCCTAAATTTTTAAAAAATTCAGTAATGAATTGAGTGGGAATGTAATCTAATCGCGAACGTGTAGGAAGAACTGGTAATGATAACTCTTTTGAAAATTCTTCTAATAGGCAGACTAGTTTTAGAATATTATGAAAATTATCATTCAAGCTTAAAGATAGGAATGAAATATCTCTGCGAGGATTTCTTAAATTAATTACATTAATATCAGAGATACTTTTAAACTGGGCAATAGATACCGTTTGTCCATTACTAGGTCTAACTTCAGTTAAAGCTGTTTCAATATTCTCAGCAATATATAAGTAAGAGATACCATCAGGATTTGCTCGACCAATTGAAACCTTATCCTTAGGTGGTTTTCCCATTTTTTCATGGGTCAAATTTTCATCAGAGATTCTTGCTCGAAAAAAAGTATCGGAAGTGTTAATTTGGTAGTTTAGTTGCTCTATCACTTCAGTAAAAATGGAAAACAAGTTACCACTTTCTAAAAATGCATTTTTATATATCTTAGTTTGCGGAAAAAACCGGTTATTATGAATTAATTCATGTTTAAAAAGATACCATTCATTTACAGTATCTTGAGAAAATTTCTGAAAACGTTTATTTAATAAGATAGGCTTGTCTTGTAGAGCATCATTAATTAATGTATGAGCTTGTGTATTATTATTGAAAAAAACGAAATCTTCTAACAGAATTTCTATGATATTTACACCATTACTATATTCAATATATGAATTTGATATAGCCTCTAACAGCGGCGCAATAAAATCATATAAGTCATTGATATGAATAGCACTTGAATCACTATTTCCACAATAATGGCAACGTGATATTTGACCATTTTGGTTAATTTTTAATTTTAAAGTCTTATCAGTAAAGCAATTACTACAACATTTATGCATTATTATTTCATCCTAGAAGATAGGTAAGAATTAATAGTTTCGATATGGTGCTTAATTGAGTTTTTTTTAACTTGTCCTAATCCTGGAAAATGCTGTAGTTGATACAAATTTTCAAAATCTTCAAGACCTGATGTTTTTATGAAAGGAATTATATTTTTATTATATTCATGAATAAACTTTTTTAATGCTTCTATAAATTTTGCACCAGGATTTGTGGGAGTACCATCATCAGTTGAAGAATAATGCCTGATAAACAGTTCATCAAACCTTTGGGTATCTATATATGAACAATGAATAGTAACTACATAAGCTGGACCTCCACCTTCACTAAAGTCCTCACCAGTAATTGTATAATCTCCAAATCCTATATTAGTTTTGTCATCTAAGTAATAGCTATGTAATGATGAAAAGGGTGATTCTAAGGGATAATCTGCATTTTTCTTTTGTTTTCTAAAGAAATCCTCATAAATTACTTTATTTTTAATTAATCGTTTTACATTGGGACTAATATCATTTTGAATAAAATTGATACGTGATGCTCTAGAAAAATCTATAATTTTATGATCAATACCTTTTTGTATAAACAAACCAAATGAACCTAACTCTAAAAAATCCTGATATTTTTCTGTGTTTTCATTAATTGAATAAAGAATTTCATATTCTATAGACTCAAATTTTTTCAATTCAAAAAATAATTCATTAGGGGATTTAGAATAATCACCAATAGTGGGATTAATGATAATATGTGGAGTGATTCCACTATTATTCAGTGCTTCTATGGTTTTTATTAAGGGCTTAATATCTCTTTTAACAGGTTCAATGACTGGTGTGTAGCATTTAAGTTGTAAGGAAGCTAATTCTCTCAAAGCTAAGAGTTCATTGAGTTTTCCCCTCAGAATTGGGTAATACATAAGAGTTATTCTCCATAAAAATTTTTTTCAAAGATTGGATGTTGTTATTGCTAAATTTAAAGCTAATCAATGCATTAGTCAAAGCAATTGGTAGTGAATTTATTGCTTCAATATTATTCTTTCTAGTCTTTTTGAGAGTCTTTAAGAATAATTTATTAACAAATTCGGGTTCTGCTTTGTTAATAATATTAAAACAATAATCAAAAATTTGTGTATTAGGTACATCAATTTTTAATTTATAAATTTTTTCAGCTATAAATAGATACTCTTCTTTTCTTAAAGATTTCATCATCAATTCTAAATCAATTGAACACTTTTCAATAGGTTCTCTTATAGTTTTTAATTTACAAGTGTCAGTAAATTCTATTATACCAACGTTATCAGGAATTAAATGATGTACATCAACAATCATTTTTGAAGCACAAACAACAAAAACTTTATTAAACAATTGCGTATAAGAGCTTAGTTGATCTTCAAGCCTGATTAATGAATCATATTCAGTTTTTATTTCATAACAAGTAGAACAACCATTAAGAAGTACTAAATCAGCTTTATTTGTTCCAACTCTGAATTCAGATAACAAAACTGAAGATTTTAGGGAGTGTCGCCCCATTAAAATTCTTCTGGCAATCATGTTTTTATAAATATATTCATTTCTATAATTTTTTTCTAAAAAAGAATATGATCTTTCATATAAGTCTAAATAATTAATAGCTTCGAAATATTGAACAATTTCATCAATTTTTAATTTTTCTATAGATGAAAAGTCGTTATTAGCAATTGCATTTAAGCAATTACTAGTAAATAACTTTGCGACTTTTCTTTCAATGTTCATGATTTATATGATTCAATTAGGTTAACTTATTTTATTATTCTATAATGATATATGAATTAATCCTACAAAAAAAAGTATTTTACTGTTTTATAAATTATGCAATCGCAGAAATATCACAATCTTTTTTAAATGGGCATGCTTCGCCAATGACAAGATTTTCAAGTAGATGCTGAATGTTTTGTAGTTGAACGATTTTCTCACGAATGACATTAAGCTTGTCAGTTAAAATCTCATGAAATTGTTCCGCTGGAATTTCATTAACATTGACCAAATCCAGAATCTGTTTAATTTCCGCCAAAGTAAAGCCCAAATTTTTAGCAACTTGAATCAACTGTAATTGTTGTACATCCTGTTCTGAATAATCTTTATATCCATTATTTCGAATCAAAGGACGGATAAGATCCAGCTTTTCATAAAAACGAATCGTATCCCGACTGAGATTGAGTTGTTTTGATAACTCACTGATTAACATCACTGGCTCCAAATTTTAATGAACTTGCAAGAAGGACTTGACTGTGGAGTGTACTCTATCCTTTAGATTAAGTGTGAACATAAGGAGCGTAGCAAGTGATGCAAAATTATCAAAGCACAGAAAAAATTATATTGGTCGCAGGTGCAACAGGGTTTATTGGTAAATTTCTGGTGGCACAGTTACTTCAAGACAATGATCAAGTTTTTGCACTGTGTCGAAAGCGTGAGCAGCAAGAACCAAGTTTGAGAGCTTGGTTGGAAAAGCAGGGGATAAATCATCAAAAATTACAGTGTATACAAGGTGATATAACCTTGCCAGACTTGGGTATTTCAACAGGGGACTGGAAACGGCTTGCAACTGTGACTCATTTGGTGAATACCAGTGCGTTATTTGCATGGAATCTGTCCATGCAACAGGCACGTGAAGTGAATGTTCGGGGAGTTATTAATTTACTTAAAAATATGAATGCCCATTGTCAGTTGAAACGGGTAATTCATCTTTCTGGCTACATGTTGACACTCACTCAAAACCTAGAAGATGCTGGGATTGATCGGAAAAATATAGAAAAAACAGATTGGCAGCACGTGTATCAAAAACTAGGTGCTTACGAGGCTTCTAAAATTGAGGCTCATTTTGCCTGGATCAAATGTGCGCAAGCATTGAAAATTGAGTGGACGGTGATACATCCTGCAACAGTCATAGGAGATGAATACTCTGGAGAAATCACCAAATATCAGCCGATAGAGCATCTGATTACTCAATTGAAACAACGAAAGTTGACTGCAATTCCTGCAACCCCTCAGCATTATTTGCCTTTAGTTTCAGTGAATATGCTGGTTCATGCGATATGTAAAGCCTCACAGGATCAATTGGCAGTAGATCAAGAGATACTGATTGCTAATCCCACCCAGATTTCTTTACAGGCACTGATTCAACATGCGGCAGATCGCTTAAATCTTAAAGCACCACAATATTTTGTTTCTCTCAAAATATTAAAATTAATTTTAAAATGGAAATGGCTTGCTCAAAAGTTAGAGTTATCTGCGGAAATGTTAAATTTTATTCGTACAGAGCAATTGGACATTGATGTATTTTTAAAATTGAATCAAAACTGGAAAATACCTGAAACCAATCTCAAGCAAACGATTGAACGGACGGCTGAATGGGTCAAACAAAATTAAGAGGATTAATAAAAAGTGTCCATTGAATAAAATGGGCACTTTTCTCGAGCAGCATTATCGTGTTGTATAACCACCATTGGCAAAAATAGTTTGTCCTGTAATCCACCAGCCTTCTGTGACCAAAAAACGAACCAAAGGTTCAATGTCTTCAATTTTGGTTAAGCCACCTAGTGCTGAGGCAGATTTATGATACGCCACAGCTTCAGGTGCTTCTTGACCATAGAAAAATGGTGTATCCATTGGACCTGGTGCAACTGCCGTGACGGAAATACCCCGCTCTCCGTATTCCTTTGATGCAGCGCGAGTATAGTGTTCAACTGGTGCTTTTAAGCCTTCATAAGTTGAATACAAACCGGTATAAGCAGCCAAAAGACTGGTCACGATTGAACAAATTTTTCCACCATTGTTGAGATGTTTCCCCGCAGATTGAATGAAGAAATAAGCAATTTTGTTGTTAATCTCATTCATTGAATCGAACTCTTGTTCTGTTGTTTCAATCAATGGTTTTTTAAGTACTCGACCGACTGTATTAATAGCAATATCCACACCCCCAAAAGTTTCTTTAGCTTTGACGAACAATGCTTCGATATTTTGAATATCGGTGAGATCTGCTTGAATTAAAGTCGCATGAGCGCCAAGTTGCTCAACAGCTTTAAGTGTTTCTTCCGCATCCTTTTGTGTTTCAGGGCTGTTGTAATGAATGACAAGATTTGCTCCGTGTTGTGCGAATTTACGAGAAATCAAACCACCTAAATTTTTTGCTCCACCCGTAATAATCACAGTTTTATCTCTTAAGTCATGTGAACTCATTATATTTTCCAATCTTCACCAGTAATATTGAAATTCTAGAAGCTATTTTTTATTCTACATAGTGAGTAGAATCGAATAGATTGTTTGAAAAAATTGAATAATAGATGGATAAAATAGAGCGGTTTAAAATTTTTTGTCTTGTTGCAGAAAAGCATTCATTTGCACAAGTGGCAAA
Organism: Acinetobacter nematophilus; assembly: GCF_026344175.1. Lineage (NCBI taxonomy): Bacteria > Pseudomonadati > Pseudomonadota > Gammaproteobacteria > Moraxellales > Moraxellaceae > Acinetobacter > Acinetobacter nematophilus. The sequence goes on from NZ_JAPKMY010000003.1 coordinate 94,412, forward strand.
AGAGTTAGACTTACCACGTTCCACAATTACCTATGCCGTACAAGCTCTAGAAAAAGAATATGAAATTTTGCTGTTTAATCGAACTACTCGAAAAGTCAATTTAACCAATGATGGAATGCAGTTTTTTCTAGAGGTCAAACATTTAATTCTACAATCTGAAAAATTAGATCATTTCAAATTAAAAAATCGTGAGCACATAGGAAAAATTAAAATTGGTTTGCCTTTGCGTATAGCAACACAATATCTTATTCCTTATCTTAATGAATTTTATGAAAAATATCCAAATGTTAAAATTTCGATTTATAGCCATGATCGCTATTCAGATTTAATTGAAGAGCGTTTGGATTGTGTGGTTCGTGTGGGTAAGGTGGAAGATGAAAATTTAATTATAAGACCGATTGCCCATGTTGATTTATATACTTTGGCTTCACCTGATTATCTAAATAGGCTGCAACGGCCATTGAGCTTGGCACATTTGCAAGAACATTTTTTGATCGGATATCAAATCAAAAATTTAGATACAGATTTTGAGCGCTTGTGTTTTAAAAATATTCAGATCAATCTCCCCTACAAACTGTGTGTAGAAGATACGGAAAGCTATTTACATGCGGCCTTACAAGGATTGGGGATCATTCAGATTCCAGCATTTGATGCACTGACTTTTATTGCACAAAATAGGTTGATTCAAATTTTTGAACAAGAGCCTTGCCTCAGGATTCCTGTTAATTTTTTATTTTTAGAGAGAAAATACAGACCAGTTTATTTTCAATTTTTTATTGAGTGGCTAGAAAGCTTACTTAAAAATAAGCTTTCTAGGGTGTCTTAAACTTACCAATGTTCGCCAGGGAATAAACGTGCATATGCACGTTGAACAAGATTTAATTTTTCTTGCTTTCCTACAGATGCTGTAGAGCTTGGGAATAGGTTAAATCCAATCGACATTAATTTATTGTTGATTCCCGGTGCAATCGAGTAGGTAATCGATGCTAGACGTCCTAAGTTTGTTGCGACTTTCTTCGGACGTTTGACAATTGCATAAGCCACCAGATCAGCAGCTTGTTCTGGTGAGAGCGTTGGAACGTATTTATAGATTTTTGTAGGTGCAATCATAGGCGTGCGTACTAAAGGCATATATACCGATGTGATCGCAATTTTATGTGAGTGAACTTCGGCAGATAAGCAACGGCTAAAGGCATCTAAAGCTGCTTTTGAAGCCACATAAGCAGAGAAACGTGTCGCGTTTGCCAATACACCAATAGAGCTAATATTGATGATGTGACCATCTTTACGGCTCATCATTTGCGGTAAAATGTTGAGGACTAAGCGCACTGCACCAAAATAATTAAGTTGCATGGTACGTTCAAAGTCATGGAAACGGTCGACAGACTCATGGACTGCACGGCGAATTGAACGGCCTGCGTTATTGATTAAAATATCAATATGATCCACAGAAGCGATAATTTGCTTAGAAACGTAATCAATCGCATCCATATCATTTAAGTCGCAGGGGAAAATATCCGCTTTTCCACCTTCTGCCTGAATTTCTGCTTGAACTTCTTTCAATGTTTCTTCTGTACGAGATACTAAAAGTACGTGAGCACCTGCCGAAGCAAGCTTTTTTGCAACCGTTAAACCAATACCACTAGATGCACCAGTGATTAATGCAATTTTACCTTGAACCTTTTCTTGAAAAAGTTGCTCCAATTTTTGATTCATAGCTATTTTCCTGATTTTGCTAAAATGAATATATGAGCTGTATTTTTGTTTCTGGGTGAAGCTATCCTTGTATAAAAGATAGTCAGTTTTATTGGGGGCAATAATATACAAAAAAAATAAAATTACTAGTGGTAAACCTCTGAATTTAAAAAATATTTTAGAGTAAATACTCTATAGTTTTTTTATTTATTTTGTGATTTTTACCATATTGAAATTAATTTTAAAAGTTAAAACTATCGATGTTTGAGTGAAAAATAAACAAATGAATTCAGTTGGATAATCAACTATAACTGATCAATAAACAGAGCCTGTTCTAGCCCTGTTTATACGAGAATATATACATTACTATTAACATAATTTATGAAAATGCAAGTTCGTCATAGGCTTTCTTTAACTGTTCTTTTGCATGCAGATGACCTTGATGCGCAGCTTGTTCAAGCCACTTCTCAGCATGACTATAACTACGATCTAAACCCAGTTGTCCGTTGAGATAACTTAGCCCCATTTTATACTGGGCTTCCTGATCTCCGCGTAAAGCGGCTCTGAGATAACACCACATCGCATTACGATTTGCGATTTCATCTGAATTCAAATGTTGATCTTCAAAATCATGGGCTTGCGCTTTTTCGAGCGTCGCTTCAGACGCATTTTGTTCAAATGCTTGGCGAGATGTGGAATCTCCTAAAAAACGGTTAAAAATATGCACCAACATATAAAACCTCCTTGCTAATCCATTAACAAAGTAAAAGAGATTGCTAATCATAAAAAATTGATTAGATATCAATAAATCTAGCTGATTTTGTAAACTTTGCAAATAATTTTATGTAAGTTTGTCAATTGTCTTTTATATACTTTTGTTTATATTAATCTGGATTAATAACGGTTTTAGAATTTTTAAAAATTACCTTTCTGTAATTTGAATAGCGCAACAAAGTTGCTATATTCATCATGTATTTTGATTTTGAGTCTCAATCTGTGAAACGTTCAGGTGTTTTCATCACAGTCTTGCTAAGTTTGTTCATGTTCCAGAGTCTTTGGAATGTGGCGGCAGCTTTTTGTGATCATGAAAAAAGCACTGGACTCTATCAGAAATCCGCCAGTCAGCATTTTGGTCATCATAGCGCGCCTGATTGTGCGCAAGATCAATTACAGCATCCTCAATTCAAAGCGAATCATGTATCTGAAGCGCAAACCGATCATGGCTCTTCTCAACAGCAAACAGCGCATCAGCATGATGTACACGCTAACGATTATCTGAGTCATCTCAATGATGATCATAGCGATCATTTGCCTTCTTTAGTTCACTTTATGGTCGTGGATGATCAGCAACATGCTGAGCAACCCAAATTCGTAGCTTATTTAGAAGCGCTTTTTATTTACTGGAACAACTTGTACCAGTCACCTGATCTATATTTTCCTAACCCGCCGCCTCTTTTATCCCCGCTATAAGGTGGGGTAGCCGAAAAATCACTCACCGCTAATATTTGAATTTAGTGGAGCATTTCTATGCCTAAAAAAACATGTAAAACCGTACAAAAGTCTAGATTTCGCTTTAGATTGTGTGTGCTTGGAACACTAATGGTGGGTATTGTAACTTCTACCGCTTGGGCGAATGATTCAAAACAGTCATTGACTCTGCAGCAGGCAATCGCGAAAACAGAGCAGTACCAGCAAACACAAAATATCTGGCAAACTCAACAACAGATTGCGGATGCGAATATAAAACAAGCAAAACTGTGGACAAATCCAGAGATATCCATACAGCAAACAGGCTTCGGTGCAAATGAAGATAGAGAGCTTGCGCTAGGTATTTCTCAACGCCTGGATCTTTTTGGTGAACGCAAATCAGTTCAAAAATTGGCACAACTTTCTAAAGATCAAAGCAATCTAAATCAGCGGATATACCAAGCTCAGCTCGAACTTGCTGTTAAATATTTATGGTCGCAACTGGCCATTTTTGAACTGGAACGTAGTGTGGTTCAAGAGCAGCTTAAAGTCAGTGAAGAAAATTTGAATGCCATCCAGAAGCGTTATCAGGCAGGTGGTGTTGCACAGGTTGATGTGGATCGGGTGCGATTGAGCCATGCTGAAAATGCACGCTTGTATCGCCAAGCTGATCTGCAAGTTCAGGTTGCGAGACAGCAATTATCAAATTTATGGGGAGATGCAGATAAATCGATCAGCATCAACCTGAGTCCACAATCATTGTGGCCATCCTCTTCCCATCAACAAGTACAAGAATATTTATCGGATAATTTATTTGAAAAATCACGTCGTTTACAAGTGTTGCAGGCAAAAGCGACAGTCGATCAGCTCAAGGCCTCGGCACGTCCAAATCCTACAGTAAATTTTGGCGTAAACCGCACACGATCACCTCAAGCTCAAACGGATAATGCACTTGTGGTGGGGGTATCGATTCCATTGAATATTTTTAACCGCCAACAATACGGTGTGCAGATTGCACGTGCTAAAGAAGATTTATTAAACAAACAGCAAGAATTCTATCTTCGTCAAAATGCTTTGCAGGTCGGCACATTGTTGACCGAACTCCAAGGGTTGGAAGTGCAATTCAATGCTGTGGATCAGTCTCAGATTCCACTTGCTGCTCAAGTGCAACGTAAAACTTTAATGGGTTTTACCGTGGGTAAGTTTGCTGTAACGGATGTACAGCAGGCAACTTTACAATTGCAAGATGTACGTTTACGCAAAGTGCAATTACTCAAAGAGGGATGGCAACGTGCCATTGAGGCAGAAAGTTTGAGTCTAGGCATTGAACCGAGTCAAATCATGGCGAAAGATGCGATCGCACAAATCAATCAAAACTTATGGCAAGAGACTCAAGCACTACCAGTGATTGGTGGGGGAAATTAATATGCTAAATCAATTTAAATCGTTTCAGCATCAGCAGGGCAAAATTTCTCAACGCCTACTGATCATTGTTGCTATTGCCCTGACAGCCCTTATTGCAATGGCTTTACTTTTTTCATCGAAGAAAAGCTCATCAAAAGAAGAAGGGCATGCAGAGGAAGGTCATGCCCATGGTGAAGAAGGTGCTGCGGCATCGGCTCAGGGAGGAGCAAATGAAGCTGGGCACAGTGAAGAAGAGGAAAAAGAAACAATTAGTCTGACTGCACAGCAAATCACTGAACAAGGCATACAACTTGCCAAAGCAGAAATGGGTGCTGTTTTAAAGTCAGCTTCTTATCCTGCAAAAATCATGGTCAATACGGATCGACAGGCGCATGTCTCTCCTGCTTTTAGTGGGCAAGTGATTTCTGTAAATGTTGAGCTGGGGCAACGTGTGCAAAAAGGTCAAGCATTGGCAACGCTTGTTGTTCCAGATTTAGTTGACCAACAAGCGAACTTACAGATTGCACAAACAGCAATGGAACTGGCGCGTCAAGATTATGAACGTGAACGTCAATTGTGGTCACAGGGCATCTCTGCAAAGCAAGATTATCAGCGTGCATACAATGCCTATAAACAGGCTCAAATACAGGTGCAAGCAACAAAATCTCGTTTGTCTGCTTTAGGGGCTTCTTCTGGAAGTCAGGGGCGTTATGTCATGACAGCGCCAATTGCAGGTATTATTAGTAAAAAAGACTTAGTCATGGGGGAGAATGTTCAGCTTGCCAGTCAATTGTTTGTGATTGATCAGTTAGATCAATTGTGGCTTGAATTTATTGTCCCAAGTTCCGAGTTTTCATCTATTGCACCGAATCAACAGATTGAGTTTAAGTCTTTACAAACAGGTAATACTTTCAGGGCTCAGATTCAAAGTTTAAATACTGAAGCTGATGCTCAAACTGGACGTTTGCAAGTGCGTGCCAAAGTATTATCCAATGCTGCTGAATTACGTCCAAACTTAATGGTGAATGTCCAACTTCAACAGCCAGGCTCTGCTCAGGCATTACGTGTATTGAAAAGTGCCATACAAAAGATAGAGGATAAAGATGTTGTATTTATTGCCAGCGAGCATGACAAAAAGGTTGAATTTAAAGCACAAGCTGTAGTCTTGGGGCAGGTATCCAGTGATGGACAATGGATTGAAATTCAGTCAGGGCTAAAGCAAGGGCAACAATACGCGGCGCAAGGCAGTTTCTTACTCAAATCTGAACTGGAAAAAGGAGAAGCGAGCCATGACCATTAAGGATTCTCCAGACGCTCAATTAGATTTAGAAAAAGACCGGGAATTACCTCAGGCAGAGGGATTATTTGATCGACTCATTCAGTTCTCCATTAAAAATGCGATATGGGTGATACTGTTTGTCGTGGCGTGGATTGGTGTTGGTGTCTACAGCTATCAAAAATTACCGATTGATGCAGTACCTGATATTACCAATGTCCAAGTACAAGTGAACACGCAGGCAGCTGGATTTACGGCATTGGAAGTCGAGCAGCGAATCACCTATCCCATCGAAACTGCGATGGCAGGGCTGCCCAAGCTTGAGATGACCCGTTCAATTTCTCGCTATGGTCTATCACAAGTCACCATTATTTTTAAAGATGGTACAGACATTTATTGGGCGCGCCAACAAATTAATCAGCGTATACAAGAAGCTCAAACAGCACTACCTGATGATATTTCACCCACGATGTCGCCAGTGTCGACAGGTCTGGGAGAAATTTATCAATGGGTGGTTAAAGCTAAACCCGATGCCAAGAAAGCTGATGGAACTCCCTACAGCGCCATGGATTTACGTGAAATTCAGGATTGGATTGTTAGACCACAATTACAACGAGTACCCGGGGTAGCTGAGGTTAACTCCATTGGTGGCTTTAATAAAACGTATGTGGTCACCCCTGATCTCAATCGTCTGCAACAACTGCAAATACCGCTCAGTGATTTGCAGAATGCTTTGACTTTAAATAACGAAAACCGTGGTGCTGGTTTTATCGAAACCAATGGTCAGCAATTGACTGTGCGTGTTCCTGGAATGCTCAGCAGTATTGAAGATATTCAAAATGTCAGCATTGGCAATAAAAATGGTTTTCCAATCCGTGTTGCTGATGTTGCCAGCGTGGCGATTGGACATGATCTTCGAACTGGTGGTGCAACTTATAACAGCCAAGAAACCGTGCTTGGTATTGCCATGATGATGATGGGGGAAAATAGCCGTACAGTCGCACGTGCTGTGGATGCCAAAGTCAAAGAAGTTCAGCAGTCTTTACCTAAAGGTATCGTCATTGAAACGGTTTATGACCGTACTGATCTGGTTGAAAGAGCAATTAAAACGGTACAGAAAAACCTGGTTGAAGGGGCGATTCTGGTCATTGTTATTTTGTTCTTGTTTTTAGGTAATTTCCGTGCAGCTTTAATTACTGCCTGTGTAATTCCATTGTCCATGCTATTCACTTTAGCGGGTATGGTGGAACAAAAAATCAGTGCGAACTTGATGAGTCTGGGTGCATTGGATTTCGGGATTATTGTGGATGGTGCAGTGGTGATCGTGGAAAACTGTATTCGCCGCTTAGCAGAAGCTCAACATGCTAAAGGGCGATTATTGTCACGATCAGAGCGCTTCAAAGAAGTTTTCCTTGCAGCAAAACAGGCACGTCGTCCATTGATTTTTGGTCAATTGATTATTTTAGTGGTGTATTTGCCTATTTTTGCTTTGTCAGGGGTTGAAGCTAAACTGTTCCATCCTATGGCAATGACGGTTGTATTGGCGCTTCTGGGTGCGATTATTCTTTCCGTGACGTTTATTCCAGCCGCGGTGGCGCTGTTTGTAAATGGTGAAGTCAAGGAAACAGAAAGTCGCTGGATGCTTTGGTTAAAGCGTAAATATGAAGCGGTGTTGAACTTAGCCTATCATTTCAAAGTGTTCGTCATCACGCTTGCACTATGTATTTTATTTTTGACAGGTCTACTTGCAACGCAGATTGGAAGTGAATTTGCACCGACGCTGAGTGAAGGAGATTTTGCAGTACAGCAAATGCGTTCCCCGAGTACCAGTTTGGAACAATCTTTAAGAATGCAAGAAAATACTGAAAAATTGTTACTTAAAGAATTTCCGGAAATTAAAGCCATATTTGCCCGCACAGGTACCGCAGAAGTGGCAACGGATGTAATGCCACCGAATATTTCAGATGCAGTGGTCTTGTTAAAACCGCAGAAGGAATGGAAAAATCCGAAAGAAAGCATAGATGAATTACGTCAACGCATGATTGCTTTTCTTGCAACATTGCCGGGTAACAACAGTGAGTTTTCGCAACCGATTGAACTACGTTTCAATGAATTGATTTCAGGTGTGCGCAGTGATGTCGGAATCAAAATATTTGGCGATGACATGGATATATTGAACCAGCAGGCGAGTAAAATTGCCCAACAGGTTCAAAGTATTTCAGGTGCATCTGCGGTTAAGATCGAGCAGACATCAGGGCTACCTTTGCTGAATGTTGAAGTCAATAAACCAGCAGCAGCGCAATATGGATTATCTGTAAGAGCCATTCAGGATTTGGTTGCAACAAGTGTGGGCGGGCAGAATGTTGGACAGATTTTACAAGGGGATCGCCGTTTTGACTTTGTGATCCGTCTAGATGATGCGCAACGTACCCCAGAACATTTAGCTGTCTTGCCGATTCAAACACCGAATGGTGGCTTAATTCAGTTACAAGACGTCGCTAAAGTTGAAAATATTTTAGGTATCAATCAGGTGAGTCGTGAAAATGGTAAACGTCGGGTTGTTGTCACCACAAATGTAGAAGGTCGTGATTTGGGATCTTTTGTTTCTGAACTGCAATCTACGTTAGCGAAACAGGAAATGCCGGCAGGTTATTGGCTAAGTTATGGAGGGCAGTTTGAAAACCTCACTTCAGCCAAAGCCAGAATGCAGCTGGTGGTTCCATTGGCTTTGATTACGATCTTTATTTTGTTAATGGCAGTTTTCCATAACTTTAAAGAAAGCTTATTGGTCTTTACAGGTGTTCCATTTGCGCTATGTGGTGGCTTGATTGCGTTATGGCTGCGAGAAATACCGCTGTCTATGTCTGCCGGAGTCGGCTTTATTGCACTCTCTGGCGTGGCGGTGCTGAATGGTCTGGTCATGTTGACATTTATTAAGGAATTGCGTCAGCAACTCGATATTTATCATGCCACTTGGCAAGGTGCAATTTTGCGTTTAAGACCTGTATTGATGACTGCCTGTGTTGCATCTCTAGGTTTTGTTCCAATGGCATTGGCGACAGGAACAGGAGCTGAAGTACAGCGTCCACTGGCAACTGTGGTGATTGGTGGAATTATGTCGTCTACGTTGTTGACCTTGGTGATTTTGCCTGTGATATATCGCTGGATGAATGAGCGTAAAGAAAGAAGTTAGCAAGCTGCGGTTTATCTGTGAAAACAAAACCCTCTTTCTTGGGTAAAACAAGGAGAGGGTCTCTGTATTTTGTGAGGTTTTATTATTTGTCTGCGGGTAATATGCCCAAGCTAATGATGGTGTAATTTTGATTTACTGGTTTTGCGGTTGAATTGAAGGCTTCACTGACTTCAACCAGATATTGTCCAGAATTTGGGAAAGTGAGTGTGGCAGAGCCATCCGTAGCGACAGGAACTTTTAACGCTTGTTTATCGGTTTGACCTTGAGCTCGAACCAGTAACTCCGCATTTTTGAGTGCTTGCCCTGATTTTTTAATCAGAATCTGTACAGGTTGTTGTGCAGTGATGTCATTGGGATGGGTTTTAAACTCAATCTGTATAACTGCATTAGTTTTGTTTTGAAATGCAGAGGATTTATCTTTTGAAATATAGCTTTGGATTGACCATTCACGCTGAATACTGACTGGTACAGGGGCTTTTTTGAAATCAGACGGGACTACATAGTCACGTTCAGAAATATTTCCTGCTTTATCTGCGGCAACATCAAAAAGCATTTTCCATTCTTTATGATGTTGTACATATTTGAGAGGAAACGAAACTTGAGTAGCCAGTTGATAAGTACCTGACTGTGGTAAGGCCAGATCAAAAACAGTTGCAGATTTTAAAGTACCCGCCGATTGAATGTGTAATTGACGTTGATCAGGTTGAATGACTGTTAAAGCTGCTTGTTTAAGTGCATGTTCAGCATTGAGAGCTTCTTCTGCATAAGCTCCAATCACTGGAATTTGTGAATTTGTAGTGATGTAACTTAGCGGTGCAATATAAGGTTCATGTGCATGGCCATAAGAACAAAACAGTAGGGCAAGTGCAAGATATTTATTCATTGTAGACATCCTGTTGAGAGGTGTAGTGTCAAATCAAAAAAAAGCTGTGCAGGTATTATATAGAGAAAAATCATTATTGATAATAATAATTATTATCAATAAAAAGAAATGAACTCCCCATTTATAAAATAAAGAGAGGTGTGAAATGAGTGAACAACAAGGGCATGATCATAGTCACGCCATGGTCATCGAGGGCAATGTCAAAAAACTAAGCTTTGCTTTGGCGATGACCAGTACATTTTTAATTGTTGAAGTGATTGCAGGCTTTATGACGCAAAGTTTAGCGTTATTGTCTGATGCTGCGCATATGTTTACCGATGCAGCTGCACTCGCAATTGCATTGGTCGCGATAAAAATTGGAAAATTACCTGCGGACAATAAGCGTACCTTTGGTTATCAACGTTTTGAAATTTTGGCGGCATTGTTTAATGCGCTGATGTTGTTTGTGGTCGCGATTTATATTCTTTATGAAGCTTATCAACGCTTTAGCCAACCTCCTGAAATTCAAAGTGTAGGCATGATGATTGTCGCCGTTATTGGTTTGGTGATTAATCTGATTTCGATGAAGATTTTATTTTCAAGTTCCCAAGAAAGTTTAAATATCAAGGGAGCTTATTTGGAAGTCTTGAGTGATGCGCTTGGTTCAGTGGGTGTTATCGTCGGTGGCGCAATTATTTATTTCACGGGTTGGATGTGGGTTGATACAGTCATTGCTGTGCTTATCGGGTTTTGGGTCTTGCCAAGAACATGGATTCTACTCAAACAAAGTATCAATATTCTCTTAGAGGGTGTGCCTGAGGAAATTGATATTGAGAAGTTACGGAATGACCTGTTATCAATCAAAGGCGTGGAAAGTATTCACCAACTCAAAGTCTGGGCAATTACTTCCAAAAATGTTCATTTAACCGTCCATTTGTATGCACCTGAAGCAGATCGCAACCAGCTGTATCAACAAGCCATGGAAATGCTGAGTCATCAGCATGGGATCACTGAAATGACCCTGCAAATCGAGGATGATGCAGATATGGTGGATTCACATACAGCACCAGAGCATGTTCAGGGTTCACCTATAGCTCAAGAAAAAAACCATTCACATTAATGTGAATGGTTTAGTTTCTAAATCTGTTGAGTGATGTTTCTAGATTTGCCATTCATGGTTACAGTCGCGACACTTCCAGTTTTTATTGGCTTGCATAAAAGATTGCATGGAAATTTTAAAATCAGGAAGATCACGCCAAAAAAGCACACCGGCAATCACTGTTGCAATAAAAACCACAACTGTTGCAATCTGCAATGTCTGACCTGCACCGTTACTGAAAATCCACATCACAATACTGATGACAACCAAAAGCAATAAAATAAAGAGTAGTGGAATCAAGAATACCAAGCTTTTAGGTACAACTGGGCGAGCTGCAGGTGTGTTGCCATTTGCAACTGGGAGAATTTTCCGGCTTTGACACTTTGGACATTGGTATTGCATGGTGACTCCATATTAATCATCTTGCTATTATTCTAATCGTTCTCATTCAGAATGCAAAAAAGACTGGATGAGTATAATCACTTAAAATTTAGAGAATAAAAAACCCAAGTCATTATGCTTGGGTTTTTTACAAAGATGTCGCCATCTTGAATATGGCGTCCCTACGGGGATTCGAACCCCGGTTACCGCCGTGAAAGGGCGATGTCCTAGGCCTCTAGACGATAGGGACAGATGAGGCAACACAGGTAAAACTTTTGGTGGAGTCAAGGAGGATCGAACTCCTGACCTCTACAATGCCATTGTAGCGCTCTACCAACTGAGCTATGACCCCCAGTCTGTGTGAGCGCAATATTAGGGATATTGCGCCTTCACGTCAACAGAAAAATGAATTAAGCTTCGTCGATTGCATCATTTTTCGGCAATTTGATGCTTTCGTTTAGTTTTTCCCAAACTTTTGCTTCTTTTTTACTCGGACCACCCACAATTTCAAGTGCATGGCGTAAACGTGCAAACGTTAAGTCTGGACCAATCGTCACCATTGATTGCATAACAGGGGTCGATGAAGTCGAACCCGCAATCGCGATAAAGAATGCAGGCATGAAATCACGGAGTTTGATTTCCATTTGATTCGCCAAATCCATGAGCGTTTGGCTCACGGTATCGTTGTTCCAAGTAAATAGGCTTTCTAAACGCCAGATGGCAAACTGCAAACTTTGACGAACTTGTTCTTCACTGAGTTTTTTACTTTCGAACTGTTCTTTTGACAGAGTAGGGAATTGATTGAAATAGAAACCTGCCCAGTTAACAGCCTCAGAAAGTAAATTAATACGTGGCTGAATGGCTGCAGCAATGTCTTCGAGGGTTTTACGGTCTGCTTTCCAAGCAAGCAAAGTATTGAGCAACTCGGCAGGTGTAAGCGCTTTGATCCATTGACCATTTAACCAATTGAGTTTTTCAACATCGAAAATGGGACCGCCCAAAGAGACACGTTGAATGTCAAAATGCTCAATCATTTCAGCTAAAGTAAACTTTTCGCTTTCATCTGGCATTGACCATCCCATACGACCTAAATAATTGAGTAATGCTTCAGGAAGTACGCCGATATCTTTGTAATAATTGATCGAGGTTGGGTTTTTACGCTTCGACAATTTTGATTTATCTGGATTACGCAACAATGGCATGTGACATAATGTTGGCATTTCCCAACCAAAATATTGGTAGAGTAACTGGTGTTTTGGCGCAGATGGTATCCATTCTTCACCACGAATCACATGGGTAATTTCCATTAAATGATCGTCGACCACATTGGCCAAATGGTAAGTTGGCAAACCATCCGTTTTCAGCAAAATTTGCATGTCTACTTGAGACCATGGAATTTCAACTTCGCCGCGTAATAAGTCATTGAATTGGCAAATCCCTTGTTCTGGAACTTTCATGCGAATCACATGCGCTTCACCAGCAGCAAGACGTTGTTGTACTTCTTCTTGAGAAAGTTTTAAACCACGCCCATCATAACGCGGTGTTTCACCACGAGCCTGTTGCTCGGCACGCATTTGATCAAGCTCTTCAGCCGTCGCAAAACAATAGAAGGCATGCCCTTTTTCAACCAGTTCTAAAGCATATTGTTTATAAATTCCCATACGCTCAGATTGGCGATAAGGTGCGTGTGGACCACCGACATCTGGACCTTCTGACCAATTTAACCCTAACCAACGCAATGAGTCTAAAATCATTTGTTCAGATTCAGGTGTAGAGCGAAGTTGGTCTGTATCTTCAATACGAAGAATAAATTCACCACCATGTTTTTTGGCAAAACATAAGTTAAACAGAGCGATATAGGCAGTCCCTACATGTGGGAAACCTGTTGGAGAGGGTGCAATACGAGTACGGACTTTCATAACCAAATATTATTCAGAATGTAAATTGAAACTATTATAACGAAAAAGCCCAATCGCTTAAGGGTTAATTCACCAATAAAGGACTGGGCTTCTAAATTCTTTTGAGGAGTAAAGAATTTATTTTCTCAAATCAAGCAACTATGAGGTGTGTGGTTGGAAAATTGCTTGTACAAAACGCGAAAACTTTTGATGTTGTTCAGCTAAAAAGTTTTGCGATGGTGTCGTTTTTAGTGAAGTTAAAACTTTGATTTGATCTTTGTCAGAAATCAGTTTGCTTTCACCACGTTTTTGCTGATTGAGCGCTTTTTCAATCGGTGACTGTTTGTCGGATACCACAATCATAGATTGTACTGGTCGAGTGGTGTCTTTAATAACTGCACTGTGACCTGTTTGTGCCATGATTGTTAGTCCTAAGCTGATAGCTAACAATTTAAAATATGGATACTTCATTCCATCTACTCCCCCGGATGGTCGATTTTTTTTCTTTAACAAGGTGTGTTTAACACGGTTATTGTAGCAAAATAAGTTACAAAAAGCTTAACTACGTCACATTTTTTAATAATACTACACAAAAAATGTTTAAAAAACAACCATTGAAACGAAATGTAATAATTAAATTAATATCATATAAATATGGATGAATCGTGAAGAGTTCAAGTATACAATAAACTGTTTAGAAAAGATTCGAAATTATTGAGCTGTTTATTGCATGATTTTGAATATCTTTAAATATGATAAGAATAGAGTTTATATTTATAAGTAATTGATTGTTAAATCAAAATAATAAAAATATAGTGAATTCTAGTCACTGAAAAACCGAGAAACTAATGAAAAGACTACTGCTTTTAAGTGCAATCAGTTTGATTGCGATTGGGAATACATATGCGGCAAAAGAATTCTTAAATGTATCGTATGATCCTACCCGAGAATTTTATCAAGAATATAACAAAAGTTTTGGACAGTTCTGGAAATCGAAAACGGGGCAAGATGTCGAGTTTAAACAATCTCACGGGGGGTCAGGCAAACAAGCACGCTCTGTGGTCGATGGTTTGCAGGCCGATGTGGTGACTCTGGCATTGGCAAATGATATTGATGAAATTGTAAATGCAGGTTTGATTGAAAAAGGTTGGCAGAAAGAGTTTCCAAATAACTCAGCACCTTATACCTCAACAGTGGTGTTTCTGGTCCGAAAGGGCAATCCAAAAGGCATCAAGGATTGGAATGATCTTGTAAAACCAGGTGTTGAAATTATTACCCCTAACCCTAAAACGGGTGGGGCACCGCGTTGGATCTATTTATCCGCTTGGGGCTATGCTTTAAAACAGCCAGGTGGTAATGATGCCAAAGCACGTGAATTGGTGAAAAAGATTTATAAAAATGTCAAAGTTTTAGACTCTGGTGCCCGAGGTTCTCTGACCACTTTTGCTGACCGTGGTATTGGTGATGTATTGCTGTCTTGGGAAAATGAAGCAATTTTGGCAACCTCTGGTCCAGATAAAGACAAATATCAGATTGTTTATCCGTCAATTTCCATTCTCGCTGAACCTTCGGTTGCCGTTGTTGACAAAGTTGTCGATAAAGATGGCAACCGAAATCTAGCCAAGGGTTATTTAAATTATCTCTATTCACCTGTAGGGCAAGATCTTGCAGCAAAATACAATTTCCGCCCCCGTGACCTAAAAGCCGCTGCCAAATATGCTGCTAAATTTCCAAAAATCAAATTGTTTACCGTTGATCAAGTTTTTGGTGGTTGGGCAAAAGCACAGAAGGTGCATTTTGCCAATGGTGGGGTATACGATCAATTTACAGCTGAAAAGTAATCTTTTAGAAAGCAAGGCCTTTGATTTAAATAGGCTTTGCTTTTTTTTTGTTTAACATGATGCTTTTTCAATTTTCGTTTCTAATCATTTATCAGATTGTTGTGGTAATCGTCTTGATGTGCACATGATTGACCATTCTTTTTATGAAAGTTGTTGTCGCTCCAACATGAAGATTTTCAGTTTTCGATCTTTTATCTGATGTGATCAATATAAAAAATAACTCAGCAATAACAGCGTAGAGACTCGGAAATATTCATCAAGATCAAGCATGGTTTATCTGTGTTCAGTTTTAAATTTTATATCCTTGCGCTTTTGATTGAAGTTTATTGGCTTATTTCATATATTTAGAATAATTTTAAATTTGCTGCGGCGCTCATATGAAAAACAATTTTAAAGCACTTTTAAGTGCTGTGATCATTGCGACTGGATTTACAGGAACAACTCAAATCACTCATGCGGCTGATCGTGAATTTTTAAATGTGTCTTATGATGCAACGCGTGAGTTCTATGATGAGTTTAATAAATCATTTGGAGCATACTGGAAAGCTCGAACAGGAAAAACTGTAGATTTTAAACAATCACATGGCGGGTCTGGAAAGCAAGCGCGTGCTGTGGTCGATGGCTTGAAAGGAGATGTAGTCACTTTGGCTTTAGCCAATGACATCAACGAAATTGTGAAGTCGGGTCAAATTCATCCGGGTTGGGAAAAGGAATTCCCAAATAACTCTGCACCTTATACTTCAACAGTTGTATTTTTAGTGCGTAAGGGCAATCCTAAAGGCATCAAAGATTGGACAGATTTGACCAAGCCGGGCGTGCAAATCATTACGCCGAATCCGAAAACGGGTGGATTGCCAAGATGGATTTATCTTTCAGCTTGGGGATATGCGCTTAAACAACCCGGCGGAAATGATGCAAAAGCACGTGAATTTGTCTCTAAGATGTACCATAACGTGAAAGTGATGGATCCTGCTGCACGTGCGTCCATGACCACATTTGCTGAACGTGGCATTGGTGACGTTTTATTGACTTGGGAAAATGAAGCCATGGTGAGTAAAAAAGCCACAGGCAATAAGTTTGATATTGTCTATCCTTCCATGTCGATTCTGACGGAGCCTTCTGTTGCGATTGTAGATAAGACAGTTGAGAAGAATGGCAATAAATGGCTGGCTACAGGCTATATCAATTATTTATATTCACCGATTGGACAGGATATGGCAGCACGTCATTTTTATCGTCCACGTAATGCAAAGATTTTAGCAAAATATGCCAAACAATTTCCTGAGTTAAAAACTTTTACCATTGATGAAGTATTTGGTGGCTGGGCAAAAGCGCAGCAAACACATTTTGCAAATGGCGGTGTTTTTGATCAGATTTATAATACCAAACGTTAAGTTATGATGGATTGGATAAAGAAGCCTCCTTTTAAGGAGGCTTCTTTTATTTATGATTGAATGCGTTAGACTGGTTTTAAATTAAACAATAATTTGAAACGATATGCATCCAAATCAGACCAGCTACAGTCAATGGCATTAAGACAATTTTTGATATTCGAACCTCAGTGAAAGAAAATCATGATTACGGGCACAGTTGACGGAGTTGGGTATTACTACGAAACCATATCTGACAGTAATTCAATGTTGTTCCTGTGTTTGGGGCGCTGAGTTGAATGATCAGATATGTGGATTTACATGAGTAGAGCAAGATGAAGGACGCATTTTTGCCATGTTTGTTTATTCTGACTTTGAAGCGAAGGAAATTGGCAGCGCATGGCTTAAAAAAGCTGAGGATTTTTTATTTCAATATTTCAGGAAATTTGCTTGGAAACTGATGCAAGAAGCTATGCTTGTGAATTCTATACTCGACACGGATGGCATGTCGTCAAACACCTTGAAAATCATGATGTGAAAATGATTAAGCAATTAGGGGCATTTTATAGTGCTGGTTGTGTTTGTTTTTTACACTGTTTTTAGATTCAAGCACTGGAAAAACGGTTTTCTCCATAAAAAGTAATATTTCCCTACAAAAAGTCGTTTGGAGCTTTAACAAAACAAGGTAATAATGTGCAGTTACTTTTTTTGCTTAAACTGAAACTCTAATTATGTCTCATATTTCTGTATTACTACGTGAAACTGTCGATGCTTTACTTGCAGGGCGCAATACAGGAATTTACGTGGATGGGACGTTTGGACGTGGCGGGCATACGCGTTTATTACTCTCTAAGTTAGATGAACATTCAAAAGTATATGCTTTTGATAAAGACCCTCAGGCACTCGAAGTGGCCTATCAGCTTGAAAAAGAAGATTCGCGCTTTAAAATTATTCATGCCAGTTTTGCAGATTTACAACAAGAATTGAATCAATTGGATATTTATCAAGTTGATGGCATTATGGCAGATTTAGGGGTGTCATCACCTCAGTTAGATCAAGCTGAACGTGGTTTTAGTTTCATGAATGATGGACCACTTGATATGCGTATGGATAATTCACAAGGGCAAACCGCGGCTGAATGGTTGCTGGATGTTGAAGAAGAACATTTGGCGAATATCATTTTTCAATATGGTGAAGAACGCTATAGTCGCCGTATTGCCAAAGCGATCAAACAAGCCGGTTATATTGAAACTACTGGAAAATTAGCAGAAATTGTTAAGGTTGCGCATCCAAAGTGGGAAAAGAATAAACATGCTGCAACACGAACTTTCCAAGCCATTCGTATAGAAATCAACAAAGAGCTGGATGATGTACATACCTTTTTACCTCAAGCCGTAGATTTGTTAAAATCAAATGCACGTTTAGCTGTGATTAGTTTTCATTCACTTGAAGACCGGATTATTAAACAATTTATTCAAAAAGAATCAACTTTAGCAGAAGATAATGGTTGGGGATTACCGCAAAAAGTACAAGATACTCGTCGACTGAAAAAAGTAGACCGAATTCGTGCCAGTGAGGAAGAAGTCAAAGCTAATCCGCGTTCGCGTAGTGCTTGGCTTCGGGTTGCAGAGCGATTAGAACAAAAAGGCGCACAATGAAACAAGAAATTATAGAAGAATCAAGTCGTAAACTCGCTGTCAAAAAAGCAATTGTTTATGGTCTTTTGGTTGCCGCAGTACTGATTAGCGCTTTCATGGTCGTGTTACAGGTTTTTGCTTATCGTCATGATTTCCGTGACTTAAATAGCTATATGCGTGAGCGCGAAGATATCAATGCAGAGTGGGGGAGGTTGCTCATTGAACAACAGACATTTGGTGCGACAGCACAAATTGGTACGCGTGCAGTAACGCAACTCCGTATGTATTCACCGCCAGCTGGACAAACAGTTGTCATTTCATTACCAAGTGAATCAGAGCAGAAGAAGTAAGGCATCTGTATGGTAGATAAGCAAACTAAACAGACTCGGCAGCCGCGTAAAAAGCAGCCGTCCATTACCCAGAAAAGTACCGCATCTATTGATATGTGGCGGTTTTATCTTATGTGGGGTGTGGTTCTTCTCTGCTTCGTTGGTCTGGTTGGGCGTGCATTTTATGTGCAGGTGATTAATAAAGACTTTTTGCAGAATAAAGCCAATGCCAATATTTTGCGTACAGAAACCTTAAAAGCCATGCGTGGTGTAATTAGTGATCGCCACGGTGTACCTTTGGCAATCAGTTCTCCAATCATGAAGGTGGTGATTGATCCTAGAGAGTATTTTGAGACCAAAAAACAATTTGACACCATCACAGCTGAATTACAAAAAACGCCAAACAGCAGAAAATTGAAACGTCAGTTACCTGATGAAAATTTAAATTTAGATGAATTGGCCGATGCAGTCGGGATTGATCGTGCAGATTTAAAGAAGCGTTTGAATGAACGTCCTCGCTCACGCTATTTGGTGTTAAAAAAAGAAGTTCCACCCCCTCAGGCAGACTTCATCACTCAGCATAAATTTGCCGGTGTGTATGCTGAAAAAACCTATAAACGTTATTATCCGCAACCTCAACCGAATGCTCAAATTATTGGTTTAACCAATAGTGAAGGGACAGGGATTGAAGGCTTGGAAATGCAATTAAATTCGCGTCTTGCCGGTGAGGATGGTGAGCAGAAAATTTCACGCGATAAGCATGGTAACCGTATCAGCACGCCAGAAGTCGTGAAAGAAGTCAAAGCGGGTGAAAATATTACTTTAAGTATAGATTCACGTTTGCAATATATTATGTATCGTGAGTTGACTGCTGTCGGTGTGGCAAACAATGCACGTTCGGCATCTTCAATTGCTGTAGATGTCAAAACGGGTGAAATTCTGGCAATGGCAAGTTGGCCCTCTTATAATCCCAATGACAAGAATGGGTTAAATAATAAAGATGCCATGCGTAACCGAGGGGCGATTGACATGTTCGAACCTGGTTCGACCATGAAACCCTTTACAATTGCTGCAGGCTTAGAAAGTGGTCAATACACGCCAAATACAATAGTCAATACCAGTCCGGGTTCAATGCGTCTAGGTTCGCATACGATTCGTGATACGCATAATTATGGATCATTGACTGTAACGGGTGTGATTATCAAGTCATCTAACGTTGGCTCTGCAAAAATTGCCCTGTCTTTGCCGAAAGAAACGTTGCCGAGTTTCTTTAGAAAGGTTGGTTTTGGTCAGCGTTCAGCGGTGAAATTCCCAGGTGAAAGTGGTGGTTTAGTACTTCCTCCTGAAAAATTAAATTCATCTCAAATTGGAACCATGGCATATGGTTATGGTCTGAATGCAACGATTTTACAATTGGCTCAAGGCTATGCCATGTTAGCCAATCATGGTGTGGAATATCCGTTAAGCCTGTATAAGCTCAATGAACAGCCTAAAGGGAAGCAGGTCCTTGATCCTAAAATTGCTGACTCAGTTTTATTGATGTTAGAGCAAGTGACCATGCCAGGGGGTACCGCGAAACAGGCCAATATTCCGGGTTATCGCGTTGGAGGTAAAACAGGAACGGCACATAAGCTACGTGCTGATCATCGAGGGTATTCAAATACAGAATATCGTGCATTATTTGCAGGCGTTGCGCCGATCAGTGATCCTCGTTTAGCGATTATTGTGGTCGTGGAGAATCCTCGTGGTCAATATTATGGTGGTCTGGTTGCAGCACCAGTTTTTGCCCGTATTATGCAAGAATCTTTACGTTTAATGAATGTGCCTTTGGACAAGCCGCTTGAAACGGCAAAGGCGACGCGATAGGTAAATCATGATGATTAATTTTCAGGACATTTATCACGATGGTCGTGATCAAGACCATACACAAAGTTGGATGTCTGAGCCATTTAAAGGTTTCTCTCTGGATAGTCGCTATGTTCAGCACGGACAGATTTTTATTGCATTAACCAGTTATTCTCAACCTGAAAAAACACAACAGTTTGCTCAGGCGGCTTTGGATAAAGGGGCATTGGCCATTATTAGCGAAACGGATCTAGGTATTGTACCAGCTTTGGTCTGTCCTCAAGTTCGCAGATTGATGGGGCAGTGGCAAAAACAATATTTACAAGCCACAACACCTGTGCAAACGGTACGTGTTTTGGCTGTCACTGGAACCAATGGTAAAACCACGATTTCTCGTTTGGTTGCGGAATTATTGGCATTACAAAATAAAAAATGTGCGGTTATGGGGACAACAGGTAATGGTATCTTACCGCACTTGGAAGCGTCCTCTCATACCACATTAGATGCTTTGCATTTACAAAATCTAATGCATGATTTTGCCCTGCAAGGTGCTGAATTTGCCTCAATTGAAGCAAGTTCCCATGGTTTAGAGCAAGGTCGTTTAAATGGTTGTGATATTGAAATTGCTGCCTATAGCAATTTAAGCCGTGATCATTTGGATTATCATGGGACACTTGAAGCCTATGCGGAAGCAAAATCATTATTGTTTAAATGGGCTTCGTTAAAAGTTGCCATCATTAATATTGATGATGCGCATGCTGATTTGATGATGAATGCGGCAAGCAGTAATTTATCTCATCCTAAGGTATTGACCTATTCGACTTCTAAAGCTGCTGATTATCAAGTATTTGGAATTAAATACAGCTTGGATGGCGCAGTTTTTCATTTAAAAACAGCCAAAGGCGAATTTACTGTACATAGCCCATTGCTTGGGCATTTTAATATTGAAAACCTTGTGGCAAGTTTAATTATGGCTGAGCAAGCAGGTTTTGATTTAAAACAGTTGATCGCACAAGTACCAAAATTAAAAGGTGCGCCAGGACGTATGCAGGTGATTCGTGATCAGGATCGATTATTTGTTGTCGACTATGCCCACACACCGGACGCATTAACCCAGGTATTAAAAACTTTAAAGCGTCATGTTGAAAATCAGCTTTGGGCGGTATTTGGTTGTGGCGGTGATCGTGATCGTGGTAAACGACCTTTAATGACCAAAGCTGCATTGGAACAAGCCAATCCTGTGCTGATTACCTCAGATAATCCGCGTACTGAAAATCCTGAACAAATTTTTGCCGATATGAAACAAGATATCGATTTTAGCCAACACGAGATTCATGAAATACGTGATCGTCGTGAAGCGATTAAATATGCAGTCAAACATGCCCAAGCAGGCGATATTGTGGTGATTGCCGGCAAAGGACATGAAAACTATCAAGAAATAGATGGAGTGCGTCATTGGTTTGATGATGTCGTTGAAGTGCAATCTGCTATAGATGCACAACACCATAAAACCAATTCAGCCTATCCAGCTCAGTAGGAATAAACGATGCATACCTCGACGACGAGTACTGTGCCTTTAGAGCCATGGTCAGCAACAGAACTTGCTGAAGCCACTCAAGGGTATTGGTATTTAGACCAAGTGCCGCAAGGTGAAATTAAACGTATTTTAACTGATTCCCGTTATGCTGAACTCGGTGATGCATTTTTAGCGCTCAAGGGTGAGCGTTTTGACGCACACGAATTTGTCGCACAAGTCGCTGAAAAGGGCTGTCAAATTGCGATTGTCAGTCATCCAGTTGAAGCCAATATCTGTCAGTTGGTCGTTGATGATACACGTTTGGCATTGGGGCATTTGGGGGCGTATCGTCGTGCACAGCACCCTCAATTAAAAGTGATTGCACTGACAGGCAGCAGTGGTAAAACCACCACCAAAGAAATGTTGGGCAGTATTCTTACGCGTTTAGCCCCTGCTTTGATTACACGGGGCAATTTAAATAATGATCTTGGTGTTCCAATGATGCTCTTGGAGCTTCGTTCAGAACATCAGTATGCAGTCATGGAACTGGGTGCGAGCCATCAAGGTGAAATTGACTATACCTCAAGCTTGGTACAACCTCAGGTGGCGGGGATTCTCAATATTGGAACTGCGCATTTAGGTGAGTTTGGCGGTCGTGATGGGATTTGCCGTGCTAAATCTGAAATTTACCACCATATTGATCCGGCTGGCACATCGATTGTTCCTGCTGCAGATGATTTTACTGATACGATTCGCCTAGCTGTACGGACAGAACATTGTTTAAGTTTTGGGCAAGGTGGGGAAGTCTTTGCCACAGATGTTGAGTTGTTGGCACAATCTGCAGTATTTACCCTCAATACGCCGCAGGGTTCTAGAGTGGTCAATTTGCCTTTTGCAGGAGAGCACAATGTGCATAATGCTGAGGCTGCGACAGCATTCGCTTTAGCCATGGGTATTGCTTTAGAGGATATTGTTGCGGGTTTGGAGTTGGCACAAGGTGCTAAAGGGCGGCTTAACTTTATTCAAAAGAATAATCATCTATTGATTGATGATACCTACAACGCCAATCCAACTTCCATGCGTGCTGCGGCTCAGGTACTTGCACAGCAGCAGGGAATTAAAGTCATGGTGATTGGTGATATTGGTGAACTGGGGGATACTGCTGCTCAACAGCATTATATGCTAGGACGTGATCTTGTTTCAGTGAGTGGTATTGATTTCGTGGTCGCAGTAGGTGAGTTTGCTCCTGCAACACAAGAAGGTGCTCGAAGCACTCAATATGGTAAAAAATTACAAGCTTTTCTGAATCAAGAACAAGCTTTGCCTTTATTATTAAGTTTAATAAAAACACATCAACCCCAGTCCATGAGTTTCTTATTTAAAGGTTCTCGTTATACCCATATGGAAACGTTGATGGCTGATTTGATGGAGAAAGTTTAATGCTGTTTTGGTTATTTCAACACTTGGCAGGTTATGAAAATGCGTTCCAAGTTGTTCGATACCTATCGTTGCGCGCATTGCTCAGTGTATTGACTGCACTTGCGATTGGTTGGGCTTTGGGTCCATTGATGATTCGTAAACTACAAGCGCTCAAATATGGTCAAGCAGTCAGTTCTTTTGCACCTGAAAATCATGCCAAGAAAATGGGTACACCAACCATGGGCGGGATTTTAATCCTACTCTCCATTGGAATCAGTACTTTACTTTGGGCAGACTTATCCAATCCCTATGTGTGGATTGTCTTAATGGTGATGGTGATCTTTGGTGCGGTTGGATGGGCAGATGACTGGATTAAAGTTCGTTATAAAGATAATGCAGGGTTACCTGCCAAGAAAAAATTCTTTTGGACATCGGTAGGTTCACTGGGTGCAGGTATTGCATTGTATGTGATTGCAATACAGCAGGACAATCCTATCCATACAGCCAATATGTTAGATTTGTTGATCCCATTCTTTAAAAACTTGAGTATTCCATTATCTGCGATTCCCTTAGGAATCGGGTTTATTATTTTTACCTATTTGGTCATTAATGGTGGTTCAAATGCGGTGAACTTGACGGACGGTTTGGATGGTTTGGCGATTATGCCAATTGTCTTGGTTGCAGCAGGTTTAGGTGTTTTTGCTTATTTGGCTGGTGATATTCGCTTTGCCAATTATTTGCATATTCCTTATGTGAAATATACTTCTGAATTGGTGATTATCTGTGCTGCGATGATTGGTGCGGGTTTAGCTTTCTTATGGTACAACGCGCATCCGGCACAAGTCTTTATGGGCGATGTAGGTGCGTTGTCCCTAGGCGCGATGTTGGGCACAATCGCAGTAATGGTTCGCCAAGAAATTGTGTTTGCGATCATGGGTGGAGTGTTTGTTGTTGAAGCGATTTCTGTTTTCCTGCAAATCGGATCGCTGCGTATGCGTAATAAACGTGTATTCCTGATGGCACCTTTGCATCATCATTATGAAAAGAAAGGCTGGCGTGAGACTCAAGTGGTGATCCGTTTCTGGATTATTACAATTATGCTGGTAGTTTTAGGTCTAATGACATTAAAATTACGATAAGCCAAAGTCAGTTGAAGGAGTCGGCATTTGCCGGCTTTTTTATTGCCTTTTACAATATCCTGTGGAGAATACGATGAATTTATTGATGTGCCCTGTATGCCGTGAGGGGTTAAGCCTATCAGGTCGAACTTGGCGCTGTGTAAATCATCATAGTTATGATGTCGCAAAGCAAGGCTATGTCAATTTACATGTGGTACAGCACAAACACAGTAAGAATCCAGGTGATACTGTTGAATCCGTACAAGCACGACGGGCTTTTCTCAGTGATGGGTTTTATGCACCTTTACAGCAAGCCATCGTAAAAAAGATTCGCGATTTGCGTATTGAAAACCTGTTGGATATCGGTTGTGGCGAAGGTTACTATACCAATGCAATGCAACATGAAGTGATGCAATGTGTTGGGGTAGATATTGCGAAAAATGCAGTTCAGGTGGCTGCAAAGCTGAATAAAAACGTGACTTGGATTGTGGGAACGGGGGCAACATTACCCGTTTTAGATCAAACGATAGATTTATGTACCAGTTTGTTTAGTCCCATCCCTATCGAGGAAATCTTGAGAGTGCTTAAATCTCAGGCTTATCTGATCGTGGTGACACCTGCTCCCGAGCATTTGTATGCAATGCGTGAAGGTCTGTTTGATGAAGTGAAGGTACATGACCCTCATAAGTTTGTTGAGCAACTACAAACACATTTTGATTTGATTGAACAACCGATTGTGGAAACGACTTTTGAGTTAAATCAAACACAATTAAAAAATCTAATCGCCATGACACCTTATGCATATAAAGCTAAATCTGAAAAGCGTATGGTTTTAGAGCAACAACTACAAACTGAATTAAAGGCGGCATTTCAAATTTATGTTTTTCAGAAAAAATAACCAGTTACTCGCCATAAAAAATGCCATCAGTCGATGGCATTTTTTATGGCATAATTTAATTATTGAACTTCATTAATCAAATTTTCAAGTGAGTCTTGTTCCCGTTTTGCAGCGCCTTGATTCATCGCAGGCGGGGTTGCTTTATTCGGTTTTAACGGCTGATCATTGCCTTCTTCTGGTAAATCATCAAAATCATTGGACGCATTACGTGTTGGAACAACAGGTGCTGGTCTAAAAATTGGACGAGCTAAAGGTGGAGATGAACCATAGCTTTCGTTTTGAGTTTGGTCATCAATTTGAGTTTGATGGCGTTGCTCGCGAGAAACGGGTGCTTTGGCATCTTTGTCAAAATGTACCCAAGCTGATGGCGTACCTTTTAAAGCTTTACCCATAAAGTTAGTCCAAACAGGAAGAGCTGCAATACCACCAAATTCACGTCGACCTAATGTGGTAGGTTGGTCAAAGCCAACCCAAGCTATCGCAACCAATTTACCATTAAAGCCTGCAAACCAAGCATCTTTGGCATCGTTGGTTGTTCCTGTTTTACCACCAATGTCATCACGACCAATTTTAAGTGCAGCACGCCCAGTACCATGAACAATCACATCATGAAGAATGTTGGCCATATCAAATGCAGATTGCGATTTTAAAATACGCTGAGCTTGGCGATACTTACTTTGCTCTTCTTTGGTGAGGGGGGCTGGAGTGTCAGCAACAGTAAGATTGGCACCTTCAATGACTTCATCGTCAGGAGTGACTTCTGCATCTACAGTTTGGTCTTTTTGATTGATACATGGAATACACGCATATTCAGGAGTTGCTTCATAGATTGTTTTACCATAGGCATCTTCAATACGACTGATGAAATGCGGTTGAATGCGATAACCTCCGTTGGCAATAGCTGCATAGCCTGTTGCCATTTGTACAGGAAGTACTTGTGGTGTCCCTAAAGCAATCGTAAAGTTACGTGGAATCTGATCTTCTTGGAGACCAAAATCCATTAATAATTGTCGTGCACGTTCCACACCAACACTCTGCAATAAGCGTACAGATACTGTATTACGAGATAAGTACAAGGCACGACGCAAAGGGATCATACCCAAATAACGACCATCGGAGTTTCTCGGTGACCAACGACCAATGGTAATCGGACTGTCATTCACCATGGTATAAGGCGTCATACCGCGTTCGAGTGCCAGTGCATATACAAATGGCTTAATGGTTGAACCAGGCTGACGCCAACCTTGTAATGCGCGGTTAAATTTAGACTGATAGAAGTTGTAACCCCCAACGACTGCCTCAATCGAACCATCATTTGGATTGATGGCGATAAGCTGACCTTGGACTTTTGGAGTTTGCACCAATGACCATGCGGTTTTATTGTCATTGGGGCGTAAACGAATAATATCTTTCACTGACACAATTTGTGAGGCACGACTTGGTGCACCACCAACGGCATTGGCATTGATATATTTTCTTGCCCAAGACATTCCTGACCAAGGGACAGTTACCGTCGAACCATCTTGCATTTTGGCTTCAAAGGTGTTGCTACCGACTTTAATGACTTCGGCAGGATACGTATTGGCATAAGGAATAAAATCTTTGAGGGGCTTGTCATGTGCCTCAGCACCACGCCAACCATGACGACGGTCGTAATCTTCCAAACCCTTTTGAACAGCATCTTCAGCATATTGTTGACGTTGGCTGTTGACCGTTGTATAGACTTTATAACCCGAATCAATTGCTTGTTCACCAAACTTTTCTACCAGTTCAGCACGAACCATTTCACCAACATAAGGAAATTTATTGCTTAAACCACGATCCGGCATACTCAAATTAATCGGTTCAGCCACGGCTTTTTCATATTCAGCCTGTTTCAAATAACCTAATTGGAGCATGCGTCCCAAAATCCAGTTGCGACGTTCCAGTGCACGTTCAGGATTTACAACAGGATTGTATTTAGACGGTGCTTTGGGTAAACCGGCAATCATTGCCATTTGTGCAATACTGAGTTGATCTAAGCTTCTGTCATAATAAATTTTTGCTGCAGCAGCAATACCATAAGCATTTTTACCTAAGAATATTTTATTGACATACAACGATAAGATTTCTTCTTTAGATAGGTTTTGTTCTATTTTTCGAGCTAAAAATACTTCAGTCAATTTGCGCTTCAAAGTACGTTCAGGAGAGAGATAATAGTTTTTGGCAACCTGCATCGTGATTGTTGAGCCACCTGTCTGTACATTTGATCCGGTCACACTTTCACTCAATGCACGTCCTAAGCCCTTAAAGCTGATTCCACTGTGTTCAAAAAATGATGAATCTTCAGCAGCAAGAAAAGCATGAATGAAATGCGGCGGAATCTGATCGTATTCCACAGGCACAGAAAGCTTGCCACCATATTCAGCAATTAATTGATTGTCAGCCGAGTAAACTTGTAAAGGTTTGAGCAATGGCGCTTTTTTTAAAGAGCTCATTTCTGGCAGAGATGGGGCAATATATAGGTACATTCCATAAAAGCCCATCGGAATTGCGACTAAGATAATAATAATCAGCAAAAAAAAGGGATGAATATGACCTGAACAAGATAGCTTTTTCATAACAAGTAAGTTTTAATAATAGCTAATGGCAAACTAATTGTGGTCAGTATAGCTTCTCATGTGATGGATTGTTAGATGGGATATTGTATCTGTAAAAAATTAAGACCAAATACAGCTAGTTTGTGTTATTTGTTGGGGATAAAAAAATAATAGGAAATGTATCGTGCTTAGACTATATCGTAAGCAAAATAAGGGGTTGGTAGGAGTAGATATTAGTTCTACTACTGTAAAAATTTTAGAGCTCTCTGTTAAGAACGGTCGTTACTGGGTTGAAAGTTATGGATTAAGTCCGCTGATTGATGGGAGTGTGGTTGAAAAAAACATTCTTAATCCAGAAGCAGTTGCAGATGCATTAGAGCGAGCAGTGAATCTTGCTAACCCTCAATCGCAAAATGTGGCTGTTGCAGTGCCTACCTCTATGGTGATTCATAAAATCATAGAAATGGACGCCGATATGTCCGATGAGGAAAGAGAAGTTCAGATTCGTATGGATGCTGAACAATATATTCCTTTTCCTTTGGATGAAGTCAGCTTAGATTTTGAAGTATTGAATGATAAGTTAGCCAATCCGAATCGAGTGAATGTGCTTTTGGTGGCGACACGTGCTGAAAATATTGAGTCTCGTGTTGAAGTTCTGGAAATTGCAGGTTTATCTCCTAAAATTGCAGATGTAGAAAGCTATGCCATAGAACGTGCATTTGATGTCTTCTCCGATACTTTACCCATCGGGGTGAATCTTGTTGGGATCTTAGATATTGGTCATACCATGACCACATTATCTGTGATGCAAAAGGGCAAGATTATTTACACACGTGAACAGGTGTTTGGGGGGAAACAGCTTACACAAGATGTGCAAAATCGTTATGGTTTATCTTATGAGGAAGCAGGTCGTGCCAAAAAAGACCGAACCTTACCCGATGATTTTGAAACTGAAGTGTTGATGCCATTTTTAGAAGCAGTGGTCCAGCAAGCGGCACGTTCATTACAGTTCTTCTTCTCCTCTTCACAATTTAATGAGATTGATCATATTTTGCTGGCAGGTGGAAATGCAAATATTCCGGGTTTGGCAAAATTATTACAACAAAAATTAGGCTATCGAGTCACCATTGCAAATCCATTTTTACAAATGGGTTTTTCACCACAAATTGACTTAAGAAAAATAGAAAATGATGCACCGTCACTCATGGTTGCATGTGGCTTAGCGTTGAGGAGTTTTGATTAATGGCAAAGATTAACCTACTCCCTTGGCGTGACGAGCTAAGAGAACAGAAAAAGAAACAATTTGTGGCAATCTGTGTGGGGGTTGCATTGATTGGATTGGCAACTGTGTTATTAGCATGGTTTTATTTTGATCATAAGCTTGAAGATCAAGAGCAAGCAAATCAGTTGGTGACCAGTACCAATCAAAACCTGGATATGCAATTAAAAACCCTGGATGGTTTGCAAGAGCGTCGTAATGCCATCATTGAGCGAATGAAGCTCATTCAAGGCTTGCAAGGTCAGCGTCCAGTAATTGTACGTTTAGTTGATGAGTTGGTGCGTGTGGTACCAGCACAAATGTACATCACGAAATTCAGCCGTGTCGGGGATAAATTTACCATTGAAGGTAAGGCTGAAAGTCCAAATACTGTTGCAGAATTATTACGGGGTTTAGAAGCTTCGGAATGGTATAGAAATGCCTTTATGAATTCATTCTTGGCTGCGGAAGAAGATAAAAATCAAGCACAAACATCTGTGATTCCTCGGGTAGAAGAGTCTTATGGAAGTTTTGTTGTCACTGTAGATATAGGGGAAATCGCTTCTGTAGCAGATGATCATGCGACAAAGGCTGAACAAGTTCCAGCTGCTGGGGGTGCCAAATGAGTCGTGAAGATTTTGAGCAATTAGATTCATCGGTGAATGATGCTCCAAAAAAGAATAAAATGACAGTTGAGAAATTTTTTCAACAATTCAATACGTTGGATATGAATAACTACGGTAGTTGGCCGTTATCGGTGAAAATTACCTGTTGGATATTTCTGTTCTTTTTGGTTTGTGCGATTGGCTATTTTCTTGCAGTCAGACCTAAGCTGGATGCAATTGATCAGGCACGTACAGTTGAACAGAATCTACTGAATGAATTTAAGGAAAAAGATTCTAAGTTAAGAAATCTGCAGCAATATCAAGCCCAGTTACAACAGATGGAAGCAAATTTCAATCAACAACTTGAGCAGTTGCCTAAAGAGACTGAAATTCCAAGTTTAGTTGAAGATATTAACGTGACAGGAGTGAGTTCAGGGTTAAAATTTAAAAACATCAGACTTGAACCTGAAGTGAAACAAGAGTTCTTTATTGAACAGCCTATTTCCATTGATGCGACAGGGGATTATCACTCATTTGGGAGTTTTGTGAGTAGTGTTGCGGCTTTACCACGTATTGTTACTTTGCATGATTTCACAATCACAGGAACAGCCAGTCAAGACAAAAAATCAGATGTTCCTGTGATTGATTATACGATTAAGGCGAAAACCTATCGTTATATTGGTGCTGATGAACAGAAAGCACAAAAAACTGTGAATCAGGCAAATCCAGCTGCACCTTCAACACCACAGCAAGGAGGAACACCACAATGAAAAAGCACAATAAAATAATCTGTGGAATTTCCTTTGCAATGGTATTGGTGGGTTGTGATTCAAGAATTGATGCAGTCAATCAAGAAATGGCAAATATTCGCAGTCAACCTCCATTGCCGATTGAACCTGCACCTGTATTTAATCCTGTGCCAAGTTTTAATTACTCTGCACAACAATTGCGTAGCCCATTTTTACCAAGTTCATTGGCAAATGAATTAAAGGTGATGTCAGGAAAACGAGTTTATCCAAATTTCTCTAGACAGCCACAGCCATTGGAAAGTTATCCTTTAGAGTCATTAACTCTGAAAGGAAGTATGAAGGGCAATGCAGGGCAAACAGTGGGATTAATCCAGACACCAGATGGGGAAATTGAACGTGTTCAACTGGGCAATTACATGGGGATGAATCAGGGTCGAATTATTGAAATTACGCCGATCCGTATTGATTTATTAGAAATTGTTCCAGATGGTCGAGACGGTTATATAGAAAGACCGCGGAGTCTAGTTCTCATTGGTCCAGTGGATTAAAACGGTATAAAGGAATAAAAATGAAAAAGATTTTGAAAAATATCTTGATTGGGGATGGTAAGTTTATGAATAGTCAACTTCGTCAATTTACTATGGCGACGGTAGCAATTGCGATTACACAAGTTGCGGCAGCACAGACCACAATGACCAACATTGTTCCGATGAAAATACCGGGACAAGGTACAGAAATCCGCGTCATGTTTAATGGTCTTCCTCCGCAGCCACAGGCCTATCAATTGGATAATCCTTCTCGATTGATTTTGGATTTTGACAATGCCAAGCAAAATATTAGTCAGGCATCCATTCCCGTGAGCAGCGATGAGGCTTCAACAGTTGATGTGGCTGCCGATGATCAACGCTCTCGATTAACAGTGAATTTAAAAAATAGTGGTGCTTTTACAACACGTGTTGAAGGCAATACTTTTATTTTAAAAATTAATAATGCTAATCAGGCACCGAGCTTACCAAGTTATGTCTCTCCTGTAGTCAATAAACAAAATCAGGGAATTGCTGACATTGGTTTTCAACGTGGAAATGCTGGCGAAGGACAGGTGATCGTCAGCCTTTCGGGTGCAAATACTCCTGTGGATGTTCAACAGCAAGGCAGTAAAGTTGTTATTCGAACTTTGGGAAATAAAATTCCTGCACATTTATTGCGTCGTTTAAATGTCAATGATTTTGCAACGCCTGTTTCTAGCGTAGACGCTTATAACGATGGTTCCAATGGTGTCATTACCATTCAATCATCGGGTAGCTATGAATATATGGCTTTCCAAGCTGAGAATAAATTAACCGTCAGCTTGAAACGACCTGCAGAAAATAAATTGGCTCACCCAAGTGCAAACCAATCTTATACAGGTAAGAAAATTTCTTTAGATTTCCAAGATATTGAAGTTCGTCGGGTGTTACAGTTGTTGGCTGACTTTACCGGAATCAATATGGTGGCTGCTGATTCGGTACAAGGCAATATTACCTTGCGTTTGAAAGATGTGCCTTGGGATCAAGCTTTAGACATTATCCTTAAAACAAAGAATTTGGATAAACGCCGTAATGGGAGTGTAATTTGGATTGCGCCTGTAACTGAGTTAATTAAAGCTGAAGAAGATGAAGCAAAAGCATTAGCTCAAAGTGTTAAATTAGCACCTATTCAGACTGAATATATTCAGTTGAATTACACAAAAGTCGCAGACGTTCTAAAATTATTGGAAGACTCTCGAAATCCGAAAGGGGCAGAAGCAAATCGAACCACCAATACAGAATCTTTAGCACTGGAGAGCCTTTTAAGTTTAAGAGGGAGTGCAGTAGCTGATACACGAACAAATACGTTAATCATTAATGATACTGCGAATAATATTGATAAAATTCGTAAGATGATTGATTTGCTTGATGTTTCTATTAAGCAAGTGATGGTTGAAGCACGAATTGTACGTGCAACAACAGACTTTACTAAAGAAATGGGCGTGAAGTGGGGGATCTTATCTCAAGGGATTAATAAAAATAATGACCTCTTGGTAGGAGGGAGTGAGCAAACGCTTTGGGATTTAAGAACACCAGATGATGATGGTAAGTATACGATTGACAGAACCAATGGTAATAACCTGAATGTAGACCTTGGTGTAACCACAGCTGGTGCAAGTAAAATTGCTTTTGGTTTAATCAGTATGTCTGATTTTATGCTAGATCTAGAGCTATCGGCGCTACAATCAGATGGTTATGGTGAAATAATTTCAACGCCAAAAGTCATGACCGCAGACAAGCAAAAAGCCAAAGTTTCATCAGGTCAACAGATTCCTTATCAAACAACACAAACAGCGGGTGGTGCTGCGACAGCCACTACGGAATTTAAAGATGCCTTATTAAGTTTGGATGTGACACCAAGTATCACACCAGACGGCAAGGTGCAAATGCAGTTGAATATTACCAGTGATACTCGTGGTGGAGTTGCCCCGAATGGTGAGATTATTCTCAATAAGAACCAAATCAATACCAATGTATTGGTGGATAATGGCGAAACAGTAGTCTTGGGTGGGATTTTTGAACAAGAAACTACATCTAGTCAAACCAAAGTTCCGTTCTTGGGGGATATTCCTTATTTAGGGCGATTATTTAGAAAAGACGTAAAATCTGATAATAAACGTGAGCTGTTAATCTTTGTGACACCAAGAATTGTTAATGACAGTCGTACGAGAAATCATTAATATAGTTTCAATGAAAGCAATTCGATAGGTGACTCCTTGCCAAGCAAAGAGTTTGAAACCCTACCAAATATCTATTTGGTAGGGCCCATGGGAGCGGGTAAAACAACAGTCGGTCGGCATCTGGCGGAACTGTTAGGTCGTGATTTTTTAGATAGCGATCATGAAATAGAAAGAAAAACAGGTGCATCCATCCCTTGGATTTTTGAGAAAGAGGGTGAACAAGGTTTCCGCACCAGAGAAACCATCGTCATTGATGATTTGACCTCCAAAAAAAATTTAGTTGTTGCGACAGGTGGTGGAGCGGTAACGCAAGCCATGAATCGTGAATATCTCAAGCATCGTGGTATTGTGATTTATTTATATACACCTGTTGAAATTCAATTATTGCGTACACACCGAGATAAAAATCGTCCCTTGTTACAAGTAGAAAATCCCGAAAAAAAATTAAGAGATTTGCTTAAAATTCGTGATCCATTGTATCGAGATGTCGCGCATTATATTATTGAAACCAATCAGGGTGCTGCACGAGATTTGGCACTTAAAATATTGCAGTTGATTGTTTCAAAAGAAATTGTTTAATCGGTAAATTATTATTCATTGTTATTTGGCAGGATCATGCAAACTTTACATGTTGAACTGGGTGAACGTCGCTATCCAATTTTTATTGGCAGTCATTTAAATCCGCAAGCGTTACTTGAACCTTATATTAAAGGGCGTCAAGTGATGGTGGTGACCAATAGTACTGTTCAACCTCTATATTTATCGCATTATGTTGAAGCGATTCAACAATTGGGTAAGAAAGTTGCAACATGTGTCCTGCCAGATGGTGAAAAATATAAGAATATTGAACATCTTAACCTGATTTTTGATGCTTTACTCGAGGCAGGATTTAACCGTGACTGTACGGTTTTGGCTTTGGGGGGCGGTGTGATTGGAGATATGGCTGGATTTGCCTCAGCATGTTTTCAACGGGGTGTTTATTTTATTCAAGTCCCAACAACGCTATTGTCTCAAGTGGATTCAAGTGTGGGGGGGAAAACTGGAATCAATCATCCACTGGGTAAAAATATGATTGGTGCATTTCAGCAACCCCAAGTGGTGTTAGCAGATATGGCGCAATTGAAAACCTTAGCTCCACGAGAACTTTCAGCGGGTTTGGCAGAAGTCATTAAATACGCGCTGTTGGGAGATGTGGAATTCCTTGTTTGGCTGGAAGCACATATGGAAGGTTTAGTTGCTCAAGATCCTGAATTATTGGCTGAAGCCGTATATCGTTCCTGTGCACATAAAGCCCGTATTGTCGCCAATGATGAAAAAGAACAAGGTGAGCGAGCACTGTTAAATCTCGGGCATACTTTTGGACATGCCATTGAGTCTTATCTCGGTTATGGGGTGTGGTTGCATGGTGAAGCAGTTGCAACAGGAATGGTGATGGCTGCGGATTTATCTCATCGTATGGGGTGGATTTCATTTGATGATTTGGCACGTACAAAAAAAATCATACAACGCGCACAATTACCTGTAGCATGTCCTCAAATTCCATTAGATGAATTTTTGGCTTATATGTCACACGACAAGAAAGTGTTAAATGGTCAACTTCGTTTAATATTGATGAAACAACTGGGGCAAGCTGTCATTACCAATGACTTTGACGTCGAGTTGATGAAACAAGCGATTTTAGCAAATCAAATATAGAAAAAGGTTCATGTTCAAATGGCAGCAATTCGTACAAATTGGCAAAATATTCGACAATATATTTGGTTGGTTGGTGGATTGCTATGTCTAGTGATTGCCGTGATTTTTTGGGCGGTCACAGATACTAAAGCATTGGTCACTGTGGAAAATCCGATAGAAGAGACTCAAGTCCAGATTCAACCGGAAAAAGTAGCGGCGACAACACATTTGGGCGCTTTAATGGATGAAGTGCGTCCACTTGAAATGACGACTCGTGTAGTAACCGCAGGCAATCATGATGCTGAATTTCGAGGAACAAAGTTTTTTCAAGAAAATAAAAAGGCGTGGACAATCGAATTGTTCAAAGCTTCGAATGAAGATGTCATTCAAAGTTTTTTGCAAAAACAAGCCGATCGTAAAAATTTTATCTATTTCCGTTTAAGTGGTGAAAATCAAACAGAACAGTATGTTTTGGCTTATGGATTATTTAAAACTGATGATCAGGCGAAAGTCCAATTACAACAGCTGAACCTCAAATTGCCAGCATCGATACATCCCCAATCAATTCAATTTGAGAAATATATCTCTTTGGTGAATGATTTAGGTGCCGATGAAATGACAAGTGCCAATAAACTTTATGAAGTTAAATTGAAGTCAGCACCTCTGCCAGTTGTAGATGAAACCGTATTGGCTCAAGCTAAATCAGCTTTATCATCATTAACGAATTCTTCTGGTACCGGCAGTGAAACGACCAAGACCACGATAACCCGCCGCGATGCTTCAGGCAAGGTTGTGGATGTGCAAAAATCACACTCAACCACCCAAGCACCATCAGGTACGAAAGAATCGAGTGCTGCTGCAACTGAAAAGAAACCTGTAGAACATGAAGTGAGTGATCCATTTAATTAAATGAGCGCTAAAATGAAGCAAAATAGATCGTGAGATTTATAATTTGCACAAAAATGGTGCTAAAAATGTATTTATAAGAAACGGCACTTTTTAATCAAGATCTTTATTTCACTGTATTTTAGCGATTTGGTGAACAAAAATAAAAACTGGCATATTTTTTGCTTTATTGTTGCGCTAATTGAGTTGATTGTCCCTATTTTGGAGCGAAATGATTTAGTTGGTGTGCGATTTTAAGTCAGGGCTGGTGCTTTATTTCAGTGCGAAAGCTGTAAAACAATTTTGCAATTAAAGTAAAAACAGACTGGTATTCAATTTAGACTAAGTGTTTACTTGGTATACGAAAATACTTAAAAATCGTAATTTAGTGTTTGAATGTTTTTCGCCCTCAAGGGCCTATGTAGAAAGAAGGGTACGCTATGCACATGCCATCGCCTAATACTGTAGCTCCCGCTCAAGGTTTATACCAACCGGATGAGTTTAAAGATAACTGTGGTTTCGGCTTGATTGCCCATATGCAGGGTGATGCGAGTCATGATTTAGTCAAGACCGCGATTCATAGTCTAAGTTGTATGACGCACCGAGGTGGTATTGCCGCAGATGGTAAGACCGGAGATGGATGTGGTTTACTCTTGGCTATGCCGAAAGCATTCTTCCGTGAAGAAGCAAAGAAAATCAGTGACATTACATTGAGTGAAGTCTTTGCAGTCGGTACAGTATTTTTAAACTTAGATCCTGCTCTTGCAGTGCATGCGAAAAAAATTCTCACTAAAGAAATTGAGGAGGAAGGCTGTCGTGTAATTGGTTGGCGCGTAATTCCCACCAACAATGAGGCACTGGGTTCAATTGCGATGCAGTCCTTGCCTGCTTTCGAACAAATTTTTGTCAACTGCCCAATGGGAGTAACTGAGGTTGAGTTTAACCGCAAGTTATTGATGGCGCGTCGTCGTGCTGAACAACAGTTGACGGCTGATCCATATTTTTATGTCACTACATTGTGTTCTACCGTCATCAGCTATAAAGGTTTGATGATGCCTGCATATATTGCAGAATTCTATACAGATCTTGCGGATGAACGTTTGGATTCACATATTGTGGTTTTCCATCAGCGTTTCTCAACCAATACACTGCCACGTTGGCCACTGGCGCAGCCATTTCGTTACTTGGCACATAATGGTGAGATCAACACCATTACGGCAAACCGTAACTGGGCAATAGCACGTACACCTAAGTTTGAAAACCCATTATTACCCGGTATTACTGAGCTTAACCCGATTGTAAACCGTACAGGTTCAGACTCTTCAAGTATGGACAACATGCTGGAGCTTCTGGTGGGTGGAGGCATGGATTTATTCCGTGCATTGCGTATGCTGGTACCGCCTGCTTGGCAAAACGTTGAGACTTTAGATGCTGACTTGCGTGCATTTTATGAGTTCAACTCAAAGCACATGGAAGCATGGGATGGTCCAGCAGGTCTGGTGATTCAAGATGGTCGCCATGCGATTTGTATGCTTGACCGTAATGGTTTACGTCCTGCGCGTTGGGTAATCACTAAAAATGGTTACATTACTTTGGCATCAGAAATTGGTGTTTGGGGTTATGAGCCAGAAGATGTTGTTTCAAAGGGTCGTGTAGGACCTGGACAAATTCTGGTGATTGATACATTCACAGGTAAAATGCTGGATACTAAAGATGTCAGTAACCATCTGAAAAAAATGCGTCCATATCGTGAATGGTTACGTGAAAATTCAGTTCGTGTACAAGGCAGCCCAGAACTTGAAGAATATTTATGTGATCAAGGCTTAAAAGGTGATGACCTAAAAGCGGCACAGAAAATGTTTATGGTGACCTTTGAAGAACGTGACCAACTATTACGCCCAATCGCGGAAAGTGGTCAAGAAGCTGTAGGTTCAATGGGTGATGATACCCCTATGGCGGTACTGTCACGTCAAGTTCGTCATGTGACCGACTATTTCCGTCAACAATTTGCTCAAGTTACAAACCCACCGATCGACCCATTACGTGAATCTATTGTGATGTCACTCGAGACCTGTATGGGACGTGAGCAAAATGTATTTGAGCAAGGACCTGAACATGCAGATCGTTTGATTATTTCAAGTCCTGTATTGTCCAATTCAAAAATGCATCAAATCCGTACCTTGGGTCGTAAAGGTTATGAAATTGCTGACATTGATTTGAACTATCCTGAAACGGAAGGTCTTGAAGCTGCCATCAGCAGAATCTGTGAAGAATCTGCACAGGCGATTCGTGATGGCAAAACTTTATTGGTAATTTCAGACAAGAAAATCCGTCAGGGTTATCTGCCTGCCAATTCTGCCATGGTAACAGGTGCAATCCATCATTTCCTGATTAATGCAGGTTTGCGTACCGATGCCAACATTATTGTTGAAACTGCTTTAGCACGCGATCCACATCAATTTGCAGTTATTCTTGGTTTTGGTGCGACTGCGATCTACCCATATCTTGCATATGATGTAATCAATGACTTGATTGCAAAAGGTGAGTTATTGGGCGATCCAATCCATGCACAGGCAAATTTCCGTAAAGGCATTGAGAAAGGCTTACTTAAAGTTTTGTCTAAGATGGGGATTTCTACAGTTGCCTCTTACCGTGGTGGTCAGCTGTTTGAAGCCGTTGGTTTGTCTGATGAAGTTGTGAATAAGTGTTTCACAGGTGTACCAAGCCGTATTAAAGGTGCAACATTCACTGATCTTGAAAATGATCAGAAAAAATTAGCGGAAACAGCTTGGAAATCTCGTAAACCGATCGACCAAGGTGGCTTACTCAAATTTGTATTCGACAAGGAATACCATGCATTTAACCCCGATGTGATTAATGCTTTGCATAAAGCGGTACGCTCTGGTAACTATGCTGACTTTAAAGAATATGCTGAATTGGTCAATACACGTCCGATAGCGACAATCCGTGACTTGTTAAAGCTGAAAACCGAGCATTCTATCCCATTGGAAGCAGTTGAATCGGTTGAAGAAATTTTACCGCGATTTGACTCGGCAGGTATGTCTCTAGGTGCATTGTCACCTGAAGCGCATGAAGCGATTGCAATCGCAATGAACACCATCGGTGGGCGTTCTAACTCTGGTGAGGGCGGTGAAGATCCGGCACGTTATGGCACAATCCGTAATTCGAAGATTAAACAAATCGCTTCAGGTCGTTTTGGGGTCACACCTGCATATTTAACATCGGCTGAAGTTTTACAGATTAAAGTTGCGCAAGGTGCGAAGCCGGGCGAAGGTGGTCAGTTACCTGGCGGTAAAGTGAATGGTCTAATTGCCCGTTTACGTTACTCAGTACCGGGGGTAACACTGATTTCTCCACCACCACACCATGATATCTATTCTATTGAAGATTTATCACAATTGATTTTTGACTTAAAGCAAGTCAATCCTCAAGCGATGGTTTCGGTGAAGCTGGTTTCTGAACCTGGTGTAGGTACGATTGCAGCCGGTGTTGCTAAGGCATATGCGGACTTCATTACGATTTCCGGTTATGACGGTGGTACAGCTGCTTCACCATTATCTTCAATTCATCATGCAGGTTCACCATGGGAATTGGGGCTTTCTGAAGCGCACCAAGCACTTCGTGTCAATGATTTGCGTGGCAAAGTACGTGTACAGACAGATGGCGGTTTGAAAACGGGTCTGGATGTTGTCAAAGCAGCAATTTTGGGTGCGGAAAGCTTCGGTTTTGGTTCAACGCCAATGATTGCTTTGGGTTGTAAATACCTGCGTATTTGTCACTTGAATAACTGTGCAACGGGTGTCGCAACACAGCAAGATCATTTACGCCAAGAGCATTATATTGGTGAGCCAGAAATGCTGATTAATTTCTTCCATTTTATTGCGGAAGAAACACGTGAATGGCTTGCAGCGCTAGGCGTAGCATCATTAAAAGACTTGATCGGTCGTACTGATCTATTGGAAATGCTGCCAGGTGAAACAGAAAAACATGCCCACTTAGATCTGAGTGCGTTGTTGGAATCACATCCGTCAGCGGAAGGTAAAGCACAATATTGCCAAGTACAAGGCAACGAGCCATTTGATAAAGGTATTCTTGCTGAGAAAATGGTGGCCGAAATGCTGCCTGCAATTGAAGCAAGTACAGGTGGTGTATTCCATTTTACTGTGGGTAACTGTGACCGTTCGATTGGTGCGCGTCTGTCTGGTGAAATCGCAAAACGTTATGGTAACTTGGGTATGGAAGCACATCCAGTTAAAGTGAATTTAACCGGTACGGCAGGACAATCGCTAGGTGTTTGGAATGCGGGTGGTTTGCATATCAGCCTTGAAGGTGATGCGAACGATTACGTGGGTAAAGGTATGGCAGGCGGTCGAGTTTCGATTTTCCCACCAAAAGGCTCACCATTCCAAACTCAGGAAACAGCAATTATTGGTAATACATGTTTGTACGGCGCCACAGGTGGTAAATTATTTGCAGCAGGTACGGCAGGTGAGCGTTTCGCGGTTCGTAACTCTGGCGCATTTGCCGTAATTGAAGGTGCGGGCGACCATTGCTGTGAATATATGACTGGCGGTATTGTGACTGTACTCGGTAAAGTAGGTCACAACTTTGGTGCGGGTATGACCGGTGGTTTTGCTTATGTACTTGACTTGGATAATGACTTTGTCGATTACTACAACCATGAATTGATTGAGTTAAACCGTATTTCTACAGAAGCGATGGAAGAACATCAAGAATTCCTACTTCGCATCTTAGATGAACATATTGCTGAAACAGGTAGTGCTTGGGCGTACAAGATCCGCAACGAGTTTGATTTCTACAGCCGTAAATTCTGGCTTGTGAAACCAAAAGCTGCTAATTTGCAAACGCTTTTGAAGACAACTCAAGCAGATCCACAATAATTCCACTACTCATATTTTAGGTAGGTGTGGATAACTTCACAGATATACACAAGTGAAAAGTTATCCACGCTCACCCACGGAGAGAGACATGGCAGAGCGCCTAAATAATGACTTTCAATTTCTGGATGTAGCACGCCAAGATCCAGAGAAAAAAGATATTAATGTCCGCAAAGCAGAGTTTGTGGAAATTTATAAACCTTTTACAGCGGAAGTGGCAGCAAACCAAACCCACCGTTGTTTAGGTTGTGGTAACCCATATTGTGAATGGAAATGTCCAGTACATAACTATATTCCAAACTGGTTGAAGCTGATTGCAGAAGGACGTATTTTCCAGGCAGCAGAGCTTTGTCATCAAACCAATACCTTGCCTGAAGTCTGTGGTCGTGTTTGCCCACAAGATCGTTTATGTGAGGGGGCATGTACTCTAAACGATGGTTTTGGCGCTGTAACGATTGGTAATGCGGAAAAATATATTAATGATACTGCCTTTGCTTTAGGCTGGCGTCCAGATATGTCCTCGGTAAAATGGACAGACAAAAAAGTGGCAATTATCGGTGCAGGTCCAGCAGGTTTAGGTTGTGCGGATATTTTGGTACGCAATGGGGTCAAACCTGTTGTTTTTGACAAACGTCCTGAAATTGGTGGTTTGCTGACTTTTGGTATTCCAGAATTTAAAATGGAAAAAGACGTGATGAAACGCCGCCGTGAAATTTTCACTGGCATGGGCGTTGAATTCCGCTTAAATACTGAAATTGGTACTGATATTGCCATTGATCAATTACTTGCAGACTATGACGCTGTATTCATGGGGATGGGAACATATACCTATATGAAAGGTGGCTTTGCCGGTGAAGATCTTGAGGGTGTTTATGATGCGCTGGATTTCTTGATCGCCAATGTGAATCGTTGCCAGGGTTGGGAAAAAGATCCATCAGAATATATCAGTGTTGAAGGCAAAAAAGTTATCGTGCTAGGCGGTGGAGACACGGCGATGGACTGTAACCGTACTTCAATTCGTCAAGGTGCTGAATCGGTTACCTGTGCTTACCGTCGTGATGAAGAAAACATGCCAGGTTCACGTCGTGAAGTGAAGAATGCACGCGAGGAAGGTGTGGAATTCCAATTCAATCGTCAACCGATTGAAATCGTAGGCGAAAATGGTAAAGTGACGGGTGTTAAATTTGTAACTACTCAACTCAGCCAGCCAGATAGCCGCGGTCGTCGTAGCCCTGAGCCTATTCCCGGTTCAGAAGAAGTTTTACCGGCAGATGCGGTATTGCTGGCTTTTGGTTTCAGAACATCTCCGGCTGATTGGTTTGCAGGTGCAAACATAGATTTAGACGGCTCTGGTCGTGTACTCGCTGCTGAAAAGCAAGAATTTAAATTCCAGACCTCTAATCCGAAAATCTTTGCAGGTGGTGATATGGTGCGCGGTTCTGACTTGGTTGTGACTGCAATCTGGGAAGGGCGAGAAGCAGCAGAAGGTATTTTGGATTACCTTGATGTTTGACTTTAAACGCTAAATATCCAAAGACCCATTTCCAAAGCCTGCATCATTGCAGGCTTTGTTTTTTGTCGGAACTTTGTTGGTTTTAGTGACAAAATACAAATGATTGAAAAGAATGAAATCTATATATAAGTTATTTATTTTTAAACAATAAAATATTTAATTTAACATGATATTTTTCATATCTATCTGACTGTTCTGACAATCTGAGCATTTTTGCTATTCTATGAATGATTATGCAATATACAAATATTGAGATTATGCCAATATAGATTGAATTCAGACAAATGTAGGATTAGACCGATGTCAACAGTTCAAGTGACGGCAGAAAAATCATATTTAAATCGTCCTAAAGCTATTGGTATTAAAGTCCGTAAACCAAGCTTTAACCCTAAAGCGATTCGCAGACATTTTTTTGCGAATTCACCCGTGATGTCGCACTTACTTACCGCATTGTCTTCAACTTTTCCGATTGGTGAACAATTCTTCGTGCATAGTGTGCGTAATGTACGAGACAAAATTACAGACGAAAAATTGCAAGCACAAATTGCGGCGTTCATTGGGCAAGAAGCCATGCATTCCAAAGCACATACAGAATTTAATGATGCATGGCGCCGTGATGACTATAACCTTGACAGTTTCCAAGCGTGGTTGGCACGTCGAGATGCATTTATCAAAAGTGTTCATCCCAAATTGCAACTTGCGGTCACTGCGGCATTTGAACACTTCACCGCTTTATTGGGTGGTTATATTCTGCGACATCCTGAAGTATTAAGTACTTTGGATGATGATGCTGTTAAACTGTGGGTATGGCATGCAATTGAAGAGATTGAGCATCGTGCAGTGGCTTTTGATGTATATCAGGCAATATATAAGGATGATCGTACACGTCGTACAGTGATGCGTAATGTGACTACAGGTTTTGCAAGTCTCACATTTTATTCTGCAACACGTTTGTTTATGCAGGATTGGAAAAAAAGTTTACCGAAAGTCCCACAAAACATTTTTGGAATTTATATGATTTCCAAAATGCTGATTTCATTGATTCCAGAATATTTGTCTTATTATAAAGCTGATTTTCATCCAGATGAAATTGATTATTCAAAGATTGTTGCTTATTGGAAGGAAAAATTGGCGGATGAGTATGGAATGGAAAGTTTCCAAGAAGAAGTTCATCCACCGCTTTATAGTTAATTCAAATAAGTACCCAAAAAGGCCATTGTAAATACTGGCTTTTTTAGTTTTCATGGAGACGCTGATGGATA
This sequence comes from Acinetobacter nematophilus, assembly GCF_026344175.1. Lineage (NCBI taxonomy): Bacteria > Pseudomonadati > Pseudomonadota > Gammaproteobacteria > Moraxellales > Moraxellaceae > Acinetobacter > Acinetobacter nematophilus. Next base: position 137,850 of record NZ_JAPKMY010000003.1, read on the forward strand.
CTTTCTAAAGTATCCACCATGGTACGGGTCATTTGGTCGATTTCATAATTGAGCTTTCCACCGACTTGAGCATGTTTAAACGTGGTCAATCGCAAGGTTTCTGGAATTAAATCCACTGATATTTCATTATTTTTTCGATCAACCCGATTGACCGTCAGACTGCAACCTTGCAGTCCAATAAAACCTTTCTTAAAGAAGTATTTGATATTTTCGTCAGGGATGACAAGATCAATATGTACCGTCTCACCTGTATGGATAAGATCCCGAATGGTTGCCATACCTTCAATATGTCCATAAAGATTGTGTCCACCATTTTCCATTCCGGCTTTAATTGACCTTTCTACATTGACCTGATCACCAATATTCAAAAATTGTAGTGTGGTCAATGACATGGTGAGTGCGGAGACATCAAATGATACCGTATCTAACACGCTATCATAACCTGTTGCTGTTAAGCATGTTCCATCAATTGCAACACTTGCACCTATAAAAATATCGTCAAAAAAGTGATTTTCATTGGAAATATAAAGGGTTGTAAAGTGATCGCTATGTCGGATGTTGACCACTTTTTCTAAGCCTTGAACAATGCCAGTATACATACTCAATCTCATTTATTAAGCTGATTTTATTGTACAGGTTTCAATGAATTGGCATAGCCTCGAATTTTAAAATTATGCTGAGGCGTGTGCTAATTTTTTAGCCATGTTTTTGTAGAAAAATCAGAGAAGAGGCGCTGGGATGTTTAAAAGAATCCACTAAGTATTTGTTTTTTTAAATTACTCGAATGGGTTTGATTGGGTGTTTAACCTAAAGCAGTGCTAAAAATTTCTTGTTTTCTAACACTGCTGTTAAGCTCAAGATGAATTAAATATCATCCTTAAATTGTTTGATAATTTTCTGACGTTGCCAGGGTAAAGGTCGATTGATTGCTTCAGGAACATCCCCAGACGTAGAACGGAGTCGTAAATGAATTGCCGCTTGAGCAATTAAGTTTGCAGATACAGGCGCCGTAATAAAAGCCAATAAGGTAATCAGGAGTTCTGCAAAACCCAAACGACTGTTAAATGCGGCATAAATCATGCCTGCAAGTAGAAAGCTGCCTAAACCTAAAGTACTCGATTTGGTTGGTGCATGGAGTCGCATAAATAAGTCAGGTAGTTTAACCATCCCGATCCCGCCAACTAAAGTAAAAAATGCACCGATAATGAGAAAAAAGGAAACGGTTATTTCCATGATAAGTTGCATATTATTTTCCATGGCAGCCCTCCTTAATCAATCACATGACCTGTTGTGAAATAACGGGCAAGTGCAGCAGTTGAAACAAAACCAAGCATTGCGACCAAAAGCGCACCTTCAAACATTGACGTACTTGCCCAATAAATACCCAGAATCACGATTAAGCAAGTCGCATTTAAAAATAAGGTATCAAGCGCAAGTAGTCGATCTACAATCGAAGGTCCCATCACCAAACGAATCAAACACAGCAACATGGAGAGCGTGACGGCAACTAAACAAATGCCTAACGCATAAGGCAGAATACTCATGAGCGGTCTCCTGATTGAAGGTCAAATATCTCAATTAGTGGAACTTCATAGCGGGCTTTAATGGCTTGGATTTCAGCATCGACATCATCGCAACTCAAGGCATGAACCAAAATATCCCCACGCTCTTGATCGATTCCGGCACTGACAGTACCGGGGGTGGTGGTAATGATCATCGCTAACAGTGTATTCACGTGTTCATGGTCTGTGTCCAAAGGGATTCGAAACCATTTGGGTTGAAGATTTTTGGTGGGACCCAAAACCTGTTTTGCGACTTTAATATTACTGATAATGATGTCCCACAGCACCACTAAGAATAATTGAATGGCACTTTTCCAATGAATATTCGGGGTGCAAACAATAAAGGGCTGTATCAATTTGGGAATAATCAGACCTAGCGTGATTGCCACCACAATATCAAAACTTTCAGCGCTATGATTCAGCATCAGCCAACTCATTGCCACAATCACAGATACAAAGGGATGCGGCACAATACGGGTCAATAATGATTGATTCTGCATTTATTGCTCCATTGGCTTCAGTTGATTATTTTCCGTATGCTGCTGTTCCTGTCCTTTGATTTGACGCTGCTTATACTCAGAGATATGTTCGCCCTGTAAAGTATCTGGGCTAATAATATAGGGAATATAATGCGCGTTTGGATCGATCATTTCACCATTGTATTTGGTTTCAGGAACATAGTTCGGATCGAACGGCTGGACACTAATGGTTTGTCCTTGTTCATCAGTTTTTAAAATACCGTGCTGATACACGGATGCATCAGTAATTTGTGCGGCTGTTTTTTCAATATAGTTTAAAATGGGGGCGGCACAGACAACATAGGCAATTAAAGCCACCAGCAATAGATAAATTGTTTTATCGTTGCGTGCCGGTGCTTGATTTGGCAAAGCTTGATAAGCAGCATAAGCTTGCTCTTTAGGATTATTTTCAGGTGCAGTTGCACGCCAAAAGAGAATGAATCCGACTCGAGTAAAAGCAATAATACTCAATAGGCTGACGAGTAGAATCACCGCAATAATCCAGCCTTGCGCCGGAATATTTGCAGTGGCTTGCAAAATTAAAACCTTACCCAAAAAGCCACTAAATGGCGGTAAGCCTGCCATCATCAATGCAATCAGAAAGAACGTCATTGCCAGCACTTTGTCTTGCTTCATTTTAGGCGCAACTTTGAGGTGATCTTTCATTTCACCACGTTGTGACGTAATCCAGCCACATACTAAGTAAAACGATGCTGCAATTACAGTACTATGGACCAGGTAATATAAACCTGCCGACCATGCTTGTGTATTGAGCATTGAAATGGCAACTAAAATTGTGCCAATCGAAGACAGCACCATAAAGCCGACAAAACGACGCAAACGCTCTGCTGCCAGTGCTCCAATGACCCCATAAAGTGAAGTGAGCAAACCGATAGGCAATAACCATGTCTGAAGAAAATGGGCGCCTAAAGCATCATTAAATACTGTGCCGTTAACACGTAAAATCGCATACACACCGACTTTGGTCATGATCGTGAAAATGGCAGCAACTGGTGTTGTTGCGACAGCATAAGTTTTTGGTAGCCAAAATCCGACAGGTAACATGGCTGCCTTGATCCCAAATACCACGAACAGCAGTAAACCGCCCGCAATCGCAAGTCGATGTTGATCGTTGTCTAAAGTAGGTAACAATCGCCCCACATCTGCCATATTTAAACTACCCACACTGCCATAAATCATGCCTAATCCAATCAAGAACAGGGCTGAAGCCAGTAAGTTAATGGTGACGTAATGTATACCCAGTTGAAAACGGGCTTTGCCTTGACCATGTAATAGCAATACGTATGATGCCATTAACAATATTTCAAAGAAAACAAATAGATTGAACAAATCGCCTGTTAGAAATGCACCACTCAATCCCATCAGCAACAGATGGAACATGGCATGGAAGTAGCGACCACGCTCATCCCATTCCTTACTGGCAAACCATAAAATTGGGGTTGCAAGTGCGTAGGTAAGCACCAACATTAATGCTGATAAACGATCCAGCACCAAAACGATACCAAATGGTGCTGACCATTCAGCCAATTGATAAACAAATATTTTTCCAGTATTGGCTTGGAGCAGATAAGCAATTGCTGTCGCAAGTCCGAGAACAATCGAAACTAAACTTAGACCACGACGCCATGGCTGTCGCCAATCATGTTTTAAAGCCCCAGAACCAGGATTGCCCAGTAAAATGAGTAAGAAACCAGTAAATGCCGGAATCAGGATACTCATAATTGGAGAGTGAGCATACCAAAAATCTAAAAAGCTGCTCATTATGGCTCATCCTCACGTGGGTCAAAACTGCTGGGTTCCTCTTTTGCATCAACATGGTCGGTACCCGATTCATATCGGCTGCGTAATGCCAACTGCACGATAAAAGCGGTGGTTGCAAAGCCAATCACAATTGCTGTGAGTACCAAAGCTTGCGGTAAAGGATCGGTGACTTTTGTCGCCTGAATGAGAATGGCGGGTGAACTGATTTGTATTCTTCCCATCGCGAATAGAAAAATATTCACGGCATAGCCAATCATCGCCAATCCCAGAACAACAGGAAAGGTACGAGCTCGAAGAATAAGATAGATACCAGAAGCAACCAATAATCCAATCGCAGATGCAATTAAAAATTCTAAACTGATCATGCATTACTCCTTGGGTACTGGACCAGACATACTGGAATGTCTAGAGTCGCCTAAAACAGAAATGAGTAACATTGTCGCACCCACTACAGTGCCATATACACCAAGATCGAATGCTGCCGCAGAAGCGAGATGGAATGTTCCAAATAGGCTGGATTCAACATAGACATGCGCACTGGTGAGGAAAGGACGAGCCCACAACCATGAAGCAATGCCTGACAGCCCTGCAATCAATAATCCTAATCCAATCCAAATTTCGTAGAGACGACCTGATTTCGCTCGCAGCATTTTTTCCGCTTGGTCTTGTCCGAGTGCGATATATTGAATCACCAGTGCCATTGAGGTGATTAAACCCGCAATAAAGCCACCACCTGGATAATTATGTCCACGTAAGAAAATATATAAACTGACCACTAAAGCAACAGGGAGTACCCATGAGGCAGTCATACGGAACATCAAAGGTGATGGGTTAAAGCGATAGCTTAATCCTTTTGTCATGGTGGTACCGTGTGTACGCATCCCATCCATCATGCAGAGTGCACCAATCGCTGCAATACCCAATACAGCAATTTCACCAAAGGTATCGAAACCACGGAAATCGACTAGAATGACATTGACGATATTTGAACCACCACCCAATGGAAGTGACTGTTGTACAAAGAACCATGAAATTGAATGATGATCACGTGTCATGATGAGCCATGCAATCCAACCGATTCCGATACCTCCACCAATGGCAATCACAGCATCACGCCAGCGACGTGTACGGCTCGATTCATAAGGTGTCAGTTGAGGAAGGAGTGACAGACTCATCAACAAGAGTACGGTGGTAACCACATCTACAGTAATTTGAGTCAGTGCCAGATCAGGGGCTGAAAGCGTCACAAAAATCATGGTGACGACCAGACCTATTGCACCACTAATTAGCACTGCCTTGATCCGTTCATGATGGAACCACAGCATCATCCAACATGCCGAGAACAGCAATAACCAAAGGACGATTGCTGTGAATGGTGCATGGGTAAGTTCACGTGTCCCTGTAGTCAGGTTTTGGTTGAGTAGCGGTGCGGCAACTAAAGCAATACTCAACGCAAGAATGAGCAATAAATAGTTTTGCAGTGAACCCGTTTCGGTATTTTTCTTTATCTTGCGAGATAGTGATAACAGATTTTTCAGGAAATCTTCAAATAATAATTTTCCTTGTAAACGCCCTAAGCTTGGGTCAAGGTCTATTTCACGAATTCGTCCACCTTTGGCTAAGGCAAAGTAGAAAACTACACCGCCGATGAGGGCAACAGCACTCATGAGTAAAGGCAGATTAAAACCATGCCAAATGGCTAAATGAACACCTTCAAAGTTTAAGTATTGTGTAGATGCACGTGTTCCTGCATTGACGATATTTTCCACCAAAAGGGCAGGAAGAATACCCACCAGAATACATAGCGTTGCCAATACAATTGCGGGTAGGCGCATCCCAAGCGGCGGTTCATGCGCATTTTTATTGGGCACATCACGTCCTAGATCACCATCAAAAAATACACCATGTACCAGACGTACCGAATAGGCAACTGCAAATAGCCCAGCCAAGGTTGCAACAATTGCGGCTAGGACAACATAGCCACCAGATAAGTTTGCCAATAATTCCGTAAAGAACATTTCTTTAGAAATAAAGCCATTGGTGAGGGGTACACCAGCCATACTTGCAGCGGTAATCATGGTTAATGTTGCAGTAAAAGGAAGCAGTTGCCATAGTCCACTGAGTTTTCTTAAGTCACGTGTACCTGATTCATGATCAATGATTCCTGCAATCATGAACAAAGCGGCTTTAAATGTGGCATGGTTAATGATATGGAAAATCGCTGCTGCAACGGCTAATGGAGAACCTATGCCCAAGAGACACATGATCAGACCTAAATGACTAATCGTCGAGTAAGCCAGTAAACCTTTTAAATCTTCTTTGAAAATGGCAAAGAATGCTGCCATACATAAGGTAAACAATCCAATGGTGGTCACAATGTTATGAAACAACGCTGAACCCACAAAAATGGGAAGTAAGCGAGCAACAAGGAAAATCCCCGCTTTGACCATGGTCGCTGAATGTAGATAGGCTGATACAGGCGTTGGGGCTGCCATCGCATTTGGAAGCCAAAAGTGAAAAGGAAATTGCGCACTTTTGGTAAATGCACCCAATAAAATCAATAATAAGGCTGGGACAAATAAACCACTGCTTTGAATTGTTGTTGTCATTGTGGTGAGTTGGTCAATTTGATAGGTACCTGCAATATGACCAATCAAAATAAATCCACCCAGCATGGCTAAGCCACCCATTCCTGTGATGGTCAGTGCCATACGTGCGCCACGTTGCGCCGCTTCGTAATTGCTCCAGTAACCCACGAGCAAGAACGATGAAATACTGGTCAGTTCCCAGAACACCAATAATATGATGAGGTTGTTCGATAGAGAAATACCCAGCATCGCTGCCATGAATAGCATCAATAATGAATAGAGTTTGCTGAGAGAGTTTTTAGGATTTAGATAGTAGTAGGCATAGATATAAATCAGGGTGCCAATACCGGTGATCAGCAATGAAAAAATTAAACTTAATGCATCTAGACGAAAGCTAAAATCAATCCCAATTTGGGGTAACCATTGCCACTGTTCTAAAATGGCATTGCCGCTCAATACTGTTTTTGCCTGAGTCAGTAACAGTATAAAACTGCTTAAACTGACCCCGATTGCCCCTAAAGCTGTTACCCCACGAGAGAATTGCTTCAGCCACAGGACAAGGGTAGTGCCAAGTATTAACGGTAATAGAATAATAATCGGAAGCACACGCGTATCCATTATCGTGAATAGGTCGTGAAACCTATGTGAATCTTATCTTTCAAGGATTTGAGGAATGCAAGGAACAGTCCAATAACTTAAATCTTGAAAGCCGAGTTAAATTAATGAGTAAAAATCAGTTGTGTTGCGCAACATGAGAAAACGATTAGAAAATCAATTAAGATTGAAAAATCTAATTTGAATTGATTTTTTCATAGTATTACATGAGCAGAATAACATCAATTTATTTTGTCAGTTTTTGCGCAAACATTTGTAATTATACGCTTATGATCGCATTTGGCTGTTTAATCTTTAAGCCATGCGTCGTAATCTATGATTTTGATCAGCTTTGACAAAAAATCAATTCAAAATAAGCATCGTCACGATTTGAGAATGTTAAAAAAGCAGAGGTTGGCCATTTCTCAACATTTATCATGTTGGCAGAAAAACTTTCCGACTAAGTTCTTTTTAAAGCAATGATTTATGCGAAGACTGATCATCACCTGACTGAATTAAACGCTTCAATTCAGCTTGTTGCTCTTCATTGAGCTGTTGAAATTGCTGAAATAATTGTTGTGCATTGAGACTCTGCATACTGGGTTCAAGTAAAGGCTGTTCGTTATCTTTAGGGATTTCTTTCAACAAATTTTCATAGATGTATTGATATTCATCCCATACATCATTGTTTTTAATTTCATAAAGTTGTTTATTTTCAAGTTTAAAACATTGATATTCATCCGCTTGTTCCAACAGGGATTCATGGCTGGCTGTTGCAATGATTTGCAGACGAGGAAATGCCATATTTAAGCGATCCAGAATGAACTGTAATCCGAGTTGATCTAAATCGACATCAATTTGATCGATCAGCAAGATGCCTTCACCCTCTTCACAAGGATAAAGGCTCAATGGATTGAGCAAACACAGGCGACGTACAATATCCCCCACCAATGCCAACCAATTTTTGACGGTATTGGACAATTGTTGATAACTAAAATTGTGGTCCTTATAAGTGACCATGAGTTGTAGCTTGGGTTGGTATTCCAGATAGATATCGGTGATTTCAGGAAGAATGATATTCAGGCTTTTCTTTAGTGCTTGTAAGCTGGGTGCATGCAATTGCGAATGTGCCTGAAATAAAATATGTTGAAAGTCTTGATCGAGCTGAGCAGCTGGCTGTTTTTTTTCTAGAACATTTTGAAATAATTGTGCAAGTTGTGCATTTTCAATATCACTCATTTCCCTGAACCATTCGAAAAATCGAGCAAAGGTTGTATAGGGAATTGGTACCAATTCATAGGCATTATGTGCTTGTAAAACAATCGGATTATTTTTATTGAGAATATTAACCTCATTGACAAAACGTTCAGCGGGATAGTAAGCCAGCATAGGTAATCCTTGTAGGGGATCATTTTTAATCACTTGCTGATAACGCTCCACCAACTGTTCGAGTTGCTGTAGTTCAACTTTGCTGATTCCTATCCCTGAGCTATTAATGGTTTTATAAAGCTGCCAATGACAGCTTTGAGGATCAGCTTCAGTTGTTGCATTACTTTCTGTCAATTGTCCCATTTCTGCTGGGAAATGGATATGAACATCAATTTTAGACTGAATGCGGTCCTGCATGATGTCCTGATCAAGCATCACAATACCAGGCGTTCTTAAATCTTTCAGACGAGCTGGAAACCAACTCAACGCTTGATAAATATTCTTAATGATGGCGGTTTTACCGCTGGCTTGATCACCCACAATGAGGGTAATCGATTTATTATTTTTATTATCGAAATTTATTTTTAAATCAGCAAAATGGTATGTATGCCGAAAATGAATTGCTTCTAGTTTCATAAGATACCTGACATTTAACGGGCAACATGAAAGTCTATGACGATTCATCTTTTGACTATGCGATTTTACATATTGATGAAGGGATCAAAACCTTATGCTGTTGCCTGATTTTTAAATGGAGTTTTTACTTTCAGTTGTTGTACCAGATCATAAATGTGATGAATATTTAGACTGGCTTTTGCTCGGGTACAAGCAACATATAAAAGTCTCAATTCTTCATCACTGATTTTATGTTCCAAACCGTTTATTTTAAATTGGTAATCATCTTCGATATGAACTCGATTCCACTCAAGTCCCTTGGCTTTATGTGCAGTAGAAATCACATAATCAGCTTGCTCTATTGGGGTAATTTTAGCAAGTGCTTTTTTGAGTGGGTCTGTACCATGGTCATCAACCAGTTTAACTAAAGGCTTGATATCACTTCCGTCATTGGTTTCACAATATTCATGCACGTCATGCCAAGAATTAAACCATGCTAATTCAGGAACATCGACTACACGTTTGCCCTGTTTTAATAAACTGGCGGCATCGACAAAACGATTGAGTTTGGCATGATCGGCCTGCAAACTGACTTTATCTCCCTGAACCAGACCTGAAAGAAGCAATTCCATTGCTCGGGCATTGGTACGGCATAAAATTGCATCACGCATTTTGGTATGGGGTTTGTTAACCACAGTAGATTTCATTTCTGGATTCCCCAACAGAGGGACAGTTTCCTCCAAAGCACTGAGTAGACGATTTGCGACATCTGCAATCGCATCGCCAAAACGAAATGAGGTGGTTAAACGAGATTCAGGAAGTGGCATTTGCTGCATGGCATTGACTGCACCACGCCATGCGTAAATTTGTTGGTGTGCATCGCCGACATAAATGACTTGGGTGTTGCGTTGACGTAGTAAAATGCCGAGCATCAATGGATCAGCATCTTGTGCCTCATCAAACAAGACATAATCTGCGGGAATAAATGGGTCTGAAAGCGCCCATAATTTGAGATAAATATCATGACCGATTCCCGCTTGATGGTTTGGGTCAATCGACTCTAACCAACGACGCTCTACCGCTTTATAAAGGTGTGTTTGCAAAGATTCGACATCATCGGGATGCAACCAGCTGGGTGCTTGTATATGACGTGGTGCAGGATATTGAGAACTTGTTGAGCAGAAATAACTGACTGCGTTGGCCACCAGACTGGCTAAACGACTGGGCATCAACACGTATTTTTCATAACGTCCCCCCATTAAGCGTCTCAATGTAATCGGTTCAAGTCGATATTCTTTTGCAATAAAACTTGGGCTTAAACGGGGCAGGCGTAATTTATCGGTTACTCCACGAGGCACACTACGGAAAGCAAGGGAATGAAAGGTTCTGCAATCTACATTTTGATGAAATTTATTCTGTGCTTCTGTTGCGATGGCTTTATTAAACGCCAGATACATTCCACGTCGATCAGTCATGGCATCGCTGATTAACTGTAAAGTAGTCGTTTTACCTGTACCAGCATAGGCAATCACTTTAAAGGATTGTCCTTTTCTTGCTTCTGCAATTGCAAAACTTTGCTCGGAGGTTGGCGTAAAAGAATAAGGCACAGTCGTTATGAAATCTTATTGGGTTGAAATTCAGTATGCGCTGAGTATAGCAAAGAATGCTGAGTGCTAGGATTAAATCTATGCAGTTGTTGTAGAATGATGATGCAGGGAAAAAGAAGACAGGTTGAGAAGAAAAACTTAAAACATCAAACTTGAGCTTTTTTATCATCATACGAATATTTATATAAGTTTGTCTTTAAAATGACTTAAAAGTGAAACTAGATTGTCATAACTGCTTTCTAAACTAGGCTCGGGAAAAATTCTATAATATGTTTGGATAAAGTTATGACAAATTCAGCCAGCCAACACACACGCCGTGAAGTGCTTACATGGTTAGCCAGCATTCCGTTTCTTCCACTTGGGGCAATGGCAACTTCTGCGACTCTTGCAGGTTGCAACGATGATGACAAAGACAGCGTTCAACCGATCAATCCAGCCAAACTTAAGACCGCAACATTTACCCCGATGGATGCCCCAACTTTGGCAAATCCAGCAGCGATGGCTACAACCACAGTCGCATCAGGTCTTGCTGTTACTTGGGATGATAATAGTAAAACTGACTACAAACTTGCTTATAAAACCTTTTTCCAGACAGGTGATATGGTTAGTGATGGAAAGGGCGGTAAAATCTTGGCGGGTGGCTATTACGATATTAATAATAAGCCAATCATGGACAACTCTACAGGTTCACCACGTCAATTCTTTTCAGATTGCCCAGATGGAACATCTTTATTGACTGTTAAAGATGCCAAGATTGATGGTGTAAAAGGTAATCCTGTGTTTGCAGTGGTGCAGTTTGAATATACCACACGTGATTTAGCAGGTAATGACATGTATGGCAAATTGCCATCGCCAATTGGGGTGATTTCACTTGATCAAGATCCGAAAACTGGTCATTTGTCATTTGTGAAATATCACAATGTTGATATGTCTAAAGCGCATGGCTTATGGATTACTTGTGGTGCAAGTTTGTCACCATGGGGGACACATCTTTCAAGCGAAGAATATGAACCAGATGCATTTGGTCAGGGCTTAGGTACTGATATGACCACCATGAAGGCTTATAGTAAAAATGTCTATGGTGATGAAACCTCAGCAAAACCTTATAACTACGGTCACTTACCTGAAGTGACTGTGAATAAAGATGGTACAGGATCAGTGAAAAAGCACTATTGCTTGGGTCGTATCTCGCATGAGTTGATTCAAGTGATGCCAGACAATCGTACTGCACTGATGGGTGATGATTATACCAATGGTGGTTTGTTTATGTTTGTTGCGGATAAAGAGAAAGATTTATCTGCTGGAACATTATATGTGGCGAAGTATTTAAATGAGTTGAATGAAACCTCAACAGCACAGATTCAATGGATTAAGCTAGGTCATGCAACCAGTCAAGAAATTGAAGATTTGGTGAATGTTCAAAATATTCAACCTAGTCAAATCATGGAAAGCTTAGACAAAGATCCACAAGATGCAAGCTATACCAAAATCATTCTGCAAAAGAAAACAGTTTGGGTGAAAGTTAAACCGGGTATGGAAAAAGCAGCTGCATTCTTGGAAACGCATCGCTATGCAGCATTGATGGGGGGGAGTATGGCATTTACAAAAATGGAAGGAACCACCGTCAATGCTAAAGACAAAGTTGCTTATTCTGCTCTTGCCAATATCCAAGATTCTATGGTGAGAGGAAATGCAGCTTGGGTCGAAACGCATAATGTAGCATTTGCGAAAAAGATTTCTGCTGGTGGTATCGTTGCACATGATATGGCAGGTTCGAAGAGCGATAAATCAGGTAGTCCAATTCAAAGTGACTGGGTACCCTACCAATCACACATGCTTTTAATAGGCAAAGATATTGATGCTTCTGCTGATCCTTTGAATATTGGAAATACTTCTGATCCAAATACCATTGCAAGTGCTGATAACTTAAAATTTTCTGAAGCGCTGCGTACCCTATTTATTGGTGAAGACAGTGGTAATCATGTGAATAATTACTTATGGGCATATAACGTAGATTCGAAGAAATTAGATCGTATTCTTTCTTGCCCAGCAGGTGCTGAATCAACAGGTTTGCATGCAGTAGATTCAATTAATGGTTGGACTTATATCATGAGTAACTTCCAACATGCTGGGGATTGGGGTTCTTTACACAGCAAGGTTCAAGCAACTCTAGATCCATTGATTCGTAGCAATTATAAAGATCGCTATGCGGCTGCTGTCGGTTATTTGACTGCTGATCCAATTGCGCCATCTATTGAAAAGAAATCTTCTTAATCTAAAACTGTAATAAAAAAGCAGCGAATATTCGCTGCTTTTTTATGGCTGATATGCATTGAAGACCATAAGAATATTATCAATGCCGATTTCTTAATCAATGCTCACGATTGGCTTTTTCAACTAAACCAGAGAGCCCTTGACGACGAGCAAGTTCATTTAATACCACTTGAACATCCAAATCAAAATAGCCAAGCATCACAATGGTATGGAACCAGAGGTCTGCAACTTCATAGATTAAATCATTTTTATGATTTTCATTGGCTTCCGATTGAAAGTCTTTTGCAGCAATGATTGTTTCAACACTTTCTTCACCAATTTTTTCTAAGATTTTATTCAAACCTTTATGGTAAAGCTTGGCAACATAAGATGATTCAGGGTCCGCAGCTTTGCGCTCAGCCATCATTTTGCCTAGATAATCTAAAACTTCGACCTGTTCAGCCTGAGCATTGGATGCATTCATGGCAATTGTATGTGCATTGGCTGAAGTATTTTCGCCATAAATTGCTTGAGGGTCTTTCAGTTGCGCATCAACAATTTCCCAGCCATTAGGTGTTAACTTACGATAAAAACAAGACTCACGACCTGTATGGCAGGCAATGCCCCCATGTTGTTCGATTTGTAAAACGATGACATCCGCATCACAATCTAAACGAATCTCATAAACGGTTTGGAAATGCCCAGACTCTTCACCTTTAAACCATAATTTATTGCGTGAGCGGGAGAAGTAAACGCCACGCATTTTTTCAGCGGTGAGTTGAAGTGTTTCACGGTTCATCCATGCCACCATCAAAATACGCCCAGTTTGATGATGTTGTGCAATAGCAGGAATAAGTCCTTGTTCGTTAAATTTTACTTCATCGAGCCATTGCAGATTGTTCATAGGATTTCACCAAGTTAATCAATATAAGAGAGTTGCTTTAAACACACGCTGTAGACAGTATAGTGCTTGTATAGTGTACGTTATTTCCAACGTTTTAGGAAAATATTGATCATGCATTTAGTGGAGATTAAAAAAGTCTTGTACAGACATGATTGAAAACTTACATACTATTTAAGTTATTTTCCCAAGTTTATATTTTGTCAAAAATTTCAATCCATTTGCCTAGCGGGCGCTTTACTTTTCAGCGAGATTACAACGCTTGTACTGCACACATAGCAGTGTTTTGTCTGTGCTATGCATCTATCTTTGGTCAACGGCGACCTTGCATGCCTTCAAACGGGGGCAGGGTGTCACATAAAATTGTCAGATATAAACAGCAAAAATTATTTTATCTGCAACCTGAGTCCTTGATAAAATTTTGATGAAATGTAATGAATTTGCATTCATGTTAATTTATCTGAGTGAGCGGAATGCCAGTATTTTATCGAGCAAGATCAGCTTTAGGGCTGTTGCATATATGGTCTTGTCATGCTGTTCAGTATTTTTTTCTGTTCACTGAGGATTGCGCAATATCCTGATACTTCATTTGGCTAAACATACCTGACTTTAAGCCTGTTACTGTAATGGCCATCTCTTTGCGAAAATAGGGAATTCGATACATCCATGAAAAGCTGAAATCTCGCAAAGCACCTGCCCACCAAAGATCAGATTGATACAGTGGGGTGAGCAAGCGACTTAGAAATTGATAAAAATCTGTTGAGCTTTTCCGATGCTGATGGTAATTTTGCCAAAGCTTTGCATAATTGATCCCTTGATTGTCTCTTGCATGTTGAGCAGCTTGTCCCAAAGCCCATGCATCTAAAAGTGCCATATTCGCACCTTGACCAAGCTGTGGACTCATTGCATGTGCAGCATCACCCATCACACCAATACGTCCCTCACCGAACTTGGAAAGTACTACATCACGGTAATTGGCTGAGAGCCATTGCTGTTTTTCTTCTGGATTGGCGATGACTTGCTCTAACCAATCCGCTGCAGGTTTCCAGCGTTTGGAAATTTCTTTGAGCCATTCAGAACGTGCATGTTGGTCGGGTAAAAAACTCTCTAGCCGATTGCTGGGTAGACTCCAAAAAATACTGGAAAGTCGTTGCTGTGGTTGATTTGGAATAGCGCCTGTGGGCAGAATTCCCATCATGATTTTAGCGCGGTCATAAAATTGATGCAGGATCTGTGTATCCAATGCTAAACATTCGGGCACAATGGTCCATTTGGCTCCCCAAGGATAAGCTTGGTCAACTTTAACCCATTGACCGGGTCTTAACTGACTTCGTGCACCATTGGCAATTATGACGGTATCAAAAACATCGTCAAAGTATTCATGTTGATGGGTGCCGATGACTCGAATTTCATCTGTATATTCTTCAAGCCGATGAATATCGGTATTCATTTGCCATGTGATCCATTCAGCATATGCCTGGCATTTTTTTTCCAATACGTGGCACAAGGTTGCCCGATGAATACCTAGACCATAAAAATCGGGGTGAGCCTGTGCATAATGACTATCCACCAATTTAAACCCATTGGCGAGTTGTCCTTCTAAACCTGTGACCCATGCGCCAAGTTTTAAAGCATCCTCTAAAACACCTAGGTGTTCAAAAACAGCCAGTCCTGAGGGTTGTAGTAGCAGACCTGCACCAACAGGTTCAAGTGCAGCAGCTTTCTCAAAAATGGTGACATGAATATTCTGTTGCGCAAGTAAAATTGCAGCTGCAAGCCCAGCCGTTCCTGCTCCAACGATGGCAAATTTTGGAATTTTATTTTGAGTCATTATTAGCATAAGCCTGTTGAATGATTTAAATTTAACAAAAAATCAGTCATCAACATACTTTATTTTGTACAACGTCCTTGTTGTTTCAATTGTAAATAGAAATCAGTGACTATAAATCCTGTATTCGCTCAGCCCAATTCTGCTTTTCAGTCAATTCTAGAAACTCATCCCCGAGTCGATGGCTTTCTGCGACGGATTGCTTCCACCATGCAATTCGTTTTTGATCATCTAAACCCTTCATTACAAAATCCTTACGGTCAGGCAAACGACCTAGAGGCAATGATTGTAAATAGGCCTGAGAAGGCGAGATCAGTAAAGTTCGTGCTTGATTTCGAGGATTGGCTGTACGCGACTTAAACATTTTATCGAACCAACCCGGAATAATACTGTCGCTAAAATGTGGATATAAAACAATTCCTTTGCTTTCAAAAGGCAGGTCGATGTGATAATCAATCAAACCACCATCGCGGTATGCCCCCTGAGGTGCATTGGCAATATTTTTGACAGCGGGTGTCACTGCTGGAATTGAACCTGATGCCATCAGCCAGTCAGCAACATTGTCTTGATCAAAGTTTAAATAATGCGTTTTAAATGCATCATCCCGAATTTTAAATTGTGGAAATTGTGCGGGTTGACAAATCACCCGCTGCATAAACTTACTCAGATGTTGTCTTGAAATCGCATTACTGCCGATAATGCCCAATAAGGAACCATATAGGGCAAGCTTTTGATCACTCTGAAATAAATGTTCGGCTTTGGCTGAAATAATGGTGAGATGGTAATCAGGGTGTTCGACCAGTTTTCTGGATTGTTGGTCGAGTATGCTATACAGCATTTCTCGAGAAATTTTCTCAATCTCCGCAATATTCATTTTTTTATGAAAAGGCAAATGAATATATAACTCAGCTAAACGTTCTGGTCCAAGTTGTTCGCCTTGTGCCAAAATCCCTGCAAAACGCCATGCCCCGACAGATGAGCCGATTAAGAAACGTCGTTGTTTTGCACGTCGTAGAAAATCACCAAAAATAGCTTGATCAAGCCCCATAAGGCCGATACCTTTTGGACCTCCTGCTGCACCAGGAATCATGTCGACCTGTTGTGGCTGCAAGCCTTCTTTTTCGATAAGTTGTTTTGCGAGTGAGCCTGCACGGAGGGTTAAAGCAGAAGGATGTTTCTGTAAAATCTGAATCATTATGACACTCACTCAAACGGATTTTTTTATTTTAAGTTCAGCGAATTGTTCAACAATGGCGAGAGGTGTCAGTAGATGACTTTGCAGTCATTCAAACAAAAAGCCTATTCTTAGAATAGGCGTGTTCATCTTATTTGGCGATCCGCCAGATGGCTAAAATACTGGCCAAGATGATTAAAATAATCGAAATATACCAAGGCGCAATGATGGCTATTGATAGTAAAATCGCCATGAGGCTACCAAAAATCCAACTTCGTTTTTGTTGATGCTCAACTTCCAAGCGCATCATCTGCAATTCATGCAATTGTTTGGCATGCCAAGCAGACTGGTTTTTTAAACCATTTAAACTATCAATCATCAATGTTGGAAAATCCTGAGCACCTAACAGTAAATCAGGAATTTTTTGCCCCAGCTCTTTTAGATTCTTTTGTGGATTCATTTGGGATTTGACCCATTCTGTCAGAATAGGTTTTGCCAACTTCCAAATATCTAACTCAGGGTATAAGTCTGTACCTAAGCCTTCCACGTGTACCAAAGTCTTCAGTAAGAGCATCAATTGTGGGGGGATTTCTAAATGGAAACGACGAGCGATATCCATGACCTGAATTAAAATGCCAGCAAAATCTAATTCATGCATCGGTTTAGACACCATTGGTCCAACGGTGCGACGCATTTCCCGAGCCAAGGCATCTTGATCTGTGCCTGGTGGAATCCAACCCGCTTGATGCACAATTTGAATCAACTGCATGAAGTCGCTGTTCATGACTGCGAGCAACATACGGGCAACGGTCATCTGATCTTGTTTAGACAATTCACCCATAATGGCACAATCCAGCGCAATATAGCGGGGATGACTTGGGTTTAAGGTTTCAACAAAGACATTTCCGGGGTGCATATCTGCATGGAAAAAATTATCTCGGAACACCTGCGTAAAGAAGATGGTTAAACCTTTTTCGGCAAGATCCTTACGATCCATACCCAAACGCTCGAAGGTTTCTACATCTGAAATCGGAACCCCTGTAATGCGTTCAGCCACCATGACATCTTTGCTGTCCATATAGACTTCAGGCACGTACATCATGCTTGAGCCTGTAAAGTAATGGCGCATACGGCGGGTGTTGTCTGCTTCCAGTGTCAGATCAAGTTCATTTAAGATAACTTGGCGATAATTTTGAATAATTTCAGATAAATGCACTGCACGTGCCGCTTCAAGACGCTTTTCCAAGCTTGCACCGAGCCACTGCAAAATTTCAAAGTCTTGTAGAATCTGACTGCGAATATCTGGACGAGTCACTTTGACGACGACTTCACGACCATCATGAAAAGCTGCCGTATGCACTTGTGCAATTGAAGCCGCAGCTAGAGGTTGTTCATCGAATCGTGCAAAGATGCTTGAAATATTGGCTTTCAGTGATTGTTCAATGCGTGTCTTAGCTACATCCTGGCCAAAAGGTTTCACTCGATCTTGCAATAAAACCAATTGCTGTAGAATTTCAGGTGGAATTAAGTCACGTCGTGTTGATAGCAACTGCCCTAATTTAATTGCAAGCGGTCCCATCTCTTCTAAAGCTTCTTTAAGCTTAAGCGGATTTTTACGTTCTTTACTTGACCATGCGGCAGGGTGCAGGCGAATTAAAGACAGCGCATGGCGGACTTTTTCAGGTAACTCTTCCGCAGGAACCAGTGTGTCGAGTCTATAGTGCGCTGCGATACGCCAAAGTTCGAATAAACGGGCAATATGCGGAATCATAAATTAAATTACCTGATCTTGGTGTGAGTTAAGTAGAGCTTTGAGTTGTTGGATTTTTGCTTCTATGCGATCAATATTTTGATTCAGCTGACGCGTATCGTGTTGCAGATCATCCATTTTCCAGCGGGGAGCTAGAATGCCACTGTCTTCTTTTAAAAAGTCTTCAGCAAAAAATAAATGGCTTTGTAAAGAACGTTTTAAATGCTGAGGCGCAAATTGAATCTTACCGATCTCATGCGCAAGTGCTGGACCAATCCATGGGCTTAAGTGTGAGGCTAAATCAGGTTCCATCTGTTGAATAATCTTCTGGATGTCCTGCAAAAGATGATAATCACCCTGTAACGGAATATTGCCAACTTCATCAGCAACAAATAACTTGGCCAATTCAACTACATTTTTAACATGCAATGTTGCTGTGGCTTCTGAAATATGGCTAGTTTGATCGAAAGGACGCTGTTCAAAAATAGAAGATGTTTGGCTTTTACCTGTTACAGTCGGTTCAAGACGAACTTTATGTTCATCAAAAAAGACATCAACAGAAAGCTGGGGTGCATCAATGACGACACGTAGCAGCTTGCCTTGTAATTGATTGAATTGAATGCGAGTAATCGCATCCAAATTAATCCCATGATTGATGAATCGTTCAACTGCACCGAGTGCCAGAATTGACCACATAACCCAACCTTGCTTGTGCTATTTTGGAAAATTACAGTTTGAAACCACGGTGTACCGCAACGATACCACCCGTTAGATTGTGATAATCACAGTTTTGGAAGCCCGCATTTTCCATCATGCCTTTCAGTGTGCGTTGATCTGGATGCATACGGATTGATTCTGCTAAATACTTATAACTTTCAGCATCATTCGCCACAATTTTACCCATGATCGGTAATGCGGTAAATGAATAGAGGTCATATAGCTTTGAAAAAGGTTCAAACACAGGTTTAGAAAACTCAAGGATCAATAAACGACCGCCTGGTTTTAAAACACGATACATCGCCTGTAGTGCAGCATCTTTATCCGTGACATTACGCAAGCCAAAACTGATGGTAAGCAAGTCAAAACTGTTGTCTGCAAAAGGTTCTAAAGTTTCAGCATTGGCTAAAACAAAGTCAACATTGGTACAGCCCGCATCGATTAAACGATCACGACCAACATTCAACATGGACTCATTGATATCTGACAATACCACATGACCTGTAGGACCAACTTCACGACTGAAAACCTTGGCTAAATCACCGGTTCCACCTGCAATATCGAGGACATGCTGTCCACGGCGCACGCCAGACATGTTAATTGCAAAACGTTTCCATAAACGATGGATACCAAATGACATCAGGTCATTCATGATGTCGTATTTGCTTGCAACAGAGTGAAAAACCTCTGCAACTTTCTGTGCTTTTTCTTCGCTATTGACAGTTTTGTAGCCAAAGTGGGTGGTTGCACCGACATTGCCTGTGTTTGCACCACGTGGCAGATTATATTTAGGGACTTGACCTGACACAGGGGTATCCATCATCTGCTGTTGTAAGGATTGTTGTTGTCCCTGAGGGGCACCTTGCGGTAATGGTTCACTTAGAAATGGACTCACTTTGTCTGTATTTGTTGCCGTTTCAGCTGATGCTGTTGGCTTTTGGTTTTCATTCGACATTTGAGTCACTCCTGAACACAAAAATAGGAAATTTTATATTGCACTGCATAATGACAGATTCTGCAAAATTTTGCAGTCCTCATGATGCAATTGTTATGAATAATATACAAAAAACCGATCCTAAAGATCGGTCTGAGAGCATCATTGAATAGATCAAATCTGGAAAGGGTTTGGATCGCCACGATGAACTTTTTCAACAATTTCTCTTTCTTTCAGCGTAAATTCATGGATAAATTTAGCCGCAGATTTCATTGGTTTCATGGCAACAAAGCCTTCGCCAATAAAGTCATACATCAATTCAAACTTATACTTTGTTGCCGTACCCTTACACATTTTGAAGGCGGTATGCATGATAAATGAGCGCATATATTTATCCAGTGCGCCACCTAAATCATCCAATAAACTCAACTGTTTTTGGCGAGCCTCGGCTTGATCGAGTTTTAACAGCGTCAGTCGCATCATGTCATCATCAATCGCCTGATGTACAGGGTAGTCTTTAAGTAATTGCGCGGCGACCTGCTCATCCAGCTGCATGGCAAGTACAGCCAAACCAACAGATTTCAATCCAGTTTTGATGGCATTTTCAGGAATGATTTTCTCAGCTTTATGGGCATATTTAAGCAAACGTTCAATTTGCAC
This sequence comes from Acinetobacter nematophilus, assembly GCF_026344175.1. Lineage (NCBI taxonomy): Bacteria > Pseudomonadati > Pseudomonadota > Gammaproteobacteria > Moraxellales > Moraxellaceae > Acinetobacter > Acinetobacter nematophilus. Next base: position 158,542 of record NZ_JAPKMY010000003.1, read on the forward strand.
AGCCAAATCATCAAACTCAGGACCACCGTACAGGCGATGAATGAAATATTTCGCCATCAGCTGATTTTCTTTTTGATTAAACAAATCATGGTGAGTGTTTTGAATACGGGCTTTTAGCCAATCCTGTGCTTCATGCAGGCGTTGCTTTAAAACGGGGTCAGTATGATAACTGAATTGTTGATATTGTTCTAAAAGCTGATCAAGTGCAGCAAGTTTTGACATACAAAAACTCTAAACTTCTTTTATTTACAGGATAAAGCGAGTTGAAGCACAGGACTATGACAAAAGTGAAAAAACAATCAAGAAATATGGTCAGTGGAGTTTTAAATAGACAAAACCTTGTGTTTTTGTACAGAAAATATATAACGCCACTGTGGGGGAATGGGTATACTCGAAAAGACCTTCAGATAAGTAGAGAAGCAGATGATCGAACAACAATTACCGTTTGCGTTGCGTGATGAAGAAGAATTATCCGTTGATTTGATCGAAGCGCAGTATGCCTTAAAAAACTCAAAAGACAAAAACAATGCAAAAAGTTTAGTCATTCTAGTCAGTGGAATTGAGTTGGCGGGGAAAGGCGAAGCGGTTAAACAATTACGTGAATGGGTTGATCCTCGTTATTTACGTGTCAAAGCAGATCCACCGTGTTTATTCACGACAAAACAAAGTTTTTGGCAACCTTATGCCCGTCATATTCCCTCTGAAGGACAGATCCAGATTTTTTTTGGAAATTGGTACAGTGACTTACTGTCAACTGCCATGCATGTGTCAAAACCTTTAGATGAAACCATGTTTGATACCTATGTTGAAAATATGCGTACTTTTGAACAGGACCTTAAAAACAATCATGTCGATGTGATTAAAGTTTGGTTTGATTTGCCATGGAAAAGCTTGCAAAAACGTTTGGATTCGATGGATTCATCGGAGCAGCGTTGGCATAAACTGATGGGTTTGGATTGGCGCAATAAAAAACAATACGATACTGTACAAAAGCTGCGACAACGTTTTACCGATGATTGGTATGTGATTGACTGTGATGATGCTGTTGCGCGAGATCAACAGTTTGCGCAGTATGTTTTACAGGCATTGAAAAAGTTACCGAAGCATAAAACAAGTGTCAGAACGAAATGGAAACAGGCTGCTGTTCCTGAAGCCTTGCAGCAACCTGCAACAGATGAGTTAGATAAAGACCAGTACAAAGATGAATTAAAAAAACTCACCAAAAAAGTATCTGAAGCCCTGCGTAACGATTCAAGAAATGTCGTGATCACCTTTGAAGGTATGGATGCAGCGGGCAAAGGTGGGGCAATCAAACGCATTGTCAAAAATCTTGATCCCCGTGAATATGAAATTTATACCATCGCAGCGCCTGAACAATACGAATTACGCCGACCCTATTTATGGCGTTTTTGGACTAAGCTGCAACCAGAAGAAAAAATCAGTATTTTTGATCGAACGTGGTATGGGCGGGTATTGGTTGAACGAATTGAAGGATTTGCCAAGCCAGCTGAGTGGCAACGTGCATACGACGAAATCAATCGGTTTGAAAAGGATTTGGTTGACAACCAGACGGTGTTGGTCAAGTTCTGGTTGGCGATAAGCAAGGAAGAACAGGAAGCCCGTTTTAAAGCACGTGAGCAAACACCGCACAAGCGTTTTAAAATTACGCCTGAAGATTGGCGAAATCGTGGGCATTGGGATGAATATTTAAATGCGGCAGCAGATATGTTTGAACGAACTGATACTGAATACGCGCCCTGGCATATTGTGGCAACCAATGACAAATATTCAGCGCGGATTCAGGTATTGAAGGCTATTCTCAAACAGTTAAAAGCGGACTAAAACGGCTGTTGATTGAGTAAACTATTCTTCTTTGGCTGATTGATATAAAGCGGGATTAAGCCCGCTTTATTTGCTTTTATATTTTTAGACTAAGAATATTTAACCACACTGGCCTGTTGTTTTTGCTGAATGCCTTTTGCGAGCTTATAACATTCATCAACATGCGTTTCAGCTACTTTTTTCATGACAATATAGCCTAAACTTGCAGCAATAATTGAACCACCTAACGGAATGAATTTGGTCACTTGTTTGGTGATGATTTTTGCAGCCATGTTGTTGAAGGATGCTTTAACAGCAGTACGTGCCACGACTAAACCTGAAAACTCAAAACCACGTTTACGGAGTTCATTCCAATGGATTTTCTTGGTGGCAGGATCATAAATGCTGATTTGATCTGGTGCTAAACCAAAACGTGCATTGATTTCAGGGATGAGGAAAGACAACATACCGACATCAATGACCACATCAAAAAAAGGCACGGGTACTACAGCTGCACCGGCAGAAACATAAGAACGCTTTTTAACCAGTTCCAAGCATTCTTCACGAATCTGTTCTAGATTCAAGGTAGGATCAATCGAGTCTGGAATTTTATCAATTTTCATAAATCAAATACCTATGTTTCAAGCTTTTTGTCATATTTCTGGAAACTCATGTTTGAGCTTGAAATTGTGAAGTTATTTCCAAATAATGTTTTAAAAATGCCATAGTATATTGTTGTTGTATAGTGGCGAATGTTTATGTTTTGTGCATGAACATAGACAATAGAATATTGATAGTTGAGGAATTATGGCAATACATGTGATTCAAAGCCAACGCATTGATGTCTTGGTGCAAGGGCTTTTGCAAAATACCATTCGGCCATCCAAAAATCCTTTTGCAGTTTTGCAAACGCAACATTTTATTGTCCCTAGTGCAGCAGTACAGGAATGGTTGAGTCAACGTATTGCAGAACAACAGGGCATTAGCGCCAATAACCAATTTCATCAGCGTATTCGTGGATTTCAATGGTTTGCTTATCAGCAGGTGCTTGATGATAAAGATAAAGTGCGTAAGGCAAATATTCCACGACTAATTATGAAGTGGCGGATTTATCAGACTTTAAAAAGCTTTATTGAACATGATGAAAATAGTCTGGCTGAGGATCATCCACTGCATTCTATTGTTCAACGGATCTATGATGCTGCTTCACAATTAGAGCAAGGCTTGGACAAACAGCTCAAAAAGCAAAATATGTTGTATTGGGTGTCTGAGCAAGTTTCAAAACTGTTTAGCCACTATATGTTATACCGTGCTGATTGTGTAGGGGGTTGTCCACAGAATCAGGCGTGTCAGTGTCCAAGTAATTGGTTGGCACAATGGGGGCGTGGAGAAGCATTAAATTTAGAGCAGCAATTTTTTAAGACCAATCAACAGATTTCAGCCTTTACACTGAATCAGGCACAAGAACTGGAAAATTGGCAACGTTGGTTATGGCAACATACATTTCATGATGATTTTATTGAAATGCAAAGTATTGATGCTGATTTTTGGCGTGTCTTGGACGATGATCAACAACATTCCCAAGCTTTAAAAAAATTGCCAAGTCAACTGATTGTTTTTACCTTATTGGATTTGCCACCCAGCCAATTACAGTTTTTGAGACGACTTGGACAATACTTGGATGTGGTGATCTTACATTACAACCCATCACAAGAATATTGGGCAGACAGTGTCGATCCAAATTGGAAAAAACAATACGATTTAAGAGTAAAAGAACGCTTTATTGGCAAAAATCCCAATGCAACTGATGCAGATATTCAAAAGTTTTTTGATGAGTTTACCTTAAATTTCAATGCTGAAATCCGCGAATCACGTCATCCTTTATTGACACGTTTCGGCAAACAGGCGCGTGATCATTTTTCGATTCTCTCCAATTTATCTTCTGGAGAAGAAGGACAATGGGTAGATGCTTTTGTCGATGAAGAACCGATTAATTTATTAACTAAACTCCAGTCAGATATCCTGTATCTGGTTGAGCCAGAAGCACATGCTTATCCAATTGCACAAATGGATGATTCGATCCAGATCCATGTATGTCACTCTGCATTAAGACAACTTGAAGTATTGAGAGATCAACTGATTGCTTGGTTAGCCAAAAGCACGCTAGATCAACCTCGCCGTCCAAATGATATTCTCGTTTTAGTTCCAGATTTAAAACAGATCGAGTCATTGATCCGCAGTGTATTCCCTCATACACCGAATCAGGACAGTGTTTATTTGCCTGTGAAAATTGCAGGCGTGACGGCATTGGATGCCCATAATGCGTGGCGTGCTGTGTTGGGGCGCATCCAGCTGACTGAAAGTCGTTTTAGCATAGAAGATTTTGCAGATTGGTTAAGTTTAACCGCCACTCAGGTACGTTATGGTTTAGATATTCCAAATACAGAACGTATGATTGAACTGCTGATCAATGCAGGATTTAAACGGGGGTTAGATGCGCAGCATTTACAGTGTTCATTGAGCCAAGGCGATGATGATTTTCGTTTTAGTTTTAAATTTGCATTGGATCGTTTGGTGTTGGGCGTCGCAATTCCAGAGCATCGCTTGTTTGAAAATGTGTTGAGTTTTGCACAGGTCTTGACAGGTGATTTTGAACTGATCACGACCTTGGTACAGATTTATCAAGACTTTGACCATCGTAGAGATTGGATGATAGCACATGAGCTAGGCAAGCGGACCCCATTAAAATGTAATGTGGAAGCGTGGTTGAAATTGCTGATGCAGGATATTGCCGAATTTGAACAGGCAGGTGTCGAATCTTTAAAAACGATACGTGAGATCGTTAAAAAGCAAGAACGTATGCTGACTTTGGCGAGTTTTTATGACGAGCAGGAACAATCTATTCTCCAAGATATTAATTTGCCTTTGACTTATTTACTCAATGAAATTCAAAACTTACTCGAGGGGCAAATTGATCAGGCTTTACCGACAGGGCAGATTACGTTCAGTCAGATCGGACAAATTCGCCCGCTGCCTTATAAGCTGATCGTGCTGTTAAATTTGGATAGCGGTAAATTCCCAGATCGTGATGTACAGGTGCCATTTGATTTAATGCATATTCTTAAACCTCAGCTAGGTGATCGTTCTCGTTTGGATGATGATCAGGGCGCATTTTTAGATGCTTTATTGTTGGCACAAGAAAATCTCTGGTTATTTTATAATGGTTTTGATGTCAGCGATGGTGAGGTTCGAGACCCATCGAGTGTGTTACAGGAGTTGATCAATCATATTGCCTTTATTGGTCAAGCCGATCATCTGCAATCGGTCACTATATCCGATACGGCCCCTGAGAATTTGACTGCCGGGGCTGTAGCACAAACAGTATTATTAGATGGGATTGAAGTGCCTGAACATATTCAAACTTTATATCATGTGCATACCTTACAGCCTTTTGAGCCACGTGGTTTTGAATCGCAACAGTCCATCCGTTATCAGGATCAATGGTTTCAAGTCGCCCAACAGATACGTCAAACTGAGGTATTGGCGCAACGCGATGCTTGGGTGAATACTGCTTATCCATCAGTTCAAGACGATATGACAGTATTGGATGCAGGACAGTGGATTCAAGATATGACATACCCTGCACGATTATATTTAAAAACTCTGGGCGTTGAAAATCTAGGCGCAGATGATATGCCGGCATCGAATGAACCGTTGATTTTGGATGGCTTGGCACGCTATCAAATCCGAGATTTTTTACAAAAGGCAGTGCTTCATTCTGCAGATGATGCTGCACTCAAGGATATGAGACTCTTACAGCATCAATTACCGATTGGCAAAGTTCAGCTCAGTGCGTGGCAAATTGGCTTGGCTGAACAAGACCGTTTAAAAGATCGATTAAAACGTTATGCGTCTGAAGTGACTGCGACAACACAACGTCAGTGGCGGATTGAATCTGGTTTGGTCATGAACATCACATTACCTCAACAGCAGCTCGCAGATTGGGTCAGTTTAGATGCCTCGAGTGGTCGTGCTAAACGTCGTACTAAAGTTTGGTTAGAGTATCTGTTGTGGCTGAGTTATATAAATCTGGAGGCAGAACAGTCGAAATCTCTGCAACGGATTGCGATATTCAGTGATGTGACAATCATCAATACAGGCTTAAGTTCAGCACAAGCCAAACAATATTTATCGGCATGGTTTAAAGCCTTTACTTATGGGCAGTCAGAACCGTTGGTACTGCCTGCTGCATTATTGTTGAAGCCCGCTGAAAATAATAAAACATTGACCTGGATGGTTGGGGACTCTGGACATTTCGTGATTGAAGATTTCAGCATAATTCTCAATGAATGGAACAAAGGTGATGCATTTTTGCCCTATGATCTGACTGAAATGGAATGGAGCAAAAGGCATCGGGATTGGCAGTTTATTTTGCAGGAACAAGATGCATCTGCACTGCTCAAACATGCCTGTGATCAATTTGCCCATGATCTGTATCAACCCATTTATCAGCATCAAACCGTTGCGGAGGAATAAGCATGACTTCCGTAAATTTATCCCTCGTGAGCACACCCCCTACCCACCAAAAGCGGGTCTCGATTCAGCCCATTGAGGATATGCATTTTGCAGGTTTACATTGGATCGAAGCTTCCGCGGGCACTGGTAAAACCTATACCTTGTCTAGTTTAATGGTGCGGATTTTCTTAGAAAAATACTTACCGGGTCAAGTGATTGCGACCACGTTTACCCGCAAAGCTGCCGCAGAGTTGAAAAGTCGGATTCGTTCACGTTTACAAGATACTTTCCACTATTTTGAATCATGTCGGGAACTGACTGAAGCGCAGGTCTTAAGCAAAGCCCAACAGGAAACAGATCCTTTATTTGCTAAACTATTAAAAACATTTGCATCGCAGGTGGCTTATGCCTGTGAGCGTCTGAAACTGGTGATTGACCAACTTGATGAATTGTTTGTGGGGACTTTAGACAGTTTTAGCCAAAAATTATTACGTGAATTTGCTTTTGAAAGTGGCAAGATTGAACGTGCAGAAATTACTGATGATGCAAAAAGCTATACTTATCAGTTGGTTCATGATGTTTTAAGGGGTTGGATTCAAAAGCAACCGCAAGACATTATTGATAGCCTGATGTTTGCAGGGGAGCTGCATGGCGTCGACTACTACCTAACAACAGTTGAGCAAAGTTTAAGTTTTGCATCGGCAAAATTTATTGAGCCTCAATTTTCAACAGCCGATGCCCAATCTTTTCAGCAGGCAATAGAACAACTGTCACAAGTCCAATTGGAACAGTTACAAACACTGGAAGCCTATTATTTATTGGATGGTGATTATTATAAGTTTTGTAATGGAACAAAATTCAGGAGTGATCGTTTTCATCGTATTTTTGCCAAGAGTTTGCCACACATTATTCAAACTACACAACTGCAGGGTTATAAGTATTATCTAAGTACTGGTTTGGCAGTGGAAAAGTCTGATTTTTCCACTTTGATCAAAGTGCTTCGTGAACAACAGATCTTTAAGAAAGCCACCCCTGAAAATATACAGTCGGATTTTTATCAACATCCCCTTGTTCAGCAACTGCTGAATATCTATGGGCAAATCGAAGTATTTGAAAATCAGCTACTCGGAACCAATACTTTTCTTAAATATTATTTGGCGCAAGAAGTGAAGCAGCGCTTGCCGCAAGTATTGCAACAAAAAGGTGAAACTACCTTTGCCCAACAGATTCGAACACTTGCAGAAGCTTTACAAGGCGAACAAGGACAACGTTTTGCCACTTTTGTGCATGCACGGTATCCCTTAATTCTGGTTGATGAGTTTCAGGATACCAACCAAGATCAAGACGATATGTTGGCGCAAATTTGGCGGCATCCGAGTCGAGTCAAACAGGGCTGTATGATCATGGTGGGTGATCGTAAACAGGCCATTTATGGTTTTCGTGGTGGGGACATGCTGACTTTTTTAAAAGCACATCAGGATGTATTTGGCAAGGATGGCAATGAATATAACTTGATCTATAACCACCGTTCGGTAAAACCCTTGGTTGAAGTGGTTGATGCCTTATTTCAAAGGCAAATGGATTTTGGTGAGCAGGTGATCTATACCCCTGTACAGGCAGGAAATCGGCCACATCCGGATTTAATGGATCAGGGACAGATAAATCCTCAACCCTTAAGATGGCTCAAGCTCGAAGATAAACAGCTTGAAGCAGAACAAGTGGCGTGGAAAATCCGTGATTTGCTCAATCGAGGTGTTCAAGGCAGTTTATTTTTTAAGGAGAAATCCGCCCAGCGTCCGATAGATGAAAATGATATTGCCATTTTATCGAAAAACCATGATGGACTGGATAAGGCACAAGCTGCTCTAGAGTTTCTGGGTATTCGCACCAATCGACCTTCGAAGAAAAGTGTTTTTGAAAGTCAGATTGCCCGTGATGTCGGTGCTGTATTGACTGCAATTTTGCATCCTTATCATGAAGCAAAAGTAAAACGTGCTGTATTAAGCCGTATGATGGGTTTGGACTTAAAAGCTTTGATTGCTTTAGAACAGCATGCAGATGGTTTAAGTGAATACATTGAGTTGTTTGATCAGGTCCGTGAAATGTGGCTGACTCAAGGTTTTTTAACGGCTTGGCAATATCTACTCAATCAATGTGCGGTCTGGGAAAAACTGGTGGAAAAACGTAGTCGGGATAATGAACGTGTGGTGGTGAATTTACGTCATTTAACTGAACTGCTGAGCCAGCACAGTGAAGCGTATCAGGGTGCACAGAATCTTTATCATTGGTATATGAAACAGCTGACTGCACCGATGGAGCGGGAATGGGAAATGGAACGTAAACTGTCTAATGAGGCAGGCGTGCAACTGATGACCATTCACCAGTCGAAAGGCCTAGAGTTCAAATTTGTCTTCTTACTGGGCGCAGACAAAGAGTTTAAAGAAATCAATAAGACTTTGAACTTTTCAACAGCAGCCCAGTTGAACAGCCAAACAGGGCAGGCTGAACAACAGCGTGTGGTGGCTGTGAATGACAGCAATCTACTGGATAAAAAAGATATCGAACAACATAATGAGCGTGCTTTAGCCGAACATCATCGCTTGTGGTATGTGGCATTGACCCGTGCCAGTTATCGTGTTTATGCCATGTTAAGTGATGTCAAAGAAAAGTCGACTACAGGACTGGCATTTTGGCGAGGACAAGGTGCTGATGTTTTTCAGCATATCGGCAGTTGTATGGAAAGCTTATTGACTGAGCGTCCTATCGCACTGGAAAAACCTAAGTCTGAAAATCATTTACCATTACTTGCGCAAATATTTCCAACACAGCGTTTTTATCCGCGAGGAAAAACCAGTTTTAGTGCGTTGGCCCAGCATTTAACGCGACAACAGATTCAAGATGCACTGGCAGTTTCTGAACAAAAACAAGAGCGTGCCGAGGATGAGATCCAACCCCCGATGATCGCAATTACTCAGCAAATACAGTCTGAGCAACCGATTGCATGGATCAAAGCCAATTTTCCAATGGGAACCATTGCGGGAAATTTCTTGCATGAAATCTTTGAACATATTGATTTTCAGGATACACGATATTGGCATCTTGAAATTCGTCGACGTTTTAAAAATGACTACTCCAGTTTATGGACGGAGTTGCTTGAAAAATACCGACTGGCTTTTTCAAATCAGACACTGGAGGAGAATGCTCCAGCTCAATCCAATGCTGAAGAAACGTTACTGACCTGGGTTGCTGAATGGCTGGCTGAGGTATTATCCACACCAATCCTCAAGGATTTCCAATTAAAACAGCTTGAACCTCATCAACATTTGGCTGAGTTTCCATTCTATTTATCGCTCTCAGATCGTGTTTTGGCAATTCAACGGATTTATCAGTTGTTTGACGAGTATGCAATAAAGATGCCTGCATTTAATGATGCTCATTCAGCTCGTTATCTCAATGGTTCGATTGATTTGGTTTTTTTTGATGGTCAGCAATATCATATCGCGGATTATAAAAGTAATTTTCTGGGTGTTGAGCAACACAACTATATCTCTGAAGCCGTTCAAGAGAGTATGTCACATGCTAGTTATTGGTTACAGGCATCGTTATATTTAGTGGCTTTACACCGCTATTTAAAAATCCAGCTTCAAGATTACCAAATTGAGCGGGATTTAGGTGGCGCAACCTATCTGTATTTACGAGGCATGAATGGTCAAGTCGGACAAGGCTATTGTTTCTGGCGCCCCACCACAGAATTCATTTTGAGACTAGATGCGATATTGGGTTATTTTATTGAGGATAAATCCAGTCAAATTATGTGAATTGTTATTTAAAAAACTGTATAAACAATAGGTTGTCATGTGGATAACTGTGTTGAAAACCTTGTAGATAACTCTGAGGATAACTGTGTGGAAAATCAACAGGATTTAGAAAGCCAAGTCCCACAATGGATCGAGACATGGAGTAAATATGTTTTAGCACAGTATTCCACAGGCTCTAAATTAGATGAATATGCACTTGAACTGGCACAGGAAATACTTTTGGCGGGCATTCAGGGGGATAGCTGTATTTCCGCAAAAGATAAAAATACAACAGGATTAAAGCCCCTGATGATTGAGGTAGGGCACACAGAAAGTGCAGTTGCGCCGTTTGTGCTAGATCATGAGTACCTGTATCTCTATCGTTATTGGCAACTCGAGAGCCGTCTAGCGCAGCAAATTAAACGTCTGAGTATGCAATCTATTGCTCAGGTGGATGTTTCAGCATTTAATGAACTCTTGACTGATGCTCATCAAAAAGCCGCTTTGACTATGGTGGCGAAATCCGCCTTGAGTATGATTACGGGTGGGCCGGGCACGGGTAAAACCTATACCTTGGCAAGAATCATTGCGGTATTACATCAAGCAACTCCTGATATTCGGATCGCGATGGCAGCGCCTACAGGAAAAGCTGCACAACGTATGGGAGAAGCTTTACAGAAGTCCCTGTCTGATCCCAAATTACAAAATTTTGGTTTAAGTCAAAATTTATTTAACCCGATGACCTTGCATCGCCTGTTGGGATTAGGTTATCAACAGACACCGCGCTTCAATCAACGGCAACCGCTGCCTTATGATGTTGTGGTGGTCGATGAAGCTTCGATGCTGGATTTAAATTTGGCAACCATGCTTTTTGAGGCGATTCCTGAACATGGACGTTTGATCCTGCTAGGTGATGCAAATCAATTGGCTTCAGTGGATGTTGGTGCAGTCCTTGCTGATTTGCAGCAGATGGAAATTTTATCTGATCATCGGGTCAATTTGATGACCAGCCAACGTTTTAAAGAAGGTGCATTGATCGGGAAAATGGCAAAGTTTATTCAAATGCAAAGCAGTCAGCATATTGCCCCATCGCAACTTTTAGCAGACTTTGAACAAGAGATTGTGGCTGCTGGCGTACTTAAACAAGTTGCTTTAGTGCCAGAGATGCAAGATGTTGTCCAGCTTGAGTATCTACCTGAAAAAATTGCACAGTCAGATTTAGCGGGCTACTACAATAAATTAAGTTTAGGTTTCCATATTTATTTTGAAAGCCTTCAGGTTTATTTGAATACCGACACAACCCATGATCAAGTTGCGACGATCATACACGCTTTTGACAGTTACCGGATTCTCACCGCCATACGTCATGGGGTAATGGGGGTAAACAGTTTGAATACTGAAATGGAAAAAGCTTTATTTGAATATATTCCGACCTTATCCAAACAAGGAGATTGGTATGTGGGGCGTCCTGTGATGATGACCTACAATGATTATCAATTGGGGCTCTCTAATGGTGATATTGGGATCTGTCTGAAACACCGTCAACAGCAGGGACAGTTTGAAGTCTATTTCCCTAGCTTGGATAAATGGTTTCCTGCAACCCGTTTGCCTAAAGCAATGCAGACTGCTTTTGCACTGACGATTCATAAATCGCAAGGCTCGGAATTTACCCATACTGCAGTGGTTTTAGATTCAGCAGCAACTCGGTTGTTAAGTCAAGAGTTGATTTATACAGCAATTACACGAGCCAAGTCTGCGGTCAGTCTATTGGTGGATCAAAGCGCATTTGTACAATCTTTGAATATAACCACAACACGTACCAGTGGATTGGTTAGGATGGTTAATGCGCTATAATTATTTTGTAGTTTAAGTTGATAATTTGCCTATTGTACGAAATTGCTTACATGAATTCGAGAGATTTGCGCATAGAGCTTCATGTCAGTTTTTGAGATGATGAAGCCATAAAGAGCTCAGCAAGGATCGTTGAGTAAAATCGCAAAATAAGAACAACTTGAAGTCGTGAGACTGCGAACTTACAAGAAAGTAAGTAATAAAAGAGGAAACTTACAGCCGCTAAGCCTTGTAGTTTTGGGAGAGACTACAGGGCTTTTTTATTGCCAAGGAATCTCCAATTTAGTTTTCAAATCATGATAGGTTCATCTTCTATTTTTGTTAGTTTAGATTAAAAATTATACTTAAAATTCATATTTAATTTGTCATATATCACATTTTAAAAGGCTTTTTATGAAACTCACCACGGTCATTTTTCTGTACGCAATTTCTCACATAAAGATGAGTTAAATACGACTTTTGTCTTACATATTTGACATGCATAATAAGTCATATATGGACATAATTGGTCACATGGTCGTGAAAATGAATGTCAGTGATAAAACAATAAGTGTCGAGAGCACAATAAAGATTATAAATAAGATACCGACAATAACTAAACAAGAAACTACAGCGCAACGGAAAAGCCCTAAGAGTAATCTTAGGGCTTTTTCATATATCCAGCTTTCTGATATTAAACCAATTCTGTTTCAGTACGATCTGTACCAAATAAAGCACGGCGCTGTGCTTTCGGGATTTTGGGACAATTAGTGGAAATTTGATAAAGTGTTTGCGCCAATGCAGGAATATGAGTGCCCATGACCGCTTTTCCTGTATTTAAAATACTGACACTAATATCGCGTTGTGGATCAGCCCAGCATAAGATATTGGAAAATCCAAGATGACCAAATGCTTGTCCTGTCATTGGACCAAAAATACCCAAAGGATTACTGCCGAGCATTGGACCTAATGCATAGCGCATAGGTGCCAGTAGTGTTCGATCAATATTGGTGGTGGATGTTGGTAGCGTTGCCCGGAAAACGGTCTCAGGGCTCATGATTTGTTTGCCTTGATATTCGCCACCATTTAACAGCATTTCAAAAAATCGATTGGCTTGTTCTGCACTGGTATAAATGTTGCCAGCAGGGCAGACCGTATCCATAAAGCGTGGATCATTGGTCACATCTACAGCAAGTTGTAATCCACCACCTAAAACATGGTTTAAATATAAATCGGTTCCAAGTTTAGGGTGTACACCTGTCGGATAATTCAGCGCAACTTGATCACGATATTCAGGTCTTAAACCATAATTGAAAAACTGCATATCCATCGGTTTTTCAATGTGTTCGTGTAAGAATTGACGGATATCTTGTCCAGTCACACGCTCAATCAACTCGCCTAGGATATAACCTGCTGTGACTGCATGATAAGCTAAATGTGAGCCTGCAGGCGAAATCGGCTGGGCAGCATAGAGATACTGCAAAATTTGATCTTTATCAAATAACAATTCTGGTGTGACTTCCATTTCTATGCGTGGAATGCCACCACGATGCGACAGTAAATGAAAGATTGTGGCACGACGTTTGCCATTTTGTGCATATTCAGGAATGTAATAACTGATCGGGTCCAATAAGTTGATCTCACCTGTCTCATCCAACATGTGAATCAATATTGCGGTAATCATTTTAGAGGCCGAAAATAGGCAGATCGGTGTATCTGGATTGGCAATGACCGCATTTTTTGCCAGACCGTCTGCCGAGTTTCCCGAAGCGTGCCCCAAACTGCGGTTCAGCATGATTTGCCCTTTGCGTCTTAAACACATACTGATTAGGGGGTGATTACCTGTTTGATAAAGGTGTTCAATACTCTGCCAGATTTTATCGACTTGTTTTGCTGTCATTCCCCCCAGTTCAGGATGAACTTCATTTTTACTGCTGGTGATACTGCCCAAATCCTTGGGAACAAAACAGGTATTGGTCGAAAATAGCTTCACAATCTTTTTCCATGCTTATTTTTATTCAGAACAAGTGTGAACTGAGTCGAGATAAATGTCTGTGTCCGAATTGCCATGTGCTGTGTAAAAAAAGTGCAATATATTTTTAAGCAAGTCAGGATCAATTGATAAGGCAGGCAAAGCTCAGTCATGTTCCGCCAAGATCATTGTTTTGTAATATGTTAAAGAGATGATTTCATGGAATCTCAGCTGATTGATATTCAGTGAATAAGATTGCTTGGTATGAAATGCACGATATTTTTGCAATCTCAACATACTTCCTTTAAAATAAGCGACTGCTGTAGTGATGCACGGCAGTTGAATTGATTTTGAAGAATCAATTTGATTTGTATCAAATATTTAAATTAAGCATCTCGGAGAAATCGAATGGCTTTAACAAACGCAGATCGCGCAGAGATCGTTGCAAAATTCGCTCGTGCTGAAAATGACACTGGTTCACCAGAAGTACAAGTTGCTTTATTGACTGCTCAAATCAATGATTTGCAAGGTCACTTTAAAGAACACAAACATGACCATCACAGCCGTCGTGGTTTGATCCGTATGGTTAACCAACGTCGTAAGCTTCTTGACTATCTTAAAGGTAAAGATGCTACTCGTTATAGCGATTTGATTGCTGCTTTAGGTTTACGTCGTTAATTCGATTTAAACTTTTATTTTCGGATTATTGCATGCTGAATGCTGTATTGATGAAAACTAAAGTCTATCCAGTATTTACTGGATAAAAGGGAAGGGGCGAATATTCGCTCCTTCTTCGTGTTTAAAATTAGTCTAAATAAAGATTTATTGTCTAGTGAGGTCGGCTTCTAAGCTTTGTCATTTATGTAATTGATATGAATGCCAAACCTTAGGGGTCTCCACTAGAATAAAATTAGGAAACAAAAATACATGTCAATGTTTAATGTTATTCGTAAAGAATTTCAATATGGTCAACATCAAGTTGTATTAGAAACAGGTCGTGTTGCTCGTCAAGCAAACACTGTTCTGATCACAATGGGTGGCGTAACAGTACTGGTTGCTGTTGTTGCACAACCTACTGCTAAAGCGGGACAAGACTTCTTCCCACTAACAGTAAACTATCAAGAAAAACAATATGCTGCAGGCCGTATCCCAGGTGGTTATGGTAAGCGTGAAGGCCGTGCTTCAGAGTCAGAAACTTTAATTTCTCGTCTTATTGACCGCCCGATTCGTCCATTGTTCCCTGAAGGTTACTATAACGAAATCCAAGTCACTGCTACGGTTGTTTCTTCTGATAAAACAATGGAAGCGGATATCGCAGCCATGTTGGGTACTTCAGCAGCTTTAGCCATTGCAGGTACACCATTCCGTGGTCCAATCGGTGGTGCACGCGTGGGTTTAATCAACGGTGAATATGTACTTAACCCGAACTTGGAACAACTTGCTCAATCTGATCTTGATCTTGTTGTTGCGGGTACAGAATCTGCGGTATTGATGGTTGAATCTGAAGCGAAAGAGCTTTCAGAAGACCAAATGCTGGGTGCTGTGCTTTTCGGTCATGACGAAATGCAAATTGCAATCCAAGCAATCAAAGAGTTTGCAGCAGCAGCGGGTGCAACTGAGTCTACATGGGTAGCACCAGTTAAAAATGAAGATCTTCGTGCAAAATTAAAAGACGCATTTGAAGCGAAAATTTCTGAAGCATATACCATTGCGGTTAAACATGACCGTTATGCGGCATTAGATGCTTTACAAGTTGAGGCTGTTGCGCAGTTTGTTCCAGAAGAAGATGTGGATGGTATCGCTGACGACTTAAATGAACTTTTTGAAGATCTAAAATACCGTACAGTGCGTGACAATATCCTTTCTGGTAAACCACGTATCGACGGTCGAGATACCAAAACTGTCCGTGCATTGGATGTACAGGTAGGTGTGCTGGATCGTGCTCATGGTTCAGCATTGTTTACACGTGGTGAAACTCAGGCGTTGGTAACAACAACTTTGGGTAATACACGTGACGCGTTGATGGTGGATACTTTAGCGGGTACAAAAACTGACAACTTCATGTTGCACTATAACTTCCCTGCATACTCTGTAGGTGAAACAGGTCGTGAATCGGGCCCTAAACGTCGTGAAATTGGTCATGGTCGTTTAGCACGCCGTGGTGTTCAAGCTGTACTTCCGCCAGTAGATCGTTTCCCATATGTGATTCGCATTGTATCTGACATTACTGAGTCAAACGGTTCATCTTCAATGGCTTCTGTTTGTGGTGCTTCTTTATCACTTATGGATGCAGGTGTTCCACTTAAGGCGCCAGTTGCAGGTATTGCAATGGGACTTGTAAAAGAAGGTGAGCGTTTTGCTGTACTTTCTGACATCTTGGGTGATGAAGACCATTTAGGTGATATGGACTTTAAAGTCGCAGGTTCTGCGAACGGTATTACTGCACTTCAAATGGACATTAAAATTGAAGGCATCACTGAAGAAATCATGGAAGTTGCATTGAATCAGGCATATGCAGGTCGTATGCACATTTTGAATGCAATGAACCAAGTGATTTCACGTGCTCGTCCTGAAATTTCAATGCATGCGCCAACATTCCAGGTAATCAACATCAATCCTGACAAGATTCGTGATGTTATCGGTAAAGGTGGTGCGACAATTCGTCAAATTACTGAAGAAACCAAAGCTGCAATTGATATTGAAGACAACGGTACAGTACGTGTATTTGGTGAAACTAAAGCAGCTGCTCAAGCCGCGATTGCTAAAATCCAAGCACTTACAGCTGAAGTTGAACCAGGTAAAATCTACCCGGGTAAAGTCATTCGTATCGTTGAATTCGGTGCATTTGTCAATATTATGCCTGGTACCGATGGTTTGCTTCACATTTCACAAATTTCAAATGAACGTGTTGCCAATGTGACTGACATTTTGAGTGAAGGCCAAGATGTTAAAGTTCAGGTTGCTGATGTAGACAATCGTGGTCGTATTAAATTGACCATGAAAGATGTAGACCAAGCATAATCTGGCTAAAATTTAATAAAAAAAGTCCGCCTTGCGCTTTGCCAAAGTAACAACTTTGGCTTGCTCAGGGCGTTTTTTATGGCATGATGCATAACAATAAAGATCAATAATCACTGTAAATATGCAAAGCTTTTATTTTTTCCAACATACTGATGAACCTTATACCTGTATACAGAAAGAGCCTATTTTCAATGCGGAACAGCAGTTTGTTTGGGTAGACTGTACACGCGAAGATGTGGTCAATCGTGCTGATCAGTGGCAAAAAGAAATTTATAGTGATACAGAAATCCACCTCAATGAATATCATATTCGAGATATTTTAAACATTGAGCATCCATGTGCTTTTGATGCGATGGAGGATTATGATTTATTGATTTTTCGTAAACTGATTACACCTGATGATCAGATTAACAGTGGAGACACTGCATTAGAACAACATGATCGTGTTTTTGGTCTTGCGACATCTCCAGTCAGTTTTATTATTACTCCACAAGCTTTAATCACAGTCCATGAACAGGGGAATCATGCTTTTGAAAGTTATTTGGCGCGTATTCTGAATATCATGAATAAGGACTTAGATGAGCAAAATAAGCCACGTAAGCTTCCAACAACACCTCTTGATCTAGCCCTGCGTTTACTCAATAGCATGATTGACGGTTATTTGGATCTGCGTAATCCACTTTCCCGTCGTGTAGAGTTTTGGCAACAAGAACTTTTACAGGGTAATCGACGCTTTACCAAGTGGCACCAGCTCTTTCAAGAGAATATGGTATTTCAGCAAATTGAAAACCTATGTGAAGAGCAAATAGATTCTTTACAGGAGCTTCGAGATGAGATCGTTGAAAATTATGCACATTTAAAAGGAAAAAAACGTACCGAAAAGCAGGATATTATTCTGGTTCGGGTCGATGATTTGGTGAGCCATGTTGAACGTATTCAAAAGTATACTGTACGATTGAGTACCGCGATTCAAACTGCAATTGATCTGCATTTTTCAGCCATTGCCAATCAAACCAATGAGAATATGCGAATCCTCGCCATTATTACTGCCGTATTTGCACCACTCACCTTATTAACTGGCGTTTATGGGATGAATTTTGAATTCATCCCGGGTTTACGAAGTCCGATGGGATTCTGGATCATGCTCGGGGTTATGTTGGCGTGTACGATTGGTCTATTGGTCTACTTTTACCGCCGTCATCTGGTGGGACGTGGTGAAAGAAGTGTGATTGATATGTTGGCACAGCAGCATAAAAATCAACATGTGAATTTATTGTGGTTTCTGGATTATGAACCCATCAAGCAAACCATGAAAGAAGTTGAAAAAATCACAAAACTGAAATAATCCCGCATTATTCTGGTTGAGGATTGACCTGCGATGTTTTTTGTAAAATCAAATAGAGCTGATCTTTTAATCTTAGTTTTTTGCGTTTAAGTTGTTCAATGTTTTCATGAATATGATTGAGGGGATCAAGCTCAAGATGACTGATTTCTCGATCCAGTTCATCATGATCCAATAACAGTTTGGCAAAATGTGGATCTTCTTGTTTTAGTGTACACATGAGATCACGATATTCTGGGAACATGTGTTTCAACTTTTTATTCATTACTTTCGAATTCATTAGCGCCTGTAACCTCTTGCAAAAAAATTCTAACAATCAAACAAAAACGGAAAGACAAGTTATGCATCATGACAGGTTAAATATTAACCTGTCACTAGGTATTAACAAATTGAAATGAATTAGTGAGCATGCAGGTGAAGGTGTTTAACTTGTTTGCGTAATTGTTGAACCTCGTCAAGTAAATCCATCATCATCGCGACAGCAGAGAGGCTGGCTTCAAAATCGCGTTGTAAACGATACGCCCGACGTGCACGTGAAATATCTTCTCCAAAAAATTGATGAATACGATTTTCCGGACGTGCAGGTAAGATCTCATATTCCAATAATTGCAAAATCCATTCAGGGCTTTGACCACAGGCTTCGGCAAAATGTTTGAGATCCAGATTTATATTTTCATCTACGATTTCCGCGTCATGGAAACCGTCATAGACAATTTCACGATATTGAATGGTTGTCATGATTGCTCTCCTTTAGCATCGTTATATATGCAGTGATAAACTATGAACGTGGGTGAAAGTCATTAAAAGCATCTGCAAAATCTTGATATGCTTTTTGCTGTTGGTCTGTCGTGACTTTGGGGTAAACAATATTGATCACCAAATAAAGATGCCCTG
Organism: Acinetobacter nematophilus; assembly: GCF_026344175.1. Lineage (NCBI taxonomy): Bacteria > Pseudomonadati > Pseudomonadota > Gammaproteobacteria > Moraxellales > Moraxellaceae > Acinetobacter > Acinetobacter nematophilus. The sequence continues at coordinate 177,734 of NZ_JAPKMY010000003.1, forward strand.
GTGTCTTATTGGGTATTCCTTTGTCTTTTAGACGTAACTGTTGATCATTTTTGGCATTTTTAGGCACCGTCACTTTGACTTTACCAGCAGGGGTATCAATTTCAATACTTTGACCAAGTGCTGCTTCCCAAGGCGTGATATCAACCGTGTAGTAAACATCTGCCCCTTCAACGCGAATGCGGTCTGTGTCTTGATATTGAATTTCAATATACAGATCACCATTTTCACCACCATTGATACCCGCTTGACCTTGTTTGGACAGACGAATTTGCTGTCCTTCTTTCATACCTTTCGGGATTTTAACCTGTAGTGTTTTACGCTGTACTTCAGGCTCACCATAAGCATTGTAAGTGGGAATCTGCAGGGTAATGCTTTGGGTTGCACCTTCATAACCAATATTTACAGGAATTTGAATGCTGGCATGTTGATCTTCGCCACGATAACTGCGTTGCTGTTGAGCGCCTCTTTGACCAAAATCCTGTGAGCGACCACCACCGAAGCCACTGCCAAATCGACCAAACAGGTCCTCAAATCCACTGAAATCCTGTCCACCACTTTGACTATAACTGCGATGGAACTGGCTGCCATCAAAACCACCCTGTCCTGAGGATTGTCCACCAAAGCCACCGGCATTTGCATAGGGATTGTCTAGCTCAAAATCATACTGTTTTTTCTTTTCTTCATTGCTTAAAGTGTCGTAAGCCACATTGATGGCTTGCATTTTTGCTTCAGCATCCGCTTCTTTGCTCACATCAGGATGATATTTGCGAGCCAACTTTCGATATGCCTTTTTTATTTCATCTGGTGTCGCAGTTCGAGAAACACCTAAATCTTCGTAATAGTTTTTTGCCATAGTTCAGGTCATTATTTTGTTTAACTTTATTCTATTTTTATGCCTTTTTTTAGACAGATGGAAGAGCAACTTAGTGTGGTTATTGTTTCAAAACTTATTTTTGAGTCATCTAGGCATCATAGTGAGTAAAAATGTTTTTAGGATAAAAAGGGCATAAGACGTGATAAGGCTTTATGTCAATCTAATATTCATCGAAAAATAAATACCTTTAAAAAAATATTGAACATGTAGGTTTTATTGGGGAGATTGTAAAAAGCACCGAAGCGCTTTTTACAAATTCAAAGCAATTATTCAATTCTGACCCAAGTTTGAGATCGGCCCAATAATGAAATTCCAATATATCCACGCAGCGTTAATCGGTTGCCCTTAGGATTAATTTTAATTTTGCCTGAATAGACATTGCCTGATAGTGGATCGAGAACATGCCCTGCAACGTATTCACTTGGATTATCTGGGCTTTGTTTAAAGTCATCAATAATTTTCAAGCCAACGATGGGCGCATCTTTAAGATTGCCCTTGCATTTATGACAATAACCCACTAAAGGGCTGTTGGGTAAAGGGCGGGTATTATAAATTTTACCGCTATAAGTACCATTTGGATTTTTACTGATTTCAACGTCTGCACGAGAGTAGCCAGTTTTATCATCAATCGCTTTCCATTTACCAGTAAGATCTGCTGCTTGGGTTAAACCTGTAAAGAGTAGGCAACTGAGCATGACGTGTGCTTTTATTTTCATTGAACATCCTTGTGATGAATTGAGATAGAATAAAAAAAGAGCAAAATATTTTGCTCTTTTTTAAATTAAAATCAATAGGTTAAAGGATTAAAAAATCAAATATAAATCCATGGAATGTCGATCAATTAACTTAAATGCTCACCAAAGAGATTCAATGCTTCTTTTGCCGTGAACTGATATTTTTTATTGCAGAATTGGCAATCCATTTCGATTGGATTTTGGATTTCCAAAGTTTCCTTCACTGCATCCAAACCAATTTGAATCAATGCATTTTTACATTTATCACGTGAACAAGTGCAGTTAAATTGAAGCTGTTCAACATCAGGTAGACGCACTTCTTCTTCATTATATAAACGGTAAAGGATTTCTTGTGCCGTTAAGTCGGTCAACTCTTCAGGTTTAAGGGTTTGGGTCAACATAATCAAACGTGGCCACAAATCTTCATCTACACGTTGTTGTTCTTCTTCATTATTACGTGGTAATAACTGAATCAGTAATCCCCCCGCATTGTGATGCGTACTTGCCAATACAATACGTGTTGGAATTTGTGCAGAAAGGTCATAGTACTGCATCAAGCAACCGGCAAGGGTAGGTTGATCCAGAGGAACAATCCCCTGATAGCGTTCACCGAATTCAGGTTCAATGTTGATAAATAAAACAGGCTGTTGCAGTGTGCTCAACACTGTACTGCTGTCTTCACTCAACATAAAGTGTGGATCTTCTTCATAATCTGCAAGTGCACGTACATCACCTAAATGATTACACTCCGCCATTGCCCATTTAAATGTACCTTGAGCTTGGATTTGTAAGCTAATACGTCCTTTTATTTTTAATGTGCTTGCCAACAATGCAGTAGCACTCAACATTTCACCGAGTAAGATGCGCACAGCAGGCGCATAATTACGTTGTGACAAAATGGTTTGTAGAGCAGTATCCAAATGCACAATCTCACCACGCACAGGGCTATCTTCAATATAAAAACGTTGACGTAAATCAGACATAAAATTCTCCAAATCCCTGTTTAGATGGTGACGATATTATAAATCACAAGTTCATTTCACCCTAAAAACGCTGCTTCTTAAAGTTAATTTTCGTCATCACGGGCAATATTGATACGATCATACTGAGGAGATGCTTTTTCAGCTTGAGTTGCAGGTCGTTCTAGACCTGATTCATCCAGATCCGGCATATCTTTATATTTTTCTAAATTTTGATGTTCTACTTGAGCATCACTTTCAAATAGGTGTTCAAGTTCGGAAATGAAATCACGGTAACTTTCAAAAACTTTTTGCTCATCAGTATAAATGCGCTGTTGGCGTGCCAAAAGTTCTTCATCATAGTTTCTAAACAATTCTACACTTTTATAGGCTTCTTCTTTACTCATGCCTAATTCACAGAGTGTTCGATAGCCCATACCCAAAGAGGTTAAATACGTTTCGCGCCATATATGTTTTACACCCACATCTCGAAGCAGGTGCATATGATAACGGTCACGAGCACGCACTAATAATGTCAGATGAGGGTAGTTCAATAGAATATGGCGCGAAACATTCATTGAGTCCTCAACATCGTCAATTGCCAAAACAAAAACTTTGGCCTGTTCTATCCCAGCTGAACGTAATAAATCAGGTTGTGTTACATCACCATAATATAAGGTACCGCCATAACGTCGAACAAAGTCAATTTGCTGTAGATTGTTGTCAATTGCGGTAAACGTAAAATGACGAATACGTGCCAAACGTGCGACGATTTGTCCAACCCGACCAAATCCCGCAATAATTAAGGCAGGATGCTCATTAGGAATATCATCATATTTAGGTACAGTATTCTTATTGATCAAAGGCAATAGCCAACTGCTTACCAGCCAAAATACAATGGGTGTGAAAATCATAGACAACGTTACAATCAAGGTGATCGGTTCCAAGATTGCTTCAGTAAGTACTTTTTCACTCTTGGCGACATTCAAAACCACAAATGCAAATTCACCACCTTGAGCCAAACAGGTTGCAACCATCAAGCTGTTGGTCCAAGTCATTTTTTTATAGCGTGCAATGGCAAGCATGGTCAGCAATTTGATCAGGATTAAACCAATTGCCCCGCCAACGATCAACAGTGGCATGTCTAGAATTAATGAGATCTGTGTAGTCATGCCCACCGTCATAAAGAAAAGACCGAGCAATAAGCCTTTAAATGGCGCAATACTGGCTTCAAGTTCGTGACGGAATTCTGAGTCTGCCAGCAATACCCCTGTTAAAAATGCACCTAATGTTGTGCTGATCCCCAAAGTATCCATTAATAAAACCACACCCAGAACGATAAACAATCCTACTGCGGTGATGAGTTCTGTAGCCCCACTTTTTGCCACAAAACGGAAAAATGGACGCATGACATAACGGCTAAATAGAAATAAACCTGTGAATGTTGCCACTATTGCAGCAAAGTAAGCTACACCATGATGACTGGATTCACTGCCTGCCAAAAGCGGAATGATCGCAAGCAGAGGAATAGCAGCTATGTCCTGAAAAAGCAAAATAGAGAAAGACTGTTGACCGTGAGTGGTGTTGAGTTGTTGTTTTTCTTCCAAAAGCTGTAAAACAAAAGCAGTTGATGACAAAGCTAGAGCAAAGCCGATAACAAAACTGGCTGGAAGTGATTGTTGAAAGAGCAAAAAGAGAGTGCCCATCAGCACCACACCTGTCAAAATGACCTGTAAACTCCCCATCACAAAAATCGACTGACGCATTTCCCATAAGCGCTGCGGACGAAGTTCCAAACCAATCAGAAACATCAGCAGAATCACGCCAAACTCAGCGAGATGCATGATTTCTTCTGGGTCATTGGCAATATTCAGTGCGCTTGGACCGAGCAATATTCCTGTAAATAAATAACCCAGCACAGTTGCAATGCCGAATTTTTTCCCAAGGGGAACAAGGATTAGAGCTGCACCAAGAAAAATGGTGATTTGGAGTAACAATGACATTCACGTGCCTTACATTATTTTCTTTCTCAGGAAATTGTAGCTTGATTTTGTGACTGACTTGGAGATATTTATTGAGAAAATGCTTTTTATATTAACCAAAAATAAAAGATCTGAAATCTCAGGAATAAATATAAAGTTTTGAACTGAATGTTCAAACAGCGCAAATCAGTCATTTTCTAAAATAATTCAAGCCATATGAGCAAATTAAAGATTTCATGATATTTCTTATTGAGATTAAAGCACTTGATTGGCTTTCAATGGAGCAACTTTCTCAATATGAATGCAAATTTTTGAAGAACATAATCAGTAAACATCTTTGGCAAGCGTATCGATACTGGATATTTTAGAGGACTTTGACTTTACTGATTTTTATACTCCGTTGAATCAAGAGCATTCTGCTTACAAATACGAGCAACAGCCAGATTATCTTCAGTCATCAAAAGTTAATTCATTGTATCTTATAGATATATAAATGAATTTTCATAAAAATTTCAAATGGGTTTGTTTAAGTACGATTTGAAAAAAAAAGTGTAAGTTGGACAATTCTTCATATTTGATTGAAGAATCAGATTGACATAAGTTTAAGTCTGTTAAGCCTATCATTATACAAAACTTTCTTCTTCAATCATTTAACTCAATTCCTGCGGATCAACATCTATCGTTACTTTCATTGTAGAAGGTTTTTGCTGTAGCAATACTGGCCACCATTGATGGATATAAAAATGCATCTTTGCTCGATCCTGTGAAAGCAATACCACATGTGCTTGGTAACGACCTGCTTTACGTTCCATTGGGGCTGGAATCGGTCCCCAAATATCAATTAAATGATCTTCTGACATTTGACGAAGCAATTGCGTCATTTCAGTGAGAAACTTTAAATTTTCTTCCTGATGCTTGGATTCACACCGAATCAAGCTGGCATAACGAAAAGGAGGAAGCAAAGCCGCTTGACGATCTTTTAAAGTTTGCTTGGCAAAGGTTCGATAGTCATGGTGAATCAAAGTATTTAATAAAGGATGATCAGGTCGAAGTGTCTGTAAATAGACCTCACCTTTGTTTTCTCCACGACCTGCCCGACCTGCAACTTGAATAATCAATTGAGCTGTACGCTCTGTTGCTCGAAAGTCGACACTGAGTAAACCTGCATCAATGTCCAATATCGCAACCAAGGTGACATAAGGGAAATGATGTCCTTTGGCGAGCATCTGGGTGCCAAGTAAAATCGTAGGTTCGCTTTTTTGAATTTGATCATAGATTTTCTGCCAACTGCCGACACGGCTGGTTGAATCCCGATCAACCCGAAGAACGGGAAAATGAGGGAATAATTCAGTTAAGGTTTCTTCAACCTTTGCTGTTCCCATACCGATGGGTTTTAATTGTTGTTGGTTGCATTGTGGGCAGGCATCGGTCAGACGATTAATCGTCCCACAGTGATGGCAGTGTAAATGCTGATAAGGTTTCACATGTAAGGTAAAGTGTGCATCACAATTTGGGCAGTTGGCTTGCCATCCACAACTTTCACAGATCAATACAGGTGCATAACCGCGACGATTTAAAAAGATTAAGACCTGTTCTTTTTTCTCTAAACGTTTTTTTATCTCGCTGATGAGAACATCGCTTAAGCCATGCTGCTTTTTTGCAACTTTTAAATCAATCAAGTGCATTTTCGGCATAATCGCGGCGCCTGCACGCTGATTTAATTCAATACGCGTCAGCTTTTCTTGACGAGCCAGATAATAACTTTCAATACTGGGTGTGGCAGATCCTAAAACGATCGGACAATTTTCTAGATGAGCACGATATAACGCAACATCACGGGCATGGTAGCGGAAGCCTTCTTGTTGCTTAAATGAAAGATCATGCTCCTCGTCCAGAATGATTAAACCGAGGTTCGGCAAAGGCGTATAAATCGCAGAACGCGTACCCAAAATAATGGAGGCTTTACCTGTTTGAGCATGTTGCCACGCTTGTAAACGTTTGCTGTCATTTAAACCGGAGTGAAGTAATGCAATATTACAATGAAAGCGTGACTGAAAACGGCTGATGGTTTGCGGGGTTAAGCCTATTTCAGGAACTAAAACAAGCACTTGTTTGCCTTGTTTTAAAATTTCATGCATTACTTGTAAATAAACTTCGGTTTTACCACTTCCCGTTAAACCATCCAACAAAAATGCCTGATATTTCTTTTGGGCTTTTAGAATAGTTTGAATGGCTTTCTTTTGGTCTTCATTGGGTGTAAGTGGCATCTGTGCCAATTGAACTGGCTCAGGCTCAATATTTTGTGGTTCAAGAGCAAATTGAATAATTGCTTTTTTCTCAAGCACTTTTAATGTTGCTGTTTCAATACCACTCAGATTCAGAATATTTTCCTGTGTCCCTTTCGGATGCAGTTTAAGAATTTTATAAGCATCTTGTTGTTTTTCGGAACGCTTTACTTTGTCTTCAGCATTTAAATCAACCACTTTCCAAATACGTGCCAGTAAATCATAAGGTTTACCTTGGCGTAATAGTGTGGGGAGGGCAGTTTGAATCACTTCACCAATTGGAAATTGGTAATATTGTGATGACCATGTCAATAAATTTAAAACTTTACTGTCTAGAATGGCGTGATCATCTAATAGTTCAGTAATTGTTTTGAGTTTAAAATGCGAATCTACAGGTTCATCAACAGATATTTTTTTTACAATCACGCCAACAAGGTTTTGTCGTCCGAAAGACACTGCTACACGTGCACCGACTTCCGCTTGTGCATACTGTTCAGCACTCACTTGATAGTCAAAACAGTCATTCAAATATACTGGAACAGCAACTTGAACACGATAAATAATTTGTGTTGTGGCAATGGTATTCGGCATTTTAAATTCAGTGGCTCATTAATTTAGTGAGGCTGTGATGAAATTGTTTCATGTCCATATTCGGCTTGTGTTAGAGTGTAACCGTCATTGATAGACATGAATATGAATGATTTATAGGGTATGACGCAACAGCGTAATCAAAAAATTTGGGAAAATTAGAGCATAACAATGCCAGCATATCAATTTACTGCGCTTGATGCTTCAGGAAAGCAGCATAAAGGCGTGTTAGAAGGCGATTCAGCACGTCAGATCCGTCAACAATTACGGGATAAAGAATGGATTCCCGTAAGCGTAGATGCTGTGGAACAAAAAGACAAAAATAAAAGTTCGGGTTTGTTTCAACGTAAATTCTCAGCCTATGATTTGGCACTCATGACACGCCAGCTTTCTGTTTTGGTTGCTGCTGCAATTCCACTTGAGGAAGCTTTACGTGCCGTTGCCAAACAAAGTGAAAAAGTGTACGTGCAAAATCTTTTACTTTCTGTACGTTCCAAAGTTCTAGAAGGGCATTCCTTGGCACAAGCGATGCAACAAATAGGGCGTTTCCCTGATTTATATATTGCGACAATTGCTGCGGGTGAACGTTCAGGACATTTAGACTTAATTCTAGACCAACTTGCAGACTACACGGAAAACCGTTTTGCGATGCAAAAGAAAATTCAAGGTGCAATGATCTATCCGATTATTCTGATGTTTATGTCTTTTGCAATCGTTATGGGCTTGATGACTTATGTTGTTCCAGACATCGTCAAAACATTTGACCAAAGCAAACAGGCTTTACCTTGGATTACGGTGGCTTTGATGAAAGCCAGTGAAATTATCCGACAGGCTTGGCCATTTATGTTGGTGACCAGTGTGGTGGGAATCTTCTTATTGATTCGTTTCTTGCGAACATCTGCAGGGCATTATGCTTTTGATCGTTTAACACTCAAACTGCCATTAATTGGTAAATTATCTCGTGGTATAAATGCCGCACGTTTTGCCAGTACCTTATCCATTCTCACTCAATCAGGCGTGCCGTTGGTCGATGCTTTAAAAATTGGTGCAGCTGTGAGCAGTAATTGGGTCATTCGTGATGCAGTCAATGTTGCTGCTGAGAAAGTGACAGAAGGTGGGAATTTAGCAACGCAATTGGAGCGCTGTGGTTATTTCCCCCCAATGATGGTACAAATGATTAAAAGCGGTGAGGCTTCTGGTGAGTTGGATCGAATGTTAAGTCGTGCATCGGATATGCAGGATCGAGAAGTATCTTCATTTATTTCAACTTTATTGGCCTTATTGGAACCGTTAATGTTGGTATTTATGGCGGGTATTGTTTTAGTGATTGTAATTGCGGTCATGTTGCCAATCGTCAATATGAACAATATGATTTAAGCCAATTATTTTTATAAAGAATAGAGAGTAAGTAGATGCTACGTAAGATGAAAGGGACTCGTCAGTCTGGTTTTACCTTAATTGAAGTGATGGTTGTGATTGTGATTTTAGGTGTGCTTGCCGCTTTAATCGTGCCGAATGTGATGGGACGTGGAGAAAAAGCCAAAGTTGATACCACAAAGATTACTTTAAAAGGTGTGGCAGGCGCGCTTGATCAATATAAACTGGACAATGGTCATTATCCGAACAGCCAAGAAGGTGGTTTAGATGCCTTGGTCAACCAACCTGCAACAGCAAAGAACTGGTTGCCAGGTGGTTATGTTAAAGGTGGTTATCCGAAAGACAGCTGGGAAAATGATATTCAATATGTCATTCCAGGTTCAGAAGGTCGTAAGTTTGATTTATATTCTTTTGGGGCCGACGGTAAACAGGGTGGCGAAGGAAACGATGCTGATATTTATTACCAGCCATAATTAAAATTAAAAAGTATTTTCGAAATACTTTATGGAATTAATCACTTCACTTTATCGAGTTAATAAATGTGGAGTGAAGTGATAATATTTCTTATTTGATAAAATATTTTTAAGTTGTTGAAATTTAATAATTACATAAAATAATTGATGTTTGAGATTTATAATAAGAATTATTCCCATATTTGATAGTTACAAGAATGTTAAATTGTGAATAAAAATAGACTTTTTATTTAGTTAAAAGCTTGCATAATAGTTCTCAAGGCAATTTAAATTGCTTGGAGGATGAGATGAAAGCATTATTATTATCAGATGAAATTAGCCAATTTCATTGGACGGTGCTCAAATCTGTTCTTTTAATTTTGAGCTTATTGCCCATTAGCCAGTTTTTTTTAAATCTTTGGCAAAATGCCGATGCCAGCAGTCAAATCATGATTGGGTTTATGGCGATTAGCGTATTTAGTGCATTATCTATTATCAGTTTTTATAATGCTTTAAATTTAACGGTGATTCAGTTAAAAACTGAATTCTCATCATTATTAGAACAATATTTAGTACGTTCATACCGTTATGTTCCAATGCTGTTTCTAGCAGCTATGTTGTCATATTTAGTTTTAGTGGCTCAAATTTAATGAGTGCGTTAAAACCGAGGAAATATCCTCGGTTTTTTTGTTTCTGTGTTTTAACAATTTTGATAAAAAACTAAAATTTTATTCAATCAAGATGGTTGAACAATAAGCGTGGTAATTTTACGCACAATCGGTAAAACCAGAAGCAATACTGGAAAGGCAATCAGCCATGAGATTCCCCACGCTGAAATCCAGGTCTGTGCGGAAAAATTGTCGAAACCCATGCTTCTCAACGTACTAATACATGACACGATAAAGGTCATAATAATAGACAGAAAAAAAGGCAGAACAATTGAGGCGTAACGATTTGGAATTTTTCTTAAATGAAAAGAAGTAGATTGAGATTTTTGCATTTACTACTCCGTAAACCAACAAACGCCAGTGCCGTCTCAAAATATTCAAATTTTGATAAAAATAGCTCCAAGCATTGTTGGAGGTATGTTGGCACGTTGATTGACGTAAACGTTTACGGCTTTATGATCAGCACAGTGAATGTAGCACAAAATGAGAAACTGTAGAAAGAAAAATCAGTGAATGGCTGATCAGATATAGAGACATATAATTGAATCAGATTCGCCTTTTAAACATTTTATGAATTGAATAATTGTCCCTTTTAAATGATTGATTGTCTGTTTTATATAAGATTGTTGGATTTGAATCTATTTAAGATAGGGGGTATTTACAGCAAAGAATAGAAAGAGGGAAAAACGAATGCAACAAATTGAATGGAATGACTTTGTAAAAGTGGAATTACGTGTAGGAAAAATTATTCAAGCAGAGGTGTTTGAGAAAGCGCGCAATCCTGCCTATATTTTACATGTCGATTTTGGAGTAGAGATCGGTGTTAAAAAATCCAGTGCGCAGATTACCCAACTTTATCAGCCTGAAAACTTAATTGGAAAGTTGGTGGTTGCTGTGATTAATTTCCCAAAGAAACAAATTGGTCCTATTCAATCTGAGTGTTTAGTGACAGGTTTTCATAATCAAGATGGGCATGTTGCCTTGTGTGTCCCAGATTTAGATGTGCCTTTGGGGACCAAGTTACTTTAATTATGATATATCCGTACCAAAAACACCTCCTTTATGATGCATAGAGAAGGTGTTTTGATGCGATTGAGGACTGTTTTAGCGTCGTGCTTTAAAACTGATATCAACTGCTTTAGGACGATAAAACCAACCTAAAATTAACAATAAAAGTGATAAAATCAGAATCGGGTAATCACTAAAACGGGTATACCAAGTTTCACCTTGCATTGCGGGTAAATCCCCACGTAGAACGGCTTTCTGATCTACAGGTGCTTGTTTAACAATATGTCCATTGTGGTCAATAAACGCGGTTACGCCTGTGTTGGTGGCACGAATAAACCAGCGTCCATTCTCTTTGGCACGCATTTGCACCATTTGCAAATGTTGTAATGGTCCTGCTGTTCCTGTAAACCACGCATCATTCGAAACCGTCACTAAAAAGTCACTGTTGATCGCATTGCGACGGGTGAGGTTCGGGTAGGCCACTTCATAGCAAATTGCAGCGGCTAAATCATGTCCTTTGATATTAAAAGGCTTTTGATTCGATGCACCTTGAGAAAAGCCACTCATCGATGGATCGTTCTGCAAAGCAGGTAAGACCCAAGAGAGTAGTCCAGAAAGTGGAATGTACTCACCAAAAGGCACTAAACGCTGTTTTTTGTATAACCCTGAAGAATCTGCACCAGACGCCATCATGCTGTTGTAATACATTGGATAGCCATTCTTTTGTGATTCTTTCAAATCCCAATAAGGAATCCCTGTTACCCATGCTGTACCCGAGCTTTTGGCTTGCTGATCCATCAAACCCAAAAATTGTTCAATATCTGTTTGAAACAAGGGAATGGATGATTCCGGCCAAACAATAAGGTCTCTACCCCATTCAGTACGACTTAAGTTGACATAGATTTCTAGAGTTTTGACTTGGTACTCGGTTAACCATTTTAAATCTTGAGGAATATTACCCTGAATGAGCGATACAGAGAGTGGTTTTTCAGCTTTCGGTTGTACAAAAGTGATAAAAGAAGCTCCCCAAGCGCCAAGTAAAACAACAAGCGCTGGAACAACCCAAAACACTTTCCTATTCAGGATTTCGACCACGGCACAGGCAAGAAGAATAACGGCAAAAGACACCGCAAATACACCAAATAAAGGCGCATAACTATCTAAGAATCGTTCAGTGAATGCATATCCGGCAAATAACCATGGAAAACCGGTGAACACCCATGTTTTAGACCATTCAAAGATAATCCAAAGCGGTGTAAATGTTAATGGTGTTTCAGGGAAAAATCTGCGATAAACCCATGTCTGAACCGCTGTAAACAGCCCCATCACGAAAGCCATCACAGCAATCATCAGTACACTCAGTACAGCGTTGGTATCGCCATAAACGTGGATGGAGGTATAAAGCCAAAATGCACCGACAAACCAGAGCCCAAAGCCGTAACTCAATCCAATCGCAAAGGCCTGCCGAGGAGAGCGACCTTTTAAGCAGGCATACAGCAAAGCAGGTGATAAAATCGCCAGCCACCACCAATAATAAGGTGCAAGAGCTAAGCTAAACACTGCACCTGAGATTAATGAGATGGCTAAGGGGAAAATAAGAGGCAATTGTTTTTGTTGTTGTGATGAATTTAACAGTTTGTCAAAATATGCTCTCATTTACGTACAGCTCGAATCAGATGAATAGTGCGGGCATCTGCTTCAACAATGGTAAATTGCCAATCTTCAAGTTCGACCACTTGACCTTGAAGATCACTCACTAATCCAATTTCCTGAAGCAGCAATCCGCCCATAGTTTCTACTTCATCATCAGAAAATTCAGCATCTAAAACATTGTTAAAGTGTTCAATTGGTGTAAGTGCTTGCACAATCCATGCATTGGCGATGCTATGGGTGGTATCAGGAATGATAAATTGTGCTTCTTCATCGGCATTGTCATGCTCATCTTCAATTTCGCCAACAATTTCTTCAAGAATATCTTCCAAAGTCACCAAACCAGCAGTTGAACCATATTCATCAATGACAATCGCAATATGAGTCTGGGTATTTTTTAACATTCTCAAAACTTGATCTGATCGCGCACTTTCAGGGACGAATAAAGGCTGGCGCATTAATGCATGAACATCTACACCAGAACTACGATTGGTTAAAAATGGCAATAGATCTTTGGCCAATAAAATCCCGACCACGTTTTCAGGTTGATCAGAGGAGAAAACTGGAAAACGTGAATGTGCGGACTCAATCAGCACATCTAAAATATCAAGAAGTTGGTCGTCTTCTTGCAAGCTCACCATCGCTGTGCGAGGGGTCATCACTTCACGAATTTTTGTGGCAGGAAGGTCTAACACGCCCTCTAACATTGCCACAGTATCGGGTTCTAAAAAACGACGTGAATCTTGTACTAATTTTAGCAGTTCATCGCGGGTTTCTGGTGCTGTACCTAACCATTTGCGTAAGCCACGCATTCCCCACGACGGGCCTGATTCCTCGTGCATGATCTTTCCTAAAGACTCTTAATATCTAGTAAATGTTTTTTTATCATACCGAAGAAAATACAGATGTCTATCTATTAAATAAGGTAAATAGATGAATGCATGCGTCATTTTTACAGAGATATAACAAGCCTTATTGATTATTTGAGTTTGTGTTAAAATCTTGGACTGATTTAGCTTTTTTGAGATGAGATATGTCTGAACCATTGCCTACAGCAAACATTCAATTAAATACTCGTGGCTTGCGTTGTCCTGAGCCTGTAATGATGTTGCATCAAGCAATTCGGAAATCTAAATCTGGCGATGTCGTAGAAGTTTTTGCGACAGATAATTCAACCTCTTGGGATATTCCTAAGTTTTGTATGCATTTAGGACATGAGTTGATACTACAGGAAGAAATTTTGGATGATGCAGGCAATAAAGAATTTCATTATCTCGTCAAAAAAGGTTAATTCTTAAACAATAGTGAAATCATAGAACCTTCGTTGAGGCAGATGCATAAACATAATTTTATTGTTTTTATCAAGTGCATCTGGCTAGCTATATTCAACAGCTCATCAATGTTTAAAAGCCAATTAACAAGTAAACATCTATATAAAGTTGAATACAAAAATGAGAGATAAAGCTTTTAAAAATAATTGATAATTGTGACAGAGATTTTGATAAATTCTTTCTAAAATCAATTACAAATGAGAGCATCTAGAAAGCTGGATAATTTTTGCACTTGGTTTTAGTTATTTTATATATTTGATAAATATAAGAAAATATTAAATTTTACAAATTTTCAATGGCAGTTTTTTGACTTTTGAGTATAATCTAAACACATTTTTTAATAATAATTAAATCATTCTAATGAATAGTTTAGTCAATAGTATTTATAAAGTATTGGATCAGTTCGGATTAACCGCTCAAAAAAGAGCTTTGCACATTCAGTTTAGCAATCCTGATCTGACCGCCCAAGTGTTTCTGCAACGCATCGATGGACAACATGCCATCAATCAAGGCGTGTCTGTGGAATTGATCTGTCTTGCGACCTCCGCAAATATTCCTCTCAAACAATTTATCGGTTGCCAAGCTGCAATCGACCAAGTCACCGACCGAGGGCAACTGTTCCGTACTACAGGCATCATTACCGAAGCTGCGCAGGGGCAGAGTGATGGTGCATTGACGGTCTATAAGCTTAAGCTTGAAGATGCGACTTCACTGTGGCACAAACGCCGTAATAGCAGAGTGTTTATGAATAAGTCAGTGATTCAAGTCATTGAAACAATTCATAAAGAATGGCAGCAAAAAAGTCCGCTGTTTGCTGCGAGCCTGAGTTTAGACAAAACTGGGCTAAGCAAAGACTACGATGTTCGTCCCTTGATTATACAGATGAACGAAAGCGACCACGATCTACTCACTCGTTTGATGAGAAGTGAAAATTTAAGCTGGTTGATTGATGAAGCAAAACTTAATGTTGCCAATATTTCAGCACCGATCCAAGCCCAAAAACTACGTTTAATTGATGACAACAGCCAATATACTGCGCTAGAACGCAGAAACATCCGCTTCCACCGCAGCAGTGCAGTAGAAACCCTAGACACGATTACATCATTTACAGGTATACGTTCACTCCAACCGACTTCAGTACATATTCACCGTTGGCAAGCCGATATTCTTGAAACCGAAGAAGGTGCAGGCAATGTACAAAGCAAGCATCAGCACAGTGACCAGTACGACAATGCCAGTCTAGGCTTAGAACAAGTCTGGCACTTTAGCCCTGCATGGATTCCTGATCTGAATGGGGAAGATGGTGCAACCCCATCAGGCAACTGTCAGATCGAACGCTTTAACCAAAACCTCAGCAACTACTACGATGCCCAAGCCAAACAATTCACGGCAATATCGACGGTACGAGATGCACAAGTTGGCTATTACCTTGAGCTAAAAGGGCATCCTCAAATCGATCAAAAAGATTCTGCCGATCAGCAGTTCTTGATCATCTCCAAAACCTTTTATAACCAAAATAATTTACCCAAAGACCTCAACGAACAAATTAATCGTTTAGTTGAACAAAGCCATTGGCAGCTTACCAATATCACCACAAACAACAGTGAAGAACGCCAAGCCAATCAACTGATCTTACAACGCAGAAACATCAGCACAGCACCAGAATACAACCCACTCAAACACCGTCCAGTGGCGTATCCACAACGCGCCAAAGTGGTTGGTCCGAGTGGAGAAGAAATCCATGTGGATGAATGGGGACGCATCAAGGTTCGCTTCCTGTTTACCCGCAATGAAGACCACAGTCACGATGGTGGTGCAGGCTCGAATGACAATGATACCGACTCAGCTTGGGTTGATGTATTGACCCCCTGGGCAGGCGAAGGTTATGGAGCTCGCTTCCTACCGAGGATTGGGGAGATTGTTGTTATCGACTTCTTTGATGGCAACATTGACAGACCATTTGTGGTGGGTCGAATCCATGAAGCACAACGCAGCCCGAGCAAGTTTGATGACCAAGGCAAGTTGCCCGATACCAAGAAATTGGCAGGGATTAAAAGCAAGGAATATCAGGGTAGTGGCTATAACCAACTGAGATTTGATGATACTACCAACCAGATCAGCAGTCAGTTGCACAGTAGTCATAGCGCAAGCCAACTCAATCTCGGCAATCTCAGCCATCCAAAAGAAACAGAGAGTAGTGACGGGCGAGGAGAAGGCTTTGAGCTGAGGACGGACCAATGGGGTGCTATACGCGCAGGGCAAGGTTTACTGCTGAGTACCCATGCACAAGATGGCGCATCAGGCAATCATCTTGATGCGACAGAAGCTAAAAGTCAGCTAGAAAGTAATCTGAACAATGCCAAAGCCTTAAGTGAAGTTGCCAAGAACCAACAGACGGATCCTTTGGAAAATTTAGATTATTTGAAGTCATTTATTTCAGATTTGGAAAAAGAACAGTCTGATGAATCCAAAGATCAAGCCGATTCATTTAAGCAAGCCTTGATGGTTTTAGCATCTCCAAACTCAATTGCATTATCAAGCAATGAAGACATTCATCTTTCTGCTGATAAACAAATCAGTCATAGTGCAGGTGATAGCATCAATCTGAGCACACAAAAGAATTTGTTGGTGCATGCACAAAACAAGATCAGTATGTTTGCGGCACAGGAAGGCGCAAGGCTTTATGCAGGAAAGGGAAAAGTAGAGATCCAAGCACAAGGGGATGGTGCAGATTTGATCGCCCGAAAAGGCATTCAGATTATTTCGACTGAAGATCGTATTGAATTTATCGCCAGTAAGAAAATTGTGTTAATTGCTGATGGTACAAAAATTGAGATTGGTGGTGCAGGTGTTTTACCAACCACGTCAGGTAAGTTTGAAGTCAAAGCTGGACAACATAAGTTTTTGGGTGGGCAGAGCGTTAACTTTGAGATTCCTTTTCTGCCAAATACAAATATATATTCTCATCAATTTATTTTAAAGAATAACAGAGGTGAGATAATGCCAAATACTAAGTATGTATTGAAAGGTGAAAATGGGAAATTAATTAAAGGCATAACAGATAAAGATGGTAAAACAAATAGATTTTACACATCTGAAAAGGAAAATTTTAGTTTAGATCTGGAATTATAATAGTGAGTGATAAAAAATATACTACGGACATAGATAAACCTATAACAGAAGTTGAAATTAATAAGTATTATCTTGTTATAGGTACGGAGGCAAATGCTACATATGCATATCAAAATGCAAAAGTTACCTTTTCTTCAAAAATAGCTAAACATCAATACTTAACAGGCCCTAATTTAGATTGGGGGCATGCATTTTTTTATGTTGTTGAAAATGATGATGTTTTTAGTTTTTTTAGCTTTGGACCAAGTGCTGGGAAAAAGCTTGGAGACAATAAAATTATGGGAAATGCCTCAACATGTCAATATCCTATTGGTGAAGTTGCTCAATTATATGTTTTAGATATTAATGTAGATGAAGCAAAAAAAATCAGAAATGAAGTGAAAAAAATGTATGAGAAGACAAATAATCAATTTTATAATCATGAAACAAGTGAATGGGAGCAAAAAGTAGTAAATGATAAAAAATATCGTGCGATGACTAATGAAACCTGCGCAAAAGAAGCTTATAGAATTCTTTCAAGTATTTTAAATGATAAAATTCCTAATGCTTATGGTTATGTAAAAATGTATGGTATATCCAAAAAAGCTATATGTCCTTTTGCTTGGAATGAGCATTTATCCAATTCTAATTTAAAACATTATAGTTATCCTGAATATCCAAATGTAGGAAAGGCAAAAGAGCTATTAGCTGCTTTTAAGTTAGATAATGATAAAGAGAATGAAAATTTGAAATATACATATTTTTTAAGAACACCTTCAGCTAATAGTATGGGCTATGGTGTTATGGTTCCTGAATTTGATCCAGTAAATACTACGGATTGGTTCTTAATCGAGGGGGATGAAGACCCTCTAAAAATTTATTCATATTTTAATGGTTAGATAATGAATTATTTAAAACTTATTAGCCTCTTATTTTTTTTAATTTTCAGTTCTGTAGTAAACTCTAGACCGATGGATAATATTATGATTGATAATACTATTGTTTTGATAAATGAAATCACAAGAGTGGGTGAAACAGAAAAATGGAATAGTAGTCTTTTTTTTGAAGGACCTTTAAAAGTACATGTGCTAAAAGATGGAACTTTAACTGACCACGGAGTATATGTTTTATCTAAAAATAAGTTTGGCTATCCAGCTAAAATTCAGGTTCTCAATTTAAATGATAGGAATAATAAATATGAATTTATTTTCTCGCCATCAAATCAGCCAGTATTTAAAAAAGCCATAAATGTAGATGTTAATTTACTTAGAGATAATAATATTATTTTTAAATATTCTGAGTCTGTAAAAGAAGGATCTTCACTTTATTCTAGTCCATATAGTCCAAATTTATTATATAAGCATGTTTTTGTTAATCAAAAAAAACCATTTATTACTTATGAATTTTACTCCACAATGAATAAAATTGAAGATCAAATAAGCTATGTTAGATTAGTAGTTGTTTTTAATCAGCATAAATAAACCTGCCGAAGTGGGTTTATTGACTTACATATTTGGATAGTTAGGACCATCACCACACCTCAAGTGTTACCAAAGTGATGTTTTGAGAAAGATCTTTAATATCAAAAGTCTTACAGTGAACGCAGTTTGCTGCGTTAATCTGGAAGTGTTTAGAACCACCATCATTTTCCATGATTTCATATACACCAGCAGGGCAGTAAGGCTGAGCAGGTTCATCCCATTTTGGCAAGTTGACATTGACTGGAATTGTTGAATCAGTCAATTTACCATCTGGTTTTGGATAGTCGTTCAAATAATCAGGTTTTTTTAAATGATCGGCTTTTAGGTAGATCTAATAATCTTGTAATGTAACCTTATTGTTGGTCATTTTAAAACTGTCCAAGACCACCTTATGTGGTGGTTTATTATTTGGATTATGTGAATAACCGATAAGGCTGTCATACGAGGGTTTTTCTACATTTCCCTTGGGGTTTTTAACAGCCATGCTATCAGGAACGGTACGCTCAAGTTCACGTGTAATCATGGCAAAATCTCCCATAATGAAAGAACCACCTTGGATCGTGACGATATTTTTTTGGTTTCGTTCAATAAGCTGTTTGATTTCAGTTTTAAGATTTGGCTCACTGCTTGGTGAAGTATGCGTTTGTTGTGCTGTATCCTCTGTGGGTTTGGATTCAGAGGGTGTTTTTGCACAAGCGGATAAGGCTAAACTAGAAAGTAAAAGGGCGATTAGGTTTGTTTGCATTATATCTTTTTGAATCATAATGTTATTTGAATATGGTTTAAGCATAGCTTAAATTTTATTCCATAGGAAGATCGTTGTGTTAACACGAGTATAAATAAAAAAATTATTGATATATAAAAGTAATACGTTTCACGAGACTAAATTTAGTCATGCATGGTTGAGTAAAATGATGAGTGAAACTATACCAAGCATTTCTAAATCTCCAGAACAAATATTGCAAGCAGAATTAAATAAGGTTCAAGTAAAATGAAATTACTATATGTGTGGATAATTTTATTAACTGGTTGTTCTTCTCAAAATATTGAATATCAAACTACAAATATTAATTTTGGAAAGTTTAAATATTCTCAATCTATGTATAGTGGAGAAAAAACTTATCAAGGTTTTATTACAAGTTCTTCTTCTTTGAAAGAAATTTCTGAAAAAAATGCATGCCCTGTTTCTAAATTAAGTTGTGTAGAAAATCAACTCACTGTGAAAGGTGGGCTAGATATCGGCTCAGAAGAAGTTAACGGACAATTATATAAATATACCGCTCATGTTGAAATATGTAAAAATGGTGATTGCTCAGTTGATATTAAAAAAGAAAAAATTGATACGGAGTGCAGAATTGAATTAAGTAAAAATTACTCAAATAATATTTATCAATCTAATCAGTCAAAGCTAACCAACGCTAATTTCGAATAACTCAAATCAAATAATAATAAACCCGCCGAAGCGGGTTTATTGATTTACATATTTGGATAGTTAGGACCACCACCACCCTCAGGTGTTACCCAAGTGATGTTTTGAGAAGGGTCTTTAATATCACACGTCTTACAGTGAACACAGTTTGCTGCATTAATCTGGAAGCGCTTAGAACCATCATCATTTTCCATGATTTCATAAACACCAGCAGGGCAGTAACGCTGAGCAGGTTCATCCCATTTTGGTAAGTTGACATTGACAGGAATCGTCGGGTCAGTCAGTTTTAAATGTGCTGGCTGATTCTCTTCATGTACCGTATTAGAAACGAATACAGAAGACAAACGGTCAAAAGTCAATTTACCATCTGGCTTTGGATAGTTTGGTTTAAAAGTAGAAGCATCTACAGTTTTCAATGCGCTAAAGTCAGGCACAAGATCGTGTAAAGTAAATGGAACTTTAAAGATATTCTGGTCGATAAAGTTAAATGCGCCACCCATCCATAAACCAAATTTATGCATTGCAGGGCCAAAGTTACGAGAACGATGTAACTCTTCTTTTAACCAACTGTTGTTGAATTTGTCTGTATAGGCAGTCAACTCTTTCGCAAAGAAGTCTTCACCCTCAGTCACACGAGCAATGGCTAAATCACCACCTTTTGCATGACCTGCTTGGATTGCTTCAAATACAGCTTCACCACACAACATACCTGATTTCATTGCGGTATGAGAGCCTTTGATTTTAGCAAAGTTTAAGAAACCAGCATCATCACCAATCAGGCATCCACCCGGGAAAGTCAATTTCGGCAGTGAGTTTAGACCACCTTTTACAACAGCACGTGCGCCATAAGAAATACGTTTGCCACCCTCAAGATATTGCTTGATCAGTGGATGGGTTTTCCAACGTTGCATTTCAGCAAATGGATACATATGTGGATTTTCATAAGATAAATCGACAATCATACCCAAAGTCACTTGGTTGTTTTCAGCGTGATATAACCACCACCCCCCTGACGAACCAGTTTCAGCAAGCGGCCAACCTGAACCATGCATCACCAAACCTGGTTTATGTTTTGCAGGATCGATTTCCCAAAGTTCTTTAATCCCGATACCGTAATGTTGCGGATCGGCATCTTGATCTAAGTTGTATTTTGCAATTAAACGTTTACCGAGATGTCCACGGCAACCTTCTGCAAAAATCGTATATTTGGCATGAAGTTCATAACCAGGCGTGAAGTTATGCGTCGGTTCACCATCTTTACCAACGCCCATATCACCGGTTTGAATCCCTTTTACAGAACCATCTTCATGATAAAGAATTTCTGAAGCAGCAAAGCCCGGGAAAATAGAAACTTCTAATTCCTCAGCTTTTTGACCCAACCAACGAACCACATTACCCAATGAAATGACATAGTTGCCATCGTTGTGCATGGTTTTAGGAACCATCCAATGCGGTGCTTCTTGAGACTTTTCAGCAGACATCAGGAAATAAGTCTTGTCTTCAGTCACAGGCACGTTTAAAGGTGCACCTTCCTCTTTCCAGTTGGGGAAAAGTTCATTGATTGCACGAGGTTCAAGTACAGCACCAGAAAGGATATGCGCACCAACTTCAGAGCCTTTTTCAACCACACAGACAGAAAGATCTGAAAGGTTGTTTTCAATAGCCAATTGACGAATTTTAATCGCAGCAGAAAGACCCGCAGGACCTGCGCCTACGATCACTACGTCAAACTCCATCGATTCGCGTTCGATGTGTTCCATGTAGGACTCCTCATATTTCTAAGGGTGGCAACCGTGAGCATTTATTGGGAATTAATAAATCGGTGCTGCCATGAGTGTTCTAAAAATTCCGTGATACGAATTAACGCTCGTACCAATAATATATTTTGCGCTAGTATAGTTATAAACCTTAATCTAGCCAATTGGCTGAGTCGTATTATTTTTTAGTCAGCAAGGCATAAACCATGGTAAATCAAAATAATTCAACATCAGCGGCTCAAAATCAGCCTGATTCTGATAATAAAAACTTAATGTCTATTGCACAATACTTAAAAGGTGTACAGGTGGGTCACAAAAGGTCAATACCTCCTTTAGAGCAATGGCAACCAAAGCATTGTGGCAAAATGGATTTGAGGGTAAAAGCCAATGGCGAATGGTGGCATGAAGGTCAATTGATTAAGCGTCAAGCGCTATTGGATCTGTTTACAAAAGTGCTTTGGAAAGAACAGGGAAAATTCTATTTAAAAACGCCGGTTGAGCAGATTGAAATCGAGGTTGAAGACGAACCCTTATTGGTGAATCAGGTTGACCAAGTCGTGATTGATGGGCAGACTTATTTACAGGTCACAACCACCAATCAAGACATATGCTTGGTGGATGCGGAACATGCTATTTTTATGCGCGAATATCAAGGTGAGCTGAGACCTTATGTACATATTCGTTTTGGTATAAATGCTTTGATTCAACGCAATGCTTTTTTTCACTTGATTGAGTACGGAACCTTACTTGAAAATGATCAAGGAGATACCATTTTGTCTTTACAAAGTGGTGATTTTCACTTGCAATTAGGCACTTGAGGTTTAAGCTAGTTAATTATTTTCAACACCTATCCATAGTGGATCAAATGAGCGCTATTCTTCCTCTGTATCCTTTAGAAAATCCCATGCCAAAAGCTTTGGCAAATGCACCTATTGGGATTTTTGATTCAGGAATTGGCGGGCTTTCAATTGCACAAGAGATTGCCAATTATCTGCCGAATGAACGTATTGTTTACTATGCAGATACAGCGCATGTCCCTTACGGTCCACGAACCGATCAAAATATTCGCGAATTAACAGCGCATGCGATTGAATGGCTGTATCGCCAAGGCTGTAAAATTGCGGTTGTCGCTTGCAATACGGCATCTGCTTTTAGTCTCGATTATTTACGTGATCATTATGGTGAAAACTTTCCTATTGTGGGATTGGTTCCCGCATTAAAACCAGCAGTTTTACAAAGCCAGTCTAAAGTGGTTTCAGTGTTGGCAACACCTGCAACTTTTCGAGGGCAACTGATTAAAGATGTGATTCAACGCTTTGCAGAGCCTGCCAAAGTGGAGGTACTCACCATTACCAATTTAGACTTGGTTCCGCTGGTTGAATCTGGACGTTATAACACACTAGAGTGTAAGCAAAGCTTACAAAAGGTTTTGGATCCTGCGGTTGCGAAAGGTGCAGATTATTTGGTTTTGGGATGTACTCATTACCCGTATTTAAAGCAAAGTATTCAAGAGCTTTACGGTGCTCAATTAAGCTTAATTGATTCAGGCTTGGCAGTTGCGCGACAAACGGCACGTATATTATTGAAAAATGAGTTAATATCGACTGATTCGCAAGGAGCAGCTGTTCGGTTACAGTGTTTTGTGAGTGGACAGAATGCCAAAGAATTAGAAAATGTCCTCAAGCATCTCATACAGCCGGAAATTACATGGTCTATCGAAAATATTGTTGAAAAACTCGGCTAATTCTTTCAATATTAGAAAGATTTAATATTTTTTAATAAGTGTAGGGCATATTCTACTTAAAGCTCAAGGATGGACTTAAGTTGAGTATGACAAGAATGGGTTAACCTATGCTCGATAAACGTTATCAAGTTTTTATTACAACATCTGGCAAAGAAATGCAGCCAGAACGAATGGTTGTGTCTCAAACATTGATTGGGATGGGGTTCTTTTCCTGGGGGTTAGAGCAACGTACACCTTTAAGTACTGCTTTTGCTCGTCGTCAGATTGATGATTGTGACTATGTGCTGTTGTTATTGGGTAGCCAATATGGTGAGCAGTCTGTTTCAGGGGTAAGTTATTTACATTTGGAATATATTTACGCAGTGACCAAGCAGAAGCCAATTATTGTGTTTATGCATGAAAATCCAGAGTCACGTGAATCACATTTGAAAGAAGAAAGTGCAATCTTAAAAGACAAATTTAATGAATTCCGCCATCAACTGCAAAAAGAAGTTGAGCAAGTGGTGACTTACCGAACCTTGAGAGATTTAGAGTTAGCCGTGCGTTCCTATATGCCTCAAATGCTGGAGCGTTATCCTGTTGTAGGTTGGGTAAGACCTCAAAATATTCAGGTTTTGCAAGATGAGATAGATCGTTTAAAATCAAAATTGGCGCAGGTTTCAGTTGAGCAAGGACAGAAAGCAGCAGATCCATTTTTAACCTTACCAAAAGTTTCACTGCATGAAGTGTTTAACTTTGATTACCGCATGCATGCTTATCAAGATGGTAATTTTAGGGAGCTTTCTCCGGCACGTGAAATGACTTGGGCGGAGTTGTTAAAAATATTATCTGTTGAATTCAGGAAACCGACACCTGAGGATTTTTTCTCCAAAGTACTCAATGACTATTTAAATAATACAGGTCTGACAGACGCACAAGTGGTCATGCCGCGTGCGCATGCCGTATCTAGAGCACAGATTAATATACGTTCTTTACATACGATTAAGCAACAAGTCCGTCAAAATGAATGGATTGTTCCTGTCGGACGAGATGACCGTCAGCGCATGTTATGGCAAATGACTGACAAATGTGTCAAATTACTGGAAAATTCACAACGTATCAGTCATCGTTCCTCTATTTTTTAAGTGTACGCAGTGTCAATATACAGATAAAAATTCTGTTTATAGATTGACTCTGTTAAGCTGATATTTAGAGATCATGGTATTGTGCAAACAGAGTAAAAATGTCTTTATCCAAACCTAAAGTCCTGATTGTTATTGCCAATCTAGGGACACCAGATGCACCAACAGCGCCTGCGGTTCGGGCTTTTTTAAAGCAGTTTTTATCGGATCAGCGTGTAATCGAAATTCCCAAGCTGTTGTGGGCAATTATCTTAAATGCTTTTGTTCTGCCGTTTCGTCCCAAGCGTGTAGCGGAAGCTTATGCGCAGGTATGGGCTGGTGATTCACCGATGCGGGAAATCTTATTTGAACAAGTTCGAGGGCTTCAACAGAAATTGAGCCCATTCAATACTGATTTTGATTTAACCATTGTTCCTGCAATGACATATGGTCGTCCGGGTATTGATCTTGTGCTACGTGAAGCTGAGACACAGCTTTATGACCATATTATTCTTTTTCCTTTATTTCCGCAGTATTCCGCAACCTCCACAGCTCCGTTGTACGATGTCGTTGCAAAGTGGCTGCTCAGGCAACGAAATATTCCGGGTCTAAGCTTTATCCGGGATTATTATCAACATCCTTTATATATTCAGGCCTTAGCCAACAGTGTTCGTGATTATCGGCAGCAACATGGTCAAGCGACAAAATTATTGATGTCTTTCCATGGTATTCCACAGCCGTATGCTGATAAAGGTGATCCATATGCAGACCGTTGTCGAGTTACGGCACAAAAGGTTGCTCAAGCACTTCAGCTCAATGATGATGAGTGGGCGATAAGCTTTCAATCTCGTTTTGGCAAACAGGAATGGGTGAAACCCTATACGGATCAATTGTTGCAACAATGGGCGGAGCAAGGGGTGGAATCTGTACAAATCCTTAGTCCGGCATTTTCAGCAGATTGTTTAGAAACATTGGAAGAATTGGCCATTCAAAATGCTGAATTATTTTTGCAAGCGGGTGGCAAGCACTATGCCTATATTCCTGCATTGAATACTCGTGCCGATCATATTGATCTATTGGGGCATTTGTTAGAGGCGCAACTGGATGCTTTAAAGGTACAGTTGCAGGCTTAGAGTCTGTTGATACTTCATCATTGTCTGCCTAGTTTATGTTGTGAACAGATAATCTAATGCATGGTTGAAATGTCAATAAATTCTACTCTTTTAGGAAAATTATTATGCTACAAGTTAAAATTGTACCCGTAACGGCATTTGCCCAAAACTGTTCGATTGTTTGGGACTCAGAAACAAAAGAAGCGGTATTGATCGATGCAGGCGGTGAACCTGAAAAATTAAAACAAGAGGTTGAAGCGCTGGGTTTAACAGTAAAAGCATTATGGTTAACGCATGGGCATTTGGATCATGCTGGGGCTGTGGGGGCACTGGTTAAAGTATGGAATGTGCCCGTGATTGGTCCCCATAAAGAAGATCAATTTTGGTTAGAGATGATTCAAGACGTATCTGCTCGTTATGGCTTTCCTATTCCTGAACCAGTGAACGTTGATCAGTGGCTTGAGGGTGGTGAAACGCTGAAATTAGGGCAGGAGGAATTTGAGGTTCGTTTTGCACCGGGTCATACACCGGGTCATGTCATCTTTTACAATGCCAAACATGCGGTTCTGTGGACGGGTGATGTGTTGTTCAAAGGTTCAATTGGCCGCACAGACTTTCCAAAAGGCAATCATCAGCAATTACTTGATTCAATTCAGCGTGAATGCTTTAGTTTGCCCGACAACACCCAATTTATTTCAGGGCATGGTCCTATGAGTACAATTGGTTTTGAAAAACAATATAATCCATTTGTGGCAAGTCAAGCAGGCTAAGTGTCTATCTAAGCTTGCTATCACATAAAATAAAGCTCAGTCAGTGTTGGATAACGCAATGAATGGGCTCAAGTTCTTTCATTTTCTATTTATGAGACGATGAAGTATCAACGTTTTATAAAAGGATTGGCTGATCGGTTTTGTGCTTCTAAGACAATCAGTAGAATTGAAGCCGCAAAGAGGACTCCAATAAGAATCAGTGATGCATCCAGTGCATAAATGCCTAGCGTGGTAAAAAACACACATAAAATGGCTAACATCGCAACAAAAACTTTTAAACCTATATACATCTTGTGATACTCCAGTTGAGTTTCAATGAAACTATTTTTTAATTTTTTATATGGAAAAATGTGACATTAAACACGCAATGATCATATAACTAAGCGTGTGTTAAAAAGTAGGCGTTTATTGTGAAATATATATGTCTATTGTGTTTAAATTATAAAAAACTGTTTAATCAGAACAAGGGCGTTACATTCACTCAAAAATATAAAATAAAAACTGTCTTAATTTCGGATTTTGATTTGCCCCATCGGGCATGATAAATAGTTTCTGCTCATTTTTAACGATAACGACTATCGAACAAAATATTAACTAAACAGGGTCTACAAGGGTAGCATTTTTATTTAGAATAAAATTTAAACACTGCTGTTGCACTGAATCAGGTGTTATTTTTTTAAATAAGAGAATCAGGTGTTATTTTTTTAAATAAGAATTGAATTTGGAGAAAAATTTTATGCAATGGATAAAACCAGCTTTTACTGACTTACGAATTGGTTTTGAAGTGACCATGTACTTTGAAGCCCGTTGATTATTTTATCTTCAAACCAAAATAAGCCCTAGCCTTGATCTGGGGCTTATATCTTTATCATCAGATCTTACTGCTATGTATATTTATATATTGGGTTCAGCTGCAGGTGGCGGATTTCCACAATGGAATTGCAATTGTGTCAATTGTGATGGTATCCGTAAAGGCACGATTCAAGCCAAAGCTCGAACACAATCTTCGATTGCCATTTCTGAAAATGGCGCGGACTGGGTATTGTTAAACGCTTCCCCCGATATTCGCCAGCAATTATTCGATTTTAAGGCTGCCCAACCAGCGCGTAAATTACGTGATACTGGTATTAGCGATGTCATTCTGATGGACAGTCAACTTGACCATACATTAGGGCTTCTTAGTTTACGTGAAGGATGTCCAATCTCTGTATGGTGTACTGAAATGGTCTATCAAGACCTCAGTACGGGTTTCCCTGTATTTAATATATTGAAGCATTGGAATGGTGGACTGCAATATCACCAGATTGACCCGAAACATGCTTTTCGAATGGATCGCTTCAAGCATTTGCAATTCATTCCCTTGCTGATTCAAAGTGCGGCTCCGCCATACTCACCCCATCGCCATGATCCGCATGAGGGGGACAATATTGCTTTAATTATTAAAGACCAAAAAACAAAAAAGCAGTTATTTTACGCGCCTGGTCTTGGGAAAATTGATGACATGATTATGGAGACGATGAGGAACTCAGATTGTGTGATGATTGATGGGACGCTTTGGACAGATGATGAGATGCAAAAATGCGGTGTAGGTGTTAAAACTGGAAAGGAAATGGGACACCTATACATCAGTGGTGAAGGTGGATCATTGTCTTATTTGAATCAGCTTTCAGCCGTAAAAAAAGTACTGATTCATATTAATAATACCAATCCGATTTTAAATGAGAACTCCATTCAATTTGCTGAACTTCAAGCAAATGGAGTAGATGTTGCTTATGACGGAATGTACATTGAACTTTAATAAGATGCCCTATGAATCAAATACCAAAAGCGTTGACACCAGAAGAATTTAAACAAGCGATTGTAGATAAAGGACAGTATTACCATATTCATCATCCGTTTCATGTCATGATGGAAGAAGGAAAGGCCAATCAACAGCAAATTCAGGCGTGGGTTGCAAATCGTTTCTATTATCAAATTAATATTCCTCTTAAAGATGCCGCGATCATGGCAAATTGTCCAGATCAACGGGTACGTCAGGAGTGGATTCAACGAATGATTGATCAAGATGGTGAGTATCCAGATGGTGGGGGACGAGAGGCTTGGTTGTGTTTGGCTGAAGCTGTAGGTCTTCGACGTGAACAGGTGATTTCTGAAGAGCTAGTTCTCCCAGGGGTACGTTTTGCTGTAGATGCTTATGTCAACTTTGCACGTAGAGCGTCATGGCGGGAAGCCGCGAGCAGTTCATTAACTGAATTATTTGCCCCTAAAATACATCAATCGCGGTTAGATTCATGGCCAAAACATTATCCTTGGATTGATGATAAGGGATATCAATATTTTCGCGCTCGATTAGGTCAAGCTCGACGAGATGTCGAGCATGGGTTAACGATTACACTGGATTCATTCACCAGTGATCAACAACAGCAACGAATGCTGGAAATACTACAGTTTAAACTGGATGTTTTATGGAGCATTTTAGATGCTTTAACTTTGGCTTATATACACAATCAAGCCCCTTATCATACTGTGACTAAAGAACCAGCCTGGCATAAAGGATTATTTCGATGAGCAGTAAACAACTTGATCAAAACCTTATTCCTATTTGGCGCTCTGGCTATCGTTTTCAATTTGAACCGGCACAAAATAGTTTTGTTATTTTATATCCTGAAGGCATGATCAAGTTAAATGAAAGTGCTGGCGCAATTGGGCAGTGTATTGATGGACAAAATAGCATTTTAGACATTACTGCTTATTTAAAACAACAATTTGGTGATGTTGCTGAAATAGACAGTGATGTTGTTGATTTTATGTTGGTTGCTCAACAACAATACTGGATTGATTTTAAATGACGGCGGATATTGGACTACCTTTATGGTTATTGGCGGAGTTAACCTATCGTTGTCCATTACAGTGCCCATATTGTTCCAATCCTTTAGACTATACACAACATAAAAATGAACTGACCACAAAAGAATGGTGTGATGTTTTTGATCAGGCTCGTCAACTGGGTGCTGTGCAACTGGGCTTTTCTGGTGGAGAGCCTTTGGTTCGTCAAGATTTAGATCAATTAGTTGCACATGCGCATCAACAAGGTTTTTATACCAATCTCATCACTTCGGGGATGGGTTTGACGGAACAACGAGTGAGTCGTTTAAAACAAGCGGGTCTTGATCATATACAGGTGAGTTTTCAGGCAAGTGATCCACTGGTAAATGATGCATTGGCAGGTTCAAAAGATGCTTTTGAACAAAAATACAACATGTGCCGTATCATAAAAAAATATGCATATCCCATGGTGCTAAATTTTGTCATTCATCGGCATAACATCGATCAGATCGAACAGATGATTGAGCTGTGTCTAGAGTTGAATGCGGATACAGTTGAATTAGCAATCTGTCAGTTTTATGGATGGGCTTTTTTAAATCGTCAGTATTTATTACCCACTCAGGCACAATTGATACGTGCTGAAAAAATTACCAATGTATATCGAGAAAAATTACGTCTGCAAAATCATCCCTGTAAACTTATTTTTGTGGTACCTGACTATTATGAAGAGCGCCCAAAAGCATGTATGAACGGTTGGGGGAAAATATTCTTGACGATAGCACCAGATGGTCTGGCGCTACCCTGTCATGCGGCTCGTCAGTTACCGATGACTTTTCCGAATATCCGTCAACAATCTTTAGCAAAAATTTGGTATGAATCCATGGCTTTTAACCAATATCGTGGAGATGCTTGGATGCCTGAAGGTTGTCGCACATGTCCTGATAAAGACCGTGACTTTGGTGGCTGTCGCTGCCAAGCCTATATGTTAACGGGCAATACATCTGATGCTGATCCAGTCTGTGCTAAGTCGCCATATCATCATTTGATTGAACAAGCACGGGCAGACAGTGAACAGGATGTTTCCCTCAGTAATTTGATTTTTCGCAATAGTAAAAATTCTAAACGAATGAATAATCAGCTTTCTGTTCTAAATATTTCAGATTGATGATTTTAGCGAGATGTTCAGTATGTACATTGATACAATGCCAATTTTTGATGGTCACAATGATGCTTTAACACGACTGTGGTTATCTGATGATCATGATCCTGTCGATGCTTTTATCCATCAACAATTGCCTGGACATCTGGATTTAAACCGCTGTCAAAAAGTGGGTTTTGCAGGCGGCTTTTTTGCTATTTTTCTGCCACCATTCGACTATCTCAAGCAACATCATCCGAATAAGCTTTTAGATCAAGGTGTTGATAACTTTACCCAGCAACAAATTGAACAGATTTGTTTGCAACAGCTTGATTTAGCTCAACAGTTGACTCAACGTTCGTCCAATATTCAAATCTGTACTTCTGTTGAAGACATTGAACACTGTATCACTGAAAGAAAGCTGGCGATCGTCCTGCACATGGAGGGTGCAGAAGCTTTACAACACGATCCTGAACTCTTGGATGTCTTTTATGATGCAGGGCTACGTAGTATAGGACCGCTATGGAATAGGCCAAGTCAATTCGGACATGGTTTAAATGCTGGATTTCCTCATTCTCCCAATACAGGTCCTGGTCTTACAGCTGAAGGTAAAGCTTTAATTGCACGTTGTGCTGATAAAAAGCTGCTTGTTGATGTGTCTCATATGAATGAGCGTGCTTTTTGGGATACCGCAGAGATTTTAGCGCAACCGATTGTTGCAACCCACTCCAATGCTTATCGATTGTGTCCACAAGCAAGGAACTTAACCGACACTCAATTAAAAGCGATATATGATAGTCAAGGTTTGGTTGGGGTGAATTTTGATGTAGCGTTTTTACGTTCAGACGGGCAGCGAAATACCGATACACCCATTGAGGTGATTTTAGATCATTTGGAATATCTCATTCTGTATTTAGGTGAAGAGCATGTAGGCTTTGGTTCTGATTTTGATGGTGCACTGATCAGTAATGAACTCAATGATATTATGGGCATGTCCAAACTCATCAGTGCAATGCAACAACGTAATTATTCAGATCAATTGATTGAAAAAATATGCTTTAAAAATTGGCTCAAGGTGCTTCAACGAATATGGGCAGCCACATGAGGGGTTAATCCTCATAATCATCCTCATGGCGTCTTTGGTCCATTTGAGGCGCATCTTGAGTTGGAAGTTTATATTCTTCATTTGCCCAGGCACCGAGGTCAATCAATTTGCATCGATCAGAACAAAATGGGCGAAATTCATTTGCTTCCCATGTTGAGGGTTGACCGCATCGTGGACAAGGAAATGTTTTAGGCATACAGAAATTCTCATTTAAAAAAAGCAAAACCTGCAAAGAATTGTTAAACTTGCAGCGATTTTTCTTAGTTTGATCTGATTATGCCGATTCGTCAATTTCAAGCACAGCGTATGCATGCTCCTCGTGATTTTCAACGTATTGAAAATACTCCTATTTGTGTTGAAATCGGGGCAGGAAAAGGCAAACATGCATTATTATTTTCGGAGCAACATCCGGACTTGAGCTTGATTGCAATTGAGCGAACGCGCGAAAAATTTTTGGCGATGCAAAAACAGCATCAATCAGAAGGACAAACGAATTTAACCCCAATTCATGCCGATGCATTGCCCTGGGTTGTACACGCATTGTATCCAGCGCAGGTGCAGCAGTTCTTTATTCTCTATCCAAATCCTGAACCACATAATCCGGCGCAACGCTGGTTAAATATGCCTTTTTTTGAGTTTTTGATTTCCAGACTACAACCAAATGGCAATATTACATTGGCCAGTAATATTCCTGAATATATCGCTGAAGCTGAACAACAGTTGCAAGAGGTTTGGAAACTTCCTTATGAGAAACAAATTATTGCATCAGATTCAGCACGAACACATTTTGAAATTAAATACTTAGAACGTGGTGAGTTGTGTCAGCAATTGATTATTCGTAAGCCTGAACATTATTCAACTCGTTTTGATGAGATGCAGCCTCGTCAAGGTCAGGCTGTTGAAACGCTGTCAGAGCAAGCGCATGTTGATTAAACGAGTTGCAATTGTTGGCGCAGGTCCAGCAGGCTTAATGGCTGCTGATGTGTTGAGTCAATATAAAAATTATGAGATTCATATTTTTGAACAAAAGCCATCGGCTGCCCGCAAATTCTTGATGGCTGGAAAAACGGGACTGAATATCTCACATGCCGAAGCGTTTGAACAATTTATTCAACGCTATGATCAAGTGGAATGGTTAAAACCCTGGATTCAAAAATGGGATGCAGCATGGATTCAACAGTGGATGAAAGGTTTAGGCGTCGAATCCTATGTCGGCAGTTCTGGACGGATTTTCCCTGTAGAAATGAAAGCTGCACCACTGTTAAGAGCATGGTTGAAGCATTTACTTGAGCAGCAGATTCAATTTCATTATCGTCATCAAGTGATTGACCTGAAACATCAGCAACTCAAGATGATTGATTTAAAAAGTAATCAAATCAATGAGCAGAAATTTGATGCGATTATTTTGGCATGTGGTGCTGTGTCATGGTCTCGTTTAGGCAGTGATGGCGCATGGCAAAAATGGTTGTCCTCATCTGAAATTGAAACTTTTCAACCCAGTAATGCGGGTGTAGTTTATCCATGGTCAGACTATATGCAGTCTGTTTTGGGTCAGCCTTTAAAGCGAGTAGATGCTTGGGTTGAGCCTTCGGTTAAAACTCAAGGTGATATCGTTATTACCCAGTATGGCTTGGAAAGTGGACTCATCTATAAGCAAGGACGCTCATTGCGTCACCTGATTCATCAAAGTCAACCACTAGTCATGTATCTGGATTTGTTACCCGATCAATCTGTTCAACAATTGGTACAAAAATTACAGCCATCTAAAAAACAGTCGACTGCCAATATCTGGCGCAAAGCAGGCTTGGACACAGCAAAATCCAGTTTATTACGTGAATTGGTCGACAAAGCACTCTGGAGCGATCCAGAACGATTGGCACAGCAGATCAAACATTTAAAAATTGAATTACAGGGATTTCGTCCTATCGAAGAAGCGATTAGTTGTGCAGGCGGTGTAAAAGAACAAGCATTGATGCAGGATTTACAGCTCAAATCTCTTGCATCAGTATTTTGCTGTGGTGAAATGCTGGATTGGGATGCGCCTACAGGTGGCTATCTGTTAACAGCTTGTTTTGCTACCGGTCGAGCAGCAGGTGAAGGCGTGCATCAATATCTTTCTGAATCGTCATAAAAAAGGATTTATTTCCGCTAAAAGCAGATATTTTATGCTAGTTTTATCGTGTAACTAATCATTTTTTCACATGGTGAGATTTTCAAAAATGTCTGCTGAAAAATTATATACAGGAAGTTGTTTGTGTGGTGGGATTCATTATGAAGTTCATGGTGAAATAGGTCCAGTCATCCAATGTCATTGTAAACGTTGCCGAAAAGCCAATGGTACGGCATTTGCGACCAATGCACCCATTCAAAAAGCAGACTTTAAAATCGTAAAGGGTGAGGAATTGCTCAAACAGTTTGCATCCACTCCGACAACGACGCGATGTTTTTGTCAGGAGTGTGGCTCGCCGATTATGAGCATCAAAGCCGAAGCCCCAGATACCTATCGTTTAAGAATTGGAACACTCGACACGGCATTGGAACATCAACCCACCATGCATATTTATGCAGCCTACAAAGCAGAGTGGGATACGATTTGCGATGGTTTACCTCAATATGATGAACGACCATAAGTAGTAATAAAGGGATCAATTTGATCCCTTTGATTTTTCTATTACGATGAGAGCATCTGGCCATTTCACTAAGGTTTATCACACTGAATGAAATGCCAATAGATCTTATTTCTCTGTTAAAGCAACATCATCAAATTGAATGCCATCCCATCCGTTTTGCATAAATTGACGGATATTTTGATGGTCTGATGCATCAGGTGTAGCCAAAACAGAAGCATAATGTTCTGCGAACAAGCTCAAGGTTTGCGCTTGATCAAGTTGATTTAACTGAGCAAAACAAAAAACTTTTGCACTGCCTTGGTTTTCTGTTGCAGCATTACATTGTTGACCGTTTTGAAATGCAGTTGGACTATGGGTATAACGCGCTTCGATATAACTGATCACATCAGCAAATTTTGCTTCGCCAGCTTGAAGTTGTTTCAATAAATCTTGAACCATGATTTGAGAATTCCATATTCAATCGTGCATATAGCATAACCGATCGTTCATGGATCAGTAATGTCCTTGTGTGTTTTGCTCGATAAATTATTTTTTAATTGTATTTGTTAGAATCGAATGCTTGAAGGAAATAATCATCGTGCCTTATGAACCGACATCGTTTAAAAAAACCGACCAATGGCGTTACTTTTAAATGTATTGCTTTTTTTGCGCAATGCTCATTTTTACTTGGTTTGCGCCGTATTTTGATGCGTCTTGTTCCTTTCTTGCAACTACACAGCCAAGTGAAAAATATTGTTTATTTGTCTTGGTGGGTTGATATAGAGCAGGTGCGTTCACGTTATCCAAGTCATGTGCAGTTATTAGAAAAGCAAGGCAAAACGATTTTTACCATTTTGACTTATCAACACCAACACTTTGGTTTTTCTTTCTTAGGTCCTTTACGCCAGTTCATGCCATCACCTCAACAAAGCAATTGGCGGTTTTATATCGCACCCGAACAACAAGCCAAAACAGTGATTTTTGAACAGGTCGTGATTGATCAGAAACTTTATGTACTGAGTGGACGTTTGGCGAGTGATGTGATGCCCGCACAATATGCCCAGCAATTTGTCCATGAAAGAGAGGATGATATAATTCAGACGCAGATTGAGCTTGATGCACTTTATCGACTCTCCTGTTCAGTTCAGATCAATACAGATCAGCATTTACCTCAAACGTGGAAAACGTTTTTTTCTTCGTGGCGTGAGGCCATTACTTATCTGGTAGACCAAGATCATGCATGGGTAGAATGGGTTGATCAGCCGGAGCGATTATCACAAGGTGATATTGAAATGCCTTTTGATTTTAATCAAATTCAAGCGGCTCAAGTGTCCAATATCGATTGTCCACTGCTCCATCAGTGGGGAGTTAGAGAACAAGATGTCTTTGCATTTGTGGTTCCAGCTTTGAATTTTTATGTAAAGAATGAGACCCCTATCGATGAGAATACTTCGGATTGTTGTGAAAAATGTGGATAACTTTGGGCTTATACACAAACACAGTGGTAGCGGCTTATTGTTGTTACAAGACGTTATTTAAACAAAATTTAAGGAATTCTGAACATGAATTGGCTTTTGGTCGCATGTGGTGGTGCAATTGGTGCAAGCTTACGTTATGGAGCAGGTTTTGTGATTTCTAAACCCCATAGCCTTTTTCCTTGGACAACATGGTCAATCAATATTTTAGGTTGTTTCCTTGCAGGCATTTTCTTTGCTTTTACTCAACGTTATCCGATTTTACAACAAGAAACGCGTTTGTTTCTCATGGTGGGAATCCTGGGTGGCTTTACGACTTTTTCAAGTTTTGGTTTAGAGACGTTTCAACTCATTCGACAAGGTCAATTTCCCATTGCTTTGGCCTATACGGTATCCAGTGTTATTGTCGGGGTGATTTTTTTAGCGATCGGTTTTTATATTTTCCAAATGATCTTATCAACAAAATAGTATAAATAAAAAAAGCCTAAGTTTAGAGGGGTAACTTAGGCTTGAACAACAGTTAAGGTTTAACGTTTAAAGCGTGCAAAACGCTTATTAAAGTTAGCTATACGACCTTCATTGCTCGCTTGACGGATTTCACCCGTGTAGAACGGATGAGAAGCACTGGATATATCTAATGTTACATAAGGATATACTTTACCTTCATGTTCTTTGGTATTTGCTGTCTTGATCGTACTGCCAATCACGAAGAATGCATTGGCATTGGTGTCATGGAACAGCACTTCGCGATATTCTGGATGGATACCTGGGCGCATGATTTGATCCTCTGGTTATTTTGATTTAATGAAATATTATAACATAACATTTAATTTGTAAAGTCTATTCACATTTGGATTGAATGCATCGGATGAATTGGTTTGGTATTACAGGAAATAAAAAAGAAATCTAAGCAGGAGGAGGATGCTTAGATTTCAAATATGCTTTTAATTTAGATTGCTTAGCTTAAAATAAGATGAATCCATCTAGACGCTGATCATTATGATGTTGATCCTCCGCATCTTGAGCTTAAATGATCAGCTTTTGGAATTTACGCTTTCATCATTTTTTAATTCCACAATTTTAATGTCTACATCTTCTCAATCTTGCAGTGGAACCAGTTCTTCGAAAAGATCGTTTAAATTATCATGAACCTTCAGTTGAATCAGATTCCAATATTGTCCTGAAATGGTACGATTTACCATTAAAGTATCTGGGGAAGGCTTAAATACATCCCAATATTTCAATGATTTTTTCACCAGCTTGATTCCATCATGGTGGGCTGAGTTTTCAGCGAAATCATAATGTGTCGTAAGTGGGCGTAATAAAACTTCCAGCCATGCTTTATAAAGTTCTTCAGGGAATTTGCCTGTTTCAGCCAATGCATCTAAATCAGTTAAATGCTGCTCTATTGCGGTGATATCTTGCTTTCTTGCAGCTCTGACTAAGGCTTTAAAATGGGTGATAATTTCATTGGATAAGGTTTTTACCCCTCCAAAATCATAAATAATCACACTCCCATCTTCACGGAAAGCAAAGTTTCCAGGATGTGGGTCGCAATGAAAACGTTTCAAGAAAAAGATCTGTTGACCAAGTGCCAAAATTAAACGTCGCCCAATTTCATTTCGAATATCTAAGTCCCAAGTGCTGGCTGTTTCGATACTTTCACCTTTTTCTAGACTCAAGGTTAAGATACGTCGGCTTGAATATTCATTGAAAACTTTGGGAATAATAATTTTTGTATCCAAGGCCTGATGAAAAGTTCTAAACACTTGGAGGTTTTGAGCCTCAATTTCGTAATTCAATTCTTCATGCAAACTGTCCTGAATTTCTTTAAAAAGACGATCTTGTAATTTTTTATCCACTTTCAATACGCCCATAAGACGCAAGGCAAGCCGGACTTGTTTTAAATCACTTTCACAGGCTTCATCTACTCCAGGATATTGAACTTTGACCACCACTTCGGTGCCATTTTTCATTGTTGCCTTATGAACCTGACCAATTGAAGCTGCGGCAAAAGGCTGTTCATCAAAATACAAAAATGCTTGGTCAATGGGTTTACCGAGTTCTTTTTCTACTTGTTGTTTAATTTCAATAAAGGGCATCGCAGGTGCCTGGCGTTGCAGTTTAGCAATCGCGCGTGCAACTTCAGGTGGGAAAATATCTTTGTATTGAGAGGCGATTTGCCCGACTTTCATCACGGCACCTTTCATTTCACCTAAGGTATCTGCGATTTGTATGCCAATATCTTGAAATAGCTTGCTGCGCGCTTCATTTTTTTGATCTTCATCTGCATTGAAGTTACGAATTGAATTCGATACCGTTTTTGTCGCAATACTTGCAGTCATGCTGGCAAGTTTCATAAAGCGGCGACCGGGTGTACTGGTACTTTTCGACATTCGTAATCATCCTTCAGTTTAGATTAGATGTTTGATTTATTTTGATCATAGGCGACTATTGTTAAGCTGCCTACTCTAATTTGTTAAGTATTTGTTTATACTTTGATTTTTTCGATATTTAAATACGTTGGACAGTATAAGCCTGTTTTTGTGTATTTTGGATTAAAATGTTTTCATCTATTTATATAGTTGTAACTGAATGAAAGTTTATCGATATTTAACCGGCAAAGATGATGTTCATTTCTGTGCAAGGGTGAGTAAAGCACTCAATGAGGGTTATGCACTGTATGGTGCTCCAACCATGACGTTTAACGGTACTGATGTCATTGTTGGGCAAGCCATCGTCAAGGAAGTTGCAGATGTATCAAAGATGTCTGAGAAATTTCAACATGCATATCAACTACAATCTGAATAAATAGGTAAATATACATTCCTGATAAACATTGTGTTATCTGTTCAAAGTGTCTGATTATTGAGACAGCTGATGTATGGTGCAGAGTATAAAGATCAGTTTGATTTTACTTTTCTTAGAAAAATAATGCCGTTAAAGCAACAGCATTATTTAAAAATTTAATCATGAGTTTTGTGCCAAGCGTTTGTTATTGGTATATAAGCGCATAAGTAACAAGATGCAAGCAACTGTTAATCCAATAATCAGACCTGTCCATACACCTGCAGCACCCATATCGGTATAACGTGCCAAATAGATTCCAATCGGGAAGGCGATGATCCAATAAGCCAGCATCGTGATCCACATGGGACCTTTGGTATCTTGCATACCACGTAAACATCCCGCAGCACTGACTTGCCAAGCATCCATAAGTTGGTAAGCGATTGCAAATAAAATTAAATAGATCGCAGCTTGAGATACATCATAATCACGAGTATAAACAGAAACGATTTCTGGACGTAATACCAAGAGCAACAGCATAGTTGTACAGGCAAATAGGGTACTGGTCATCAAACCAACTTTTTGTACTTTACGCATGGCAAACCAATTCTTTTCACCATAATAAGTTCCTGTGCGTATCGTCAACGCCAAAGCGAGTGACATTGGGATCATAAACAGTTGAGAAGTGACCGATAAGGCGATTTGATGTGCAGCAACAGTAATCTCACCCAAAGGGCTGAGTACAATTGCACCCGTACTAAAAATACTGACTTCGAAGAAAATCGCTAAGCCAATCGGTAAACCCAGTTTGAGAATACGCTTGATGAGTACACTGTCCACTTTCTCAAATTTATTTAAGGGTTGAGTCGCCTGATAGCGTTTTGCTTTAAAAATATAAGTACTGATTGTAATGAACATGAGCCATTGCAGTAATGCTGTGGCGAAACCACAACCTGCACTACCCAAGTGGGGAATAGGACCAATACCGTACATAAAAATAAAGTTGAGTGGGATTTGTACGACCAATGCGACAAGGCTGATCACGGTGACAGGGCGGGGGTAGCCCAAGGCTTCGGAATAACCCCGTAATGTCGAATACATGGTAAATGCTGGCATACCGAAAGCAATTGCATGAAGAAACAGACTGGCTTTAGGCAGCAGTGACTCTGGAACACCGACGAGTGGCAATAACAATGGAATGATTTGTAAAACCATCATTCCGATTAATCCCAGTAAGAAGGCAACCCATAACGATTGGCGTACGATAGACGGTATTTTTTCAGGTGTACGTGCGCCATTGGCTTCAGCCACCAAAGGTGTCGTTGCAATCATGATTCCGCTGAACAGCAGCATCACTGGAATCCATAAACCGACGCCCACGGCAATTGCGGCAAGATCTTCGGCAGACATATGCCCAGCCATGATCGTATCAATTAATCCAAAACCTGCCGCAGCAAATTGAGTGATTAAAATCGGGAGCATCAAATGAAACAGTTGCTTTAATTCAAAGCGGGTAGTCGTGGCTTTTACTGATACAGACACTGGAAATACTCGTTTTAAAGGTGCTTAGAAAAATAAATTGGTTAGCGTTGTAGAGTGAGAAGCACACCTATAAAAATCACCACGCCACCTAAAAGACGTTGCCAGTTGACTGGCACCTTATCTGTACCCAATACACCAAAGTGATCAATGATCATCGATGTGGCTATTTGTCCAAAAATAATTAAGCCTGACAGCGTTAAAAAGCCAAGTTTTGGTGCAGTATAAATGCTGATACTGATGGCATAAACCCCAAGACAACCACCTAGCCAAAGATACCAAGGAATCACAGCTAAACTGTGGAGGGTTGGTTTTTGTTCAGACTGGAAGATTACCAAAACTACGAGCAATAGTGTACCCACCAAAAAAGATAAAAGAGCTGCTTGTAAGGGGGAGTAGAGA
Organism: Acinetobacter nematophilus; assembly: GCF_026344175.1. Lineage (NCBI taxonomy): Bacteria > Pseudomonadati > Pseudomonadota > Gammaproteobacteria > Moraxellales > Moraxellaceae > Acinetobacter > Acinetobacter nematophilus. The sequence goes on from NZ_JAPKMY010000003.1 coordinate 218,027, forward strand.
TATTCACGCAGCTGTGTATTAATGGCAGTCTGGAAAGCCATCGCAATACCAATGCCCATAGTCAGTGGTAAAAGAAACAACAATTGACTGGATAATTTCATCATTCTTCTTCATCTACTTTTTATTACGCATATCCAGTCTAAAGCAATTTGATGACTTGTTCTAATCAGAAGCGAGAAGTCATGTTAAAATTAACCATTCTCTTACTTGCTTTGAGCTTTTCTTTGACTGCTTTAATCCCTCAAAATATTCCATTATCCCTTTATATTCATATGCCGTGGTGTGTGCGTAAGTGTCCGTATTGTGATTTTAATTCGCATGCTGTACCCGATGGAAAATTGTCTTTAGATTTAGAACAACAATATCTACAGGCATTGGTTGAAGACTTCAAAACGCAAATTGAATTTGCCCAAGGGCGAGAAATTCATAGTGTATTTATTGGTGGAGGGACGCCGTCACTGATTTCAGCCCAAGGTTATCAATGGTTATTCTCACAGTTAAAAGCATTACTGCCGTTTGAACTGGATTGTGAAATTACTTTAGAAGCGAATCCGGGAACGGTTGAGCATGATCCTTTTGCAGGCTATCTAGCGGCAGGTATTAACCGACTATCAATCGGCGTGCAGAGTTTTAATACTGAACATTTAAAAAAATTGGGTCGTATTCATTCCAATGATGATGCTGTATTCGCGATTCGAAATGCAAGAGAAGCAGGCTTTCAACGCGTCAATGTTGACTTGATGCATGGATTACCAGAACAGACCTTGGAACAGGCATTATACGACTTAAAACTGGCTGTTGAAAATGGTGCGACACATATTTCATGGTATCAATTGACCATTGAACCCAATACTGTTTTTTTTCGCACTCAACCGGTCTTACCTGTGGATGATGTTCTTGAGGAAATTCAGGAACAGGGGGAACAATATTTAAAAGAACAGGGTTTTATCAATTATGAAGTATCCGCCTGGCGCAAAGAACAACCATCAACGCATAACTTAAATTACTGGCAGTTCGGAGATTATCTAGCCATTGGTGCAGGCGCACATGGTAAGGTGACCCAGACCGATGGTGTATATCGTTTTCAAAAGACCCGTTTGCCCAAAGACTATTTAGCAAAAGTGCCTGCTGAACATTTGCAGTTTAAACGTATTGAAGATGTGGAGATGCCTTTTGAATTTATGATGAATGCTTTGCGTTTGAATGAGGGGGTGAATGCTCAACTTTATTCAGAACGTACAGGCTTGAATCTTGTGGATTTAAATGAGCGAATCAGCCCATTAAAACAGCGTCATTTAATGGTCAATGATGCAGCACGCTTGTCCTGTACAGCACAAGGACATATATTTTTAAACTCTGTTTTAGAGGTATTTTTATAAATATGCGGATTGATTAAAATAAACAGCATGAGATATCCAGTTTTGTTATGATGTGGCTGAAAATAAATATTTTAAATCCTCGGGTCATAACAATGAATAAATATCTCATCATTCTGTTTTCTGCCTTGATAGCTATCCCAATTGCTCACGCGAAAAATACGGTTCCCCAGTTTAGTGATTATCCTGTGAAATCGGTATATAAGGGCAAGACAGCTCAACTGGATATTTCTGATCCGAGTGCCAATATGTTTCGTACCCGACTTCGAGATGCATTAAAAGAAAAACCGGATTTTGCTGGTGAATATGTCACAACCATGTGGGGATGTGGTGCAAGTTGTAGAATGTATTCTTTCGTCAATAAGCGTACAGGGCAACTTTTAGCTGATGGTTTTGGGGGAGAGGCACGCACAGAAGATGTCGTAGCAACACGTGTGAATAGTCGTTTGTTGGTCACGCAAGAAGAACATATGGATCAAAACTACGAGGTTGATCAGGTCACTACTCGTTTTTATGTGCTCGAAAAGAACCGCTTGAGGCTGATAAAAACCATGGTTCGACCGGCAGTTAAAACTCAGCAGTAAAATCAACAGACTTTTATTCAATTAATTTCAATAACCATCGCTTGCTTGAAAAAATCTGGCTATTGCTATTATCAGGATTGTTTGAGTACGTCTTTAATAATTGAAAATGCAGGGGAAATATGTTTTCTGCTGGTATAAAATAAATAAAATGGCGGATGGGTAATTGCATATTCAGGGAGAATTTCACTGAGCTTGCCCTGATTGATATGAGGCATTGCAAGATTTTGAGGAATATAAGAAATTCCATAGCCGCATAAAGTTGCTTCTAAAATTTGATCGACATTGGTAAATATCAATTGACCTTCACCTTTGAAGCTTAAGGATTGTCCGTTTTCCACAAAAGTCCATGATAAAAGTGAATGATCTGTCAATATTCGAACATGAAGGCAAATATGTTGTTTTAGATCGTGAATTGACACAGGTCTGCCATATTTTGAAATATAATCTGGTGAAGCGACTAGGCACATTTTGATACTGGAACTGATTGGAATTGCCACCATATCTTTTTCGATTAAATTGCCAAGCCGAACACCTGCATCATAACCTTCTTTAGCAATATCAATACGTCTATTTTCGGAGATTAGCTCGATTTGAATGTCTGGATAATCTTTGAGTGCATTTTGAAGTTTTGGCCATAGATGATATTTGATGGCATAGTCATCAGCAGAGATTTTGACTTTTCCAACAGGTTTGTTGTGCATTGAACTGAGCAGCTCTAAACCTAAATTGATTTCTTCTATATTTTTTCCAACCAGTTCAAATAAGCGTTGGCCAGCATCAGTTACGGTTAAACTTCGAGTGGTACGATTAAACAGTTTTAATCCAATCTGTTCTTCTAAATGACAAATACTTTGACTGACCGCAGACTGTGTAACCCCCAGCTGAGCTGCTGTTTTAGTGAAATTTTTATTGTGAATGACCGCAGTAAATGTGCAGAGATCATTTAAGTTTATTTTCATTATTCATAAGAAATACTAATGGCTTCAATCTGATTATAGCATCTAATCAGGGTAACATACCTTTGTTAAGATGATTCTCATTGAAATCAAGGATAAATGAGGTCCTACAATGAAAAATGTAAAAATCAAAGCACCTTATTGGGAAATTGCTGCAAATATATATTTCCCAGAAAATTTTAATCCAGCACAAACATACCCTGCAATCATCAGTGGACACCCGATCGGAAGTTGCAAAGAACAAACGTCCGGTCAGGTGTATGGAGAGGCAATAGCAAAAGCCGGATTCATTGTGATCGCCTTCGATGCCAGTTTTCAAGGTGAAAGCGGAGGGGAACCGCGTTCAATTGAGAATCCTGCATTACGTGTTGAAGATTTTCGACTGGTTATAGATTATTTGGTGACCTTGGAGTATGTCGATGAAAATAGAATCGGTGTTTTAGGAATTTGCGGCGGAGGTGGCTATGCTTTGAATGTCGCAATGACTGAAAAACGTATTAAGGCCGTTGCGACTGTAGATGCGGTGAATTTCGGTCGTTTATCTCGAGAAGGCTTCAGTCAATGGAATCCACTCGAAAAGTTAGAAATGATTGCCAAGCAACGCACAGCAGAAGCACGTGGTGGAGCCAAACGGGTGGATAGTTTATTGCCTAATTCTGTCGCCGAAGCAGAATCTGCAGGTTTAACGGATATTGATGTGTTGGAAGCAACCGAATATTACAAGACACAACGCGGTCAACATCTTCGTGGAGAGTCTAAAGCTTTATTTTCGCATTCAGCAGTTTCAATAGGTTGGGATGCCTTCCATTTGGCTGAGGTATTGTTGACACAACCGCTTTTATTGATTGCAGGTGATAAAGTGGGAGGGTTTGGAGCATACCGTGACAGTTTAGAGATTTATGGTCGTGCAGCGTCTAGACAAAAAGAGTTGCTGATTGTTGAAGGGTGGTCTCATTATGATCTGTATGACAAACCAGAACCTGTGGCGCAGGCATTGGCGAAATTGATTCCTTTCTATCAGACACATCTTTAACTGAAATATTGAGAAAATACATTGAAAACAGTCAGCTTCATCAAACACAATGCTGAGGATACGATCATTGCTGCAAATATTCATTATCCTGAAAAAGTTGATGAAAACGATCAATATCCAACAATCGCCATTGTTCATTCTTGAGATGCTGTAAAAACTACAATTGCATACGCTTCAGAGCTTGCACAGCAGGGCTTTGTGAGCTTGTTAAAAAGCAGAAGTATTTTTCACTCATTCTTTGCAGGCTATTGCAGGTAGTCAATGGATGCTAGAAGATTTGGTAAATCGTGCTGCGAGTGCAGTTGAAGTAATACATCAATTCAGTCAGTTCTTTAACGCTCATTGAGTGTGATTCGCGATAAAAAAGAGCGCCTGGGCGCTCTTTTTTATCAGTCTATCTGTGATTGGTTGTTACAGCATCTCAGTAATCAAAACTAAAATGTTCCGCTTCAAGTGACATCATGGTCTTAGATGGATTGACCATCGACTCAGCATGACCTTGTGCGCGCGGTAACAACTGTTCGAAGTAGAAATCAGCAACTTTGATTTTTGCTTTATAGAACTCTGGAACTTCAGCACCATTTCCTGACGCCAGTTTTTCAGAAGCGACGGCTGCTTGTTGAGCCCAGTAATAAGCCATCATTGCATAGCCGGAGAACATCAAGAAATCTACAGAAGCAGAGGATACGATGTCACGGTCTTTACGCGCTGCAAGCATGATGCGTACAGTTAAAGCATTCCACTGCGCACAGATTTTGGTTAAATCCCATGCAAAGCGCCGCATGTATTTGTTACGTGCATGTTGACCACAGAATTTTAAGATCTCCGCAGTGTATTCACGAACGACTTTACCTTTAGAAGAAAGTAGAACTTTACGCCCGATCAAATCAAGTGCCTGTACGCCCGTTGTACCTTCATACAAGGTTGAAATACGTGCATCACGTGCAATTTGTTCCATGCCATGTTCTTTGATATAACCATGACCACCAAAAACCTGCATGCCATGATTTGAAGCTTCCAAGCCCATTTCTGTTAAGAAACCTTTGAGAATCGGGGTGTAGAAACCAAGTTTATCGTCATACTCATCAAATTTCGCTTGATCGCCTTGAGCCAAAGCATCAGTCATTTTATCAGCAAGTTGAGCGGCATGATAAATCATTGAACGACCACCCTCAGCAATTGCCTTTTGGGTCAACAGCATACGACGAACGTCAGCGTGGTGAATAATGGCATCTGCAACTTTCTCTGGATCTTTTTTACCTGATAGCGCACGCATAGACATACGATCTTTGGCATAAGGCAGCGCACCTTGGAATGCTAACTCAGCATGTGCAAGACCTTGAACCGCAGTGCCGATACGTGCAGTGTTCATAAAGGTAAACATGGCATGTAAGCCTTTGTTGACCTCACCAATCAGATAGCCTGTTGCTGCATCAAAGTTCAACACAGCTGTTGCTGAAGCACGAATCCCCATTTTGTGTTCGATTGAACCACATGTCACAGGGTTGCGCTCACCCACACCGCCATCAGCAGTTGGGATAAATTTAGGAACGATAAATAATGAAATGCCTTTGGTACCTGCAGGTGCATCCGGTAGGCGAGCCAAAACGATATGAATGATATTTTCAGTTAAATCATGTTCACCCGCAGAAATGAAAATTTTTGTACCAGTGATGGCATAGGTACCATCTTCTTTAGGCTCCGCTTTGGTTTTAACTTGTCCTAAGTCGGTACCACATTGAGGTTCAGTCAAACACATTGTACCTGACCAAGTTCCAGCAGTAAGGTGTGGCATGTAGGTTGCTTTTTGTTCATCTGTACCAAACTGCATAATGGTGTTCATACAGCCCATACTTAAACCTGGGTACATGGTGAATGACCAGTTTGCAGTTCCCATCATTTCTGATTTGATCAGATTTAAAGACATCGGTAGGCCTTGACCACCAAATTCTTCTGGGTAGGACAAACCTTGCCAACCACCCTGAACGAATTGATCATAAGCTTCTTTAAAGCCTTTTGGCGTTGTTACTTCACCATCTTTAAAATGACAGCCTTCTTCATCACCTGATTGGTTCAGTGGAGAAAGTACATTTTCACAAAAATCTGCTGCACCTTCCAAAATCATATCAATGGTGTCTGCATCGGCATTTTCGCCAATAGACAGAGTTTTATAGTGTGCTGAATAGTCAAAAACTTCGTTAATTAAAAAACGAATATCACGGAGCGGCGCTTTATATGCTGGCATGTATTTAATCCTAATTTAAAAATAGTTTTGGATCTTCAATCGATAGTTTCATTATTCATAATCATATGAGAAATACATTGATAAAACTCCCTAAAAGAATTGTCAGAAATGCGAATTTGGTAGAAAAAGTACATGCTAATCTGTTGCTTTTTTGATAGCATTAAACAGTTTGTTTTTGTAGTTTCATTGCTATTTTAGTGTCTTTATAATATTCAAGTGAGTAAATCTCTCATGCATTTAAAAAAATTAACATTGTGTCTTTTGGGTTTGAGTTTGTCTGCATGTTCCACACATGTGATTAAAAGTAATGCTTTAAACGCAGATCAAGACGCTCCTCAACGTGCAATTCAAGGGTTTAATGCGCTGTATGAATATCCTAATTTTGATTATCGTGGACAATTCCAAGTTCATTTAGATCGTCCACAGAAAGATCACAATATAAAGAGCACGGATTCAAAACAACTAGATCCTGCAATTGAAAAAAAGGTCAATCAGTATTTAAAAGATCAAAAGATTAAACTGACGGATACCCAGAAAAAAGAACTTTATCAGGCGATTGCGAAACAGGATTCAAATTACATCAGTCGTTTTGTCGGCATGGGTGCAGATGTTGTGCAAAATATTGTCAATGATTTGCAAGTTCAATATGACGGAACCGTGAATTATCGTCAAAAAATGGCATCGTTCAATTTGGAAACTCGATACAAAAAGCCAAACTTGTCTGTGGAAATGCGTATTCCTACAGTTTTGGATATGAATGATTATAAATTCTATACCCATATTTTTTCGATCATGCCTTATTTGGCTAATTCTCAAGATCAAGATAAATATGCGTATTATGATTTTTCAAAATATAAAGACGATATTCGCAAGGTGAATGGCAAGGCATTGGTTGAGTTGTTGAAACAATCGGGTGCAACTTCATATTTAATTGCTTCACCTCATCAAATTGAAAATCTTGCGGTGAGTTCAGCGGAAAAACAAGCAGGAATCGTTGAAAAAATTCGTTTAAACACGACCATTGAAGAAATGTTTTTACAAGGTCAATTGTATTCTACAGTGAACCGCCAATATCTGATGAATTCTGTACTGGGATTGAGTCAGTCCAATATGGAAAAAATTTTAGGATCTGGTGGAGAAGATCAGACAAGCGATGAGGCTTATCAAGCAGCACAAGAAGCAACGAAAGCTGCTGAGGAAGCAGCATCTGGAATTACATCAAGTGATGATAGCGCCAGTGATGCATCCAGTGCAATGTATCAACTTTACAATGCCGTCAATCGTAAGTCACATGAAGACTTGGAGGAAGAGGTGGAAGCTGGGGATGCAACACCAGCAGCTTATGAGGTAGAACAAGCCGCAAGTGAGGCTGTCGAAGATAATGAAGATTATGCTACAGCTGCTCAAGATCAAGAACGTGACTCTGAATATGATGATGTTGAGGCTGCAGCAGACAGCAATACAACAAAAATCTTAACTGAGCAGCAATGTGAAGATTTGACCAAAGCCAAAGCAAATCCTCGGTTTGGTGATGTGGAATATTGTCAATATCATTATGAAATAGACGTCTTGAAAGGCGAGCAACAAAAAGAATCTTCATCAGAGAGTGCGTTAAGAGAAAAAAATAAGACGACATTGGTCAGCACATTCAATAGCTATGCCAAAGATCAGTTGGTAGATGCGCAGCAATTTAAACAGTTGTGGAATCAACATCTCACTGAGATTGAAAGCAGTTTACCAGCTCCAAACAAGCGTAATCCACTGATCGTCGACTTGTCATTGGACAATAAAGGACGAGCAGTTAAAGCTGATTATGATATGGGCTTGGATTTAGAAACTTTAAATCGTAAGTTAAACATTAAAATGGATATGCAATTCCTCAATTATGGCAATGCAAGCAAAATTGACCAGAGTGTTCTCAAGCAGGCGAAACCTTTTAAAGAGATCTTTAAAGGCAGCATCATGGAACAAGCGGTGGGTGGCATATCGGGTTCAGAACGCAGCGATGAGCAAAAATACCTAAGTTTAGATGAGCGTTTAGCGCTGTTGGCTGAACAAGTATTTGCGCAAACGGGATCTTATGAAAAAACCTATAAGGCAGTATTTATTGCAAAATTGACTGCGCAAAAACCTGAATTGATCAAACAGTATTCTGCCCAAGACTTACAAGAAATTGCTGCGATTTATGCATATGCCTATTCAGATGAAGAAATCTACAATCCGAAAGGTCAGGCTTTAAAACACATCCAAGCCCTACAGAAAAAGCATCACTTAGAAGACGATCATCAGTACGATGATGAACTTGGAAATGATGTTGATGAGATTGTTGCTAAGATTTGGAAAGCCAAACAGAGTACTTTGGAGGTGCAGGGTTTGGTTAAAAAATATAAAACGACTGAAGCTGTGTTTGTGCAATATTACATGCAGAAGTTTGAAGCCGAAAATGAGATTGAAAAGTCTCAGCGTGGAGAATTTGTAAAAACAGCAAAAGTTTTAGCAAAGTCGTATGTTGCATTTAAAAATAATAAGTTTAGTGATCAAGTCGTATCAACATTAAATGCTGATTCTACGGAATTTATTGACTATGACTTATTTAAGCAAGCCTATCAGGCATTGAGTGATGCTAAATTAAAGTAATTCATCTGCATAGCGACAAAAAAAGAACCTCAATAGGGGTTCTTTTTTTGTCGACCAGATAAATATTCTGCCCATCTGTAGCCATCTAGAGAAAATCTTTTAGATTGGGGCGAATGCCATTCCAGATATAAAATGCCTCTATTGCTTGTCCAACCAGCATGCCGAAACCCTCTGAGGTTGGAACTTGACGTGCTTTGGCCTGTTCTATAAAGCTGGATGCTTTGCCATATGCCATTTCATATGCATGATCAAATGTTAATGTTGCAGGGAGTATAAGGGCATCACCACTTAGACTTGCTGATGTGGCATTGATGACAATATCAAACTGCCCCTGTAATGCTGTGAGGTTACAGGCCATCAATTGTGCTTCAGGCACGCTGTCTGTCAAGTCGGCAACCAATTGCTCGGCACGAGCAAGTGTACGGTTGGCGATCACGATTTTTTTTACACCGGCTTTCACCAAGGGGTAGATGACACCTCGAGTTGCACCACCTGCACCAATAATCAGTATATCTGTGTCTGTTAATTTCCAATCCAAAGCTTTAATGGCGTCAACCAGACCTTGACCATCGGTATTGTCTCCATGTAACTCACCATTTTCCATCCATAAAGTATTTACAGCTTTGGCGATTTTTGCGCGTTCAGTGAGCTGCGTGCACAAGGCGAAGGCCTGTTCTTTAAAAGGAACGGTCACATTCATTCCTACACCATTTTGGGAAAAGAACTCATGCACACTGTTCTCAAAACCATCCAGTGGAGCAAGACGTTTGCTGTAATTCAGATCAATACCTGTTTGCTTTGCAAAAGCATGATGTAATTCAGGAGAACGAGAATGTTCAATCGGATTTCCAATGACTGCGAATTGTTTGCTCATGTCCAATGTCCAAGTATTGAGAATATTGATTTTTAAGGCGTGGCAACAATATACGGGAAAATGTTGAAGACAACAAAAAGTATCTTGGTGTACTTTTGGATTAAATATTTATCTTCTGATTTTTGATGTTTAAGAAAAAAGAAATTATTTTTGAATTATGGATTACATACTGACTCTAAAAAGTCGAGAAAAATCATTGCAAAAACCACAACGAAACCAATCGATAAAACAACACTGGAGGTAATTGAAATGCTATCTGATAAATCATTGGTAGAGATGATGGTGGTTGAAACTGAGCACACCAGTAAAAACAGAATGCCTACTGAAAGTGTAAGTTTATGATTTTCTAATAAATTCCTCATATCAACCTCTCGCGTTAACTGCTATAATCTTCTGATATTCAATATAAATTTATCGGAAAAATTAAGGAAATTTTAAGTCTGCTATAGTAGCCGAGTTTAAGGTTAATTTAAATTAAAAAAGTTGCGTTATTGTGAATAATTCTCATCTTAATTGTGAGTAAATCTTTCAGCGTTTGTTTTTAGTGCAATATAAAAAAAGCCACCTCATGTCACAGGGTAGCTTTTTAAAATGATTTTTGATTGTTTTAGATCATTTGAGTACAGACAACCAATCATGAGGTTTTAAATAATAATCGGTTAATTGTTTTTCTGGGCTCTGTTCATCCCATTCAGGGCGGTACGACCATGCTGCAAGCGGTGGCATACTGACCAAAATAGATTCAATCCGCCCACCCGTTTGTAAGCCAAATAATGTACCCCGGTCATAGACGAGATTGTACTCCACATAACGACCACGACGATACAATTGGAAATCCCGTTGGGCTTCAGTGTAGGGTTTATTCTGATTGCGTTGGAAAATAGGTAAGATGGCATTTAAATAACCGTTACCCACGGCTTGTATATATTCAAAGCATTTTTCAAAATCCCATTGATTCAAATCATCAAAAAACAGACCACCAATACCACGCTGTTCATCTCGATGTTTTAAATAGAAATAATCATCACACCATTTTTTATGCTCTGTATAGACCTCTTCTCCAAAGGGTTTGCATAAATCAAAAGCGGTTTGATGCCAACTGAACACGTCTTCTTGATTGGGATAAAACGGGGTAAGATCGAAACCGCCCCCAAACCACCAAATTGGCTCTTGACCTTCGGGTTCAGCAACGAATAAGCGAACATTGGCATGAGAGGTCGGAACATTTGGATTTTTCGGATGAATGACCAGCGACACCCCTAAAGCCTGAGCTTTAGCACCTGCAATAGCGGGATGGCGTTCAGTTGCAGAAGCGGGAAGTTTTGAAATATTGATATGTGAGAACATTACACCCCCTTTTTCAATCACTGTCCCGTTTTGTAAAACGCGGGAACGACCACCGCCTCCCTCAGGTCGTTGCCAGTCATCCACTTCAAATTTTGCAGTCCCTTGACCTAATTGTTCTTGTTGTTCTAAAGCTGAACAAATTCGCGCTTGTAAATCGACAAGAAACGTACGAACACGTTGAATATCAGCAGAGGTTGGGTTTTGCATGACGATCCTCAAATGCGCACAAAAAGATTTTATACATCAAAGCATAAAACCATTAAAAAAGAAAACCATTGGAAAATGAAGGTGTTTTTTTGAATACTTTTGCTACGGGTTCAGCACATAAGCGTGTTCGTGACGATTTAAAGTTTTTTACAAAAAATCCCGAGCAATTCGCTAGGTTGAAATCTATGTTGAAGCTCAGCACAATGGATTGAAGATAAAAGCATGGGTGTGCGTTTATTGGTTTGTGAATCTTAATTCGGTACTGAGCAGTGAATATGAGTTGTTCTTTAATTCAGAAATACAATGTGGCAGGTCCACGTTATACCAGTTATCCAACAGTTCCGTATTGGGATGAAAGCTCTTTTTCGCTGCAGCAATGGAAGCATACGTTAAAACGCTCCTTTGATGAGTCTAATCAAAGTGAGGGGATCAGCTTATACATCCATTTACCTTTTTGTGAAAGTCTATGTACCTTCTGTGGATGTCATAAGAAAGTGACCAAGCGGCATGAAATGGAGCAACCCTATATCCAAGCGGTTTTAAAAGAATGGGACCTGTATTGTCGATTACTACAAGACAAACCCAAGATTAAAGAAATTCACTTGGGGGGTGGTACACCGACTTTTTTTTCAGTTGAACATTTACAGCAGCTTATTCAGGGGATTCTAGCCAAAGCGGATATTGCAGAAGGTCATGAATTTAGCTTTGAAGGGCATCCAAATAACACCACGAAAGCACATTTACAAGCATTGTATGATCTAGGATTCCGTCGTGTGAGTTATGGTGTGCAGGATTATAATGATACGGTGCAACAAGCCATTCACCGTATTCAACCTTTTGAACATGTTGCCAATGTCACGAAATGGGCACGTGAGATTGGCTATAGTTCGATTTCACATGATTTGGTTTTTGGTTTGCCTTTTCAAAATCTAACTGATGTGTTGAAAACCATTGATTTAACCAACAGTCTCATGCCAGACCGTTTAGCTTTTTATAGTTATGCGCACGTTCCTTGGATCAAGGGCAATGGACAACGTGGTTTCAAAGACCACGATGTACCGAAAGATGAGGTGAAGCGAACTTTATATGAAGTGGGGAAAAAGCAACTTTTGGCGCATGGTTATCATGAAATTGGCATGGATCATTTCGCATTAGCGAAAGATGGGATGTATCAATCTTTTCAGGCTGGAACATTGCATCGTAACTTTATGGGCTATACCTCCTCAAAAACGCAGGTCATGATCGGTCTTGGAGTCTCTTCGATCAGCGACAGTTGGTATAGCTTTGCACAAAATGAAAAAGATATAGCGGCATACTATGCTTGTTTAGAGCGTGATGAAATTCCTGTCGTAAAAGGTCATGTACTGAGTGCAGAAGATTTGAAAATCCGTCGGCATATTTTAAATTTAATGTGTACTTTTCAAACTTCATGGGCTGAGCCGTTTATGGATTTTGCAGAACGCGCCCAGGTTGTTGAGCAGCTTATCGAAATGCAACAGGACGGTTTGTTGGCGATCGAAACAGATCGGATTGTAATTACTGAATCAGGCAAGCCCTTTGTTCGTAATATTTGTATGGCTTTTGATTTGCATTTAAAACGAAGAAAACCTGAAACACAGATTTTCTCGATGACGATTTGATTGTATTTTACAAAATATTATATTTAAACACTTAGATGAAGAAGTGCAGATGATTTCTTTCTTTTCAGGGATGAAAAGAAACAAAAATCCTTTGTTGGGCAAAGGGGACTCCTGTCACCCTTGCCCAACGGCGACATCCCTGTCGCCATCCGCGATAGCAAAACCTTTCTAGATGTTTTATTCATAAAATTAGTGAATTAATAGAGATGTTATGGTTTTACTGATTTTTTTTGTTCGATTAACTTATTAATGACTTCACCATATACCCAAGTATTTAAAATTTCATCTGAGCTTTCTAGGTCAATAATATCTAAAAATTTTTCATAGCTAACAGCAACTTGTTCTCTATCATCTGTATCTAGGCTGTATGGGTCAATTTGATTGATACCATCAGCAAGTGTTTTAAGTAATTGTTTTTTTGAGGGTAGTGTTTGACTCTCATAAAGTTTAATAAAAGCTTGACTTGTATGGGTTAAATTTTGATTGAGTTTTTGCTTTAATTGAGGATTTTTGATCCCGGCATATAAAAAAATTTCGGGCAAAAAATGGTTTTGTTGTTGGAACTGTCTTAATTGTTGAATGATTGTAGATTAGGCTTTTGAATCAGATGCCTGACAATATGCGCTGAATAAAAGGAGACTGATTGCAAATAAAATTGAGCTTAATTTCATTAGTTCAGTCTCCTATTATTTAACTTAGATTATTTAAAAGTCATCTTTCTCATACATATGAGACATACGATCATGTTTGGTTTTTAAATAATCTTCGTTGAATTTATTTAAACCCACAGTTAAAGGAACACGGTCGACAACATCTATGCCCAAATCCGTTAAGGCTTTTAATTTTAACGGATTATTGGTGATTAACTTGACTTGTTTAACCTGCAAATGATCCAGCATAATGCTGCACATGTCATATTGACGAGCATCAGCAGGGAGGTTCAACAATAAATTGGCGTCTACAGTATCATGACCTTGGTCCTGTAAAGCATATGCTCGAATTTTATTGGTTAAACCAATCCCGCGACCTTCTTGGCGTAGATATAAAATTACACCTTGACCTGCTTCATTCATCATTTTCATGGTGTTGTGTAACTGTGGACCGCAGTCGCATTTCAATGAGCCAAAGGCATCGCCAGTTAAACATTCTGAGTGAATGCGAACTAAAACAGGATTTGTGGGAGCGATTTCTAAACCCTTAGAAAGAGCAACATGCTCTTCACCTGTCAGCGGATCTTGAAATACAGAAATTTTAAAATCACCATATGCGGTGGGTAATTTTGAAGTGGCAACAAACTCTATTGACACAGAATCTTCCATCTATTTGTTTAGAAATTAGCTAAAGTATAGCGTAATGCTTGGACATTGGTAGAATTGAAAAGCATGTTTTTATAGATAACTTTGCGATAAAAAATTCTTTTTTGTATAAAGCGCACGATAATAGTTGATATATAGATAGATTATTCATGATAATTGACACCAAGAGCACACTTGCTGACTTGGAAGTATCCAATGACGCATCATTATAAATGTGGCTGATCGAATGTGATATGATTTGTTTTCACAATCATGCTAACCCGTGTACCTAGCTTAGATTTGCCAGGCTTTAGAAGGCTTTGCCACATATGTTGTATACCGAAATACCTAATCAACGTCCTGTTACGCCATTGTTGGATGAAGTAGAGCATCCTCAACAATTACGTCAGCTTGAGCAAAGCCAATTGGTGCAGGTCGCGGACGAATTGCGTCAATTCATTTTGTATGCTGCTGGACAAAGTGGCGGGCATTTTGGGGCAAACCTTGGCGTTATTGAACTGACTGTCGCTTTACATTATTGCTTTGAGACACCCAAAGATCGTTTGGTGTGGGATGTAGGGCATCAAGCATACCCACACAAGGCACTGACAGGCCGTCGGGAACAATTAACCACGATCCGTTCCAAAAATGGTTTGGCGGCTTTTCCCGCACGAGAAGAATCCGAGTTTGATACCTTTGGTGTTGGTCATTCTTCAACAGCAATTTCAGCAGGTTTGGGAATGGCGTTAGCACGTCGTTACCAAAAAGACCCTTGTGAGGTCGTGGCTATTGTGGGCGATGGTGCGATGACGGCTGGTATGGCTTTTGAAGCTATGAATGATGCTGTTGCGCATAATGCTGATTTGATTGTAGTGCTCAATGACAATGATATGTCCATTTCGTGTAGTACAGGCGGTTTTGCAAAGCACTTAGCTGCAATTTGGGAACAAGGCCAATTCATCAATATTGATGAAGAGGGACAAGCTTTTGTTCAAGACTGTCCAGAGTGGGACTACAATTCTCGTTTACACCAGTCAGCAACAGATGCAGCCGATAATTTATTTAAAGCGATTGGCTTTGATTATTTTGGTCCATTTGATGGTCACGATGTTGAGCAATTGGTACAAGTATTCAATGCATTGAAAAAGCGTAAAGGTCCACGTTTAATCCATGTATATACGGTAAAAGGTAAAGGTTTTGCGCCTGCCGAAGCTGATCAAATCAAATATCATGCCATTGGTAAAATTCACGCTTTACCCGCTAAAAGCTCAGCACCAAAATATTCAGATGTATTTGGGCAGTGGTTATGTGATGAAGCTTTACAAGATCAACGATTGTTGGCCATCACACCTGCGATGTGTGAGGGTTCGGGGATGGTACAGTTTGCCAAGCAATTCCCAGAACGCTACTTTGATGTTGCAATCGCAGAACAACATGCCGTGACTTTGGCTGCGGGGATGGCTTGCGAGGGCTTGAAACCTGTGGTTGCAATTTATTCGACCTTCTTGCAACGCGGTTATGACCAATTGATTCATGATGTCGCTTTACAAAATCTGGATGTAACCTTTGGGATTGATCGTGCTGGATTGGTTGGCGAAGATGGCCCAACCCATGCAGGGGCTTATGATTATGCTTATATGCGTACAGTGCCGAATATGGTGATCATGGCACCAAAAGACGAAGATGAATGCCGTCAGATGTTACATACGGCCTATTTATATCCAGGTCCAACAGCTGTTCGCTATCCACGTGGTAATGGTTTAGGGGTTGAAATTCAGCAGCAATTGACTGAACTTGAAATTGGTAAAGCAGAATTATTATTAGAACTCAATGCTGAACATGATGAAGGTTTGAGTATCCTTGCATTTGGTAGCCGTGTTCAACCTGCGTTAGAGGCAGCAAAACAACTGGCACAGCAATTGGATATTGCAATTCGCGTTGTGAACATGCGCTTTGTCAAACCATTGGATGAGCAGATTATTCAAGACTTGGCAGACAAAACCAGTTTGTTTGTTACCGTGGAAGAGCATGCCGTTATGGCGGGTGCAGGTAGTGCTGTAAACGAATTTTTAGCACAGGCTCAAATCATTAAACCGATTTTAAACTTGGGTTTACCTGATGAGTTTCTGGCTCAAGCAACTCATACTGAAATGCTTCAAGACTGTGGACTGGATACCGATGGTATTCAAAACTCAATCCAGCAGGCATGGTTGAAACTTGTTCAACATGTCTAAATGATTGTAAAAAATCAACATGTAAAATTTTAGAAACAAAATTTCCCAAAAAGCGCAGATATTTGTTAAAATGCCTGCGCTTTTATGCATTATTCTTTATCAGTATCTTCAAATTTGTAGTGGGTGTTCAATGGAACCTATGGTGGTGATGGCTGCGCGTGCGGCTCAATTAGTTGGTCAAGAGCTTTTAAAAGCGCATCAAAATCGTCATAAACTCGATCTACAAGTCGAAGAAAAAGGGATTGATGGGCCAGTGACTCGTGTAGACCGTTACATTGAGCAACTTACCATTGATACACTTCGTAAAAGTTATAAAAATCACAGCTTCCTTGGTGAGGAATTTGGTCTACAAGAAGGTAAAGGTCACGATGCCGATTGGTGTTGGGTGATTGATCCACTTGATGGCACTTTAAACTTTATCAATGGTTTCCCACATTTCTGTGTCTCTATTGCCGTTCAACATAAAGGCGTAACTCAACACGGTGTGATTTATGACCCTGTAAAAGATGAGTTATTCTCAGCAAGCCGTGGTCGCGGTGCCATGTTGAATCAACGCCGTATCCGCGTCAATGTGAAAGACAGCCTGGAAAATACTTTTGTTGGCGTAGGACATGCTTATCGTGCAAAACGTAACGGTGAAATTGTTTCTTATGCAAAAAACCATTTTGAATCTTTGTTAAATGTGACAAATGCTGGCGCACAATATCGTCGTGCAGGTTCTGCTGCACTCGATTTGGCTTATGTTGCTGCTGGCCGTTTAGATGCTTATTTTGAACTTGGTTTAAAACCTTGGGATATTGCGGCAGGTGAATTGATTGTGAAAGAAGCGGGCGGTACAGTTGTTGATGCTCGCGGTGGTTCAGACTCAATGGAAAATGGTCAAGTGATTGCTTGTTCTATGAAAATGTTAAAACCATTGATGCAACAAGTTGTTCCAGCATGGGGCGAAGCTGCGAAATAATTTTTAATTATTTGTGTAGATTGAGTTTTAAAAAGCCTTCATGAGAATGAGGGCTTTTTTGTTTTCAGGCAGTGATTTTCTTTTATCGGATTATAATATTTAGATGGTGATAAAATATTTATTTTAAAATATAGTTTAGATATATTAAAAAATACTCCTGATACGATAGTTTTTAAAATTAATTATGATCAAAAAACTGTCTTATCATGAATGAATCTTCAAAAATAATAATTTAAGGAAGTTCTAAATGAAAAGTATATTAATGTTGATATTTTTAATATTCATAACAGGTTGTTCTTCAAGTCCAAAAAAATTATATCCTGAAATAAATAAACATATGGTTTATATAAATAAAAAAGGTGAGCTAAAAGATCCTACAACGGGTAAAATTGTTACAAGTGATGATGATATAAATATTTATATTAATAACATTATTGAAGATTTTGAAAAGTCAGGTAAGAAAAAAATTACAATCTTTATTCATGGAGGTTTAAATACATTTAAAAACGCTACACAAAAAGCTTCACAAGTTCTAGAAAATTATGATGATAGTGAAAGTTTTATAATATTTGTAGGATGGTCCGCTGGTCCATATTCAAATTACTGGGACCATTTGCTTTTTATAAGAAATGGTGAAAGAAGACCTCACTTAGGACCAATAACTTCTCCGTTTATTTTGATTGAAGATATTGCTGAAAGTGTTTCTCATACTCCTCGCGCTATAACAGAATCAGTAATGTCTCAGGCTTCTGTCCCTAAGCCTAAAGCTTTTGATAGTAAAGAAGAAAAAGCTTATAGAAGTAGTCTTAAGATGCTCGAATCTCCAAAGTTGATAAATATTAGAATGACAGGGGAAACTACAGGATTAAATATGAAAGACATTTTACCTGTTATAAACCCCATAAAGTTTATTACTGCTCCTTTTGTTGATGGTCTTGGAAGTGGTGCGTGGGACTCTATGTCAAGAAGAACCGAGTTATTGGTCTATAATGATTCTGCTTTCAAAGGGCAAAAAAACGTAAAAACAGGGTTGGAAAAACTTCTAGTTGGTATTGAATGTAAGGAAAAAATAGATACAAAATCTCAAATAAACGGTACAGAGGAATATCTCAATATTGATGGTATCAGATGTCGAAAAAGAAGTGAATTTCAGGCAAATAAACCAGCAATTACACTTATTGGTCACAGTATGGGAACAATGGTTGCAAATAATATTCTTTCGAGACAACCTGACTTAAATTATCAAAATATTGTATATATGGGAGCTGCGGCAAAACTTAAGGATTTGGAAGCAAACGTAGTACCTGTTTTACTGAAACATAAAGAGACTAAATTTTATAATTTGTCTTTAGATCCTTATAGAGAAATTTCAGAGTCACATATGCTCGATTCTGTACCAAGAGGAAGCCTGTTAGTATGGATTGATGGCTACTTTACTAGGATAGCCTCATTTAATGATAAAACGGCAGGTAATTGGTTTAATATCATTCGAGCTGCCAATATTATTTTCCCTGATCAAGCCAAAAAACAAGTTTATTTGACAAAGTTCGGTTTTAAATCTGGACCACAAAATCATGGAGAATTTGATGAGTATAAATTTTGGGATGAAGAGTATTGGAAGGGAAATAAAATAACTCCCTTAGTTGATATTCAAAAAAAATAAATGAGTTGAAAAAAGTATAAAGAACAAAGCATTATTTTTAACTATAATAGTGATGCATTTAGATGCTGTAGATTTATAAAACAAGTCACAGGAAAAAACAATAAAACTTCGTGACTTTTTAATAAACTCTGCTATACTCCGCGCACGCACTAAATTTCGTTCATTACCTGAACATTCTCTTCTATATTGTGTATGCGCGTCCGGTCCAAAGAGAGGACAATATTTCGCGCCCCACCCAATCGCTTAAGCGATTCCTTCAGGTTGCGGCTGTTATCAAATGTGCGTTATACGCATCGTCGTTCTCGGATCGCCGCTGATTCTATATTTTCAGCGATTATTGCTGTGCCGCTTTTTGCCGATGTCCATCAGACCATATATTAATGGAGCACCCACATTAGGGTGAATATCTCTATGAGCAAAACTTTTGCTGAATTTTCATTAGACGAGTCGCTACAGAAAGCACTCGAGAGTCTTGGTTTTACTACACCGACTCCTGTTCAAGAATTATCTATCCCAGCGGCTTTAGAAGGAAAAGACCTTTTAGTATCAAGTCAAACTGGTTCTGGTAAAACTGCTGCATTCTTACTCCCAACGTTAAATGCTTTAGCTGGTCAAGATACATTTGTACCATTTAAAGAACGTATGAAAGCAGTCACTCAACCCAATATTTTGGTGATTTCGCCTACTCGTGAGCTTGCACAGCAAGTATGTCAAGATGCGATTGCATTTGTACGTCACATGAAAGGTGTGCGTGTTGCTGCGATTATGGGTGGTATGCCTTTTGGTAAGCAAATCCAACAATTAAAAGGTGCACAAGTTGTTGTTGCAACTCCAGGTCGTTTACTTGACCTTGTGAACCGTCGTCAAATCAAACTTGATTCAGTTGATGCTTTGATTGTTGACGAAGCTGACCGTATGCTTGACTTAGGTTTCTCTGAAGACCTGGAAGCGATTAGCGATTTAGCTTTAAACCGTAAACAAACATTAATGTTCTCTGCAACATTTGCACCACGTATCATTAACCTTGCTGAACGCATGATGAATGATCCAGAACGTATTGCAATTGAAACAGGTCATTCTACCAATACCGACATTACCCAGACCCTACATTGGACTGATGGTTTTGAGCATAAGAAAAAACTGCTTACGCATTGGTTAAATGAAGAAGATGTCGATCAAGCAGTTGTGTTTGCATCAACTCAAGAAGACACAGATATGTTGGCTGAAGAGCTTGCAGAAGCGGGTCTTTCTGTTGTTGCACTTCATGGTGCTATGCCACAAACTGTACGTAACCGCCGTTTACGCAGTATCCGTGAAGGTCGCGCAAAAATCCTTGTTGCTACAGATGTAGCAGCACGTGGTCTTGACGTACCAACAATCTCGCACGTGATTAACTTTGGTCTTCCAATGAAGAACGAGGATTATGTACACCGTATTGGTCGTACAGGTCGTGCAGGTCGTACGGGTAAAGCAATCACTTTAGCAACATATCGTGAACGCGGTAAAATCCGTGCTTTAGAAGATTACTTGGAAGCGCGTTTAAGTGTTTCTGAAATCGAAGGTTTAGAGCCATCTCCACCTCCTGCACGCGGTGGTCGTGATGGCGGTCGTGGTCGTAACGGTGGTGGTCGTCGTGATGGCGGTCGTGGTGGTTTCGGTGGCGGGCGTCGTTTTGAAGGTGAATCGAACTTCAAACGTCGTGAAGGCGGTGATGATCGTCCACGTCGTAGCTTCGATGACAAACCTCGCGGTGATCGTCCATCTTATGGCGAAGATCGTCCTAAGCGTTCTTTTGGTGGTGAAGACCGTCCACGTCGCGAATTTAATTCGGATCGTCCACGCCGTGAAGGTGGTTTTGAAGATCGTCCTAAACGTTCTTTTGGCGGTGAAGACCGTCCACGTCGCGAATTTAATTCAGATCGTCCACGCCGTGAAGGTGGTTTCGGAGATCGTCCGCGTCGTGAAGGTGGGTTTAATGATAAACCTCGTTTCAATGATGACAACCGTGGCAACAGCGTAGACTATAAACCACGTCGTGAAGGTAGCTTCGGTGACCGTCCTAAACGTTCTTTTGGTGAAGATCGCCCACGTCGTGAATTCAACTCAGACCGTCCACGCCGTGAAGGTGGTTTTGAAGACCGTCCTAAACGTTCTTTTGGTGGTGAAGATCGTCCAAAACGTGAGTTTAACTCAGATCGTCCTAAACGTTCTTTTGGCGGTGAAGATCGTCCAAAGCGCGAATTTAATTCAGACCGTCCACGTCGTAAATTCAATGACTAATTAAGTCTTTGCAATAAAAAACCAGCCATTCGGCTGGTTTTTTATTGCAAGTTGAAAAGTATTTGGTAAAATAAAAAATGTGACGCAGTTCAATTTATTTTGTAAAAAAGTTAGGTTGTTCTATTCTGTTGAATATTGAGTCTAAAATGAAGGCGATGATTTTTTTTGAGGCAATTATGTTATACATGTTTTCAGCTTTATTGATTTCCAATGTAGGCTATTTCTTTTATAGCTTCATTTTCAAATAAGCTGATGTTGTACAATTAAAACACTGCAATTTAAAAGTAAAAAAACAATGCATTTGATTTAAATGATATTATTTAAACAATACATATGAGTTTAAAGCCGTAGTTTTATCTTTTAATTACAAAAAATATAGATATTTCAGAGTATAGTATGTGAGCTGGTAAATGCAGGAAAATGTTCAGCTATGAATAAGCAAAGCCATTCCGAAGCTGAAGCTTTAATTGAAGTCAAAAATTTAAGTTTTAACCGTGGTGAGCGTGTAATTTACGACAATGTGGATTTAAAAATTCGTCGTGGGCAAATTACTGCAATCATGGGTCCATCAGGAACAGGTAAGACCACCTTGCTGCGTTTGATTGGTGGTCAGCTAAGCCCTGATGAGGGGCAGGTATTACTTGATGGGAAAAACATTGCATCTATGTCACGTAGTGAGCTTTTTTCGGCTCGTGCACGGATGGGGATGCTTTTTCAAAGTGGTGCCTTATTTACAGACATGACGGTCTATGAAAATGTCGCATTTCCAATTCGTGCACATACACATTTACCTGAAAATTTAATTGCAGAATTAGTGGCGCTTAAACTAGAGTCAGTTGGTTTGCGTGGTGCTGAAAAGCTGATGCCTGCGGAGCTTTCTGGTGGGATGAATCGACGTGTTGCACTTGCACGCGCTATTGCGCTTGACCCAGATTTGATCATGTATGATGAACCTTTTGCAGGGCAAGACCCAATCGTGATGGGTGTTTTAACGCGTTTGATTCGATCATTACGAGAAGCATTGGATCTGACCACGATTATTGTTTCACATGATGTGGATGAAACATTGTCTATTGCTGACTATATTTATGTGGTGGCAGAAGGCAAGGTACAGGGTGAGGGCACGCCTGAGCAATTGAAACAACATGCTTCTCCATTTGTGCAGCAATTTTTAACAGGATCGGTGGAAGGGCCTGTGGATTATCAATTTAGCCATCAAGCTTATTTAAGCAATGAGGTGAGTTCATGAATGCTATTGCCTTATTAGGTAGACGCGTTCTAGAACGTGTTCAAGGCATTGGTGTGGCAATGCTGATGTTGTTGCGGATCTTATTTTCGCTTCCCACAATGCTGGGTGTAAAACTGTTCATTTATCAGATGTACCGTGTGGGCGTGCTGTCTTTCTTGATCATTGCTGTATCTGGTCTGTTTATTGGGGCAGTTCTGGGTCTACAGATGTATAACATTTTGGTGACTTTTGGTAGCGAAGCAATGCTAGGCGCTGCTGTAGCATTAACCTTGTTGCGTGAGCTTGCACCCGTAGTTGCCGCATTACTTTTTGCAGGTCGTGCAGGTTCTGCATTGACTGCTGAAATTGGTTTAATGAAAGCTACAGAACAATTATCCAGTATGGAAATGATCGGTGTTGATCCTTTGAAACGTGTGATTTCTCCACGGTTATGGGCAGGCATTGTGAGTTTACCGATGCTTTCTGTCATTTTCGCCGCAATCGGTATCATGGGCGGGAAAATGGTCGGGGTCGATTTTCTAGGTGCGGACGAAGGTTCATATTGGAGTGGTATTTTAAGTAGCACTCAGTTTATGAAAGATGTCTTTAACGGTACCATCATCAAAAGTTTAGTCTTTGCTTTAATTTGTACTTGGATTGCGGTATATCAGGGCTATGCCTGTGAACCAACATCTGAGGGAATCGCAACATCTACAACACGTACTGTTGTGTATTCATCACTCTGTGTTTTAGGTTTTGATTTCGTGTTGACTGCGGTCATGTTCGGAGGTGTTTAATGAAATCACGTACTAGTGAGCTGACCGTAGGTGTTTTTGTCATCATCTTTGGTATTGCTCTGTTCTTTTTAGCAATGAAAGTGAGTGGCTTGGTCGGCACAAACTTAAAAGACAGTTATGAAATGACTGCAACATTTGACAACGTAAATGGATTAAAGCCACGTGCAAAAGTCACAATGAGTGGGGTGAAAATTGGACAGGTCGAAGCGATTAGTCTTGATCCAGTCACACGCCAAGCGACAGTAAAGTTTGATTTAGATGGTTCATTGACAACCTTCAATGCTGAACAGCTGAAGAAAGTCAAAGAAAATGCTTTAGGTGATTTGCATTACAGTGCAGATTATCAGGCTGCAACGCCTGAGAAACAAAAAGAAATGGAAACGCAACTTTTAAGTAACATGAAATCCATCACAAATATTGATGAAGATGCTTACATAATGGTTGCAACTAATGGTCTTTTAGGCGAAAAATATTTGAAAATTGTTCCTGGTGGCGGCATTAACTATATTAAACGTGGTGAAAGTATTGCCAATACGCAGGGTACGATGGATCTAGAAGATTTGATTACCAAATTTATTACGGGTGGTGCTGGAAAAACAACTGCTGGCGCATCAGATGCTAAAGACACATCTGCATCCACTGAAACAACTGATGCTCAAACTTCATTCGTTGAATAAGCATTAGAGGAGTTATTGAAATGAATATGTTGTTTAAACAAACTTTGACTGCAAGTGTTTTGGCTACAATGGTCGCTACAGCGGCTCAAGCGGCACCAGCAGAAGCACCTCCAGCATTTGTTAAGCGTGTAGCTGATGGTTTAATTTCACGTTTAAAAGCAGAGCATGGGAAATTGCAAAATAACCCAGCTGCTGTGAAAGCAATTGTCCGTCAAAACCTTGACCCATATGTAGATGGTCAAGCATTTACACGTATTGTGATGGGAACCTACGCCAACAGTAGTACGCCTGCTCAACGTGCTCAATTTGAACAAAACTTCCGTAATACCTTAATTGAAAATTATGGTAGTGCTTTTGCCAAGTATTCAAATCAGACCTATACCATGCGTCCTTATAAAGCGACCAACAGCAAATTCCCTGTTGTGACGATTGACTTCAATAACAATGGTGAAAAAATTCCAGTATCTTTCCAGTTATCTGATGCAGGTAGCCAATGGAAAGTACGCAATTTAAATGTGTCTGGTATTGATCTAGGGCTGCAATTCCGTAATCAGTTTGCGGCAAATGTACAACGTAATGGCGGTAATATTGATAAAGCCATTGCGACATTTAAACCAGATGCCGATGCTGCCGTAAAAAAATAAGCGTATCTTATTGAGCTAAAATAGGTGTAAGCGAGTGATTGAATTCAAGAATCAAGAACTATACGTGAGTGGTAAAATTGCTTATGAAAATGCAGAAAGTTATTATTTAAATGGCTTGAAAGTGATTCAAAGTGAAAAAAACTTTCCATTGACGGTAAATCTGTCTCAACTTGAACATGGTAGTACGCTTGCACTGTCTGTCTTTGTACAATGGTTGCGTCAAACGCCTAACTTGCAAGGCTTGCAATTTAAAGCTGTGCCAGAAAAAATGATGAAAATCATTCAGGCTTGTCATTTGCAAGACGATTTGAAATTGATTTGAATCATTTCTCAATAAAAAAGCACCATTCATAAGGTGCTTTTTTATTGAATTGAACTTTGTGTCCTAAAATATGGATTAAAATATTCATCCCTAATGCTGAAAAAGCCATGTGCCCAACACGTTTTAGATCCATTTTTTCCATCTAAAGTAAGCCAGTGGGCCGACAAAAAATGCGATCAACAATGAAATAACCACGTAAAAACTCCAATGCCCATGAGCAAAAGGAAGAATTTCAGTATTCATTCCATAAATACTGGCAATGAGCATTGGTGGTGCGAGCATACTGGGTAAAATTGAGAATCGACGAATCGTATCGTTCTGTTCGGTATTAATGAATCCAGAGGTGGTGTCGAGCAAAAATCGGACTTTTTGAAACAGGAAGGCATCATGTTCAACAAGAGAACGCACATCTTCGCTTAACTCTCGGATATCTGCATCGTAAATATGACTGCCCAATGCACGAGGACGGGATAAGAAGGTGAGGACACGGCGTAAATCAATTAAACATAGCTGTGCCTTTCCAAGCATATCTTCTTTTTGTGCAAGACGTGTAATCATGTCATCTAGATCAAGAATCATCTCACGGTGGCGTACGTTCAGCACTTCAGTAGAGTACAACTCTAAATCTTTGTGGATATCTTCTAAGATATCCGCAAGCTCATCAAGTTTTGCTTCAAGTAGACCGAGAAGAATCCATGTCGGATCTTTATAGTCGATTTCATAATCATTGCGTCGCGCACGTGCACGGAAAGCGCGGAAGGCAACCAGTTTCTCACCACGTAAAGTAAACAAACGCTCTTTATGTAAGATAAAAGCAACGGTTTGCACATTTGCCAGCATATTCGATGTATCTTCTGGATCTCCTTCAACTTGGTAATTTTTATTTTTTGTTAAAAAATACGTACTGATATGTAGAATACCATCATCATCACGGTAAAATCGTGCAGAAGATGAAATATCTTCTAAAGATTTGAGGGTGGGTAAGTTCTGCTCATAGGCATCTAAAACCCATTCTTGTTCTTCTTGTGAAGGTGCAATAAGATCCACCCAAACCAATTCAGGATGTAGGTCGAATCCACCATTAATGGTTGCATCTTCTAAGCTACCGCGCTCAGTGGCGTAAAAGGCTTCAAGCATTGTGTCTTTTCTCCCTTGCGCAGTGTGGTGTCAATTTGATGTGTGTATTTTAGACAAGGATTTTAGGAAAAACACTGCTTACAGCGCTCTTTTGTAAAAAAAATCTTTATGGTTCGTCTATATTTTTAGCATGACTAAATTAAAACTAGGTTAAATTTATGAATTCTATTGCTATTTTTTGTGGTTCATCTTTAGGTACAGATCAGATTTTTGCCGATGTTGCACAACTGACTGGTGAAACTATCGCCAAGCAAGGGCAAATACTGGTTTATGGCGGTGGTCGTTCAGGCCTGATGGGTATTGTTGCAGACAGTGCATTGGCAGCAGGTGGTCAGGTGATTGGTGTGATTCCTCAGGGGCTTGTAGATCGTGAGTTGGCACATCCCGGTTTGACCGAACTTCATATCGTGAAAAATATGCATGAACGTAAAACAAAAATGTCTGAATTGTCTGATGGTTTTATTGCATTACCAGGTGGAGCAGGGACGATTGAGGAAATTTTTGAGCAATGGACTTGGGCACAACTCGGCATTCATTTAAAACCATGTGCATTTTTAAATGTTCAAGGTTTTTACGATGACTTGCTGAAATTTATACAGCTTACAACTGATAAAGGGTTCTCTAAGGCAAGATTCACAGATCAGTTGATTCATTCTGCATCTATTGAAGATATTCTGGCTCAGTTTAAGGCCTATCAAGCACCCGAACCAAAATGGGGGGTAAAAGATCGTGAAGAGTTGGTGAAATTGGATTAAGGCCTAAAATACTTTATGCATCTTGATTAAGTCTGTTCAATTTAATTTTTAAAACACAATATATTGTTTTTAATTTTTTTGATGTCACAATATATTGTGTTTTTTATTATGCCCTAGAATGATGAATGTAATTACTGTCTCTGCTGCCGTGATTTTAAATAAGCAAAATCAATTATTACTGGTACGAAAAAAGAATACACAGTTTTTTATGCAAGTGGGTGGGAAGTTGGAATCGAATGAAGTACCTGAACAGACCATGCTACGTGAGATCACAGAAGAAATAGGTGTTCAAGCTGAGATTAAACACTATATTGGACGATTTGAAACTTCAGCTGCAAACGAGTCAGGGCACCAGTTGGTGAGTTATCTCTATCAGGTCAATTTAACCGATGCACCCCGAATTGATGCAGAAATTGCTGAAATGAAGTGGATTGATTTAGATGATCAATCCACGTTATTGGCACCATTAACCCGAGAAGTAGTGATCCCATGGTGTAAGGAAAATCTTTTAAGTTAAATTAACTGAATTTCAAAAGCTAATTCTTTAAATTATTGTAATGATTATTTCAAAGATGGATGTGCTGCCGCAATACAAAGACTGGAAATCTGTTGGCAACCCAAGCTTTGTAAAGCTTGGGTTAGTGCATGAATTGAACTGCCCGTTGTGACCACATCATCAACAATCAATACTTTTTTAAATTTTCTTCTTTCTGATTGAATGATTCGGAATTGATGCTCAATATTTTCCAGTCGCTCAACTCGGCTTAAGCCTTTTTGTGAGTGCTGTGCTTGCCGTATCACGGGTTGCCAAACGGGAATATTTAATTGTTTTGCCATAATTTTAGCCACAATCAACATTTGGTTATAACCACGTTCTTTAAGGCGCTCGGTTGAAATGGGCATGGGGACAATGGCTTGGAATTTGGAAAATCTTAGGCTCAATAAACTGTATGCAAGCACGTTTTGATATTGTAATTGTTGCTCATATTTATAAGTTTGAATGATGCGATCAATGGGAAAGTCGTAATGATGTGCGCAAAGTATCTGCTGTCCATGTCGTGCTATAGATTGTTTGTGCCACGGTAGTTGATGCCAACAGTCTTGACACAAGGAATGTGCCTGCTGTCGGTCAATGCCGCAAAGTAAGCATGGAGAAATACATTGTACGCCTTTATGGATCAGTAGATTGATAAAGTGGAGCATTTTTTCTAGTCTTTATTTGATCAAGTTTCAGTGATACTCCATTCATACGCGTAATTTCGAATAAAAACTTTTCATTTGGCGACATGCCGGATTTCAATAAATCATCATGATGGTGAAAAATGCATTGATAAGCCCTCAGTATAGTGTAAAGCTTAAGTCATTCTAATATGGTTAGGTTTAAACGTAGGCATATCGCGGTGCTTCAGGGAGCCAGCGTTTAAGTAATGCTTCGGCATTTTCTGGAAAATCTTGAAGCACTTGGGCCGCCACATAATGTGCTTGATTGAGCAAATGATCATCTCGTTCAAGTTTGGCAACTCTAAATCCCATATCTCCAGTCTGTTTTGTTCCCAGTAATTCTCCGGGACCTCGAATCTCTAAATCTTTTTCCGCAATGATAAATCCATCATTGGTTTCCCGCATAATTCTTAAGCGTTCTTGTCCATTTTGAGACAATGGATTTTTATAAAGTAGGGCACAGAAACTTGCAGTTGCACCACGTCCTACACGTCCACGTAATTGATGGAGTTGTGAAAGTCCAAGACGTTCAGCATTTTCAATCACCATAATGGATGCATTGGGTACATCGACACCCACTTCAATCACTGTGGTGGCAATTAAAAGCTGTAATTGATTGTCTTTGAATTGCTGCATCACAGTTTGTTTTTCATCAGCTTTCATTTTGCCGTGTACTAAACCGATATTGAGATTTGGGAAACGTTGTTTAATTTCTTGATAAGTTGCTTCTGCTGCTTGTGCATCCAAGGTTTCAGACTGTTCGACCAATGTGCAGACCCAGTACGCCTGTTTACCCTCAGCACAATTGGTGGCAATTCTTGTTAATACTTCTTCCCGTCGATCGAGTGGAATGGTGACAGTCTGGATCGGTGTTCGTCCGGGTGGAAGTTCATCAATGACGGAAGTATCTAAATCACCATAGGCAGACATTGCCAGTGTACGGGGGATGGGGGTCGCTGTCATGACCAGTTGATGGGGTGTGGTGTTGTCCACCCCCTTATTACGTAAAGCTAAACGTTGATCAACACCAAAACGATGTTGTTCATCAATAATCACTAAACCAAGTTTAGAAAATTCAACATTATCCTGAAATAAGGCATGGGTACCTACGATAACATTGGCTGTTCCATCCTTAATGGTCTGCTCAGCTGCTGCACGTGCTTTACCTTTCTGTTTTCCTGAGAGCCAGGAAACGCTTAAGCCTAAGGGTTCAAACCACTTTTTAAAGTTTAAATAATGTTGTTCCGCCAGGATTTCAGTGGGTGCCATCAGTGCAACCTGCCATCCTTCTTCCAGAACATGACATGCAGCTACACCGGCAACCAATGTTTTACCCGCTCCAACATCACCCTGTACCAAACGTAGCATTGGTTTGCTCTGTTTAAGGTCTTTGGCAATTTCATTCGAAACACGTTTTTGTGCGCTGGTCATTTCAAATGGAAGACTGCCCAGTAGAGCTTTTGCAAATTTTTTACTGGATGAAAACGAGGGTGCCGCGATGTGTTGAATATATGCCCGTCGGGTCAGCAAGCTGATTTGGTGTGCCACGAGTTCTTCAAAAATCAAACGTTGTTGTGCAGGATGAGCGCCTTGCGCAAGCTGTAACATATTGGCATTGACGGGAGGGTGATGGATATATTCAAGTGCTTCTTTGAGGGCAAAACCATTGGTAAACTTTTCAGGCAATAATTCAGGTAGTTCATCTGCATGTTGCTTCAATGCCTGTTTAACATAGTCACGTAATTTGGGTTGAGTTAATCCTTCTGTTGCAGGGTAGATTGCAGTCAACTGTGTTTGAGGAAGAGGGGTATGTTCTGTAATCAGTTGTATTTCTGGATGATAAAGCTCTAGTCCGCGCGCACCAACACGCACCTCACCAAATATTCTTAAACGATTGCCTGCTTTAGCTCGATCTGTCAAAGCTTTATAAACATGATAAAAACGTAAAGTGACTTTGCCAAAGTCATCTTGTAATAAAATCGCCATGGATTTCCGTTTACCTGGTGGCATATCGATAGATTTAACGACACCTTCCAACAGGTAACTCCGACCCACCTGTAATTGGTTCATGGCAATGATCGTGCTACGATCTTCATAGTCCCGTGGCAAATGAAACAACAGATCATCTGTTGTGAAAATATTCAGTTTTTCAAGTAAGGTAGCCGCTGCATTGCCAACCCCTTGTAATTGATGAACTGCTGCCATGTCCCCTCAGCTTAAGTTTGATTGATTTTGAAAAATAGGTCGTGTCATGCATATTCTATTTATAGGTTATGGTAAAACATCACAACGTGTTGCTAAACAAATATTTGAGCAAGATCACCAAATTACCACAGTTAGCCGTAGCCCGAAAGTGGAGGATTTTGCTCAACACTTGATACAGGATATTCATGAACTTGACTTATCACATATTCAAGCAGTGGATATGGTCTATGTCGCACTGGCGCCATCTCGAAATGCCTCACTCAATACTTTAGAACTGTATCAACACACCTATGTGGATTCCGTGCAGCCTATTGTTCAAGCACTTAGAAATCATCCAGTAAAACGGATTATCGTGGTGTCATCTACGCGTGTGTATGGAGAAAATCAAGGTGAACTGATCACCGATGATTCTGTAGTCCAACCGAGTGATGGGCAAGGCCGTTTACTCGTAGAAATGGAGCAGTTATGGCAACAGGCGTATCCTGCTGAAACTGTGATTGTCCGTCCGACAGGAATTTATGGTGTACCTACAGAGAGAATGGTAAAGCTTGCAGAAACCACTCGGCATTATCCAAATCTTCATTGGTCAAATCGAATCCATATTGATGATCTTGCCAATTTTTTAGCGTATTTGCTTCACGTGGAACGTCCTGAAAAATCATATATTTGTACGAATAACAAGCCGCAACCGTTGCATGAGAAAATTTTAAATCTTCAGCGCGAATTGAATTTACCTGAGTTGGTTTTAGAAAGTAATAAAGAGACAGGAAAGAAAATTTTTGCAGAAAGGATGCCTGCAACGGGATTTAAGTTAATACATTAGGATTGTTACAGGGGATCAATAAAAATCTGACCATACTGAAAGGTATACTTTGATGGCCATATTCGTACGCTGAACAGTTGCCTCTTTCTTGATCGGAGGAGGGTGAGCGAATCATGCCCCTTCTCCCAAAGAGAGAAGGGGGTAGCATTTATTTCTTCTTGCGTTTTAAGCGTTTCTTGGCTTGTTGCGCGGCCAAAGCATCTAAAGCCTCTTTAAGTTCCTTATCAGTGAAGGAGGTGATGTGGTGAAGCATTTGTAAAGTCACATCATCCAACACTAAATTGGCATACTGCGCAACATTTCTAAACTGTTCATCGAAAACAATAGCATGATCTTCATTGGTTTTGATATAAGCTTGTTCAATCAAGACTTTCATAAAACTTTGGAATAAAGCCTTATCAAAAAACTCAGGTGAATTGAACTCATACAATACAGATAAGCGTTGTCCGACTAAATGACTTAATTCTTCCACTTGGCGAATCGAGATATTTCCTGAACCACGTTGAGTAATCAGCGCAAGCGTCATGTAATAACGCTCAAGGCTTTGGCGAACAGGTGCGGCTAAAACAGCAAGTTGGTTATGATCCTCAGAGTTTGGCGCAGGGCTAAAGATAAAGCCCTCATCATCGACAAAAATCAAATTTGCTTGCGCCAAAGCATCGACATATTCAGTCACTTGAGCTTTGATTTCATGATCTTTCCACTTTAAAAACAATTCAGCTTTTAAGAATGGGTAAAGTGTGCGAATGACATTCAGCAGATCGGTCTGACTGATTTTACCATTATGCTCTACCAAAGCTGCGATCAAGGATGGAAGCACAAAGGCATGTAAAATATTATTACGGAAATAAGTCAGTAAAATGGCTTGATTATCTTCAATCGCAATAATATCACCGAGTACATGCTGAACTCGTTTAATCAATTTCAGTTTCATGCCATAGGCAATGATTTCTTTGCCTGAAAGTGGTGTCACTTGCGTACGATGGTCATAAGGAATTGCTGTCAACAGCTTACGATATGTATCCAACTGTTTGATGCAGATTTCTTCGTCCAACGTGTGTTTTGGGGTTGCCAATAAAATCAACGATAGTAATGATACTGGATTGATCACCACAGCACGATTGATATTTTCCAAGATGGCATTGGCAGAACTGTTGACTGCATTTGAGACTTCTTGAGGGATCGGCGCATCATTGTGTTCAATACGAATTTGATCTGCACCATGCTGTTTCAATAAGTCATCTAAAAAGACGGGTTCACCAAAGTTGACATGTACTTTACCAAAAATACGCTCGATTTTTTTCAGGGTTTGCAGAATGCCCCAAATTGATTCAGCCTCTTTAGGTTTACCATTCATTTCACCGACATAGGTTGCACCTTCCATCAAGCGCTCATAACCCACATAAGTAGGGATGAAAACAATCGGCTTGGCACGACCTCGCAAATGACCATGAACGGTCATTGCCAACATCCCCGTTTTAGGAGGCAATAAGCGACCCGTACGAGAACGTCCACCTTCAATAAAGTATTCCAGTGGGGTATTGCGAGACAGGATACTGAATAAATATTCCTTGAAGACGGCTGTGTAGAGTGCATTGCCTCGGAAAGAACGACGAATAAAGAATGCACCGCCACCACGCAATAATTGACCGACAAATGGCATATTCAGGTTATCACCTGCAGCAATATAGGGCACCATCAAACCGCGCTTGTAAATCACATACGACAGAAGTAAATAGTCGATATGACTGCGGTGACAGGGGGTGTAAATCACTTCATAGTCTTTAACCAATTCACGTACTGTATTGAAGTTATGTACTTCAACACCATCGTAAAGTTGCGTCCATAAACGGGTTAATGCCATATCAGCAAAACGTACAGCTGAAGCAGAATAATCCGATGCAATTTCGTTCACAAAACCAATTGCACGATGTTCAGCATCAATCATGCTGATTTTAGAGCGAACACTTTCTTTTCGAATCGCATCTTGGACATCGGGCGCTTTGATCAAAGATTGCATGACATTGCGACGATCAGATAAATCTGGACCAAGAATGACTTCTCGCTGACGATCTAGGAAGTCATTGAGTTGATTGACAATATAGGTTGCAGGAGAAATATTGGGATGATGGATTTTTGCGTGTTCGACTAAACCACGCAGGGATTGTGGTTCATGAAACTCCAGGAATGACTGGCGACCATGCAAGCCAATATTCATCAATTGCTTGACCTTGCTTGGTGTTGCCCAGGTATCGGTAAACAAAAGCTTGAACCAAGAGTCTTCTTTATCTGGTGAGCGTCCCCATAAGACTGTCACAGGGATCAGCTCAATATCTAAATCTGGATTTTGATCCAGAGATTCAATCAGTCTGAGTAAACGTGGTGGAAATGCATGCTCAGGGGGGCTAAAATAATTATTTTCATCCTGATGCTGCAAAAATAGAATCGCCGCTTTTTCACGGTTTCCACCCACTATCAGTGGGTCAAGTGCAGGGGCAAGCTGTAAACGACGTGTCTCACCATCAACGACCAAGGCATTACTTCTTGAGTAATTCTGTAATACATAACACACTACTTTTTGAGGTGTTGATGTATTGATTTCATTACTCTCTGTTGACTGGTCTAGCGTTGGAGTTTCTTTAGGAACCTCTCCAAGAACATGCGGGGTTACCACAAGGTCAAGTATTTTACTCGAAAGTCGACGATACATTTGACCAAAGCCACTCTTGGACATACATACTCCTAGCCAATGGTGAATCACGCAATATAGCGTATAAAAATAATCATTTCTGTCATTGAAGCACAGAACAGGATGTCATTTTCTGACAAATTAACTATTTCTTGTCAGATTTTATCGTTAAAAATCGTATTTTAAACAATCCTGCTGGACAAGAGAAGTGACAGCATAGTCTAGAAAGTTTAGTGTATCACTCTGGATTTATGGCAAAATAGAGTTAAATCTCTAAAATATGAACACTTTATTCTCTTTGTTTGAATAAAGTCTGTATATGGATAGGTCACTTATGAATGCTTTAACCCAAGAGCTTGTAGAGCTTTTAACGCTAGAAAAACTTGAAGAACATATTTTCCGTGGTCAAAGCCGAAATTTAGTCGGCAAACGTGTATTTGGTGGACAGGTTTTAGGGCAAGCACTACGTGCAGCATCATATACTGCGGATCGTCCTGTGCATTCTTTACATGCCTATTTCTTATATGGTGGGGATATCAATGCGCCGATTATTTATGAAGTAGATCGTTTGCGTGATGGTAAAAGCTTTTTAAGTCGCCAAGTGCGTGCCATTCAACATGGGCGGACTATTTTTTCAGCAATGGTTTCTTTTGCAACACCAGAAGAAGGGTTGAATTATCAAATTGCTGAACCTGAATATCCAGATCCAGAATCATTAAAATCTGAACAGGAATTAAAAGAGAATTTAATCAGTTTTATTCCTGAAAACATTCGCGCTGCATTTATGCGACCGCGTCAGGTGGAAATTCGTCCGATTAATGTGACCAACCCTTTCCAACCTCAACCAGAAGCACCATCCTATGCACACTATTTGCGTACACATGAGCCACTAGCAGCGGAGTTGGTGGATGATATTTCCTTAAATCAGGCAATTGTAGCGTTCTATTCAGATTACACCTTGATGATGACCGCATTGCGTCCGCATGGTTTAAATTATCTGTCGCCAAGTTTGCAGTGTGCGAGCATTGATCATGCAATCTATTTTCATAAACCGGTTAAAGCAGATGATTGGATGCTCTATGATATGGATGCAACCGTAAGTGCAAATTCGCGCGGTCTCAACTTTGGACGGATGTGGCAAAATGGTGAGTTGGTGTGCAGTACCGTTCAGGAAGGTCTGATGCGGGTACGTGAAATCGAAAACCAATAAGTAGTAGTTTTGGGCATTGTATAAGTGGCTTGCGTCATAGGTTAAAATCGAGCAGATATCAGGCGTATACTGCGCAAGGAAACACAGAGAATCGTGAGACTATTTTCAAGTTTCATAACATGGGCTGGGAAAATTTTAGCCACAACTTAAGCAAGAACAAAGCATTGCTTTGTTTGCAGTGCAGGGTGCAGCGGAGACTGGTATGCTTTTTGTCATTTCCTGGTTCTCTTGCAAAATCCTGTGTCTCATCATTTAGAATCACAAAATTTCGTATTTCGCAGCAGGAATCGTCTAAGAAACATACCCAGTCGTACACTTAGACGAATTGTCCACAGACCCCAGATACATCACCCAGAATAAAGCCATCACGATTGATGGCTTTTCTATTTTTTAGCAGAGCTTGTGACAAAAAAATGCTCGATTATAAGTAACTTCAATGGCATAGTTTAAAATGTGAAAATATATAACAGTCAATGAAGATGAGCTTAAATACCCAAATTTTAATTGCTGCCATTCTTGGTGTCGCATTTGGCTTCTTATTAAATCAATTCCCAGATACTCAGTTTTTAGACGGCAGTATTTATGCTTTAAGTATCGCCAGCAGTATTTTTATTGGCTTGTTGAAAATGCTTTTGGTGCCGCTAATTTTCAGTTCAATTTTAGTTGGTGTTTCCAATTTAGAAGCAGGCAGTCAGTTGAGCCGCGTTTGGAAAATCACCTTGGCTTGCTGCGTAACGACAACCACCTTGGCGCTGATTCTTGGTCTGGTATCTACTCACTTTTTCCATGTTGGGCAGGGGGTAGATATTGACCTGTTTAAAGATGCAATGAGTCAGCATAAAAGCCCTGATTCATTAACGCCAAGCTCATTTCTGACCAACTTTATTCAAAATACCCTGATTAATCCTTTTAAGGCATTCAGTGATGGCAATGTTTTGGCGGTTGTGCTGTTTGCATTGTTATTGGGTTTAGCCTTGGTACAGGGGGGAGAGCGTTTTAATTCTATTAAACAACTGGCACGTCAATTTTTTGACATAATGATGATGTTGGTGGGGTGGGTGATGAAAGTTGCACCCATTGGTATTTTTGCGTTAATGGCAAAGCTGATTGCAACTGAAGACATTTCTATTTTGAGCCGTCTTGCCGAGTTTGCCATTGTGGTGACAGGTACAACCATTTTTCATGGTGTGGTGGTTCTACCACTGCTGTTATGGATTTTTGGGAAAATGGATCCCATTACTTTTTTTAAAGGAACGCGTGCAGCCTTAATCACCGCTTTTGCGACCAGTTCAAGTTCGGCAACAATGCCTTTAAGTTTAAAATGTACGCAAGAAAACCTGGGTGTGCGTCCGCAAATTGCAGGTTTTGTGGTGCCATTCGGTTCACAGTTAAACATGGATGGAACAGCACTTTATGAGGCAGCAGCAGCACTATTTATTGCGAATCTGATGGGGTTGGAGCTATCAATTACCCAACAAATTATTGTATGTCTGACGGCTATGATTGCATCACTAGGCGCTCCAGGAATCCCGAGCGCCGGTATGGTGACCATGATTATGGTACTCCAATCTGTGGGCTTGCCTGCTGAGGCGATTGCGATTTTATTACCAATTGATCGAATTCTCGATACGGTACGTACTGTGGTGAATGTACAAGGAGATATGATGATCAGTGTTGTGGTTGATCGTCATACTCGAGAGATGGAAAGTTCATCCTAGTAAGCGATTTATAAAAGATTGCGATACATTTATTGAAAGCGTTTGCTTTTAATCTGAAACAGAAAAAGCAGGATTTAAAACCCTGCTTTTTCTGTTTCAGGATTATTTAGGCTTGAATAATCCTTATGCTGCAACTCTGGGTAAAGCGCGTTTGGCAGCAGGCGATTGATCTAAATACGCAATTGCATCTTCAGTTTTTGCTTCATGTACAGGGTCATACCACGGCATTAAATAGCCCAACTGTTGTGAAACCAACCAAAGTGGATGTGGCATTAAGCGATTGTCAGATTGTGCAATACTTGCCCATTCACGCCAAATCCAAGGTTTATAGAATGCTGGTTTTTTGTCTGCAAAACGTGGGTCTTGTCCCATGATATGTGCAGCACCATCCACCCATAAACCTAATACTGCAGCAATCACAATCACACTTTGATAATAACGTGAAATATAACCACCGCCTAAATGGCGATATAAATCAAACGCAACTGTACGATGTTCGATCTCTTCCGCGCCATGCCATTTGACCAAATCCAGCATGTTTGGATCTGCACCTAATTCAGCCCACTTTTTGTTATAAAGCGCATATTTCCCCAACACACAAGTCATGTGTTCGACAGTTGCTACAATGCCTAATCGGAACAGATCCCATTGATGGTCAAGAACTTTAGGGACTTTGAAACCGAGGGGTTGATCTGCAAGTAGCTTCCCAAATAAGAAATCCATAATTTCAAGATTTCTTTGAATATCAATATGGCGAACGGTTAGGTATTCTTTATTTGCTGACACATGTGCCTGTGCATGCATGGCTTCTTGACGGATAAAAGCACGAACGTCTTCAGCGAGCTTTTCATCTGTGACTTTGGGTAAAACACGGTTGTATAAACGGCAGAACCAAAATTCACCTGCAGGAAGAATATTGTTGATCTCGTTGATAAAGTAGCTGACAAAAGGCTGATTTGGAATCCAGTCGACTGGGGTATCTTGCCATTCAAACTTCACTTTACGTGGTTTGATGTGGTACTGAATAGACGATCCAATCCGACTGTTTTTTAATTTAGCGAGTAACTTCATCACAGTGTCCTAATTTTTCTTTGGTGATTTCACACTTTATTATTCAAGTATAAAAAAATGTCCTAAATAGTTATTAGCAATTTAGGACATTGAAGTATCAATATGTGATGAATTTTGTCAGACAAGACTGCTTTTAATTATTACTCTGGTTTTTCATTTTTATTTACATCAATATTTTCTACATTGAGATTTGATTCAGTATCTTGATCAATGAACTCATCTTCGATATCGTCAACACTGAGTTCTGGAATTGCGTCAAGATCAAAGCCCAAAGTTTTATCCAACGTGTAATTTAGACGACCTGCCATTACAGAAGCGAGTTCTTCCAAACCCTGTTTATTCAGAGATGAAAACAGTTGAATCGAAAAATTAAGCTTCATCTTTTTGAGTTGCTGCTGCACTTCCAATAATGCCTTATTGGCAGGACCACGATTGAGCTTATCCGCTTTGGTGAGTAGAACATGAACAAACAGGTGACGAGAATATGCCCATTCCAACATCATGACATCAAAATGTTGTAAAGGGTGGCGAATGTCCATCAACAAAACTAGACCCTGTAAGCTTTTTCGATGAATCAAATAATTTTCAAGTTCTTTTTGCCAAACGATTTTCATTGCTTCTGGAACCGCGGCATAGCCATAACCGGGTAAGTCGACTAAACGTTGGTCTGGATTTCCCAAGCTAAAGAAGTTAATCATTTGGGTGCGACCAGGCTTCTTGGATGCACGTGCCAGTTGTTTTTGATTGGTCAGTGCATTGATGGCGCTGGATTTACCTGCATTTGAGCGACCTGCAAAGGCAATTTCATAGCCTGTATCTTCTACACAAAGATTCAGTTTTGGCGCACTCATCAAGAATTCAGCTTTGCGTAACCAGTTTAAAGATGAGGTTGAGTATTCTGAAATCGCAGGGTCAGCCTTTTTTTCATAACTGATTTTCTGTTTAGGGGCATGTGATGCCTTACTATTTTTAGACTTTCCACTGCTGCGATGCATACTTCAACTTCAATAAATGGATAAACAAGGGACATTATAAAGGAAGTCAGAGATTCAAGCGAATTTTGACAGAGATAATTCAAACAGGATTGAGGCGCTTGTTTAAATGCAGACTTTAAAAACAGCTTAATACCGATTCAAGTGCTTAAACATTCACATTTGGAATTATAGAGTTAACTAGGATTGTTTGCGGTGGAGCATTTAAAACATCGGCAACTGTGTATTGGTCTAAACTTTGATAAAACTGTTCAACGGCCTGATCTAAAATACCTTTTAAACCACAGCGAGGACGAAGAACGCATGGCGGAGTATTGCACTCCACAATTTGTGCATCTCCTTGCAGGATGCGCACGATATGCCCTAAGCGAAATTCAAGGATTGCAGGGTTTAAGCGTAAACCTCCACCTTTACCACGTGTGGTAATTAACCAGTCTTGTTTTCCCATAAAATGCACAATTTTAACCAAATGATTCTGTGAAACATTCAAGTCCTGTGCAATTTCGGCAATCGTATAAGGTGTATCCTTGGGAGGAGAGATGTACATCAAAATACGTAAGGCATAGTCGGTAAATTTGTTAAGTTGCATAAATTTAAATTAATTAGACATGAACAGATTGCATGCTTATCTTAACGTGAATAGACAATGAAAGATATGTCGTCTACAAACTGGCATATTCGAGAATCTCTTGTCCCATGAGTATGCAGTCGCTTTGGCTAAAATACTCAAAGCGCATGCGATATTGACCTTTATAAATATAACCCCAGACTTCCAATACATCGAATCTTTGCTTTTTATTGCGTGGATTGATGATTGAGGGGAGTGCTTTGACCTCTGGTTGAATTTCAATACGATCATCTGGACCGAAATGGAATTCTAAAAGCTTGGCGGCTTGTTGAACTGCTTGATTTTTGCATTGCGTAGAAGACTTTACTTCAGTTGCATGACTGGTCACTGAAAAACACAACAAACTAATACTTAGACTGAAAATCAATAAGATGCGTTGCATGATCTGAACTCTGGTTCATCAATATAAGTGTCAGTGTATAAATATTGATTAAAAAGTTAAAGTGCAAAAAGATGAACCGGAGAGCAGAAGTTTTGAGTATTCAAAGTATCGTAATGTATGGATAAATCAGGCGCCATACATTACAGGGGGGAATATCATATGGGGTATTATTTTGCTTGTGGTGCAGTCAACTTAACTTGATCACCTACCTGATAGTGATTCAGTAATATATTGGATACCGAATATTCAGTGTGATTTTGTTCAGGTTTAACCGCGAATTGATAAGTATTTTCAGAGGCATGAAGTACAGCGTACTGATGTGGTTGCTCAATATCTTTCTGTGGTACTTTGACTTTCACTGAAATGAATTCACCGCCATTGATCTGCGCAACAGCCTGTTGATCTATTGCCTGTACGGTAAATGTTTTTGTGTCTTCAGATGTATCAATCGCGATAATTTTAAAAGCTCTCCAACCTGCCCATCCGCCATTTTGAGCAACGAGGTTTTCATATTTTTGCTTTTCCACACCAATTAAAATATCTGCCAATTGTAGATAAGCAACTTTCCATGCAGCAATCAATTCAGAATCCATAGGAACATCTAAAACTTCACTAATAGAATGCAGTAGATTTTCTCCTACGATTGAATACTGATTAGGTTGAATATCTAAGCTTACATGCTTGGTTGCAATATGCTGAACTGCTTTTGCTAACACAGCAGGATTTTCAATATGTTCAGCATAAGCCAAAACAGCTGCTGCGAGCGCACGTGGCTGGCGTCCAGAATTTTGGCTATCTAAGTTAAAAATATTATTCAACTCAGGATTATTTCCCAACATTCTTTTATAAAAATAGCTGGTGAGTGCCACACCATTTTCACGAAGTACTGGGACTGTAGATTTTACAAGTTCAATATGTTGTGGAGTCATTGGCTAGACCTTTTATCTGGCTTTATAAGATGTATTTAAAATATATGTTTTAAAAATAATTTGCAAGAGTGATTAATAAAAAAGACCTATAAAAATTAAGGTTTATGGTGTTATTCTTGACTAAGATTATAAAAATATTAGATTTATTTTTATTTTTTTCGAGGTTTTATCATTGGCCTGATTTAAAATAAAAGGGAGCAGTAGTGCTCCCTAGTTCACTTTTTTAAATTTTAGCGCCCACCAAATAATGAACCTAATAAACCACGTACCAATTTTTGTCCTGTTGGACCACCAAGCGTTCTGGCTGCACTCTTGGCAAAAGTTCCAATGACATCCTGAGTGAGCTTGGCACGGGCAGCGGCAGCTTTGGCTTCCTCTTTTTGTAAACGTTCTTGCTCTTTGGCTTGTTGCTTATCTAACACCTGCTGTTGTTTGGCGAGTTCTTCCAGTTGTTTGGCTTGTTGTGCGGCTGCTTCAAAGGCAATTTGTTGTTGTGTGCTGTCCGTTACTTTACGTTGCAGCATTTCATAGGCACTGTCACGATCCACCTCATTATCATAAACACCCGCCACAATACTTTGAGTCATCAGTGCTTTGCGCTCCTCAGGCGTGATTGGGCTAAAAGAAGAGTAGGGGGGCATGACCATGCCACGTTCCACAATTTGAGGGGTACCTTGTTCATCTAAGAAACTAATTAATGCTTCGCCGACGGCTAATTCTGTAATGGCTTGATCAACTTTGAATTCAGGGTTGGCGCGGAACGTATCTGCGGCTGTTTTTACAGCTTTTTGATCTTTAGGGGTGAATGCACGTAATGCATGTTGTACACGATTTCCCAATTGACCTAACACATTTTCAGGGATATCCAGTGGACTTTGGGTAATGAAATAAATACCTACACCTTTAGAGCGAATGAGACGGACCACTTGTTGGATTTTCTCCTGCAATGTTGGGCTGGCATTATTAAACAGTAAATGGGCTTCATCGAAAAAGAACACCAATTTAGGTTTGTCTAAATCGCCAACTTCAGGCAACTTTTCAAATAATTCTGAAAGCATCCACAGCAAAAAGGTTGCATAAAGTTTTGGCGTATTCATCAGTTTATCCGCAGCCAATAGATTGATGTAGCCATGCCCGTTTGAATCAGTTTGAATAAAATCCATAATGTCCAAGCTTGGTTCGCCAAAAAAACGCTGTCCGCCTTGGTCCCCTAAAGCCAATAAATTACGTTGGATTGCGCCTAAGCTGGCAGGAGAGAGATTGCCATATTCTGCCTTTAAATCTGCCGCATTTTCGCTGACATAAGTCAGCATGGCTTTTAAATCCTTAAAATCAATCAATAACAAACCCTGATCGTCTGCAACACGGAATACGGCTGAAAGCACACCTTCTTGGGTATCGTTTAAATTTAGCATTTGTGCCAACAGTAAGGGGCCAATTTCTGAAATGGTGGTGCGGATGGGGTGCCCTTGTTCACCAAATAAATCCCAAAAAATGGTGGGTGAAGCTGCAAAAGGAATGCTGTCTATACCTAAGCTCTTAATACGCTCATCGAATTTAGGATTACTTGAGCCTGCTTTGGCAATACTGGATACATCACCTTTGGCATCAGCAAGAAATACTGGAACCCCAATTCTGGAAAAACTTTCAGCAAGCACTTTTAAAGTGAAGGTTTTACCTGTCCCTGTTGCGCCTGCAATGAGTCCGTGGCGATTGGCAAATTGTGAGTGTAGAACAATGTCTTGAGTGGAATCTGAGGTCTTTTTTGCAATGACGATTGGTGTGCCCATTGTTATTCCTATAGCTTTGATCTAAGTTCGAATCTTATTCATTTGACTCGGTATTTATATGCTTATCGTTATACAAAATTGCATAAATTGATGATGTTGTAAATCTGTGTTCAATGATAAAAAATTTTTCACGTATCAAAAGCGATACGTGAAGTTAAGCGAGATGAATAATAAAGAGATAAAAGATATAGATTTGACTTAAATTGTTTCAAGTGCAGTTTGAATATCAAGGATTAAATCTTCTGCGTCTTCTAGACCAATACAGAAACGTACCAAGATGCCTGCTTGCAAATGTGGATGCTCAAGCTGACGCATCTGATCAAGCTGATACAACATTACAAGGCTTATCGGTCCCCCCCAACTAAATCCAAGCTTAAACAACTGAAGATGATCGCAGAACTTGCGTACAGCTGTCAGATCAAACTCAGGCTTAAAGATAACACTAACCAACCCGGCACTTTGCTGAGTTTCACAGCTTTCTTTCCAATAGGTATGGCTGATATTGTCTGGGTCTGCTGGATGTAAAACCTGGGCAAAAGCATTTTGATCTTTTAACCAGTTTAATATCTTTAAGGTGGTTCTTGATTGATGCTCATAGCGTACACGCATAGAGGCGAGACTACGTTGTATTTGTGCGGCGTCATCAGCTGATATTGATATTCCCTGTATTGCATGCATACGGAACAACTGATGATGCAAAGCCCGGTCTTGTGTGACCACAGAACCCATTAAAATATCACCTCCACCACTTGGGTACTTGGTCAGAGCATGTATGCTGATATCAATGGCTAAATGTTCTTGGCTAAAATCAAAAGCATTAAAGGCAAGTCCTGCGCCCCAAGTATTGTCTAGAGCTGTCAAAATATTGTTGGCTTTGGCTTTTTTTACTAAATTGATCAAATCAGGAAATTCAAGTGTGACTGAACCGGCAGCTTCAAGCCAAATTAATTTCGCTTGTTGCGTTGGTTGGAATGAGTCAGCACAGATGGGGTCATAGACTTTGACAATAATCCCATAACGTTGTTCAAGATTACGTAAATGCTCCATGTTTGGACCATAGATATTGTCGGCAACCCAAACTTCGTCGCCATGACTCAACAAACATGAATTAACAAGGTTAATTGCGGATAATCCGCTGGGTGTCAGTAAGCAGTATTGTCCACCTTCTATTTTTGCAATGTTATCGCCCAGCGTAAATGTTGTGGGGGTGCCATGTGTTCCATAGCTATAGTCGTAATCATCTGTCCAATGGCGATTAAATAGTGCATCGGTATTTTCGAATATAATTGTAGATGCACGAAATAGGGGAGGCTGAACAGTATGAATATATTGTGGGGCTTGTCGCGGGGAATGAATTAAAGCGGTTTGTGGATTTAGCTTCACAAGAATACTCAAGATTTATCAATAATAGGACTAAAATAAGGAAAACATAATCACTCGGTGACGAAAAGCAATAATTTGTGAAAAATAATAAATAAAATTGATATT
Organism: Acinetobacter nematophilus; assembly: GCF_026344175.1. Classification (NCBI taxonomy): domain Bacteria; kingdom Pseudomonadati; phylum Pseudomonadota; class Gammaproteobacteria; order Moraxellales; family Moraxellaceae; genus Acinetobacter; species Acinetobacter nematophilus. The sequence goes on from NZ_JAPKMY010000003.1 coordinate 262,065, forward strand.
GGCTTCATTTTTGCATTTGTTGAACTGTGTTTTTTGATTTGTAGCGTAGTCGATACAACAAGAATAGGTGATAATATGAAAAAACTTAAAGTGCATTATTTTCAACATATTGCAGGTGAAGGCTTTGGCAGTTGCCATGAATATTTAAAGGCAATGGGTGCAGAAATTACTGCAACAGAGTTTTTTGCTTTACCCACAGATTCAGCATTGGATATAGATGCATTGCCTCATGTCAATGAGGTGGATTTGCTGATTATTATGGGCGGGGAAATGAGTGTAAATGATGAAGCAAATTTCCCTTGGTTAAAAGTGGAAAAACGTTGGATTAGGCGCTATCTGGCGTCTGAAAAACCAGCAATAGGATTGTGTTTAGGAGGGCAATTGATTGCGAATGCACTGGGTGCAAACGTACGCCGAAATACGGTGCAAGAGCTGGGTTGGACTTATGTCAATAAAAGTGATCATGTCCCTGAAGAATACTTTCAACTTCCTGAGCAGATCAGTGTTTTGCAATGGCATAGCGAAACATTTGACATTCCAAAAGGTGCGATTCGTTTGGCAGAAAATCAAGCATGCCCGAATCAACTCTATCAAATTGGTAAAAATGTCTTGGGCTTTCAGTTTCACCCAGAAATTACACCGCATAGCTTAAACATATTTATTGAGCATGAAGAAGAAGGAATGGTATTTAGCGATATACATCATCAGTCACTCTCCAATTTGAAAAAAACTCCAAGTTCAGATTATGTCATCGGAAACCAGTTACTCAATCATGCAATTGACTATGTTTTAAGAGTTTAAACCTTTGTTTAAATCTTAAACATTTCATTTCTTTGCCAATATCGCAATAATGCGAAAAAAATCCAAATTTATTTGCTTAAGCGTTAAACAATCGTTATAATGAGCGACCCTTCGATATGAAGGGGTGAATGGCGAAGAAAGTCATTCAGATCGTTACAGTCGTGGCATCGATCACGACCTTAGTGATTTTCACTGCCTTTGACACTTGCCTTATTTTAGTGGGGTGAGATGCGTCAAGGGTGATTCTTTATATATTTGGCTTGGAGTTAACTGGTATGTCTAACCAGAGAATTCGTATCCGTCTTAAGTCTTTTGATCATCGTTTAATTGATCAATCTTCTCAAGAGATCGTAGAAACAGCAAAACGTACTGGCGCACAGGTTTGTGGTCCAATTCCGATGCCTACTCGCATCGAGCGTTTTAACGTTTTGACATCACCACACGTAAACAAAGATGCGCGTGACCAATATGAAATCCGCACATATAAACGTTTGATCGACATCGTTCAACCTACAGACAAAACTGTAGATGCATTGATGAAGTTGGATCTTGCAGCTGGTGTTGATGTTCAGATCGCATTGGGTTAAGGCTTTCGGTTAATTAACGCTCTAAGTTAATTAGGCCGCTTTTTTAGAGGTTTATGCACATGGCTATTGGTTTAGTCGGTCGCAAGTGCGGTATGACACGTATCTTTACAGATGCTGGTGTTTCTGTGCCTGTAACAGTGATTGAGGTTGATCCTAACCGTATCACTCAAATCAAAACGCTTGAAACTGATGGTTATCAAGCGATTCAAATCACTACTGGTGAACGTCGCGAATCTCGCGTAACGAATGCTCAGAAAGGTCACTTTGCGAAAGCGGGTGTTGCTGCTGGTCGTTTGGTTAAAGAATTCCGCGTTGCAGAAGCTGATCTTGAAGGTCGTGAAGTTGGTGGAACTATCGGTGTTGATTTGTTCACAGTAGGTCAAGTTGTTGACGTTACTGGTCAATCAAAAGGTAAAGGTTTCCAAGGTGGTGTTAAGCGTTGGAACTTCCGTACGCAAGATGCTACACATGGTAACTCTGTATCTCACCGTGTAATTGGTTCTACAGGTCAAAACCAGACTCCTGGTCGCGTGTTCAAAGGTAAAAAAATGCCTGGTCACTTAGGTGATGATCGCGTAACTGTACAAGGTCTTGAGATTGTATCTATTGACGCAGAACGTTCAGTTCTTGTTGTTAAAGGTGCGATTCCTGGTGCTACTGGTGGCGACGTTATCGTTCGTCCTACGATCAAGGCCTGAGGGGAAATAACGTGAATTTAAAAACTGTTTCCGGCTCTGCTGTTGAATTGTCTGAAGTTGCTTTCGGACGTGAATTTAATGAAGCTCTTGTACACCAAGTTGTTACAGCTTATTTAGCTGGTGGTCGTCAAGGTTCTAAAGCTCAGAAGTCACGTGCAGACGTTTCTGGCGGTGGTAAAAAACCATTCCGTCAAAAAGGTACTGGCCGCGCTCGTGCTGGTTCTATTCGTAGCCCAATCTGGGTTGGTGGTGGTAAAACTTTTGCTGCTCGTCCACAAGATTGGTCTCAAAAAGTTAACCGTAAAATGTACCGCGGTGCAATGCAATGTATCTTAGCTGAACTTGTTCGCCAAGATCGTCTTGTATTGGTTGAAGAGTTTGCAGTTGAAGCTCCAAAAACTAAAGAATTGCTTGCAAAACTAAACGGCTTGAACGCTACTCGCGCATTAATCGTTACTGAAGCTGTAGATGAAAATCTATACTTAGCTGCACGTAACCTTCCACACGTTGATGTGGTAGATGCTGCTGGGATCGATCCTGTTGGTTTGATTGCGTTCGATAAAGTTGTTATGTCTGTTGCTGCTGCTAAGAAAATTGAGGTAGAACTCGGATGAACAACGAACGTATCTATCAAGTCCTAAAAGGACCTGTATTCTCAGAAAAAGCACAAGTTTTAGGTGAAACTGCTGGTGTTCAAGTATTTAAAGTTGCACTTGATGCAAACAAACTTGAAATCAAAAAAGCAGTAGAACAATTATTTGGTGTGGAAGTTGTTAAAGTTAACACGACTATCACTAAAGGTAAGACTAAGCGCTTTGGTCGTACATTAGGACGTCGTTCTGATGTTAAAAAAGCATACGTCACCCTGAAAGCTGGCCAAGATGTTGAAATGGCTGACTTGGGCGATACCGCTGAAAGCGCAGCGGAATAAGGACGAAAATTATGCCGATTCAAAAATGTAAGCCAACGTCTCCAGGACGTCGCTTTGTAGAGAAAGTGGTTCATAATCACCTTCACAAAGGCGCGCCTTATGCACCGTTGGTTGAAGCTAAAAAACGTACTGGTGGTCGTAATAACAACGGTCACATTACTACTCGTCACGTTGGTGGTGGACATAAACAACACTACCGTATCGTTGACTTCAAACGTAACAAAGATGGCATTCCTGCTGTAGTTGAGCGTATTGAATACGATCCTAACCGTACATCTCATATTGCTTTATTGAAGTATGCTGACGGTGAGCGTCGTTATATTATCGCTGCTAAAGGTTTACGTGCTGGTGATAAAGTTCAGTCTGGTAACGATGCTCCAATTCGTCCAGGTAACTGCTTGCCACTTCGTAACATGCCTATCGGTTCTACACTACATAACATCGAGCTTAAAATCGGTAAAGGTGCACAATTAGTGCGTTCTGCTGGTACTTCTGCTCAGTTGTTGGGTCGTGACGGTTCTTACGCAATCATTCGTCTTCGTTCAGGCGAAATGCGTAAAGTACACGTTGAATGTCGTGCTGTGTTAGGTGAAGTATCTAACTCAGAAAGCAACCTTCGTTCACTTGGTAAAGCAGGTGCTGCACGCTGGCGTGGCGTTCGTCCTACCGTTCGTGGTATGGCGATGAACCCAGTAGACCATCCACATGGTGGTGGTGAAGGGCGTAACAAAGGTATTCAACCTGTAAGCCCATGGGGTCAAAAAGCTAAAGGGTACAAGACTCGTACCAATAAGCGTACGACTAAGATGATCATTCGCGACCGTCGCGTTAAGTAACAAGTAAAGGAATCTGACAATGCCTCGTTCTCTGAAAAAAGGCCCATTCGTCGATGCGCACTTGTTCGCTAAGGTTGAAGCGGCAATCGCGGCTAATAACCGTAAGCCGATCAAAACTTGGTCGCGTCGTTCGATGATCCTCCCGGATTTTGTTGGTTTAACAATTTCTGTACACAATGGCCGTAACCATGTTCCAGTGATCGTATCTGAACATATGGTTGGTCATAAATTAGGTGAATTCGCGCCAACTCGTACCTATCGTGGTCACGGTGTTGACAAGAAGTCTAAACGTTAATAGGTGCTATGATGGAAGTAACTGCTAAATTACGCGGTGCCGCTATCTCGGCACAAAAAGCACGTTTGGTTGCAGATCTAATTCGCGGCAAATCTGTTGCGCATGCTTTGAATATCTTGAACTTCAGCAACAAAAAAGCTGCAGTTTTAGTTAAAAAAGCTTTGGAATCTGCGATTGCAAACGCTGAACACAATAACAGTTTAGATGTTGACGATCTTAAAGTATCTACGATTTACGTTGATGAAGGCATGAGCCTTAAACGTATTATGCCACGTGCTAAAGGCCGTGCAGATCGTATTACTAAGCGTACTTGTCACATTACCGTTAAGGTAGGGGTTTGATATGGGTCAGAAGGTTCATCCAATCGGTATCCGCCTTGGTGTTGTAAAACGTCATAACGCCAACTGGTATGCGAGTCCGAAACAATACGCTGAATATTTGCTTAAAGATCTTCAAGTTCGTGAGTTTTTAACTAAAAAACTTAAAAGCGCGATGATCAGCAATATTCTTATCGAACGTCCTACAGGCGCTGCTAAAGTAACTATTAGCACTGCTCGTCCAGGTATCGTGATCGGTAAAAAAGGCGAAGACATTGAAAAATTACAGCGTGAACTCACCACTATTATGGGTGTTCCAGCGCAAGTAAGCATCAACGAAATCGATCGCCCAGATTTAGACGCTCGTTTAGTTGCTGAAGCAATCGCTTCTCAATTAGAGAAACGTGTAATGTTCCGTCGTGCTATGAAGCGTGCGGTTCAAAACACGATGCGTGCTGGTGCTAAAGGTATCAAAGTTGAAGTTTCTGGTCGTTTAGGCGGTGCAGAGATTGCACGTACTGAATGGTATCGTGAAGGTCGTGTACCTTTGCATACACTTCGTGCCGATATCGACTATGCAACTATGCGTGCTGAAACTACTTACGGTACGATTGGTGTTAAAGTTTGGATTTTCCGTGGTGAGATCTTAGGTGGCATGAAACAAGTCATGAACCCTGCTCCTGCTGAAGAACGTCCAGCTAAACGCGGTCGCGGTCGTGGTGAAGGTCAAGAGCGTCGTGGTCGTCGCAATGATCGTTCTGCTGAAAAAGGAGAATAATCCATGTTGCAACCTAAACGTACTAAATTCCGTAAGGTGCAAAAAGGCCGTAACACTGGTCTAGCGCATCGTGGTAGCACAGTATCTTTCGGTACAATCGCACTTAAATCTATTGAACGTGGTCAAATGACTGCGCGTCAAATTGAAGCTGCGCGTCGTACAATTAGCCGTCGTGTTAAACGTGGTGGTAAGATCTTTATCCGTGTTTTCCCAGACAAACCAATTACTGAAAAACCATTAGAAGTTCGTATGGGTAAAGGTAAAGGTTCTGTGGAATACTGGGTTTGCCAAATCAAACCAGGTAAGATCTTGTACGAAATGGATGGTGTTAGTGAAGAATTGGCACGCGAAGCGTTCACGCTTGCGGCTGCTAAGCTTCCATTTAAAACCACTATCGTTACTAAGACGGTGATGTAATGAAAACTAAAGATCTACGTGAAAAGTCGGTAGAAGAGTTGACAGCTTTGCTTGATGAGCAACAGTTGAACCAATTCCGTCTTCGTATGGCGAAAGCAACAGGTCAATTGGGTAAATCGCATGAAGTTGCGTTAACTCGTAAGACTATTGCTCGTATCAAGACCCTCCTTACCGAAAAACAGGGGAACGCACAATGAGTGAGCAAACAGTTCGCACGTTAACAGGCAAAGTCGTAAGTGACAAAATGGACAAGTCTATTGTTGTACTTATCGAACGCCGCGTTCAACACCCGTTGTACGGCAAATCAATCCGCCGTTCAACAAAATTACACGCTCATGATGAGAACAACACAGCTAAAACTGGTGATGTTGTGACCATTAAAGAAAGCCGCCCAATTTCAAAAACTAAAGCTTGGACTTTAGTGGAAGTTATTGAAGCAGCTGCTGAGTAATTAGACGTTCTTGTTGCATCATCGGTCAATTTCGAGTACTCTTTGAGCCTTTCGAAATTGCGACCGGTGATGCTCGGTTTTGGAGTAGGGCAATGATTCAGACCGAAAGTATGCTAGACGTAGCAGACAACAGTGGTGCTCGCCGCGTACAATGTATTAAAGTACTTGGTGGTTCACATCGTCGTTATGCTTCTGTTGGCGACATTATTAAAGTTACTGTAAAAGAAGCAATTCCACGTGGCCGTGTTAAAAAAGGTGACGTGATGAATGCAGTTGTGGTTCGTACTAAATTCGGTATTCGTCGTCCAGACGGTTCTGTGATCCGTTTCGATGATAATGCTGCAGTTATCTTGAACAACAACAAGGCTCCGATTGCCACTCGTATTTTCGGACCAGTGACTCGTGAACTTCGTACTGAACAGTTCATGAAAATCATTTCATTGGCTCCTGAAGTTCTATAATAGAGGCAATCATGGCTAAGATTAGAAAAGGCGATCAAGTAATCGTGATCGCAGGTAAAGAAAAAGGCAAACAGGGTACTGTTTTGTCTGTTTCAAATGACCAAGTTAAGGTTGAAGGCCTTAATTTAGTTAAGAAGCATCAAAAGCCGAACCGTGCAACAGGTGCTGAAGGCGCTATCGTTACACAAGAAGCTTCGCTTCATATTTCAAACGTGGCAATTTTTAATGCTGCAACCCAAAAGGCTGACCGTGTTGGTTACCAAGTGATTGAAGGCGTGAAAACTCGCGTTTACAAATCAAATGGTGAATCAGTGGCGGTAGCGAAGTAATAGGTTGAAATAGGCTATGGCCAGACTTAAAACACGTTATAACGACGAAATCCGAGCTAAGTTGAAAGAAGAACTTGGTTTGGGTAATGTGATGGAGATTCCTCGCATCACTAAAATCACCATCAACATGGGTGTTGGTGCGGCTTCAGCTGACAAGAAATTGTTAGATGGCGCTTTGGCGGATATGCAAGCTATTGCTGGTCAAAAACCAGTGCTTACATTAGCGCGCAAATCAATCGCTGGTTTTAAAATCCGTGATGGTTGGCCGATTGGTTGTAAAGTAACTTTACGCGGCGAACAAATGTACGAATTCTTAGACCGTTTGATCTCTATTGCGATCCCTCGTATTCGTGACTTCCGCGGTTTTTCTGCGAAATCATTCGATGGTCGTGGTAATTATTCAATGGGTCTCAAGGAACAAATTATGTTCCCTGAAATCGATTTTGATAAGATCGATCGTATTCGTGGTATGGATATTACTATCACTACGACTGCTCGTACTGATGACGAAGGCCGTGCGCTAATCCGTGCATTCGGCTTCCCGTTCAAATAAGAGGTCGATATGGCTAAGAAAAGTATGATTAATCGCGAATTGAAACGCGAAACTACAGTTGCTAAATACGCTGCTAAACGTGCTGAATTAAAAGCTACGATTGCAAACGTAAATGCTTCTGATGAAGAGCGTTTCGAAGCGATGATGAAGTTACAAGCATTACCACGTAATGCGTCTCCAGTACGTCTGCGTAACCGTTGTGGTTTAACTGGTCGTCCTCATGGTTACTTCCGTAAGTTCGGCTTAAGCCGTAACAAATTACGTGACACAGTAATGCAAGGTGATGTACCGGGCGTTGTTAAGGCAAGCTGGTAAGGAGCGACTATAAATGAGTATGCAAGATACCGTTGCCGACATGCTAACACGTGTTCGTAACGCACAAATGGCAAAGAAACAAACTGTTTCTATGCCTAATTCTAAGTTGAAAGTTGCAATTGCAAACGTACTTCAACAAGAAGGTTACATTTCAAATGTAGAAGTTGCTGATCTTGAAGGCAAAGCTACTTTGACAATTACTTTAAAATATTTTGAAGGCAAACCAGTTATCGAAACTGTGAAACGTGTAAGCCGTCCAGGTCTACGTCAGTATCGCGGTAAAGATGCACTTCCGAGCGTTAAGCAAGGTTTAGGTATTGCAATTGTTTCTACAAGCAAAGGCATCATGACTGATCGCGCTGCACGTGCTGCAGGCGTTGGTGGTGAAGTTATTGCTTTTGTTTCTTAATAGGTGATTCCTCATGTCTCGTGTGGCTAAAGCCCCAGTAACTGTACCTAACGGTGTAGCAGTTACTCAGAACGGCCGGCAGGTCGAAGTGAAAGGCAGCAAAGGTACGTTGTCTTTCAACCTGCATGCGCTGGTCGAGCTTAAACAGGAAGAAGGTCAACTTCATATTGCTCCAGTTAAAGAATCTCGTGATTCTTGGATGCAAGCTGGTACTGCTCGCGCTGTTCTTAATAACCTTGTAAAAGGTGTTAACGAAGGCTTCGAACGTAAGTTACAACTGATCGGTGTTGGTTATAAAGCTGCGGTTAAAGGTACTGTTGTTAACCTTAACCTTGGTTATTCTCATCCAATCGATTACGCTCTTCCAGAAGGTGTAACTGCTGAAACTCCGACTGCTACTGAAATCATTTTGAAATCAGCTAACAAACAATTGTTAGGTCAAGTTGCTGCAGAAATCCGTGGTTACCGTCCGCCAGAGCCTTATAAAGGTAAAGGTGTTCGTTATTCTGACGAAGTTGTTCTTCGTAAAGAAGCTAAGAAGAAATAAGGCGCGAGGTTCTTATGAACGAAAAGAAACAATCCCGTTTGCGTCGTGCGAAAAGCACACGCTTGCACATTCGTGCATTGGGTGCGACTCGCTTGTGTGTAAACCGCACGCCGCGTCACATCTATGCTCAAGTTATTTCTGCAGATGGTGGCAAAGTATTAGCGCAAGCTTCTACTTTGGATGCATCTTTACGTAGCGGAACTACTGGTAATGTAGATTCAGCTACTAAAGTAGGTGCTTTAATCGCAGAACGTGCAAAAGCTGCTGGTGTAACTAAAGTTGCATTTGACCGTTCTGGTTTTAAATATCATGGTCGTATCAAAGCCTTGGCTGATGCTGCTCGTGAAAACGGCTTGGAGTTCTAATCATGGCTAAAGTTGAACAAAACGAAGGTCTTGTTGAAAAGCTGGTTGCCGTTGATCGTGTAGCCAAAGTTGTTAAGGGCGGTCGTATCTTCTCTTTCACAGCATTAACTGTTGTGGGTGATGGTAATGGTCGTGTAGGTTTTGGTCGCGGTAAAGCGCGTGAAGTTCCAGCTGCTATTTCTAAAGCACTTGAAGCTGCACGCCGCAACATGATCACAGTTGATCTTGTTGATGGTACTGTACAACATCCTATTAATGCTCGTCATGGCGCTAGCCGTGTTTACATGCAACCTGCATCAGAAGGTACTGGCGTAATCGCTGGTGGTTCTATGCGTGCGGTTTTAGAAGCTGCTGGTGTACGTAACGTATTGACGAAGTGCTATGGTTCTACTAACGCAGCTAACGTTGTAAACGCGACTTTTAACGGTTTGCGTGATATGACTTCTCCTGAGAAAGTTGCTGCGAAACGTGGTCTTTCAGTAGAACAAATTTTAGGGTAATCAATCATGAAAACGATTAAAGTTACCCAGACTAAGTCTTCTTCGCATCGTTTGAAAAATCACAAACTTTGCCTACAAGGTTTAGGTCTGCGTCGTATTGGTCATACAGTAGAAGTGGTAGATACTCCTTCTAACCGTGGTATGATCAACAAAGTCTACTATATGGTTAGTGTAGAGGAATAAGCCATGACTCTGCGTTTAAATGAGCTTGCACCTGCTGAAGGTGCAAAACGTGAAAACCGTCGTTTAGGCCGTGGTATCGGTTCTGGCGTTGGTAAGACTGGTGGCCGTGGTGTCAAAGGTCAAAAATCACGTAAAAGTGGTGGCGTTCGTCCAGGCTTTGAAGGTGGTCAAACTGCGTTATATCGTCGTTTACCTAAATTCGGTTTCACAAGCCAATTGGCTTTGAAAACTGCTGAAGTACGTTTGTCTGAACTTGCTAAAGTTGAAGGTGATATCGTTTCACTTGAAACTTTGAAAGCTGCGAATGTAGTACGTAAAGATATGTTGCGTGCTCGTGTCGTTCTTTCTGGTGAAATCACTCGTGCATTCACTGTTCAAGGTGTTGCATTGACTAAAGGCGCTAAAGCTGCTGTTGAAGCTGCTGGCGGTAAAGTCGAGGAGTAATCGCGAGTGACTATGTCTCCTAGTTCTACAGGTCATGTTAACATGATGAAAGGTCAACCATTTCATGTGAAATACCGTGAAATTATTCGCCGATTAATGTTCTTGATTGGCGCATTGGTGGTCTTTCGACTAGGAGCGCATATTCCGCTGCCAGGTATTGATAATGTTGCTCTAGAACGTTTTTTCAAAGCTAATGAAGGTACTTTCTTAGGTTTGTTTAATATGTTCTCGGGTGGAGCATTAGAACGAATGTCCATTCTTGCGTTGGGAATCATGCCATACATTTCTGCATCTATTATTGTGCAGTTAATGTCAACAGTGGTTCCTTCGTTAGAAGCATTGAAGAAAGAAGGCGAGCAAGGTAAGCGTAAGATTAATCAATATACGCGTTACGGCACTTTAATACTTGCATTGGTTCAAGGTATCGGGATGTGTGCTGGTCTGATCAGTCAGGGAATTACTTTGACGTCAGGGCTGGCTTTTTACGTTCCAGCGCTAACATCGTTAGTTGCAGGTACTATGTTCCTAATGTGGTTAGGTGAGCAGATTACTGAGCGTGGTGTTGGTAACGGTATCTCAATGATTATCTTTGCAGGTATTGTTGCTGGTTTACCCAACTTAGTGATTCAAGCATTTACTTCGGTAGATAATGGTCAATCCAGTCTTATTGGTTTGGCGGTATTTGGATTGCTATCAGTTGCTGTGTTAGCCGCAATCGTGTTTATTGAGAAAGCTCAACGTCGCATACCTGTAAACTATGCACAAAAACAGCAAGGTCGTCGTGTATTTACTGCACAGCAAACGCATTTGCCATTGAAAATCAACATGGCAGGGGTAATTCCAGCAATTTTCGCAAGTTCGTTATTGTTGTTCCCTGCAAGTTTAGGACAATGGTTAGGCAGTGCTGATCCAAATGCAGGAATTGTAAAACGTAGCCTACAAGATTTGGCATTGGTATTATCGCCTGGACAACCGTTGTATTTAGTGCTCTTCGGTGCGTTAATTATCTTTTTCTGTTATTTCTACACGGCGCTTGTATTTAGCCCGAAAGAAGTATCAGAGAACTTGAAACGCAGTGGAGCTTACGTACCTGGTATTCGCCCAGGTGAGCAAACTGCTCGTTACTTAGATCATATTCTTAATCGTTTGACGTTTATTGGTGCAATCTACATCACGGTCATCTGCTTAATGCCGATGATTTTACAAAGCTCTTTCGGTATTCCATTCCATTTGGGTGGTACCTCATTGCTAATCGTGGTTGTTGTTGTGATGGACTTTATGGCTCAGCTTCAAGCCCATCTGACTTCGCATCAGTATGACAATCAATCGTTAATGAGAAAAACGACTGCTCATCCTAAGGGATAAGCGCACTTAGAAGGTTTCATCATGAAAGTACAAGCTTCTGTAAAGAAAATTTGTGGTAGCTGTAAAGTTATCCGTCGTAATGGGGTTATTCGCGTAATTTGCAGCGCAGAACCTCGTCATAAGCAGCGTCAAGGTTAATTTAATTAAGACCTGTTGATTTCAGTAGGCTAATTAGGTTATTATCCGCCCCTCAAGATTTTTGTGGGGCGGTTGATTATCTCTACTGCCTTTTTGGAGAAATTTGAATGGCTCGTATTGCCGGTGTAAACATTCCGGATAACAAGCATGCTGTTATCTCTCTCACGTATATTTTTGGTATTGGTCGCCACACTGCTAAGAGCATCTTAGCTGCTGCTGGTATTGCAACTACGACTAAAATCCGTGAATTAGATGACGCTCAGCTTGATGCGATTCGTGCTGAAGTTGCTAAGGTTCCTACCGAAGGTGACTTACGTCGCGAAATTTCCATGAACATTAAACGTTTAATGGATTTAGGCTGCTATCGCGGTCTTCGTCATCGTCGCGGCTTGCCTGTTCGTGGACAACGCACCAAAACTAACGCACGTACCCGTAAAGGTCCGCGCAAACCTATTAAGAAATAAGATTTCTGGAAGCTAAAAGATGGCTAAAGATACTCGCACACGCAAGAAGGTCACTCGTACCGTCTCTGAAGGTGTTGCACACATTCACGCTTCTTTTAATAACACCATTGTTACGATTACTGATCGTCAAGGTAATGCATTGGCTTGGGCTACTTCAGGTGGACAAGGCTTCCGTGGATCACGTAAATCAACTCCGTTTGCTGCTCAGGTAGCTGCTGAAGTTGCTGGTAAAGCTGCTTTAGATTACGGTTTGAAAAACTTGGACGTCCTTGTTAAAGGTCCTGGTCCAGGTCGTGAATCTGCGGTTCGTGCATTAGGTGCAGTGGGTTATAAAATTAACAGCATTACCGATGTGACTCCGATTCCGCACAACGGTTGCCGTCCACCTAAAAAACGTCGCGTGTAAGGAGAAACATTCATGGCTCGTTATATTGGTCCAAAATGCAAACTCTCTCGCCGCGAAGGGACAGACCTGCAATTAAAATCTGGCGTTAAACCTTTTGACGTCAAAACAAAAAAATCTGCTAAAGCTCCTGGTCAACATGGCCAAAGCCGTGCTAAACAATCTGAGTATTCACTACAATTACGTGAAAAACAAAAAGTACGTCGTATGTACGGTGTTTTAGAGCGTCAATTTAGTAATTACTACAAAGAAGCTGCTCGTGTTAAAGGCGCAACTGGTGAAAACTTGTTGAAATTGCTTGAAAGCCGCCTCGATAACGTTGTTTATCGCATGGGTTTTGGTTCTACACGTGCAGAAGCTCGTCAGCTGGTATCTCACCGTTCAATCACTTTAAATGGTCGTCGCGTTAACATCGCGTCTATCCAAGTTAAAGCGGGTGACGTGATTGCAGTTCACGAAAGCGCTAAACAACAATTACGTATTAAAAACGCAATTGAATTGGCTGCTCAACGTGGCACAGCTGCTTGGATTGACGTAGATCATTCAAAACTTGAAGGTACATTTAAAGCTGCACCTGATCGTTCTGATTTACCTGCTGAAATCAACGAAAGCTTGATTGTAGAATTGTATTCTAAATAATCCTTGAGGTAGCAATAATGACGCGTACTGCAAACGAGTTTCTAACTCCGCAAGCGATCAAGGTCGAAGCGGCAAGCGGGACCTCGGCAAAAGTGATTCTTGAACCATTAGAGCGTGGCTTCGGTCATACTCTTGGTAATGCTTTACGTCGCATCCTATTGTCTTCTTTACCTGGCGCTGCTGTGGTAGAAGTTGAAATAGAGGGTGTCGAGCACGAGTACAGTACTTTAGAAGGCTTGCAGCAGGACATCGTCGAGCTCTTGCTGAACCTAAAAGGATTGTCTATTAAGCTGTTCGATCAAAACGAAGCATATTTAACATTGGAAAAGCAAGGTCCTGGCGATGTAACTGCTGCAGATCTTCGCTTACCGCATAATGTTGAAGTGGTTAACCCTGAACATTTGATCGGTACTTTAAGTGCTTCAGGCTCATTAAAAATGCGCTTGAAAGTTTCTCAAGGTCGTGGTTATGAAACTTCTGACTCACGTTTCCCTGAAGGTGAAACGCGTCCTGTAGGTCGTTTACAGTTAGATGCTTCTTATAGCCCAATCAAACGTGTGTCTTACACAGTAGAAAATGCTCGTGTAGAACAACGTACTGACCTTGATAAGCTCATCATTGATCTTGAAACAAATGGAACTGTTGATCCTGAAGAAGCGATCCGCAAAGCGGCAACAATCTTGCAACAACAAATTGCAATTTTTGTTGATCTTCAGAAAGATCAAGCTCCAGTTGCTCAAGAGCCACGTGAAGAAGTTGACCCAATCTTGCTTCGTCCAGTTGATGATCTAGAGCTTACTGTTCGTTCTGCTAACTGTTTGAAAGCAGAAAATATTTACTACATTGGTGATCTAGTACAGCGTACTGAGGTTGAGTTGCTTAAAACTCCTAACCTAGGTAAAAAATCGCTTACTGAGATCAAAGATGTTCTGGCTTCTAAGGGCTTACAGCTCGGCATGCGTTTAGAGAACTGGCCACCAGCTAGTCTCCGTATGGACGATCGTTTCGCCTATCGTAGCCGTTAATTAAGTAGGACTATCACCATGCGTCATCGTAATAGTGGTGTGAAATTAGGCCGTACCAGCAGCCATCGTAAAGCGATGTTCCAAAACATGGCGAATTCATTGTTTGAGCACGAGTTAATTAAAACGACTGTGCCTAAAGCAAAAGAGTTACGTCGTGTAGCTGAGCCTTTAATCACTTTAGCTAAAAACGATACTGTAGCAAACCGTCGTTTAGCGTTTGCTCGTACTCGTTCAGCAGCAACAGTTGGTAAATTATTTACCGTTCTTGGCCCTCGTTACAAAGAACGTAACGGCGGTTATCTACGTGTTCTTAAAGCTGGTTTCCGTGCAGGTGATGCTGCGCCGATGGCTTATGTAGAGCTTGTGGATCGTGAAGTAAACTAATTACTTACGTCATAGAACAATCGGTTGTTCGAAAAAGGTCGGTGTTTCACCGACCTTTTTTTGTGCCTGTATTGTTAGACAATTTTTTAAATTTGTCCTCAATTGACATGAATTTTGTCAGAAAAATTCAAACTTGACATTGCGTATTGTCAAATTTATGCTTTAATAAAAATGTACTCTTAAAAAGGTTATAAAAAGAACATGGAAAAGCAAGTTGATATTCTTATCGTAGGCGCAGGGATCTCTGGTATCGGTGTTGCTGCACATCTTTCTAAAAACTCGCCACAACGTTCATTTGAAATTATTGAACGTCGCGCTAGTTTTGGTGGTACTTGGGATTTATTTAAGTATCCCGGCATTCGTTCTGACTCTGATATGTCTACATTTGGCTTTAATTTCAAGCCTTGGCAGAAAGCCAATGTCTTAGCAGATGGTGCTTCGATTAAAGGCTATGTTGCTGAGGTGGTCGACGAGTTTAAGTTAAAAGATAAAATTCATTTTAATCATCGTGTGCGTACTGCTAACTATGATTCTTCAATCAAAAAATGGGTTGTTGAAATTGAAGATGAAAATCAAAAATTACAAACTTGGGTTGCCAATTTTGTTGTAGGGTGTACGGGTTATTACAATTACGATCAAGGTTATCAACCCGATTATCCAGGTAAAAATGATTTTAAAGGCGAGTTTGTGAATCCACAGTTCTGGCCAGAAAACCTAGATTACACAGGCAAAAAAGTGGTGATTATTGGCAGTGGTGCAACAGCGATCACGCTTGTTCCTGCAATGTCAAAAGGCGGAGCGGGTCATGTAACCATGTTACAACGGTCACCAACATATATTGCTTCTATTCCATCGATTGATTTTGTCTATGATAAAATGCGTAAAGTATTACCTGAAGATGTTGCCTATAAACTGACCCGTGCACGTAATATTGGCATGCAGCGTGGAATTTATGCACTTGCCCAAAAGCAGCCAAAATTACTCCGTAAGTTCTTGCTCAAATCCATTGAAATGCAGTTAAAAGGTAAAGTGGATATGAAACATTTTACCCCTAGTTATAATCCTTGGGATCAGCGTTTATGTGTGGTTCCAGATGGGGATTTATTTAAAATTTTACGTTCCGGTAAAGCCAGTGTGGAAACAGACCATATTGAGAAAATAACTGAAACGGGTATTCAGTTAAAATCAGGTAAGCATTTAGATGCTGACATTATTGTATCTGCAACAGGTCTGGATATTCAGATTCTAGGCGGCATCAAAGCGACACTCGATGGCAAACCATTGAATACTTCACAGCACATGCTTTATCAGGGCGTAATGGTCAGTGATGTACCGAATATGGCGATGATCATTGGTTATATTAACGCTTCCTGGACACTTAAAGTAGATATTGCTGGTGAATATATATGCCGACTACTTAACTATATGGATAACAAAGGCTACGATGAAGTTATTCCTCAAGGTGATGCAACAGAGTTGATGGAAGATACCGTGATGGGTAGCTTAAGTTCAGGCTATATTGCTCGTGCTGCTGACGTAATGCCAAAACAGGGGAAACATGCACCTTGGAAAGTGACGAATAACTATCTTGCAGATCGTAAAGAACTTAAAAATGCCAAGTTTGATGATAGGGTTTTAAAATTTCATAAACGTGAAGCGGAAGTCAAAAAAAGCCTAAACTGGTTTCTTGATTGAATCTGTTTTTAAGTTTGAACGTAGTAACAAAAAAGGAGCCATCGCTCCTTTTTTCATGTTAGAAAAGTATTTCCAGCAGGGTTTTCTGTAATTGAATCTTTTGTCAGTGAACAATGAATGCTGAATAGTTTTTAATGGTGTAGTACATGAATCTATTGAATTGAAAATAAAAAAGGAGCCGAAGCCCCTTGATCAAACCATTTAAATTATAAGGAACGTGAAATGAGTTCTTTCATAATTTCATTGGTTCCTGCATAAATTCGATTGGCACGATTATCAATATAGGCCCGGGCAATTGGATATTCCATCATATAGCCATAGCCGCCATGCAATTGTAGACATTCATCAACAACATTTGAAAAGAGTTCGGAAATTTTATATTTTGCAGCTGCGGCAGCATCAACCCCCAAACTTCCTTCAAGTTGTAATTCCATACAACGATCAAGGTAAGCACGGCAGAAATCAATTTCTGTACGCATTTCTGCAAGTTTGAAACGTGTATTTTGAAATGCACCAATCGGTTTACCAAAGGCTTTACGATCTTTGGTATATTGAACAGTATGTGCCAGTGCTGCTTCTGCGCCTGCCTGACAGATAATAGCCACCAACATACGTTCCCATGCCAACTCTTTCATCAGCATGATGAAGCCCATACCTTCCATACCCAAAAGATTTTCTTTCGGTACTCGGACATCTTCAAAGAAAAGTTCACAAGTGTCTTGACCTTTCATTCCAATTTTATTGAGCGGTTTACCTTTGGTAAATCCAGCACGGTCTGCTTCAACGATAATTAAGGACAAGTTTGCCGAACCTTTATCTGAATTGCCTGTTTTACAGACCACAATCGCCATATCGCAAAGATAGCCGTTGGTAATAAAGATTTTGGATCCATTGATGACATATTCATCACCGTCCAGAACTGCTGTTGTGCGAACCCCTTGTAAGTCAGATCCTGTACCCGGTTCAGTCATTGCAATCGCAGTCACAGTCTCACCAGACGCCATTTTAGGCAACCAATGTTTCTTTTGTGCTTCGTTGCCAAAATTATTGATATAGTTTGCAACAATATCTGAATGCAGAGAAAAGCCTGTAGAAGAATCCATCGCATAGGCTTGTTCTTCAATTAAAATCATACTGTAAAGGCGATCTACACCGTAACCGCCATATTCTTCAGGCATCGTTGCACAGAGCAGACCCAGTTCGCCAGCCTTGTTCCACAGGTCGCGATCGACATGTTGTTGTTGCTCATACTTAGCAATATTCGGTACAACTTCTTTTTCATAGAATTTTCGTACAGTTTCACGAAAAGCTTCGTGATCTGAATTAAATAATTGGCGTGGTAACATATTGCTTAGAGGTCGAATTGCACCTGATTGCATTTTTATAATATCCATATGAGTTTTAGTGAGTAAAAATTAGGTGAATTGATGAATTGCCGCAATGAGATGAATGCTCAAAACTTATTTTTAAATGATGAATTTGGTCATTTCAAAGAATTTAGCGCGAAATTAGTGGTGAATAAGGTAAACTAAGCCAGAACTGAATCATTGGGGGATAAAGAATGTCAGAAGAGATGAGTTTAGAAGAACGTAAAGTGATTTATCGCGCGCGTCGTGGTCTTAAAGAGATCGATGTTTATTTTGACCCTTATGTAAAACAATATTATTTACAAGCGGATGCCCAGGAAAAAGCCTTATTTAAAGAATTGGTCGATCAAGAAGATCCAGACTTGTTGGATTGGTTTATGGAGGTTTCGGAGCCTCCACGTCAAGAGTTAAGAGCATTGATCAATAAGTTAAAACATTATATTCATGGCTGAATCAACACAGCATCAGCAATATGAGTTAAAACCCAGTCGGATTGCACTGGGTTTTCAGCTTTTATGCTTAGCATTCATGTTTATTCTGTGGCTGAAAATTTTGAATATTTGGCTGAGTCTGTTGTTACTGTTGTTGGGATCGATTAGTCTAAAATGTTTGAGAAATCGTCAGCAGGTAAAAAGTTTAGCGCAATTGGACTTAGCTGAATGGGTAATCCAGTATACGGATTTACACAAAGTACAGCATGTTCAGATCAAACAAATGATTGATCATGGTTTTTATGTTGTGGTGTATTTCAATGGAAAAAAGCATTCGAATTTAATTATTTGGCAGGATCAAATGAGCACTTTGGCATGGAAATCCTTAAAATCTCGCACTAAACTTCAATAATTGTCTAACAAACATAAACTTTTAAAACTAAATTTAATCTCGACAAAACAATTTCTTAATAAAAAAAATGGCAATCTGGTTCACATTGTTAGACCAAAAGGATAAAAAAATGCGCAATCCTGCAATTGTCTGACAATTATCTCTGAAAAAACATGATTCTACCTGTAAATTAAAAAACACCAACAGCGAGGAGGAATTTCCAAATGGGTGAAATTCATACGTTTTGGTTCTTAGTGGTTGCAATCGTGCTTGCAATTATATTTGGAAGACTAGGAACTGTGCTGAGGGAACAGATTGAAAAGGCTCACGATAACAAAGTTAACGCGAGTAAATTTAAAACCAATAAGCTCTCACAATAGAGTTTACCTTTTAATAAGTAGCATGTGCTGAACCGTCGCAATGCTACTTTTTTTTGCCTAAAATTTCTATAAAAAAAAGATCAGGTCAATTGAATGCACGATGAAGTCTGTCAAATTGTTCAGATAGAATTAGAGCAATTACTCTTTTATTCGGAGAATGCATCTGATATTGTTATTTAAAAAGGATATAAACACAATTATATAGAGGACAGGAGTATGTCTAAGGCCCATAAATTTGGTCAATTGATGCTGACCGCAGTGATTGCTTCGTCTGTATTATCAGGATGCTCATATGTCGTTAAATCTGGTGCCAATGTCGCGCTTGGATTTAGTGAGAAGCATATTGTGCCGCCAATTTTGGCAGGAAACGATACTGATATGGCATGTAATTCTGGCAATGCATTAACCCCAGCAATCATGGCAACTAAAGATATGGGAGCTGATCCAACCCGTATGGCAGTGTTACTGTATTCCGCTGCGGGAATGTGTGCAGAAAATCGCGCCTTGGATGCTGAACTCAGATATTTACGTGCGTCTAAAGACGGTAAAGTCACAGAAGCTCAAGATGCGCGTGTAGAACAAAAGCGCTGGGCGGCATTGGCAGCTGAACGTCAATACACGGGTTATCAACTATTTGCAGAACGTTGGCAGGCCAAATATAAATATACCTTGGGTGACTCTTGTCCAACCATGCGTAAGGACTTAGATCAAACTATTTATCTGATCGGTTTGCTGAGTGGCTTGCAGGCAATGACCAATGATATTAACTCTGGCGGTGCAGTGAATGTACCCAAGGATATTGCTGCAATTGTTGAACGGGGTATGACCTGTTTGGACAATAACAAATTCTGGGGAGCGCCAATGGCAACACGCGCTGTAATTTGGATATTGTTACCAGGTGCAGGGGATGGCAAGCCAGATCCGACACAAACTTTACAACAGTCTATGCAAATTGCAGAACAAAAAGGTGTACGTTTGGCATTTGCCATGAATGCTGTAGCAGCACAAGCCAGCGGTGATGATGCAAAATTACGATCTGCATTAAAAGCTTATGCTGCATCTCGTGCAGAGGATAAGCCTGTAAACCCTGAGTTTAGATTGTTAGATGGTATGGCGGGTCAGATGATCCAAGGTATCGCAGATCGTTACTGGACTGAAAATACAGGCGTACGCGCACCTGATGATGGTATGTCTACTTTCTGGGATGAACAAGCTTCTTCTGGTGATGACGAGTTATTCAATGACTTGCCTGCACCTACAGAAGATCCTGTTGCCCCTGCAGAAGAACCTGCGAATAATCCATAATATTCATTTTCTTTCTGATGAATAGATTGGTTAGAATCAAAGAAGAGCAATAGCTCTTCTTTTTTATGGTGTCGCATGATCCAACAGAAGCATAATCAGAATCTTTGGTTTATTGGTTTAAGCAGCATTTTTTTTGCAGTATTACAGCTTTTTCAAAATACCCTGATTTATCAATCAGACTTATTTCTGACTCAACCTTGGCGTTGGTGGACAGGGCATTGGGTACATGTGGGGTGGATTCACTACAGTTTAAATGTGCTGGCATTGGCATGTCTCCCGTTATTATTTCCTAATATCCAACAAAAAGTTTTAATTCTATTGTTGCTGGTTTTATCGCCTTTGCTCAGTCTTTGTTTCTATCTGTTTTATCCCCAGATTTTTGCTTATGCTGGCTTATCGGGGGTATTGCATGGTCTATTTATTTTTTGTGCAATTGTAAGCTTACAACAACCACAGGAACGTAAATTTGCCGCCTTGCTACTTTTACTCATACTTGGAAAAATCGCTTGGGAATATCGTTTTGGTGCTTTGCAAACAGAACAATTGATTGGTCATCCTGTATTGACGCAAGCACATTTACTTGGTGTCATTTTTGGCAGTATTTGCTCAATTTTAACTTTGGTTTTTCATTTCAATGTTTTAAACAATGAGTGATATTGCAAGGGGAACAGAAAATTTAAAAAAATTAACTTCTTACAATTGATTGATTTTGACCTACATTTGTTCTTGATTCTTTAATGATTCAGAGTATTTTAGTAAGAATAATAGATAAACACTGATTTTTGCTCATATTAAATTATAAATTTAGAGGTGAGTTGACAAAAAGGTCGCCAAAAAAATTAATCTTTGTCATGTTTTTTTTAGCAAAATTACGGCAAATTTAAGATGTACCGATAGGAATGGGTATTGGTAAAGGATTTTACCTCTGACCTAATAATAAAGATAAGTTATGCAAGCAATTGCATAGTGGTTATAAAACTGGAATAACAATGCAAGAACCTGTAAATAATAGATCGGGATTAGGTCTACTCAGTTATCTCTGGAATGAGTGGTTCTCAACCTTTTCCATCCTTATTCTACTCCTGCTGACCTTGATTATTGGGACAGGGGATATGATCCATGGGCAAATGCTCCGCCTAGGCGAACGCTTGTATGGCGATGAAAAAATTGGAATGCAATATTCCTTTTTACGTGCCGAACCAAAACAACCCTCATGTGATCGCAATCAAGACATCGATAAACTCGTAAAAGAAAAAATGCAACAGGAAGCCAATGATCCTGATGCTGCGTTTTTCGGGTTAACACCTGAGGCGGATGTCCGAGCGTCATTTGTTTCAGCACAGAAAGACTGTGAACAAAAATATGCGTTCTATGATAAATCCATGAAGCATATGGAAGATCATCCATCCATTCGTACGTATCGTTCAATGGAAACCGGGTTTTTCTGGGTACTGAAGTGGGGTTCTGAACATCGCGTCCTGATTTTAATTTTAATGGTGGTGATTGCAGCAATCACAGCATCATTAAAAATGCATCATATTGGTTTACGCCCTGCACGAACCAAACTTGATTTTAAAGTTTATAACGTTGCAATGGTGCTTGGTAATGCACTGCTCAGTTTCTCCGTCATTAGTCAGTATCGTTCAGTACAGAACTCAGGTGTAGAATCGACACTGGAGACCATAGGGGTATATTGGTTATGGATGATTTTATTTAGCGTCTTGACCGTGATCAGCCTCTATAAATTATTCCGCACACCTGAAACAGCCGAAGAAGGTGGGAATTTTGGACTGGCACTGCTCAGCATTCCTTTATATGCCTTCATGGCGATTGTAACGGGTATTGCCTTTACTTTCTTTATGGACTATCCAATGGGACAAGGGATTTACCTTGGCTTATTGACTGAGTTCTCTAATATCTTCCTGAACTTAGCGCTGTTCATTTGGGCGGGGATGTTGCTGACTCAAACCCGAGTCATGGACTTGTTCTTGGCGATTTTACGTCCTTGGAACTTGGCGCCAGAAACATTGACTTGGATCATTTTGATTGGTGCTGCAATTCCTACAGCCTATACTGGCGCATCGGGTATCTTCGTTGTTGCCGCGGGTGCGATCATCTATAAAGAAGTATGGAATTCTGGTGCACGCCGTCAGTATGCATTGGCTGTTTCAGCAATGTCAGGTTCATTGGGTGTGGTATTACGTCCATGTCTGTTGGTGATTTTAATCTCAATGTTGGATAGCCGCCATGTCACTTCTGATGAGCTATTTGATCACGGGATCTATGTATTCTGGTTAACTGCATTTATTTTCTTGGGGGTATCTTTATTCCTTGCTGAAAATAAATTCCGCATTAACTCACCCAAAGTTGCAGTTCCAGGTATGTTGCGGGCATTCTTACCTGTGATCCCATATATTTTGATTGTTGCAGTTGTGATCGGCTTCTATAAGTTCGGTTTAGACACGCAAATGGATGAGTTTACTGCACCTGTTATTCTTCCAATCATGCTGTTGGCATTTATCTTGTTTGATAAATTATTTGGCAATAAATTACCAATTCCAGAAAATCCGAATAAAGCACTTGCACTGGAACATGAAAAGAATTCAGAGTACTTACGTGAGCATGGAGATACCGCAGAAACTAAGCGTGGTTTCCGTAGTGCGATTCGTTTTGCAACCTCTGAGAGTGTAGGACATATTGGTGCGCTGATTATCCTGATGGCATTGTCTGCAAGTGTGGGTGGTTTGATTGAGCGTAGCGAAATCGTGACCATGGTTCCAACGCATCTGGGCAGTATCTTGGTAACGCTTGGCTTTATGGCGTTATTGCTGGCAATGATCGGTATGACGACAGATCCATTCGGTGCTGTGATTCTTGTTGCTGCAACGATTGCGCCAGTTGCATTTGATAATGGTATCCATCCAATCCACTTCTGGATGATTGTATTGGTTGCATTCGAGTTTGGTTATGTGACGCCACCAGTTGCACTGAATCATTTGCTGACGAGGCTCTCGGTAGGCGATGCTGAAGTTGCCGCCGCTGATGCTGAAGCGAAAGCGAAATACACCAGCTTCTACTATCGTTATGAGCGTTGGATTTTACCAATCGTGGTCTTGTTCTCTGCCTTAATGATCGTAACCTATGCACCTTACTTATTTAATCTATTTGATTGGTATAGTGCGAAGTAATGTTCACAATTTAAAAAGCGCCCTAGGGCGCTTTTTTTGATGTTGTGGATGATCGAGAGAAATCACAGCTTTTAAGTGCTGATATTTGAGTGAAAGTTAAAGCCAATATCGGTTAATCGTTGTAATCCATAGGTCTATGAGTATGGAAAAACTCGATGACCCTGTTTAGATTGAATCTGACTGAAACTGTTGAATGTATTCACTGGGCGTTAAGCTGGTCTCTCGTTTAAACATGGCACTAAAAGCACTCGCACTGTCATAACCCAAATCCAAAGCAACATTGAAAATCGACTTATTCATCGCGAGATCAATCATTGCCTGCATCAGGCGAGCTTGGCGAACCCAATGACTAAAATGCATTTGGGTCTCTTTTTGAAAATGTCGTGTAAGTGTTTTAGGGCTGATATGTAAAAGTGCTGCAGCGTATTCTAAACTCCAATCCTGAGCCAGATCCTTTTTAATTGTAGTGCAGAGCTTTTGCAGTTTAATCTGCTGCGGTTCGGGCAAATTAAAAGGCAGTACATGTAAAAGTGCAACTTCGTCCAAAATGAGCTCAAGCAATCTTTGTTCGCGGCTCTGTGGCTGAATTGGACTTTGAATCTGCATGGCATGACGAATCAATTCTTTGAGTAGCGGAGAAATATTTACGACACGGCATCCATCTACCAGCTTTTCGCGTGCATGAGGCTCGATAAATACCCCATAGGCTTGAACATCACCACTGATGTGCAAAGCGTGAAGTTTATAGGCAGGAATCCATACCCCACGTCCGGGAGGCGTGATCCATGTTCCCTCAGTAGTTTGTACTCGAATTACCCCTGTGAGGGTATGAATAAGCTGAATCCGATCATGGCTGTGCCAATCTTCTACATGACCATGGGTATAATTTTCAGTAAATGCAAAAACAGGATAATCTAAAAATCCATGGTCATAATTGTTGCCCAAACCCATCCCTCCAAATTTATTTCTGTCTCATTTCTATCACCCTAAAATTCAAACATGCGTCAAGATGTCCTTTTCCCGATGATTGTTGTCATTTTGTCGTATAAGCTCGAAATCAATATTTTTTAACATGATTGATTCCTTCTGTACAGGCAGAATCTTATGTTTCAAAAAGCGTATTTCTATCCCTTATTTGCCATTTTGTTTTGGGCTGGAAATGTCATCGTGTCCAAAATGGCCAGTCATACTATTTCACCTGTCGCGATTACATTTTATCGTTTGGTTTTTGCCTTGGCTGTTATGAGTACTTTTGTCCTGATTCCCACATGGAAAAATCGTAAAGTCATTGCTCAATACTGGAAGCATTTGGCTTTAGGTGGCTTTCTATCTGTCTCATTATTCCAATTTTTATCCTATCAGGCTGCTGCTACCACCACTGCAACCAATATGTCGATTGTCACGGCGTTGATTCCCTTATTGACCATTATTTTAAGTACGTGGATTTTGAAAGATCAGGTCAGTTATGGTCTGGTCATGGGGGGCGTATTGTCTTTTTATGGTATTTTATATTTATTGAGCCAAGGGCATATTTCTCAGGTGTTTAATCAAGGCATGCATCTTGGTGATGTGTTGATGCTTATTGCATCAATCGGCTATGCGCTATACGGGGTATTGCTAAAGCGTTGGAAAATGCCGATTCCTGCGTGGCAAGCGAATTTTGTCATGTCGAGTTTTGCAATAATATATGTTTTACCTTTTTTTATTTTTTTGCCTGCCTCTCAAATGCAGTTGAATCAACACACTATTCCTTTAATTTTATATGCCAGCATTTTCTCTTCCATTTTGTTGTCTTATTTATGGATTGAGGGTGTAAGGCATTTAGGACCGAATAAAAATAGTATTTTCATGAATTTACTGCCGATTTTTACTGCTTTGATTGCAGTGGTATTGCTGGGTGAGCATTTACAAATCTTTCATTTGATTGGTGGTGGTCTAACTTTATGTGGAATTTTATTGGCACAAATGATGCAGAAACCGATTCAGTGGGGTAAACAAAATAAATCACCGCTGGATTCACTTTAAATCTTCTACTGACTATAAAAAAAGCCTAAACAGCATGTTTGTTTAGGCTTTTATGAATACAGCGCATTATTGCTTTTGAGCAGCAAGCTGTTGTTCTAGTAATTTAATCTGCTCTTCTTTCAATTGAATCAATTGATCTGCATCCGCATGTTGAGCTTTAAGATTCTCGTGTTGATCATCCAATTGTTTTTGAATGTCTTCTAACTTGGCAACTTCCTCTTTTGCCAAACTGGCATTATCAGGAATTTTATCTTTTAAAATCGATTCATCAACCAGTTCCACATTGACCGCTGAAGCAGCGCTTTGCTCAGCGGGCTGAGCGGTAACTGGAGCAGTTTCTGGTACTTTTTTGGCAGGTGCAGTTTGATGAATTTGTTCATTATTTTGTGTCGTTTCGGATGAGTGACTCAACCAGAAAAAAACAGCAACTAATAAAATAACCGCAATTAAGCCACCTGCAATGATCCACATTAATTTCGAATTATTTCTTTGTTCTAGATACATTTTATAAGATCCAATTTATTTTGAAGAGCGAGGCTTGAATTGAATCACCCCAATTTCATCAGGTATGGCTGGCTCTTCAGGCGCATCTACTTGCGTAGGGCGATTTTCAGAGTAACCACACTCGATGCATTCAATCCATTCAGCATCGCCTTGAGTGAGCATTACAATACGATCCATCGCTTCACATTTAGGACATTTTGCACCAGCAATGAAACGACGTTTAATATTCATACACCCACCACACTTTAAACAATTTTGACCATTAGTTTAAGCGTTTTTTTAGCTGTTCGTCCAACCTTGATGACGCAATAATGCATCTATTTTCGGCTCACGACCACGGAAATTGATAAATGCGTCAAGTGCTGTATCTTTTCCGCCAACTGCAAGGATTGCCTTACGGAATTCCTGTCCAGTCTGGGTATTAAAAACGCCTTCATTTTCAAAACGGTCGAATGCATCACTGGCTAAAACCTCAGCCCACTTGTAGGAATAATAGCCTGCAGCATATCCACCTGCAAAAATATGACTGAATCCATTTTGGAAGCGGTTATAAGGGGCAGTTGCTAAAACTGCATATTTATGGCGAATATCATCTAAAGTGGCTTGAATCTGTTCTGCATTGAGTGCAGGCGTCATTTTGTGAATGGTTAAATCAAATAAGGCGAATTCGATTTGACGTAGAGTTTGCATACCGGATTGGAAGAAACGTGCATCTAACAGTGCTTTAAGCAGATGGTCTGGAAGTGTTTCTTTAGATTCGATATGTTCACTGATTAAAGCTAGACTCTCACGATCCCAAGTCCAAAACTCCATAAATTGGCTTGGCAATTCTACTGCATCCCACGCGACACCGTGTGTTCCTGCAACTGCAATATTATCCACTTCAGTAAGCATATGA
Source organism: Acinetobacter nematophilus (assembly GCF_026344175.1). NCBI lineage: Bacteria > Pseudomonadati > Pseudomonadota > Gammaproteobacteria > Moraxellales > Moraxellaceae > Acinetobacter > Acinetobacter nematophilus. The sequence goes on from NZ_JAPKMY010000003.1 coordinate 288,884, forward strand.
TGTAAACCATGACCAAACTCATGGAATAAGGTATTGACTTCATCATGGGTTAATAATGCCGGTTGATTGCCTACTGGTGGGGTAAAATTTCCAACCATATAGCAAATGGGTTTTTGTAACCCTGTTTCAGTTTGCATACGTGACCGGAAGCCACTCATCCATGCACCGCCACGCTTACCATTACGTGCATAGAGATCAAAATAGAATCCACCAATCACAGTTCCTTGATCTTCTAGCTCATAATAATGTGCATCTTTATGCCAAAGCGGAGCTTCACGCTCAATCACTTGGATACCATACAAGCGTTTTACAACATTGAATAAGCCTTGAATTACTTTAGGTGCAGGGAAGTAAGGTTTTAAATCTTCTTGAGAAAGATTGAACTGTTGAACTTTAAGTTTCTCAGAATAGTAGGTACTGTCCCAAGCTTTCAGTTCATCGATACCCTCTTGTTGAGCGATGGCTTTGAGCTCATCAACTTCTTTTAATGCTGGAGTACGCGCATGTTCTGCTAAATCCACAAGAAATTGATCTACAGTGGCAACATCTGGTGCCATTTTTGACGCAAGTGAATATTCAGCATAATTATCAAAACCTAGAAGCTTTGCCATCTCCTGACGTAAGCTCAGAATTTCAACCATGACAGGCGCATTGTCAAACTGGGTGTCGGCTGCTTGATCAGATGCACGTGTTACATAGGCATGGTAAATCTCTTCACGTAAGGCCCGATCGTCCGCATAGGTCATGATCGCCAGATAAGATGGAATATCTAAAGTTGCAACAGGTTGGTCTAATTCGCGTTGTTGTCCATATTGTTTGAGCAATTCAATGCTACTTTGTGGTAAACCTTTTAACTGATCCGTAGTTAAAACTTTGCTATAAGCTTGGGTTGAGTCTAAAACATGGTTCGAAAAGTCTGACGAGAGCTGTGATAAGCGCGCTGAAATTTCAGCATAGCGTTTTTTGGCCTGACCTTCTAAAGCGACACCTGAAAGCTTGAAATCTCGGAGAGCGAGTTTAATTGCACTCTGTTGAGCTACTGATAAGTCAGTAAAAATCGAGTTGTCATATATATTTTGATAGGTCTGGAACAAAGCAACATGTTGACCAAGCTGGGTGTAGTATTCGCTGAGGCTTGGTAATAAGGCTTGATATACTTCGCGTGTTTCAGCATTGTTCATGACCGCATTGAGGTGTGACAAAATTCCCCAAGATTCACTCATATTGTTTTCAAGTGTATCTACCGTTTCAATCACAGCAAGTTGTTGCTGAATCGTTTCAGGAACTTGAGCCAATTCATTTAAAAAGTTTTGACCATTTTGAATGGCTTGTTCAATATTTTGTTTGAGTTGATCTAAGGTGATTTGATCAAATTGAGGGACGGGCAAAGTTGCCTTTTCTAGAGTCATGTGCTTCATGCCAAATCAATTCTAAAGTTATAGATAGATGTAGGGCTTTTAAGCGACGAAATCAAGGCATGACAATAAAATTAACACAGTGCTTAGTTTAACTGTTTGGTTTTGATGTTGTATTCAAAAGGTACAGAAAATGGTCCAGTATCGAAACTAATGCCTAAGATATCTTTGTTCAGATAAAAACCATCTGCTTTTTCTAGATCAATAATCTTTCGATCTTCTGCATAGTCTCGATATAGATATTGTAGATCTGCGCTGTCACAATTCTCGGTAATTGCTGATTTTTGTTCCTCCACACATGGATCAAGTTGTTTGGCAATTTCGTTTGAAATCTGGCTTGCCGACAATTGATATTTTTTGAGTATTTGTGGCAAGTTCACGAATTGTTTGTTTTTTAAATCGATCACGTAGTATTTTTCACGATAATAACTTCGACCGCCTTCAATTTCTAAATGTATTTGAATACTTAAATAGTTTTGATCCTGATAAAGGGACTCTGCACTAAAATCGATACGTGTAGCATCATCTGCCAAAAGTTCGTGTTTGATCTGTTGGTTGATCTTTTCAAAGCCTTTGCCTTGGATAAAAGGAATAGTTCCTGAAAAGTTTGTGTATTTTGAAGGAATCGTTTGAGTTTTAAACATGATGGTTTCAGCAGAAGCTACACAGCTGAGTAAAAGTATTACAAGTGACAGGGTGGTTTTAATTTTCATAGTATTATTGCTAGAGTTATTTGAGTTGCTATGGATAGATTATAAAATAAGGGAAATCCATAATGGTACAAGAAAAGTATTTATTAAAAGTAGTAAGTTTTGATCCGGACCAAGAGCCAGAAGAGCAACATATTTATTTGATAGAGGTTTATGAATTTGAATTAACAGGAAATCTAATTGTTTTTAAAAATTGCATAAATTCTAAGATCTTAGATGAAATGGATGAGCTACATTTACTGAAAAGACGTAGAAAAATTGACAACCTCTACTTTGTTTTGATGTATGAATTGAGTGTAGGTGATAAAGAATTTTCTAACGATTTACATTTTTCTTATGAGTTTAATTATACGAATTCTGATCTGATCGTTTATGACTTTACTCATGGTGGGGATGAAGAATTCGAGGAGCCATCATTAAATGAAAAAACTGCATTTTTCTTAAAACAAAATCAATTTTTAAAAAAATACTCTGAAAATAAAATATTTATAAAACAATGGCTTGAATTGAATGAGTTTGAAAAAGAATGTTGGTTAAAAGTTGCTTATAAGGTTACTTGCAATCAATACATAAATGAAAACATTTCAAAAGTTAGCCATATTATTTTAGATGGAAACTACATACATTCGGAAAGTGATCTTTATTGTTATATTGGGGAACAAGTTTGTGGCATTTTGGGTTATATGGGATATAGTACATCAGCTTTAAGTAATTGTTTAACAAGAGAAAATTTAATACCTATTTGTAGGTCATTAAATATTACTTGGAAGAATTTTAAAAGTTCCGAGCTAAATTTTAATTGCATTGATGATTTAAATTATTTGGTTGAGCTACTCAAAGAGGATGCCATTTTAAAAATTCAAATTTAAAACTCTGATTATAAAAAAAGAGAGCCGAAGCTCTCTGATTTTACAGTAAGTCAAAATCATTCATCTTTTGCTTTCGCATTCGACTTTTTCTTTTTTACTTTTTTCTTCACTTTATCTTTAGTCTTTGATTCAGACTTTGTTGAAGTACTTTTTCCAGATTTTTTACTGTAAGAGCTGGGTTTTCCTTTGGCTTTTTTCTTGCGAAAGGGACGTTCTCCATCTTCACTGACATTTACATGATCAGATTCAGACTTCACTTTGTTTGGACGCTCAGAGAAAACTTCTTCTTTTGCGGTAGGTTTGGCAACACGTGGCGCACGACTGCGAATCGCACGACCTGCATGAGACAGTTGTTGCAGCAACTCAAAATCAATCTTACGCTCATCCAGATTAACGCCCGCAACCTTAATCTTCACTTCATCGCCTAGACCAAAAACCTGTCCACGATTTTGTCCGATTAAAGTTTGACTCATTTGATCATAAACAAAATAGTCATCGCCCAACTGACTCACATGCACCATACCATCGACATACAAGTCTTTTAAGGTGATGAATAATCCAAACTCAGCCGTTGCACTGATTATACCGACAAATTCTTCTCCCAAATGTTGCTGCATGTAGTGACATTTCAACCATGAGGTAACAGAACGAGACGCTTCATCTGCACGACGTTCAGTTGCCGAGAAATGTTCACCCGCATCATCTAATGCCGCACCAGAAAGTGGATACTTTTTGTTGGTTAAACTGGCTTTGATTGCACGATGTAAGAGCAGGTCAGGGTAGCGACGAATTGGAGATGTGAAATGCGTATAAGCTTCATAAGCCAAGCCATAATGGCCTACATTTTTTGGTCCATAAAAAGCTTGCATCATTGAGCGTAACAACACCGCATGAATGCTTGGCGCATCAATACGATCTTTGGTTGCTTCAATCACGGCTTGATAGTCGGCTTGAGTCGGTTGATCAGGGAATTTAAGACCCAGTAATTTAACGAAATCTTTAACTTTTTGAATGCGTGAAAACTCGGGCGCTTCATGCACACGGTACAGCATTGGAACTTCATTTTTTAAACAGTATTCTGCTGCCGCAACGTTAGCCAGCAACATACATTCTTCAATCAGTTTGTGTGCGACATTACGTGTGCGTGGAAGAATTTCTTTAATTCCCCCTAATTCATCAAAGGTCATATAGGTTTCAACGGTTTCAAATTCCATCGCATGACGTTGTGCACGTAAACCTTTTAAAGTTTCATACAATTGATAAAGCGTGTTGATCGATTTACGTACATCTCGATCTTCAGGAATTGCGTTGCTGTCGCCGTCTAGGTACTGGGCAACTTGAGTGTATGTCAATCGTGCTTTTGAATGCATGACGGATGGATAGAATTCAAATTTAGTCACACGACCGGCACGGCTCAAGTTTAAATCACACACCATACATAAACGATCAACATGCGGATTTAAAGAACATAGTCCATTTGATAACGTTTCAGGCAACATGGGCAATACATAGTGAGGGAAATACACGGATGTACCACGCTCTTGTGCTTCATCATCTAAAGGTTGACCGATTCGCACATAATGGCTGACATCCGCAATTGCCACGACCACACGATAACCACCGCCTGGACGTTTTTCTGCATAAACAGCATCATCAAAATCGCGGGCATCTTCACCATCAATAGTAACCAATGGTAGATCACGTAAATCTATACGACCTTGACGATCTTTTGCAGTCGGCTCTTTATAGGCTTCTGCTTCTTTGATGACTTCTTCCGGGAATTCATAAGGTAAACCATATTCTAAAATGGTTTGGGGAATGATAATTTCGGTATCTGCTTTATCCGCCATGGATTGAATCACATGACCAGTTGCAAATTCATCACGGGTTGGATAGTCATCGATTTCAACACGTAAAGCATCACCCACTTTGGCTTTTGCATGTTCGATGAGTTCTTTTTCTAATGTTATGGGTTGATGTGCATTGGGATTTGCAGGTTGTATAAAGTACTCGCCCTCAAATTCTGCAACTTTACCAATAAGCTGCTTCACTCTGCGCTGAGTGACTTCGGTGATATATCCCCACGCTTTCCCTTTTCGGTCTACAGAGGTTTGCTGAACTTTTACTCGGTCGCCATGAAAGACTTGGCGTAATTCACGTTCTGGTAGTAAGTATTCTTCTTTTTTACCATCCAGACTGGCAACCCCTAAGCCTTTTGCATTGACATAAACTGTGGCATCAAGGGTCGGTTGATCTGCCATCAACTGATACTTAAAACCGTCTTTCATCAACTGACCATCACGCACCATCGCACTTAAACGATGGCTTAAAGCATCTATACTTTTTTGATCGACAATTTCAAACAGTTCTACAAGATCTGCATGTGACAGTGCTGTTTGCTTTTGTTCAATAATGTCTAAGATCAGTGTACGACTTGGAATGGGATTATCGTAACGTTCAGCTTCAGCTTTGGCTTCAGGATCGACCCAATTTTTCATGATGTATTTGGTTTCTAGTCAGAAGATAGGATTAGCATAAGACATACTGTGGAATACTGCACGTAATTGATTGCAATATTGTGTTTTTAATTTGGTTTTTTTAGAAATTGGAGATGTTTTTTAAGGTCGTGATTATTTTGCAGCATAAAAAAACAACAAAATGATGAAAAACGCTTAAAAAGTATTTAATTGAGTAAATTTCTCTATTTTTTTTAATCTCATCACTTGCCGAATCGGGTTTAACTTTGTATTATGGCGGCTCGTTACGGTGAGATGGGTGAGTGGCTGAAACCACATCCCTGCTAAGGATGCATACGGGTAACTGTATCGAGGGTTCGAATCCCTCTCTCACCGCCAACGATTACTTATGACGCGCTCATAGCTCAGCTGGATAGAGCACTTGGCTACGAACTAAGGGGTCGGGAGTTCGAATCTCTCTGAGCGCACCAATAAGTTAATCAAGATGTAACGAATGCCTTTAGGCAACACAAGTATTGCGCTCATAGCTCAGCTGGATAGAGCACTTGGCTACGAACTAAGGGGTCGGGAGTTCGAATCTCTCTGAGCGCACCAACTTGAACATCCTTGGATGGTAAATCAACCGCTTAATTGCGGTTTTTTTGTGCTTATAATTTACGAAAGTGATTTTAGTTTTTCAACAGATAGATTCTCTTGACTATTTTTCGAAAAATAAAATAGCTCAATGCGATGATTCCAATCGCAATGCCAGAGATCTCTAAATAGGAAAAAGTTTTAATTTCAAAAACTAAAAAAATACTGGTTAAACAAATGCTCAGCCACAATAAAAAGAAAAATAGGATTTCATTAAAAAAGAATATTTGAAACAGCCATTTGCGTAGTTGCCTATTTTTGATTCGAGTCAGAAATAAAAATCGATGTTTAAAATTTAATGGAATGTTTGATGAAGTTTCTTCTTTGGACAAAAGTATTCGATAAAAATGCGCTTCATCAAAAGATCGGTTTAATTTATTTTCAACAGAATCATTTAACGTTTCGTTTCTCTTTAACCATGCATCCACTTCAGTACAAGGCAGTAAAGACTCACCCAAACCGTCTATATCTAAATATCGATGTTGTGGTGTTTTAAGTTCAAAAGATTTTGGAAGCCAATATTTGGATGGTGATGGGCATGACGGATCACGATATTTTTCTTCAATGAAATTGATCATAGCCAGCATCTCGTTTTTTGCCTCTATGCTCAATGGATCAATCATCATTCCCATCATATCAGTCATGTTAAGCTCAACTGAAAAGGTTGGAGTCCGCTGTAAATATTGTAAAAATGATTGGGCTAAAATTTCTACTTTTTCATCATTGTAGAGTGCTGACCATATATTGAGTCTGGATTCAAATGTTTCACAACTTTTTAAGATTGTCGCACGAAAGACGTAATAGCTTAAGCCTTCTTCATTTTGAAGAGAGTGAATGTCTTCAGCTTTAAATAAGGCCAACCAAAAAATCGGGATCGCGTATTTGACTTGGATGTATATTTCATCACTGGATACAGACTCTTGTGTCTGATCTAAATTTGATGAAATTCGTAAGTTTGAGTAGTGTCCCATTTTTTAACATTTTTATTTGAGTTTCACTTGAAGATTATACTCAGAAAATCGTATCTTGATCTAAAGCAATTTATGAATTTATGCACGTCTATTCTTGTCGCGAAGCCAGCGCTATTCGCCCAATTCCCTGATCAAAAACTTTAAAATAATAGTTTGAATATTGGCTTTGAAGGGATCCCATGACTGCATATACCGACGGATATTATATCTATGAGCATGTGGATTTCATTTGCCATTTTAACTTACAGCAATGTGATGGCTGTAATCGAACCTTGACAGGCTTTGTCTATGAACTCCAAATCCAAAGTCTGGACAATGAGTCTGTGATTTTTTGTACCGAATGCATGGAGCAATTGGAATTGGTAAATGTGGATTAATGACGACCAATCATATGCTTTATTGTTTTAATTTTCTCGAATATTCTCAATAAAAAATCAATGATCAACCATTATTTTTTATCGAAAAGCTTATCTGATAATCATATTTATTTAGAAAAAAATATCACAGTAAGATGCGCCAAAATTATTTTCTCTGCTTGAGCACATAGCAATAAAATAATGATTCTGGACGATCTCTAATAAAGGTACGACAGCAGATTCATTTTTTCTAAATCCCATCCTGAAATTAAATTACAAAAGTATGAGCAAAATACATAAACCTTTGATGCTTTAAAAGATGGTCGTGGTGTTGCGTTTGCGTATGATAACGTGTTGGTTTTGGCTTGGGCAAAAGAAAATCCTCATGATATGGTGGGGGTCACGATGCTAGGACACATGACTTGATTGCACCTGCGGTAAAGAAAGGTGACAAAGCGTTTTTAGATTGGTTAAACCAAGACCTCGAAAAATTATCTAAAGCAGGGGTAATCCAACAAGCCTATGAGAAAACACTCAAACCTGTATATGGCGATAGCATCAATCCAAAAGATTGACTGGTGGAATAATGTCATTATCAGCTTCTACGACTGAAAAAGCTTAGGTCGTTGAGTACAAGGAAAGCGTTTTGCAACTAAGAGATCTTTTTGACCACGGTATCTTGTGCAAGAATCTGCTTTCCTTGTTTTGTCATGGGTTGCATAAGTGCTAATTCATCTCCTGTGTGTTGATCTATCAAAATAGAGTGGGGTTGATCTTGATCAAATAAAAATTGTTCACCCCATTGTCTGAATGCAACCACAATTGGAAATAACGCAATGCCTTGTTCTGTCAATACATATTCAAGATAAGCAGAACCATCTGAAGCAGGTTGAGTTTTAAGAATCTGTGCATCAACTAATTTGGTCAAACGATCGGACAAAATGTTTTTGGCAACATTTAAATTTTTTTGGAAATCGCTAAAACGTCGAAGACCATCAAAAGCATCTCTAATAATCAGTAAGACCCAACGATCTCCAATCAACTGTACTGAACGAGCCACTGGGCATGCTTGGTATTTTTCTTGATTCATTTTTTTTACACGCCATCAAAACTAAGACTATAAAACCAGTTGCAATTTAAAACAAGTTTAAGTATTTTTAATCTGGTTTTAAATTAAAACCAGGTTGGCATGAAATGAAAAATAAGACGATCCAAGCGCAACAAATAAAAGCCCATCAAGAAAACTTCTCAACATTCTCACTGGTTTTGGTGATTTTATTGGCATGTGCTGCGGGGTTGAGTGTGGCAAATGTGTATTATGCCCAGCCTTTACTGGATTTGTTTGCTCAAGATTTTAAATTGCCTTATTCATGGGCAGGTCTCGTTGTTTCATTGACTCAAATAGGCTCAATCATTGCGCTGATCTTTATTGTGCCTTTAGGTGATTTACTACAACCAAAACGATTGATATTGTTGCAAATACTGAGTTTATGTTTGTCCCTGATTTTATTTGATTGTTTCAAAGCATATTGTTGCTCTATTTGCGAGTATTTTGCTTGTGGGAATGCTGGGAACAGCAATGACTCAAGGGCTAATTGTATACGCCTCAGTATTGGCACCTGCTGAAGCACGTGGAAAAGTAGTGGGTATGGTTCAAGCAGGCGTGTTGTTGGGCATACTTTTATCCAGAGTTGTGGCGGGAACTTTAGCCGATTGGTTCGGGTGGCAAGGAACTTATGTATTTTCACTCATTTGTATGAGCATGATCTGTATGCTGTTATGGAAATTTCTACCGATGACTTTTCAGGGTATTGCATCATCTAAAAAAAACACTTACCGGCAGATTATATTTTCCGTATTTGAGCAACTATATCGCAATCGTGTTTTACAAATTCGTGGTCTATTGGCTTTGATTATTTTTATCAATTTAAATCTTTTTTGGAATGCTTTGGTTTTTCCTTTATCTATCCCGCCGTTTGAATATTCACATCGTTTAATCGGCTGGTTGGGTGCGATTGGTGCGATCGGCGCAGTAATGGCGATTCGTGTAGGAGTATTGGCAGATCGTGGCTATGCACAACAGGTCACCCAATTTGCATTTTTACTCATGATCATTTCGTGGTGGGTGTTGAGCAGTTTGTATTTCTCGATTTGGATCTTTATTTTGGGTATTGTCTTGTTGGATGTCGCTATTCAAGCAGTACATGTGATTAACCAAAGTTTAATCTTTCTAACAGACATTCAGTTACATGGGCGTTTGGTGGGAGCGTATATGTTGTTTTATGCATTGGGTAGTTCTATCGGTTCAATCTTGGCAACCACTTTATATAGTTCTTGGGGATGGTCAGCCGTGTGTTTGGCTGGAGGAATATTAAGCTTAGTTGGATATTTATTTTGGTATTTGACCAGAAGGATCGTTGTTGAATGGCAAAAAAGTATGCTTCAGCCGATTGTTAAAGCTTAAAGCGACTGCTTTTTAACTACTTAGAAAGCAATAGCCCAAATACTAGACACTTAGACGATAACAGGATAAATAGGACTTAACAAAAAACTGAAAAGGCGTATAATGCGTCCCATCAAGACGTCGCGCTCATAGCTCAGCTGGATAGAGCACTTGGCTACGAACTAAGGGGTCGGGAGTTCGAATCTCTCTGAGCGCACCACTTGATAAAATATTAAAAGAAACCGCTTTATTGCGGTTTTTTTGTGCCTAAAAAATGTCACAATGATGAAGATAATAAAAATAAGGTCAGCGATAATGTATAAAAAGCTTTATTTTTAATGACGGTGCTGACTACTCAATTGAGTGGTTGTACAGCAATTTTATGGAACAACAGTGATTCGGTTTAGCCATGGGCAAAGTGGTTTCAACTCATGCTGATAGCGTCACTGTAGATCAAGATCAAATTGTTGGTTTTGCTTATTTAAAAGAAAGTTCCACTTCAAAAAACAATACTTCAAAAAACAATGCTGATATAAAAAATCTGGAAACATCTTTAATTGTAATTGGGCAAAAATATGCTTATATGATTGATATTGGGAATCAGGAAATTCTAGAGACCGTATAATCTGATTTAGACCCAAAGTATTGGCGGATTAGACCTGTTCGTTCGAGCGAAAACTATTTTGGATTATCTTTATTACCTCAAATCAACGACGATAAGCATTTACAACAGCTTAAATTCAGTGCCGATATTGAATTGTATTATGCTAAAGACAAATTAACCCAAAATGAGCAGCAGCAATTATCTCGGTTGAGCTTGAGTCAGTATGAATATGGTCAGGAAAACTCTGAGTTCTATCGTAGAAAATTTGGATTGGTGGGACATATTGTGGGTCTAAATGCTGAAATAAACAAAATGAAATTTCAGCACTTTAGCCAAAATTATCCGATCGAGATCTATACACGTGGTAAAACGCATTATTCTCTACATGCGAAAACACTTTTGCAGAAGGTAGCACTCACTCCTGTGACCTTGGTGGGAGATATTGTGGCAATCCCGCTTTATTTGCTTTTCAATATCGGAACCACAATCAAAAATATTGCCCATTCATGACATCTTTATAACAGCATCGACTACTTTACTTTTTGAGCAAAAATGGTATTTGCCCCTAGAGCAGGTAACATTTCGTGATAGGGCAAGCTGCGTGCCGCTTTGAGTAAAAATGGTGCTTTTTCATCGACTTTGATGGTTGTGGTCATTTTTAATAAAGTGTCATTGCCTTGAGGTAAAAACTGAATTTGACCTTTGAGATAGCGCAAATCTCCTCCATTGGCGTAGAAGTTATTTTCAGTCGCTTTGGGGTAGCTAAAATGCATCTTAAAATCAAAAGGAATACTGATCACACCTAAACCCACACTGACTTTAAATTCCGCATCTTGACCCTGTTGAGTACTAGGTACTGTTTTAATATTTTTGATTTGTCTTGGAAAAATTTCTTTATAGGACATCGGTTGAGTCCAACGTTGTAACTGTTGTGGTGTTGCATTTAAATATTGATAAGTGGTGGTAAAGCGTAGCACTTCACGGCCATGCGTATAAGGAACTGTGACAGGGTTTAATATCAGGCTCACAGGTTGTTGAGCATTGGCACTCACTTGAACAATTTTATTGATTTGAGCTGTGCTCAATTGAGGACTCGGGAGTTGACCTGCGTTTAATGCGGTTATTTTTTTCGTTGAAAACTTATTTTTTAATGCTTCCAATACAAATGCACTTGAACCATTCGGAATGGCAAGTTTGACTTCAGGAAAAGCATTTAAAATCTTCTTAAATAAAAATCCTTGCGGCTGATTTAAATCTCCCCACTGCGTCAGGGTAATTAAGGTTTTATTCTCACCTAAACTAAACCATTCAAATTTACCTGCTGCATAAGGAATAGGGCCATCAATCACCAGTGTTGAAACACTGTTTGCTTCGAGTTGATGTTGTAGTACCACATCTTCATTAAAATTTAAAACAGGGATCGGTGTAGGGATTGAAATACGATATTTCAATTGACTGACTTGACCAGCAGTTTCTATTACTTTTGCTGACTTTAAAGTGGGAAATAATCCAACATATTGGCTGTAATTGCTCAATGTTTTTCCGACTTCTTTACTGCTGACAGGTACTACGATTGCCGCTGTAGAAAAATGAGCAATCGGTTGTGGATTTTGAGCCAAGGTGGGTAAACTCGTTTTTATGGCTGGGTGCGGATAAATTAAAATATTGTCCTGTGCAATTGCGGCAACTTGTTGTGCATTTTGGTCAAAGGGTTTTAATGCACTTGGAATATTTTCAGTCCATGTGACTAATTTTGCTGTACTATTTTGGCTTATGCCAAGTAAGATGATCAAACTGATATGCGCATAAAAAGATTTCATCACAATTTCCTTTTGCCTATTTTATTTTTGGTGATCTTCAATGAATTCAGACGATCTTTGTCTTATAGCTATTAAAAAGAGTTTAATTAAAAAAAATAGACCTGTTCTGTAAAACGTGACGAAAATCAGCCTTTCAAACCTTAATCTGGTGTAATATCTGGGCATCCTAAAATATTTGTATTGAAGTCACTATGTCAGACAGTAAGCCTGCATTATCTGCACGTTATTATCTTAATTTAGAAGAATCTCAAGATGGTTTTAAACTGGCAACATTTGGGAAAAAACAGATGAGCCAACTGCTTACACCTTTGGTCAGTATCGGGATCATGGTGTGGGGGATTTATCTTGGGTTGGATGGTGTAGGTAAATATTATGTATGCTTGGGTGCTTTTTTCTTAATTCTGCAAATGTTGATGCGCTACTGGTTTTTACCGATGATGTTTAAGCGTCAGTTTGTAAAATACCAATTTGGTAAGAGTGAGCAAGGCATCGAATTGTTCCAAGATTATATGGAATTATTCAGTAGTGGCCGTCCGAAACAAGTGCATCATTATTCAGATGTGCAGAAATTTGCAGAAGGCAAACTGACCTATATGATCGAATTAAAAAATCGTACTGTGGTGATTGTACCTAAACGTGCTTTTGCAACACCTACAGATCAAACGATTTTTATCAATACATTTAAGAAGTAACTTGAACTGAACAGTTTTTAACGGTGATCAATAAGAAGGGAATAATATGAGTACACGTCCATCTAAAATTGTCTGTGTAGGTCGTAGTTATGCAGCACATGCGGCAGAATTGGGAAATGCAATTCCAGATCGTCCAGTCTTATTTATCAAGCCACCCAGCAGTCTGATTTCATTACAAGAGGGTATTTCTTGGAATGAAGCATGGGGAAATTGTCATCATGAGTGTGAACTGACATTACGAATAGATCAACCCCTCAAAGGTGAGACGAATCTTGAAAAAGTTTTAGATGCAATTGGCGCTGTGACACTGGGTCTGGATTTAACGCTGCGTGATTTGCAGGATGATTTAAAGAAAAAAGGTCAACCTTGGGAGCGGGCTAAAGCATTTGATGGTTCATGCGTATTGGCGGATTGGGTCAGTGTCGATGAGGTTAAAGACTGGTCGGCAGTAAGCTTTGAATTTGCTGTAAACGATCAGGTTCGTCAAAAAGGCGATACCTCGCTGCTGATTTTTGATATTGCTTATTTACTTGCCGATATTAATCAAGTGTTCTCTTTAGAGCCGGGTGATGTCATCATGACTGGAACGCCAGCAGGGGTTGCTGCATTGGCTTCAGGAGATCAACTTTCGATGACGTTACATGGTCAAAGTCAAGATTTTGTTTGGAAAACCTTTGTAAAATAAAAAAGAAATCACCCACATTAAACCCATTGTTTATACCTGACTAAACAATGGGTTTTTTGTTGAATGTGATTCTTATTTGTCTCTCTTAAATACTTGAATTTTTGAGATAAATTTCTTGTTTTGGTTTATTGAAAATTACAAAAGCCCTATTTTTTTGATTCAATATTCAGTATATTGACTACTATTGTTTATATTTAAATATAAATCATTTTAATAAAATTAAATTATAAGAGCAGAGTTATGAATAAGCCTATTATTGTCCAAGGCTGTAAAACTGATCATGGTGGCGTTGTTTTGCATGGTCATCCAACAATATCAATAAATGGTATAGGGATGGCAGGCAAAGGTTATATGGTCGCTTGTCCTAAGTGTAAAGGCATTTTTCCAATAACCGAAGGTGCACCTAATTTTATTCTTCCTGATGATACTCAAGTTGCTTTAGTTGGAATGAAAACTGCCTGTGGCGCAAAATTACTGCCAAGCTCATTTCAGGTGGTTGTTGAGCCCAGTTCACCCTTTGGTTCTCAGTTAATGGGCAATCCAAATGATGAGGGTGAGGAAACAGTCCCACCACCACAAGACCATCAAGGGCGTTTTCAATTGGTTGATCAAAACACTGGTGAACCTATAGCGAATCGTCGAGTTCGTGTGACGATGGGAGATGGTACAATGACGATTTATGCAAGTGATGACCAAGGTTTTACCGATTGGATTTATACGCCATCCGAAGAGGAAATTCATCTTAATTTAGTGGATGAATTAGATAATGGCTGATCAAGGAAAACCGCAAGGGATTTTAACGACAGGACCCTCTCAAAATCCGACGATTAAAGTCGTTGCTATTATTAGCGATGCCTTAGATCTTCAAGATAAAAAAGTGATTTGTAAGGCGATTTGTTATTGTGAAGTCAATCCCAACAAAGGAAAAAAGAAAGAAACCAATCAATACCAAGCTTGCGTATCAGAACGTTTAGGAGAGCTGGATAAATTTTTAAATTATCAAAGCCCTTACAAAGCAGAAGTGAATTATGATATGCATCGGAATCCGCCTGCACCAATTATGGAAAAAGGAATAATCACCAAGGTACACCCTTATCTTCCAGGTTGGATTAAAAAGTATTGGGAAGTTGAAAAAGGTTATTCTTTTGAAAAGGGGCAGGGTATGGTGCGTCGTCCTGATGTGGTGATTGTGAAAGATCCTAATCTTCCCCCGACCCAAGACAATATCAAACATGTTATTGAAATAAAATTTAAAGACAGAATAAGTAAAGCGCAAAAGGATGATTATCCAATAATAGCAGGAGATCCAAACAAAGTTAAACAATTAGATCCCAATGAATGTGATTGTGGAAATGATGATGAGAATGGTAAAACCTCAACGGTTATAGAGTTTATAACTTGGGCTGCTGGACTGATTGCTGCTGCAATTCAATTAAGAAAAGGCAAACTTCCAAAACTTCCTCGATTTCCATCACCTAAACCTTCACCTCAGCCTGCGTGGTAAACGGAGAATGCAATGTATTTAAAAACTGAAGAAGAATATAAACTGTGGGCTGAGCAACAAGAGCAAGGTGCAATTGGTGGGGGGCTTTTTGCTAAAGGTGGTCCTGAAGATTATGTGGGTGCAATACCTGCAATTCGTGCAGTTTTATATTTTAAAGAGGGCTTTAGTGATGATATGCGAGAAGCGATTGCCCAATGCTTTGATGATTATCAAGCTTATGCCAAAGACCATTTAACATGGTTATGGCAGGATGAACCACCAAAAGGGGAAAGGGAGAATATTGCTTATAGTGATGCCAAGCCTATTCGGGAGAGCTTAAAAAACTATAGTCCAATGAAAGCTTTTTACTTTATATATATTAGCGGTAAAGAAAAATTTGCAACTGGAGCTTGGGAATTTACCGTTGCAGGAAAAAGTAAGTGGCAAGTTGAAATGGGAATTCATCAAAGTACCTTAACTTTTTCTATGCCCATTGAATGGGTAGAAAAAAATACGAAAATTTTTATTGAGTTATTTATTAAATTTGCAAATCGCCTAAAAGCCAAGCATGGTTATGCTGGCTATGCTTGTATTCTCTCTCAAATTCGAGATGAAAAAAATGAACCAACGGAAGCTTACTTATCTCGAAAATGGTGGGCAATGGATGTAGGTGACCCTATTTTAGGAGCAAAATATCTCATAAATGGTATGAAAACAGTGAGTTGGTTAACAGCAATTAATTATGAATGGTTTAATCCGATCAAGGAAGAACAAGCGCTCAATAGTGAATTGCCCATGAATTGGTTTATTGGTTATGACTATGGCACAGGGATCGTCATTCAGGCAGGAAATTTAGCTCTAAATGGCTTTGTTGAAGAAGACCCATTACCTGCTCCTTATGTATTGTTAAATCGAGTTCTAAAACCGTTGCGTGTTGAAAAGATTCGAGCAATACATTATGGGAATCATAATAATGATGAAAATCCTTTGATTACTGGCTATCGCGCAGAAGCATGGATGAAACGCTTTGATATCGAAGAAGCAGAAAAGTTGGATTATTTTGGGAAATTGCAACAAGAAGCTAAATTGATTTCTAAATATGCCTTTTTAGATAGGCGAGTGGATTGGTAGGGTAATCTGTTTATCATATGTATTTAAAAACTGAAGAAGAATATAAACTGTGGGCTGAGCAACAAGAGCAAGGTGCAATTGGTGGGGGGCTTTTTGCTAAAGGTGGTCCTGAAGATTATGTGGGTGCAATACCTGCAATTCGTGCAGTTTTATATTTTAAAGAGGGCTTTAGTGATGACATGCGAGAAGCGATTGCCCAATGTTTTGATGATTATCATGCTTATGCGAAAGATCATTTAACATGGTTATGGCAGGATGAACCGCCAAAAGGGGAAAGAGAGAATATTGCTTTTAGTGATGCCAAGCCTATTCGGGAGAGCTTAAAAAACTATAGTCCAATGAAAGCTTTTAATTTTATATATATCAGTGGTAAAGAGAAATTTGCAACTGGACCATGGGAGTTTAATGCAAGTGGTGCGAGTAAATGGCAAATCATAAATGGTACTTATCAAAGTACCTTAACATTTTCTATGCCCATTGAATGGGTAGAAGAAAATACGAAAATTTTTATTGAGCTATTTATTAAATTTGCAAATCGCCTAAAAGCCAAGCATGGTTATGCTGGTTACGCATGTATCATTTCACGAATTCGAGATGATAAAAATGAACCAACGGAAGCCTACTTATCTCGAAGATGGTGGCAATGGATGTGGGTAATCCTTATCTTGAGTCAGACAATCTACTGAATGGAATAAAAACCGTGAGTTGGTTAACAGCAATTAATTATGAATGGTTTAATCCGATCAAGGAAGAACAAGCACTCAATAGTGAATTGCCCATGAGTTGGTTTATTGGCTATGACTATGGCACAGGGATCGTCATTCAGGCAGGAAACTTAGCTCTAAATGGCTTTGTTGAAGAAGACCCATTACCTGCTCCCTATGTATTGTTAAATCGAGTTCTAAAACCGTTACGTGTTGAAAAAATTGGAAGTTTACATCGGGGAAATCATAATAATGATGAAAATCCTTTGATTACTGGCTATCGCGCAGAAGCATGGATGAAACGCTTTGATATCGAAGAAGCAGAAAAGTTGGATTATTTTGGGAAATTGCAACAAGAAGCTAAATTGATTTCTAAATATGCCTTTTTAGATAGGCGAGTGGATTGGAGTTGATTTGTATGTGTCAAAATTTTTTAATTTATTAAAACGTTTTTATTTTCAATTAACTGATCATTATATTCAGTAGATTGACCATTTCACTTTATTGTTAAAACAGTCTAATGATCAAATAATTTTCTAAACTGATCTGGTGTGAGCACCATCCAACGTTTAAACATATTAATAAATGCAGAGGCATTGGCATAACCTAGATCTAAAGCAATACTTTCTACAGTTTGACCTTCATTCAGCAAAGACATGGCTTTCATGACTTTGAGCCGTTGTCGCCATTCATTTAAAGACATTGCAAGTTCCTTTTGACTGAGTCGCGCTAAAGTACGCTCAGTCATATTGATTCGTTTGGCTAAGCTTTCCAAGGTGCTTTGATCAGCAGGATGCGCATGCAAGAAATCCAAAATTTGTTTTAATGCAATATGATCTGTATGTGGTAAATAACTCCCAATGAGTTCTGCGTGATGCAGTTGGTCCAATAACACCTGCAACAGTCTTGAATATTCAGGATCAGTCTCTTGAAATACGTGTTGTTTGAGGTGCTCTAAAATTGCAGAAACCAGTGGAGATGTTAAAAGAATGCCTGCTTGCTGTGGGAGGGCATGACAAAGCGACTCATGGATATATAAGGTTGCATGTGAAACTGGGGTCCGGTTTAAACCACTATGTTGGGTATTTGGAGGTAACCAAACACCATAAGGTGGTGGAGTAATATAATTCATCTGATTGATGTTTACTTCCATCACCCCATTGAATGCATAAATAAATTCTCCCCAAGCATGTCCGTGTTGAGGATAAATAGATTGTGCAGGATCATGTCGGAAAATAAGCCAAAGCGGGGCAATAATCTCATCATTGGTCGTGAGTTGAGTAAGGTGCGTTGCATGGGCTGTTTTTCTTATTGCCATGATAAATTGCCTGAATTAGAAGATGCTTTGTCTACTTTGAATTATATTCTATAAAACAGACAAGAATATAGTGTAACCATTCTCTTAAGGTCGAGTGTAATATTGTGGATACGCGGAAAATGCTGGATCGCAAAGCATCTGCTTTGATGGTTGGATTATGTCTGATTTGGGGCTTACAACAAGTCGTACTTAAATTAGCAGCGGCAGATATTTCACCCATGATGCAAATTGCCATTCGCTCTGGACTTTCTGCAATTTTAGTCTATCCCTTAATACAGCGACAAAAAGGGACAACGCTATGGTCTAAACAATATTTATTTCCAGGCATGTGGGTTGCATTTTTATTTTCAGCTGAGTTCTTCCTCGTAGCAGAAGCACTTAGATATACTTCTGCATCTCATACCGTAGTTTTACTCTATACTGCACCTATCTTTGTAGCATTGGGTTTACATTGGAAACTTCCTGCAGAGCGACTCTCCATGTTGCAATGGTTGGGAATTTTTATTGCATTTTCAGGTATTGTGGTCACCTTTTTAGGTCGGGAAGAAGTACATAGTACTGCTGCACAAGTAATGATTTCTAATACTTTGTTTGGTGATTTTCTAGCTTTGCTTGCAGGCTTATTTTGGGCTCTGACCACGATTTCTTTGCGTTTGACTCAGTTATCAGATGCTCATCCGACACAAACCTTATTCTATCAATTGGTTGGTGGCTGTGTATTGCTATTGCCTTTGGCTTTTCTGATGGGGCAAACTGAAATTCATTGGACAGGTTTAGTTATTGGAAGTTTGATTTTCCATACCATTGTGGTGTCGTTTATCAGTTTTATGTTGTGGTTTTGGCTACTTCGAAATTACTTGGCTAATCGCTTGGGGGTATTTTCTTTTCTTACCCCGATTTTTGGAATGTTATTTGGTGTACTTTTTCTTAACGAGCAGATTGAATTAAATTTTCTTTTTGGTGCAGCAATGGTTATGTTAGGGGTAATGATTGTCAGCTTACATCATTGGATTGAAAAGAAATTTTATTCTCAAGTAAAGGCCAATGAGTGGTCTGAATAACAGTATTTGAATCGCAAAAGACTAAGCATTTTTTATTGCCTCCGACTGATCAGTGGAATGCAAAATGCTTAGCCGCCGTTGCTTCATTCAACTATTTGTCATCTAAAATAGTTGAAAGTGGAATAGATAATTTGGCTGCCAAATATTCATCAGACTCAATCAGTGTTGGACCAATATGTTTCATCCACACATCATCATCATGCACATGTTCGACGTCTTTACGACGTGGCAATGTATAAGGCAATGACGTGTAGAATGACCAGAAATCTATTTCATCTAAGTTTCTGACCAGCACATACTCGTTGTTATCTGTACGCTTCACCAAATTTTGCTGCTCTAGAAGCTGCACATAGCGAGGCCAGCGACCTATTTCCCCACGACCTAGAATATCGAGTGCTTCACTGTCTGTGACCACTTGTCCCGTTTTTTGCTTTTTATAGAATAATTCCAAAATATCCAACATCATCAGTACAGGGTGGCGTGTTTGGATTTTACCTGTATGAAAGGCAGTTAAGGCATAACTGATTTCAACACCCAATAAGACAATATTCCAAGATAAGAATATCCATAACAGGAAAATGGGTACTGCTGCGAATGCACCGTAAACCAAGGTATAACTGGTAAAATTGGTCATCACAAAACCAAAAAGATTTTTCAGCAATTCAAAAGCAACAGCGCCAAAGACTCCAGCGATAGCAGCCGCTTTGATCGGCACACTGCGATTGGGAATCGTCCAATATAAAATAAAAAATCCTAAAGTGGTGAGCGCAAAAGAAATCACTGCGAATAAGGCTGTACCATCTACTTCATAACCTGCAAAATTATTGCTGAGTATATTCATAGATGCCAATGTGGAGGAAATCACAAAGGCACTGCCCAGTAAAATTGGCCCCAAGGAGATTATGGTCCAATAGCGCATAAAGCCGATGATACCATTACGGGTTTCTTTGACTCGCCAAATACGATTAAAGACACTTTCAATACTGGTCAGCATCAATACTGTTGTGATGAATAAAAACAACACACCAATCACGGTTAAATTGCTTGAATTCTCAGTAAATACATTAAAGGCTTTATCAAAAGCAATACTGGTTTTAGGCAGAAAATTACTGTAAATCATCTGCTGAAGTTGTTGTCTGGCAGGTTCTAGCGCCTTGATTGATGAAATAATGACCAGAAACACCGTCAACATGGGAACAACAGCAAATAAGGTGGTATAGGTCAATGAACCTGCTTGGTCACGACAGCGATCTGCTTCAAAACGACGTATTACAAAAAGAATGAATTGAAACCAAGTTTTTTGATAAAAGGGTAATTTTTTAATTAATTCAAACATATATCTCTGATCTCAATTATTTTTCGGCATATCTTTCAGTTTCATTTTTTAAGCTTACCCAAAAAAGCTGAAAAATACCGTATAGTTTTATTGTCTTAGCTATGATCAACCTATACTTATGCAAGCTTATGTTCTCGTACTTTACTATAGTAAATATGGATCTACCAAAGAAATGGCATACCTGATTGCCAATGGTATCGAAGCGACAGGAACTGCGGTAAAAATTCGTACAGTTCCTCATCTTTCAACAGTGGTTCAAGAAGCACAACCGAGTATTCCAGAAGAAGGTGATATCTATTGTAGTTTGGAAGATTTACAAAACTGTGCAGGCTTGGCGCTGGGCTCTCCAACGCGCTTTGGTAATATGGCTTCCGAAATGAAATATTTTTGGGACCAAACCACCAGTCTTTGGTTAAATGGCGCACTGCACAATAAACCCGCTTGTGTCTTTACTTCATCAGGCTCAATGCACGGTGGGCAGGAAAGTACACTGCTGACCATGTTGCCGCCGTTATTTCATCACGGGATGATGATTATGGGACTGACCAATGCCCATCCTGCATTATCCAACACTAAATCCGGGGGCACACCCTATGGCGTCAGTCATGTCAGTGGACCACGCCACGACCAGAGTTTGACGACAGATGAGAAATCATTATGTACAGAGCAGGGCAAGCGTTTAGGTGAAATTGTTCAAAAGCTCAATCGTTAAGCATAAATGGGTTTTAATACGGCTTTGATGCTTTTATAAAATAAAGACATCAGGATTAAAGCCACAATCTAAATGGGCTCGATTTCACTTTAGGATCTTAGACATTTTTGTAAGACCATGATGCTTTTAGTTGAAAGCATCATGTGACACCTATTGTGGTTTTACTATTTGATATTAAAACGGAATTTGCATTTTTGGCATTGATAGTCAAAGAAGATATTTTGATCAACAATGACACCGGCTTTCTTGCCAAAGCGATTTCCTAAAAATCCACCAGTAATGCCTACACTGATCGCACCCACAAATGTACCGACAGTTCCGCCAACAATCACGCCCAAAGGTCCAGCGACCGTACCGATTGCAGCACCAATTGAAGCTCCGGAGGCTGCACCGCCTACCGTGCCAGCTGCTGCACCTGCTGAGGTCAGCAATACACTTCCTGCTTTACCTAGAAGCTGTTCATGATCACGTCGTGTTAAGTCTGCCGAGCCGCATTTTGGGCAAGTTACTGTTTGTTCATCAGTCATTGATTCTTTACTCACTCAACAAAGTCCATTTTTCTTCGCTAAGTTATAGTTAATATTTCACTCATTTTCACGACAGCTGTTTTGCATGCTGATCATGAGACTTGATTCGATTGTAACTGAATATAATGTAGATTCTTTATATTTTATGTGAAGACGTGCGAGAGAAAAGTTTAAATGTGAATATCGGTTTAAGCGATTAAATCAAAAACTTACACGATACCAGCTGCTTTTTATCGTGATTTAACACGCATTAAACTCTCCTGTGTGATGCTGCATACTAATTTTCCAGCTTGCCAGATTCGCCCAAAATTCAGTCCTCTTGATTGACTCGAAACAGTAGCATCCATGTCATACAACAGCCATTCGTCGGCCCTAAAGGCAGAATGAAAATATATGCTGTGATCCAAACTTGCACTGCGGACTCCACCATTGGCATAACTGACACCGTGCGGTCTGAGTGATGTGGTCAGCAGATTGTAGTCTGAATAATAGGCAACTATTGCTTGGTGAATCATAGGAAGATCAAATTCAGCAGGGATGTCGTGAAAAGTTTGCATATATTCGGCATAGCGGGTTTCTGATTTTATGGGTTTAAATGGATTAAATGGTTGTACCGGACATACGTTGACAAAAAACTGACGCATGAATATATCCCGAGCAGCTTGAGGAACATCCTTACAGATCATTTGCTTCAGCTGTTGTTCTGATAGAAGTTGATCGGGTTGGGGATATTCTGGAGGATCAATCTGATCATTCAAGCCTGTTTCGATCAGTGCAAATGAAATCATCGCTGAAAAGATCAGATGACCTGCTTGCCATGCATTCACTTGTCGTGTGGTAAAGCTTTTGCCATCTCGTAAATTTTCAACTTTAAATAAAATTGGTAAATCTGTACGACCACTGCGAATAAAGTATGCATGTAAAGAATGTGCAGGACGATCAGTGGTTTTTGAAGCAGCAATTAAAGCTTGGGCAACCAGTTGTCCTCCCATCAGGTGTGAGCCAAAGAGTGAAGTATTTTGTCCTTGAAACAAGTAGTGATCCAGTTGTTTTACATTCAGTAGATCGATGAATTCTTGGGTGAGCGATCTCATTTATCATTTGCCGGACGATGTATTTATTTGAATAATATAGAGGAAAAAAACAATGAAATGAATGCTTAAAAAGACACTGTTTAAATTTAATGAGATATAAAAAAGAGCGCATGCTGCGCTCAATTTTAAGATAAAAGCTTAAGCTGAAAGTCTTAATCTTTTACAAAAGTAACAGTACCATTTGCCAAAGATTCGACACGTGCTAGAGATTCTACACGGTAACCTTTATCCAGTAACAACTGACGACCCGGTTGGAATGATTTTTCAATCACGATACCAATGCCCACCACCTCTGCTTCTGCTTGATGGATTAAATCAGCAAGACCGAGGGCAGCTTGACCATTGGCGAGGAAATCATCGATAACCAAAGCCTTATCGCCTTGGGTAATATGCTTTTTAGAAATCGCAATGGTGCTTTCAATTTGTTTTGTAAAAGAGAATACTTTTGAACGATATAAATCATCTTTAAGTGTTAAAGATTGATATTTGCGTGCAAAAATAACAGGTACGCCAAGCTCCAAACCAGCCATTACAGCAGGAGCAATACCTGATGCTTCAATTGTAATGATTTTGGTAATACCCGCATCTTTAAAGAGGCGAGCAAATTCCTGACCAATCAGTTGCATCATGGCAGGGTCAATTTGGTGGTTTAAGAAAGAATCGACTTTCAGAACTTGATCAGATAGAACGATACCTTCAGCTAAGATTTTCTGTTCTAGTGCGTGCACAGGGAGAATCCTCTAGAGGCAAGGTGCTTTTTAAAGCAAAGGCGTATTTTAAAAAGCACCAAAAAAAATGCAAGCTCAAATTGACCAAAAGGTGAAAAATCTCTTACTTTTTGTAACTGGTCAGGGTTAGGTTATAAGAGGTCTTACCATCCACATGTGACATTTTTACTGGTAAATAGTCCAATTGTGGTGCTAACCAGAAGATTGAGCTTTTTTCACCATTGTCGTGAGTGAGTACCACTTTGACCGTGTTATAGGTCCCAGCAGGGGTTTTAATTGACTCGGTGCCCTGTTTTACAAAGCGGCGAGCATCAAGACCTTTGGCATCTGCAATCAGATAGCTCGATTTTAAACCAGCACCTTTTAAGTCTTCACGTACTTGCAGTTCAGCATTCAGTTCATCCAAAGCACCTGCTTTCCAAGGGAAAGATCGTGCTTGATCTTTTTTCTTGGTATTGATGGTTTTGGTGTTTGGATTAAAATTGATGGTCATGGTGTCGTTATGTACCAACACTTTACTGGTACGGCTAAAGCTATTGGAATTAATTTGACCGTTGCTGAAAGTAAAACGACTGGTTTCACTTGCTGATGCAATTGCAGCCGCTTTCGCTGCAAAAACATAGGTCCAATTATTGCCATTTTGACTTAAAGTACGGGTAGCAGAGCCTAGATTTTTGCCATTGTAAGCAAATTGATAGCTGGCTTGGAATGGACTCATGGCAAGAGCATTGCTTGAAAATCCAACCAATAACATTGCAGTAGAAATACCGGCAGCTGTGCTGAATGTTTTAAATAACGTTTTTGCCATCATTAAATGTCCTATGCATTTAAAAGTATCTGTTAGTTATAAATGTCTATTATGCAATGTAATTGGGGAGAAAATATTCACTTTATTTCAAATCCTGTGAAATTATGTATCGGTTTTGCTAGGTTTGACTTGAAATTTGACCCAAAATGAACGATTTAGCTTTTTTGTTCGATCGGGGTAACCTTATCATCAATATATTGCTCGTCTTCGAAGCTCTCCATTTGGTCATTATCATCTCTAAATTTGCTTAATAAAGCGGAGAGATTGACATTACCAATCACCACCAATTCCGTTTCACGAAGTTCGGCATGATTAACATGTACTTTGTTTAATGTATCCATGATTGAACGATTTTTACCTAACCAACGGTTTAGGTCCAAGTGGAGTAATTCATCTTTTACTGTGATTACATCAAATTTTTCTAAGATCATGCCCAAAGGGTCTTTTTTAAGCATTTTTTGATAGAAGAACAATGCGCAATTAACTCCCATTTTGTACCAAATATTGGGATAGGTTGCTTCAATCACTTGGGTGTTGCTGATTTGCTCAAAGACGATCAGTTGCATATCTTTGTTCATTTCCATTTGAACTAATTTAAGATCGACAGACAATACCAAATGCATGCCTTTGACATTCAGTGTTGCATAAAGTCTTAACCAATCATCGTGCAGGTCAGCATGTAAATCTTCGAGAATTTTGACATTGTCAGTGACATAACGTTTAAACGTTGCATTTAAAAATACTTGAGAGAGTGGAAATTCGCGTTCTTCTTCTATAAAACCTTCGGCTTTTTGGTATACTTGTCGAATACGTTTAACAATGTTAGAAAGTAGCGTCGGCATAAGTATGGTCCCAAATCATCATCACTTTAAGGCGATAAACTTGTCGATGATTAAAAAAATTCAAGTCTAAAGATTGCAGTTTAGCAAAAAACATTGCACCATTTTGAGTGTTTTAAAATTACGTTTTTACTTTCATTAAGTCAGTCACAAAGTTTGTGAATAATGTAAGACTAAACTTATTTTAATAAATTTTAAATTTGGCAATTGGGGAATTTTGTCGGATTAATGTCATGATAAAAAAATTATTTGCCAATACACAACATACTGGGTACTGGTGGCAAGATGCATTATTTGTCGGGGCAGTTTCAATTGCTGTAATTGTCCACGGGTTATTTCTATCTGTGCAATTTGGAATGCCGCAGGAAAATAATGCTGCCACAAAAGAAATTGCTGTCAGTATTCGTCCCAGTGAAGATAAAGTCAAAGATGCCGATTTCCTTGCACAAGCAGATCAGCAAGGGTCTGGAACCTTTCGTAAAGAGCATCGAATGTCCTCTGATATGCCAGCACAAGCTGAAGATAAAAGTGCTGGGGATCAACAGCTGGAAGCTTTAGAACAAATACAGCAAAAACGAGAATTAAAATTTGAAGAAAAAGTGCTGATGACGGTTTTAAGTTGGCAAAAACAAGCTGAACAAAACGATCGAAAGAAGGCGCTGGAAGAATTACAAAGCCAAATGCAAGCCAAAGCTGCAATGGTGGCGAGTTTAGAAGCACAATATTTACAGAAACAACAAAATTTTAGTAAACAGCAAAAAATTAAAACCTTAGACGGTATTCAAGCGAAACAAGATGCATCTGCTGGCTATCTGGATAAATTCCGTGAAAAAGTCGAAATGTATGGCAACCGCTATTATCCAGATCTCGCTAAGCAACAGCGCCTTTCAGGTGAAGTTCGTCTGATGGTGATTCTGAATAATGAAGGAGGAATACGAGCAATTCGCTTAATCGAAAGTTCAGGGCACGCCATTTTAGATGAAGCCGCAAAAAATTCGGTACGCAAGGGGGCACCATTTGGACGTTTTGATGCAAAAATGAAGGATATTTCCGAGCTGAGAATTGTCAGAACGTGGCGTTTCGATCCCGCTGAGTCTGAATTTGAAGTTCATTAGAGCCTTGAGAAAAACTTGTTATTGTCTTAAACAATCTACGGACTCGCAGCTTAAAATCCTGTTAAGCCGACAGACGATAAAGGGTGAGCTTGGTCGTGTTGTACTAAGCTGTTTCCTTCCGGGAATTTCATTCATAATGCCAAATCATAAGGACTTTTGCAGAGCGATTTTTACGGTTTAAATCTGCATCGCTTTCCGTAAGAGCGTGACCGGATCATCGTGTTGTTGAGTATTAAAATGGCAGTCCAGAGCGAAATATTCCCTGAACGAATCTGAAGCGAAAAGTCTACGCCCATTTAGTATTTTTTTTAAAGTCCGTTGATATTTTAACCATCAGTCTGGAGGACAGGGCAGCTTTATCACTCAGATGCAAGCTCTTGTTGAAGAGAGGGACTAAGTTCCATAAAACTTGCCTTATTTTGTTTGAAAAACATAGACTTTCGCAAGCATCCGTAAAGTGTCAACAGACCTTAATATGATCGTGTAATTTCACAAATTTCGACATGAAAGTGTTTATACCATTGTTGTTTACCCATCTGTTGTGCAGCTTGATGTTCTGCATCTTTGTGCCACGCATGGATATCTTCAAGTGAATTCCAGTAGGAAAGTGCAATTTCAAAGTCATTTTCACAAATAGATTCAAATTTTTGACAGTTAAATTGGGTTAAGGCTTTTTCCCTTAAATACTGTGCCGTTTGAATATAGTGGTGATCTAGTATATTCACCTGAGCTTTAAAAATAACCACGTATTTCATATCACGTATTGAATCCATTGATGGCAGTTACATTCAAAAATAAATTTTATCATTGCTGAAAAATATTTAGAAAGATCAACAACTAGACTCAAGATCAAATTGCGTTAAAGTAAATTATGATCCTGCGCTTGAATCGGCGGAGGCGTAGGTTTACCTAAAGTCCCGAGCAGTTCAATTTCAATCATTCGAACCATAGAGTCAAGGGGTAAATCATTGCTTTGGGTACCAAAGGGTTCTTCAATCTCAGTACTTAATGCATCTAAGCCGAGAAATGTATAAGCTAAAATGCCAACCAATAAGGGAGTGGCTAAACCTAATAATGAACCTAAGCTAAAAGGAAGCATAAAGCAGAAAAAATAGACAGTACGGTTTAATAGAACTGAATAGGCAAATGGTAAAGGTGTCGTCGCAATACGGTCACAACCCGTTTGTACCAAACTGAGTTCATTCACATGCTCATTGAGCTGCGTGTAGATGATGTCTGAAATCTCACCCTCTTTCAAAGCCTGCATCAACTCCCATTGAATCAAGCTCAGCGTGTATTGGGGTGCATTGGTCTGTTGATAGAGTTGCGTTAATGCTTGAGGACTCATCCCGCTGGTTTCCACCAATGCATCTGGATTGGCGGTTTGATGACGTAGACGATCTCTCAATAAGTTTGCAAAAACAATGACATGTTGAATAATTCTTTCACGGCGACCCTGAGGGAAAATACGACAGTCACGGTCAAAGTGACGTGCATTGGCAATCAACATTCCCCAAAGCTTACGCGCCTCCCACCAGCGGTCATAACATGCCGTGTTTTTAAAGCCTAGAAAAATAGACAGAACCACCCCGATGAGGGTAAAACCAACGAGGGGAAGCTCGGGAAAACGATATAAATCAGTATACTCAATTCCACCTACGATGGCAGAGATGAGCATCACAAAACCTAGCGGCGGTAAAACTTTTGGCAGAATCGTACCACGCCAAGACAGGAGTATTTTAAGGGTATCGTTTTGATCGCGGACAATCATGTTTTTGAGTCTATAATTTTTTAGTGATCTTCACCGCTTCAAGGATTCTTGTCAATCTTATTTGCAGGGAAAGTTTTAGATTTGATGAGTCCATGTTCACTAAAGGAATAGCTTTGTTCAGAGGCGATGATCATATGATCTAGTAATTCTATTTCAAGCAGTTGACAGGCTTTGGATATTTGCTGGGTAAGATCGTAATCTTCACGTGAGGGTTTTGCTAAACCTTTAGGATGATTATGCGCAATCACAATAAAAGTCGCCTGTTTCTGTATGGCATGACGTAATAATTGATTGATCGAAATATTGCAGTAATTGATAGAGCCGAAAAATAGTTTTTTAAAGCTTAGCTTGCGTAACTGGCTATCTAGACAGAGCACGGCAAAGACCTCTTGTTGTTCTCCAATTAATTCATAGCGCAAATAATCTCGAATTAAGTCAGAGCGGCTTAAGTCCATACCTTGATGGAGTTGATGTTTAAGATAGCGCCGACCTAATTCTTTGACTGCCATCAGTTGTGAATATTTGGTTTCGGCAATTCCATGAAACTGACGGAGCTCTTCTAAAGAGGAATCGAATACAGCATTTAAATGCCCAAAATGCTGAATTAATAGGCGTGATAATTCGACAGCAGAGTGCTGTTTAGAGCCTGAACGAAGGAAGATTGCCAAAAGCTCTGCATCGGATAAACTGTGTGCCCCTTGCAAGAGTAATCTTTCACGTGGGCGCTCTTGTTCGGGCCATTGTTTGATTGAATGGTTCATTGTTTTCCACATTTTTAATTTATTGTACTTTTCATTTTTTCTCCCGATAACTGCTTGGGAGATAGACTATTTAATGCTATTGTGAGCGCCACTGCAACAGAAAGGTAGCCTGATCGTGAGTTTCGATCTCAGTGTATTTTCTAATAAAAATATTATTCTTGCTGTAACAGGCGGTATTGCTGCCTATAAAAGTGCCATCCTTGTACGTCGTTTAAAGGATTACGGTTTTAATGTCCGTGTTGTGATGACGCATGGTGCACAAGCATTTATTACACCGCTGACTTTTCAGGCATTGTCTGGCAATCCCGTTCATACAGAATTATTAGACCCTGAAGCAGAAGCTGGCATGGGACATATTGAATTGGCGCGATGGGCTGATCTGGTTTTGGTTGCACCCGCAAGTTGTGACACGATTGCAAAATTTGCTGCCGGTTTGGCAGATGATTTACTCAGCACTCTTTATCTGGCAACTAAGGCGCCTGTTTGGGTTGCGCCTGCGATGAACCAGCAGATGTGGGCTGCCAAACCCACTCAACGTAATTTAAATACATTGGTTGAAGATGGTGTGCATGTGATCATGCCAGAAGCAGGTTCTCAGGCGTGTGGCGATGTTGGTTTGGGACGTATGCCTGAACCGGAAGATCTTGCCGAGCAGGTTAAAAATTATTTCCATCAGGCACAACGTGCCATTGCAGAAAAATTTGGTTTATTGGCAGGAAAACGTGTGGTAATTACTGCAGGGCCGACACGTGAAGCCATTGATCCAGTGCGTTATATTTCAAACCACAGTACAGGAAAAATGGGTTTTGCCATTGCAGCAGCCTGTTATTCAGCGGGAGCAAAAGTCACCTTATTGGCAGGTCCAGTCAGTTTGGATACTCCAAATGGTGTACGTCGGATTAACGTCTCTTCAGCAATCAAGATGCTGGATGAAAGCATGCATCAGCTTGAGGAAGGTTGTGATGTGTTCATCGCAACGGCGGCTGTTGCGGACTATCGTGTGGCAGAAGTTGCTGAACACAAGATCAAGAAAGCAGGTGATGAGCTCAATGTTTCCTTGGTTAAAAATCCAGATATTGTCGCCACGATTGCACAACAGTCAAAACGTCCATTTATGGTGGGTTTTGCTGCTGAAACACGGAATGTTGAAGAATATGCAGCAGGAAAACTGATTGCGAAAAAACTGGATATGATTGCTTGTAATGATGTTTCTCGTGCGGATATCGGTTTTGCTTCAGATCAAAATGCTATGACTGTGTTTTTTGCTGAGCAATATCAAATGGAAAAACGAGATTTGGAAAAAGCATCGAAACAAGAAATTGCCCAACAGTTGGTTGAAGCAATTCACGATGCTTTAAATCATAAAATTGAGCCCGTATAGATTTTTCCTGTTCTGTTTAAAATATAAAAATGCAACGATTCCGTTGCATTTTTTATTTGCTATTTTTTGTGGTTTTAAACTATGTTTAATGTTGAATATGGACAATAGCTGTACTTTTATTCCCGTGGATAACCCACGATAGCCACAGTTTTAAGGAAGATCACAATGATCAAAAAAACTTTAGCCACCGTAATGATGATCTCTGCCCTAAGTTTGAGTTCAATGAGTTTTGCTGCAACCCTGCAACAGAATATGCAGGCATTGGGTAAAAATTACAAAGCGTTTAATCAAACCACGAATCCAGCAGAAGCCAATAAAGCTTTAGACAACATGCGTGCCGCAGCAACAGATGCAAAAAAAGTTAAACTTAAAGGTCGTGGTGATGCCAGCGCGCCAAGTTCAACACAGCTTTATGATCAATTAATTGCACAGATTGATAAAACGCAAGCCTTAGTCAAAGGCGGACATTTGGATCATGCCAAAATGGAAGGCAAAAAAATTGCTGAAATTCGTGATCAAGGACATAAGATCTATCAATAATCCTGTGACTGGACCAATATAGTGTGATCTATTAAAACCGTGAGTTGAATGGCGAGCGGTTTTTTTGTGCTGAGATGAGAGTCAATTTGTTAAAAAGGCATACAGAAACATAATTTTACTTGATCAATAAAATCAAGACTAAGAAAAAGCATCAAATTGATTGACTGTATCTGTCTCAAATTAAAATATTTATATGAATGATCGGGTGGTTTGGCTGACCACTTGAGTATAGTGATCAGGCAATAAATTGCTAAACTGCGCATGATTCGGATTTGTTCATCACTTTATCGCTGTTAAGTTATAACGAGAAGATCAGGAGACATGTGATGCAACAGCAAAATCACTTTGCACGTATTGCAAAAGCCATAACCTATATTCAGCATAATTTTAAAACCCAGCCCAATCTAGATGAAGTGGCTGCACATATCCATTTAAGCCCCGCTCATTTCCAACGTTTATTTACGGAATGGGCGGGTACCAGCCCTAAAAAATTCTTGCAATATATCAGTTTGGAACATGCAAAAAAATTATTAAAGCAAGATCATTCTGTATTTGATGCGACTTTTGATACCGGACTTTCGAGTACCAGTCGTTTGCATGATTTATTTATTCAAATTGAAGGGATGACGCCTGCTGAATATAAAAGTGGCGGAGAGAATTTAATCATCCATTATCAATATGCTGAAAGTCCATTTGGAACGGTTTTAGTGGCATCTACCGCGAAGGGTGTTTGCTTTATGTCCTTTGTAGACAATGAACAAGAAAGCTTTGCCGCAATGCTCGAAAAATTTCCCAATGCCCAATTTGATCAACAGACTGATATATTGCATGAACATGCTTTGGCAATTTTTTCATCTGGAAATAAGCAGCTGGGACAAATTAAACTTCATTTAAAAGGTACTGATTTTCAGCTTAAAGTCTGGGAAAGTTTACTCAAAATCCCAATGGGGCAATTAACCACTTATGGAGATTTAGCAGAGCAAATAGGAAATTCAAAAGCCTCTCGTGCGGTAGGTACAGCAGTGGGTCACAACCCCGTGGCGTTTTTGATTCCGTGTCATCGGGTCATTCAAGCAACAGGCGTTTTGGGTGAATATCATTGGGGTAAAAGTCGAAAAATGGCGATGATTGGTTGGGAAGGTGTTCAAACCCATGCCGATATTTAATATTCAACAGGCTCAAGCCCTGAGTGAGAAAATTCAGCATTTGGATTGGACCTTGATCCTTGAACAGCTCAATCAGCAGGGCTTTTCACAGATCGAAAATTTCTTATCCGATGACTTGTGTGAATTAATCAAAGCCGATTATCACCATGAAAACTTATACCGAAAAACCGTCAATATGCAGCGCTATCGTTTTGGTGAGGGTGAATATAAATATTTTCGCTACCCTTTACCCCACTTATTGCAATTGCTACGTACCCAGTTTTATCCCTATTTGGTGCCGCTCGCCAATGCTTGGTTCGAAAACTTAAATATCCAACGACAATATCCCACGTCACATGAAGCATTTTTGAAACAATGTCAGCAAGTCGGTCAAGATAAAGCCACGGTGTTGATTTTGCATTATCAACAACATGGTTTTAATACTTTGCATCAAGATCTGTATGGTGAAGTGTTTTTCCCGATTCAAATGGTGATTGTTTTAAATCAAACCAACATTGATTTTAAGGGGGGTGAGTTGGTGATGACAGAACAAATCCCACGAGCGCAGTCGAAAGCAATGGTGTTACAACCGAACAAAGGCGATGTACTGCTTTTTACCACGCAATTTAGACCCAAGAAAGGTACGCATGGCTACTATCGGGTCAACATGAAGCATGGCGTGAGTCACTTAACTGAAGGGGAGCGTTATAGTTTAGGAATTATTTTTCATGATGCCGCGAGTTAAAGCATGATTCAACATAGCGACATAGACGGCTTAGGATTATATCGCAAACTTAAAAATGCTGAAATTTTATTTGCAGGCAACCAAAAACTCAGAATTTATGGACGCCTAGACTGCGCCTCTGGGAAACGAATGTTAAGAAACAATCGGGTATTCTTTAGCAGTGAAGCTGAAGCCTTGGCATTGCACTATCGACCATGTGGACACTGTATGAAATCAGCCTATTTGAAGTGGAAAAATGCAGCAACTCAAATTTAAAACTGAACCAAATCAAAATCTGCTTCCATACGATGGAACAGTCAATTATTTTGGCATCATCATGGATGAAGCGCTTGCACAGCATTATTTTGAGCGATTGCTGAACACGATTGAATGGCAGAATGACCAAGCCATTATTTTTGGAAAAAAGATTACAACCAAGCGTAAAGTGGCATGGTATGGCAATCAGGCTTTTGAATATACCTATTCCAATACCTCAAAATATGCCTTGCCTTGGACCAAGCACTTGCTGGAACTGAAACAGCTGATCGAAGAGATCACGGGTGAAACATTTAATTCTTGTTTGCTGAATCTTTACCATACGGGTGAAGAGGGAATGGCATGGCACAGTGACGGTGAAACAGACTTAAAAAAGAATGGTGCGATTGCCTCTTTAAGTCTCGGGGCAGTTCGAAAATTTGCCTTTAAACATAAAAATATCCAAGAAAAGGTTGAGATTGCTCTGGAAAATGGCAGTTTACTGATCATGAAAGACGTCACACAAACGCATTGGTTACATCGTTTACCACCCACCAAGAAAATACATACCGCTCGGATTAATTTGACCTTTAGAACGATTGTTGAATCTAGTGTATAAATACTCATGTTTATCTCTCATGAAGCAGAAATAGGATGCCACCCAAGATAAATCCGAACAAACAACCATAAAAAATATAGGAATAAGGAATTAAATTCAGCAGAAATTGAGTTTGACTGAATGGGTAAAAAGGGTACATGTCCGCATGCATCAGACCATCTAGAACAATGTGGCTAAAACTGCCCGTCAGTGCACTGAAGGTTGCCACTCGCCAAGTGATCTGCCAATGAATTTGTTTGAATAAATGGTATAAACAAAACTCACTCATCGCTTTGCCAATTGGGATGGCAAACAAACCGATCAACAAAGCTCCAATTAAATTGTGGCTATATAGATGTAAAGTGTTCCAGTCGAAAATAATGCCAAGTAAAGGTTCGATGTCCATGAGCATTTGGACACCTGAAAAAATGAGAAAGCTAAAGTGCTGATTTCCGATTCCTTTACAACTTGCACCTAAGCCTAAATGTAAGGGGGTAATGGGCATAGATGATTTGTCATCGTATTATGATTTTTAAAGTATAAAAAATGCCGTGATTGGGTTTTGTGAAGTTTCAGTGAACTTTAATGTTGAACAGAACAATATAAAAAAGACCGCATAAAGCGGTCTTTGCTAACTTAAAATCTAAGCATTTAAGCTTGACCTTCAGCAGCAGCAGTTTGAGCACGTTCCATATTCGCTTCGAACTCAGCATCAAAATTGATCGGCGTAAGAAGCAATTGTGGGAAGCTACCTTTGGTCACAAGATCATTCACAGCTTCACGTAAGAATGGGAACAAAATGTTCGGGCAGTATGCACCTAAGATGTATGGAAGACGATCTTCTTCGATACCATCAATCAAGAAAATACCTGATTGTGTGACATCCACGATAAATGCTGTATCACCTGCATTGTTCGCTTGAACAACGACTTTTAAAGAAACTTCAAAGTGTGTTGCATCTACTTTTTCAGCAGCAGAAGACAAGTTGATGTTTAATTCAGGTTGCCATTCTTTAGTAAAAACTTGAGCCCCAGGGACTTCAAAAGAAATGTCTTTTGTATAAATACGCTCTAAAGCAAGTTGCGGTTGAGCTTGTTGTTCTTCACTCATTCTTTATTCCTTAAATTTTAAGAAGTGATTAATCAGGCAAGTAGTTCATCGAGTTTGCCGGCTTTTTCTAAAGCATAAAGCTGGTCGAAACCACCGATGAATTCATTATTAATAAAAATCTGTGGCACAGTACGGTGCTTGGTTTGCTGGATTAGCTCAGTCTTAACCTCAGGTGCTTCCTGATCGAGATTGATTTCGGTAAAAGCAACACCTTTACGCTCAAGTAGAGATTTTGCACGTACACAGTATGGGCAGAAAGTTGTTGAATAAACTTTTACTTCAGCAGACATGTTGAGCTCCTTAAGCTTATTTTTTAGCTTTAACTAATGGCAAGCCTTGGGCTTTCCAGTTACTAATACCACCATCTAGACGATAACTGTCAGCGTGACCGACCTGCTGTAAAGCACTACCTGCCACTTGACCCAAGTTACAGATAAAGACTAAAGGGCGATCTGCGGTTTTCAATTCTTCAATATGACTGGCAATTTGGCTATATGGAATATTGCGGCTGCCACTGATGTGACCTTCGCGAAAATCTTTCGCATCACGTAAATCAATCAGCATTGCATTTTTGGCTTTCACCAAAATACCGAGGGATTGTGGTGAAATTTTACGACCACTACGTTGTCCTTCAAAAATGAAGAACAGGACAATCAGTACTCCTAAAATACCAAATAAGAAGGGGTGATTCCCCATAAACTCAAACCAACGTTCCACAAGTCACCTAATTACAATCAAAAATTGCGTCGAGTATAGCGTATATATATGGTGATCAAAATCACCGCTTCAAGGTTATCTCAGAAGAAATTTAATTTTTTTGTTGCGCATCAGTGATTTCTTCAATTAAGCGCAAATAACTTTCCAGACGTCTGGCTAGAATTTCACCATCATCGACTGCCTTTTTCACAGCACATTGCTTTTCGTGGGTGTGGGTGCAGTTGCGATACTGGCAGTATCCAACCAAATTCGAAATCTCTGGAAAGCCCGCATCAATTTTTTCAAGGCTCAGATGCCAAAGTCCAAATTCACGAATTCCCGGTGAGTCAATCAACGCACCATTTTCACCAAAGCGAATCAGACGTGTCGATGTTGTGGTGTGTTGCCCAAGCGCAGAGTTTTCAGAAATGATATTGGTTTTCTGTTCTGCATCGGGAACAATCACATTGATCAGTGTACTTTTGCCCACACCCGATTGACCTACAAAAGCAACGGTTTCATTGTCCAAGCGTTGTTTAAGCTCGCCAATATCACCCTCGGACTGTGTGATCAACACTTCATAACCCAAGTCTTGATACTCTTTGATGAGATCTAGAATTGGGTCATTGTCTTTGAGTAAGTCGGATTTGTTCAAGACCAGAAGCACAGGAATGCTGGCATCTGCACAAGCCACAAGGTAACGATCAATCAATGTGGGAGCAGGCTCCGGCAAAGGTGCAAAAACAATC
This sequence comes from Acinetobacter nematophilus, assembly GCF_026344175.1. Taxonomy (NCBI): domain Bacteria; kingdom Pseudomonadati; phylum Pseudomonadota; class Gammaproteobacteria; order Moraxellales; family Moraxellaceae; genus Acinetobacter; species Acinetobacter nematophilus. The sequence goes on from NZ_JAPKMY010000003.1 coordinate 325,145, forward strand.
ACGATCAAGCTGATATTGGCTGCCACAGGTTTGACCTTGTGATAACGGTCTGGACGAGTCAGTAGCGAGGTTCTCGGGTGGATCGCCGTGATAATGCCCAAGCCCGTATTGGGGTCTGCCTGCCATTTAACTTTGTCCCCTGTGACCAACAACTCAAGGTTGGTACGGGTATGGCAGCGCCAGACGCTGCCGATTTCAATCGGTTTCCAAAAAGGTTCTGGTTCGCCTGCCTGAACAGTGGGTTTTTGAGGATGTTGAGCGGGAGTAGAAAGGGCTTGTACTTCGAGTTGTCGTCCATAATGCTGAACCACCAGACCTTCAAGGTCATTGGAAGTGTCGATTTCTTCTTGACGTGTTTTATGTTGTTTCTGAATGCGGCGTTGTTGCTGCTCAGTCAAACGACGTTTACGAATTAAAGCCATTCATGTCCTAAAAAACCTTGAAAATGAGAAGGCAAAAATACCATGATGAGCGAATGAATTACAGCGCAGAAGTAAGAAATTTGCTACTATTCATTTTTTTATTGACCTAATAAGATTGCACTCTATGAGCAGTACACTGGATACCCGCTTAATTTGGATTGACCTCGAGATGACAGGTCTAGATACAGATAATGACAAGATCATTGAAATCGCAACCATTGTGACAGATGACCATTTAAATATTTTGGCGGAAGGTCCAGTTCTTGCAGTGCATCAATCAGATCTCATTCTGAACGCAATGGATGAGTGGAATACCAAACAGCATGGTCAGTCAGGTTTGATCGAACGTGTACGTCGCAGCAAACTGACAGCTCAAGATGCGGAACAACAAACCTTGGAATTTTTGAAGAAATGGGTCAGTCCGAAATCTTCGCCGATGTGTGGTAATTCAATCTGTCAAGATCGTCGTTTTATGCATCGTTTAATGCCAGAACTTGAACAATTCTTCCATTATCGTAATTTGGATGTATCGTCAATTAAAGAGTTGGCAAAACGCTGGAGACCCGAAATCATGAGCGGTCTAAAGAAAAATGCATCACATTTGGCGATGGATGATATTCGCGACTCAATCGCAGAATTAAAATACTACCGTCAATATTTCTTTATTGAGAATAAAGACTAAGCCAGCTTGGGTGAGGTGATCAACTGTGGTACTCACCCATAAGGTTCTTTACCGCGCCCCCCACTGATTCAGTGAATACCTCATTTGTCAGCAAATAACATCATCTGGCTGTATGCAGTACGCCAATCGAGCGGATGATCTACATATTCTTTGGCTTTCAAAACGATTTAAATTCTATCATCTGCCTCTTTTCTTCTTAAAAACATTTAAAAGTTTATTTGTCCATTCGTCTAAACATCATCTCAATAATTAAGCATCTTCATATATCAGATTGAAACAAGGGCGTTTTTAATCTCTTTTTTACTATGAATTTTGATTTTTTAAGCTATACTGGAAGTGATGTCTTCTGACAACTCGTTACAAAAAAGAGCAAGCAGTTCAAATTGTTTGCATAAAAAACGTTTTAATATCCTTTTATATTTGAATTATTACAAAGAGATTGACTATGCAAAGTAATAACCCAATTTTAACGCGTGCGGAAACGTATGCGGATTATGAACAGCCAATGACCATACAAGGCGCAATTCAAAAGTCAGTTTTATTGACTGTGATTGCTGCGGTGTTAGGTGTTGGAATTTTCTTCTATAGCTTTAGCACCATGAATGTAGGGATTGCATATGCTGCTACAATGGTCGGTGCAATTGGTGGTTTGATTTTAGGTTTAATTGCGACATTTAAACCGAATACAGCACGTGTTCTGGCGATTCCCTATGCATTCTTTGAAGGTGCATTTTTAGGTGGTGTTTCCGTCATCTTCCAATTAAAGTTCCCAGGTATTCCTTTACAAGCGCTTTTGGCAACTTTTGTCACAACATTGGTGATGTTTGGTTTATATAAATTCCAAATTATCCGTGCAACTGAAAAATTTAAATCGGTTGTGATTTCAGCGTCGATCGCCATTGGTTTGGTGTTTGTGGTTCAATTCATCATGCGTTTGGCATTTGGTTCAAGCATTCCGTTCTTATTTGAAAGCAACCTGTTAGGTATTGGCTTTGCTGCTTTTGTTGCAGTGATTGCTTCACTGAACTTGATCCTTGACTTTGATTTGATTGAGTCTGCTGCTGCACAACGTGCCCCTAAATCATATGAATGGTTATGTGGTATTGCTTTATTGGCAACTTTGGTTTGGATGTACTATTCATTCCTGCGTTTACTGAGCTTACTGCAAGGTGATGATTAATCATTGCGGATTAAACAAAAATAGATTCGATAAAAGCGCACTTTTCTCAGTGCGCTTTTTTATATTTTTACTAAACTTTTAAAAAAAGATGCATTATGCAATTTAGTTCTGGGTCAAGACTTGGCATTATGCTTACAAAATTGATCAAGTGAGAATTTCATGGCACAAGGACTATTGGCAGGTAAACGCTTTTTAATCGCGGGTATTGCAAGTAAATTATCCATTGCATTTGGTATTGCTCAGGCATTACACCGTGAAGGTGCAGAACTCGCATTTACTTATCCAAATGACAAATTAAAAAAACGTGTAGATGAGTTTGCAGAACAATTTGGTTCAACACTGGTTTTTCCTTGTGATGTTGCTGTAGACGCTGAAATCGACCACGCTTTTGCTGAACTGGCAAAACATTGGGATGGTTTGGATGGTGTTGTTCACTCGATCGGTTTTGCGCCTGCGCATACCCTTGACGGTGATTTCACAGAGGTTACTGATCGTGAAGGCTTTAAAATTGCACATGACATCAGTGCTTATAGTTTTGTGGCAATGGCACGTGCCGCGAAACCATTATTGCTTGCTCGCCAAGGATGCTTATTGACTTTAACTTATCAAGGTTCTGAGTCTGTGATGCCAAACTACAACGTGATGGGGATGGCAAAAGCATCTTTAGAAGCCGGTGTACGTTACTTGGCTTCAAGCCTGGGTGCTGAAGGAATTCGTGTAAATGCGATTTCAGCGGGTCCGATCCGTACTTTAGCGGCATCTGGGATTAAGTCTTTCCGTAAGATGTTAGATGCCAATGAAAAAATTGCACCACTGAAACGCAATGTGACAATTGAAGATGTTGGGAATGCGGCATTGTTCTTATGTTCACCTTGGGCAAATGGTATTACAGGTGAAATCTTGTATGTCGATGCAGGTTTCAATACTGTGGGTATGAGCCAATCCATGATGGATGGCGAATAAAGTTAAGTCTATTTAACTGACTGAATTCAAAACATAAACCTCAATATTAAAATATGAATATTGAGGTTTTTTTACAATTTCTTAAAAATTAACCGATCAATAAACTGGGATTCAATCGTTTTTTTTGATTAAATATAGATAAATATTAATATTACTTTAAGTTTGATAAGAAAATGAATTTTGCCAATATATTTTCGGCTTTAGAACAACTTGGATTAACCGCTCAAAAAAGAGCCTTGCATATTCAGTTTAGCAATCCTGATTTGACCGCCCAAGTGTTCTTGCAACGCATCGATGGACAACATGCCATCAATCAAGGCGTGTCTGTGGAACTGATCTGTCTTGCAACATCTGCAAATATTCCACTCAAACAGTTTATCGGTTGCCAAGCTGCAATCGACCAAGTCACCGACCGTGGGCAACTGTTCCGTACCACAGGCATCATTACCGAAGCTGCGCAGGGACAGAGTGATGGTGCACTGACGGTCTATAAGCTCAAACTTGAAGATGCAACGTCACTGTGGCATAAACGCCGTAATAGTAGAGTGTTTCTGAATAAGTCGGTGATTCAAGTTGTTGAAATACTTCATAAAGAATGGCAGCAAAGAAGTCCGCTGTTTGCTGCGAGTTTGAGTTTAGATAAAAGTGGTCTAACTAAAGACTATGATATTCGACCATTCATTATGCAGAATAATGAACGAGATATAGATCTTATTCAAAGGCTTCTAGCATCGGAAGGTGTGACGAGTTTAATTGATGAAGCACAGCTTAAAGTCTCTCATTTTAATGAACCCATCCAGCCTCAAAAGCTTCGATTGATTGATGACAATACTCAATACGAAAGTTTAGAACGACGCACGATCCGCTTTCATCGAAGCTCGGCTGTAGAGACTAGCGATTCGATTATCAATTTTACAGGACAACGCTCCCTTCAACCGACATCGGTACATATCCACCGTTGGCAAGCCGATATTCTTGAAACCGAAGAAGGTGCAGGCAATGTACAAAGCAAATATCAGCACAGTGACCAGTACGATAACGCCAGTCTAGGCTTAGAACAAGTATGGCACTTTAGCCCTGCATGGATACCTGACTTGAATGGGGAAGATGGTGCAACACCATCGGGCAACAGTCAGATCGAACGTTTTAACCAAAACCTCAGCAACTACTTTGATGCCCAAGCCAAACAATTCACGGCAATATCGACGGTACGAGATGCGCAGGTTGGTTATCACTTTGAGCTTAACCAACATCCAAGCCTAGAGCTAAAAGATTCTGCCGATCAGCAGTTCTTGATCATCTCAAAAACCTTTTATAATCAAAATAATTTACCCAAAGACTTGAGCCATCAAGTCGAAACTTTGTTAAAACAAAGTGATTGGCAACGCACCCATCTCACCGTAAACAACAGCGAAGAACGCCAAGCGAATCAGTTGGTGCTACAACGACGTAATATTACGGTTGTTCCAGAATATAATCCCTTAACTCAAAGACCCGCAGTCCATCCAATGCGAGCGAGAGTGGTTGGTCCAAGTGGAGAAGAAATCCATGTGGATGAATGGGGACGCATCAAGGTTCGCTTCCTGTTTACCCGCAATGAAGACCACAGCCACGATGGTGGTGCAGGCTCGAATGACAATGATACCGACTCGGCCTGGGTTGATGTATTGACACCTTGGGCAGGCGAAGGTTATGGGGCACGCTTCCTACCGCGGATCGGAGAGATTGTTGTTATTGACTTCTTTGATGGCAACATTGACAGACCGTTTGTGGTGGGACGAATCCATGAAGCACAACGCAGCCCGAGCAAGTTTGATAACAAAGGCAAGCTGCCTGATACCAAGAAATTGGCAGGGATTAAAAGCAAGGAATATCAGGGCAGTGGCTATAATCAACTGCGTTTTGACGATACCACCAACCAGATCAGCAGCCAGTTGCACAGCAGTCATGGCGCGAGTCAACTCAATCTTGGCAATCTCAGCCATCCTAAAGAAACCGAGAGCAGCAAAGGGCGAGGAGAAGGTTTTGAGCTAAGAACGGACCAATGGGGAGCTGTACGCGCAGGGCAAGGCTTACTGGTCAGTACCCACGCACAAGATGGCGCATCAGGCAATCATCTCGATGCCGCAGAAGCCAAAAGCCAGCTAGAAAGTAGCCTGAACAATGCCAAAGCCTTAAGTGAAGTTGCCAAGAACCAACAGACGGATCCTTTGGAAGTCTTAGAGCGAATCCAAGGGTTTATCAATACACTGGCTCAACAAGATCCGAAAAAGGCTGCTGCATTTAAGTCCGCAGTAATGATGTTGGCTTCACCAAATTCAATTGCACTATCAAGCAATGAAGACATCCATGTCTCTGCTGATGGGCAAATCAGCCATAACGCAGGCGAGAGCATCAATATAAGCACACAAAAATCCTTGGTGGGGCATGCCAGTTCTAAAATCAGCCTGTTTGCAGCGCAGGAAGGCGCAAGACTTTATGCTGGCAAGGGGAAAGTAGAGGTCCAAGCTCAAGATGGAGGTGCTGATTTGATTGCACGCAAAGGCATTCAAATCATTTCCACAGAAGATACGGTTTATATTACTAGCCCGAAAGAAATCAAGCTGATTAGTGATGGCTCTGAAGTAAAGCTCAACGGATCAGGTGTATTTGTAACCACTGGTGGATTATTTGAAGTGAAATCTGGACAGCAGAAGTTTACAGGTGGCGCTAAGGTTGAAATGAAATCTCGTGAATTCAAAGAAACGCCTTGTTATTTAACCTATGAAGCTAAAGACTTACTTGGAAATCCATTAGCGAATAAAAAGTATTTAATGATACTGCAGAATGGTGATGTTATTCAGGGTGTTACGGATAGTCAGGGTAAAACAAAAAAAGTAACAACACCATCTCCTGAAAATATCTCTATTTATATAGAAGATGAAAATATTAATAGCTATAATTTAAAAATAAAGGAATAGATTGTGGAAAATTTTTTATTAAAAAATAATCAAAATGGCGATATTTTTAAAGCAAATATACAGCCAAAAAATAATAAGCTCATTTTGGTTGTAAAAGATAATGTAGGTAATGTGCTTTCTGGAATAAACTATAAATTAATAGTTAAAAATTTAAGTACAATTGGTCCAAATATATTACTACAGGACTCCTTTTCAACCAATAGCAAAGGAGAAACGAGAGCAGTATATTTTGATGCTTATTTGGTTGCGGAAGTTACTATTTGGCTTGATAGTAAAAAGCCCTTAACTAAAGATGATAAAAATGGTGTTTATAGAATAAAATCGGAAAGTTATAGTTATATCAGTACAAGACCAGTTTTTAATAAATCTGGTGATTTGAAAGTAAACAAGAAAGAGACGATTGTTGTAGAAAAACGAATTGATGTTTTACAGAAAGCTTTTATTTTGTATCAGGTTTTTATGAGAGTGGGAGGGCAAATAAAGTATTTTCCTAAAGGTGGTTATCGAATATTTAATGAAAAAAATGAAAGATTGGATGCCTCATCAAAACAAATTAAATCCAGTGTATTGAATGAAAAATCAATATCAAATCTGTTGTATACGGATCATAAAACTTATATTGAATTTGATTTGAATGGAATTAAATTTAAATCTCCATTAATGGCGCCACTAGTGACTTCAACTAAAGGAAATTTTCATCCTTTTGAAATTAAGCTAAGTAGCACGACTACAAATCCTAAAGAAACTTATACAGCGAGTTTAGGTGCTAAAACAACATTACCGATAATTATTGTGCCAAAAACCAATGAAATTTATATTTTACCGATGGATGTTTTTAAGCCGTTCGATAAGTTAACTAAAGATTTTGAGAAATCTATATCTTCAATTTATAAAAATAAAAAAGATTTAGAGTTACAACTTGAAGCAAGAAATCCAACTGACATAAAAAAAATTGAAGAAAGACTGGGTATCGCAAAAAAGGACGCCCTAGACAAAATTAATGGAGAGTTTAAAAACAGTGCAGAAATCCAAGAAGTACTTGTGATCGAAGCAAGTGGAAACTCAAATGGTAATCCAAATATTTTAAGAAGATATGCCAATAAACGTAGAATCGAAGAATTAAGAACCCAACGAATAAATAAAAGCACAACTAAAATCAAGATAACCAGTGATACAGGGACAAATGCTAGAGAAGGGACAGAGGAAATAAACACATCGAATCCTCGAGAGTTTAATGATAGTTTAAAAAAATTTATAAATGGTGTAGGTGTTGAATTAGCGAGCTACAAATCAAAATCAGCGGATGAAAAAAGCATTCGAGATTTGTATTTACCAGTGTTGGGACGTGTGGGTGGAGAGTACTCTAACCAATACAATATGATGAGTGAAAATGATGAACTCACAGTAGATGCGCAGTGGATGAGATTTGTAGGTACAAATGGTACAGAGGCTACGCTTAACTTGTCTAAGGAACATTTACATGGTAAAGCTGAAGCAAAGGCGGCTGCAAAATTTGTATTATTTGAGGGACGAGCAAATTGGGACTTTTTTTGGCCATCTAAATACGGTTGGAGTATTGTTTTTGATGATGGCGATCCCATTGCGACAATTCGAGTTGTTGCTGGTGCAGCATTACAAGGATTTGCAGGTGCAAATCTAGCAATTGCAGGTCAAACGAGTGTCGCGATTGGTAACGTTGCAGGCTATCAAAAACTACAAGCAATTTCACATGATCCTAAAAAATCGATGAAAGATGCAGTGGATGCAGTAAAAGGCTTAAAAGTAGAAGTCAAAAGTAATGAAGATATACCTCCTGATGTGCTAAATAAAGCTCAAGTAGAAGTAAAAGCCTTTGCTGGCGCCCAATTAGCGCTTACTCCAAAAGTTGAATTGCAGTGGTTTAATGCGAATGGAAACCCTCGTGAATCAAGTGGAGAGCCTAAGTTTGAAACATTAGCAAAAGCAGCCGTTACTGCTGGCGTGAGTGGTGGTGCAGGAGCAGAATTTAATTTTTATATGTACATTCATCCGAATGGTTCGATCAGGATCAAGTTGGCTGCCCATTTGTGTTATGGGATTGGGGCAAAAGGCGCGGTTGATTTGGAGGTGAATCCTAAAGATTTAGTATCTTTAATGCTATTTATCAAAAAGAATTTACTGAAAATGGGCTTTATGCATTTGGCTTATATTGCTGATAATTTATTTGAGCAATTGTCGCAACTTTTTGCAATGCTTGCCGCAAATAATGATTATACAATTTTAAAAAAATATTCTACTCAATTAAATAATATGTCAAAATTCTTTCTGAATGTGTCAGTACAGTTTGAAAAATGGCTTTCGTCTATAAAGGAAGATGAAGCAAAACTAGCATGTGCTCAAAATATAAATAATAATTTACAATCATTGATTGGTTTAACACCCAACTCCAAAGGGATCTTGGTATATTCTCTATGTCATTGGAATACTCGCTGGGCACATTATGATGATTTTCCAAGTGTAGATTGGGATGGGATTCATTATTTGGATCAACGAAAAACAGCTATTGTTAATATTTTTAAATCAACACTACATGTCAATGAATGGCGAAATATTATAGAAAGAGTCAATCAGCAAGGAAAAAAGAATACTGGAAATATAAAAAACTTAGAAAGGCATATTATTAACTTTTTAGCCAGTGGTTTAAACTTGGTGCGGTTTCAAATAGATAATATTGTTTTGGCTTTAAATAATAATACCAAATATACAGGACCTACCAATAAATGGATTAAGGACTTTATAGAAGCAAGAACGAGTTTGGAAGGAATTAAGACATGGCCTTTACCACAAATTGCCTATAATCAAGATGACAGTATTTTTAAACAAGTCAAACTTATGCAGGGATATGATGAAAATAATGAAATTTTATATTTGGCGAGTGCTAACGATAAACCATTATTCTCAGAATCTGATAATGATACATACTTGACTTAAAAATATAAGGATTTTAAGTTATAAGACATATTTCCTAAAATCCTTTTATAGTTGAAAAATAGGAGTTATGCATTTAGATCAATGAAACTATATTTAATCTTATTTTTTTATTGGACTGGGGCTATTAGCGGCGCATCTAACAGAGGTATTATAATAGGATAATTCATCATTTTGTTTTTTAGGTTCCATGAACATTCTTGAAAAAGTAAAGCCAAAAGCAGTTCGAATCATATATTCATCATTAATATTGGTACTTCTAAGGACTTTTGCTGTACCTGTTTCAGGCCCCTTAGGGTTTTTTTCAGGTGATTTTGAATAATAGTCAGGTGCATACCAGTCAGCTACCCATTCTAAGTTTTCATTGATTAAGTCGTAAAAACCTAATGGAGTAGGCTGATGAGCGCCAAGTTGAGTGATGAGTATTATCGAGTTCTCTGCAACAGTTTCTGTGAATGCTTGTTGTTGTTCATAACTATTGAAGTTTTTACCATATTCTAGTTTACCATTATCGGTGGGATAGACCACTTGTTGACCGCGGTTACGAGCAGCATATTCCCACTGCGCTTCGGTTGGTAAGTCCATAGGTACATTTAATTGTTTGCCCAACCATTGGCAGTAATCACGCGCTTGATACCAATTAAGCCCAGCCGCTGCATCTTTATATCTTCTAGCTTGTAAATCAGGATCATTCATAACTTTGGGTTTTCCCGTCGCTGCACTATAAGTGTCTAAGTCTTCATAACTGGACTTATAGGCATTCAGGCTATAACTATCTAAAGTGACTTTATGTAAAGGTTTACTATGAGCATCGCCATCAAAAGGTAATTTTCCTTTATTGACGAGTTCACCGAAGTCACCCATCATAAACGTACCACCTTGTACAAAAATCATATTCTTTTTGGTTTTCTCCACCAATGTTTTAATTCTTTGTTGCAACTCAGGATCGTTTTTTTGAGCTGTTGAATTGCTATGCGTCTCATTGGTGGTTTTTGCACAAGCAGATAAGGCTAAAGTGGAGAGTAAAATAGCAATTATATTGTGTTTCATCATTTTTAAATAAGACTATCAATATTTTAGTTTTTATCCTAACTGATAATCTGTACAATATAAAGTTTGATTCTGTTAAAAAATATATAGGTTAAAGGGATTTGGCATTTGTATAATAATAATTAATTAAAATAAAGGTTTAGTGTTGTTGGCAGCACATCGGACTGAAGTAGTGTAATAGCGAGAAAAATCCTTTCCTTTCAAGCCAGGTTCTTTAAACATTCTTGAAAAAGTAAAGCCAAAAGCAGTCCGAATCATATATTCATCTTTTGCATTTGTACTTCTAAGGACCTTAGCCGTACCTGTTTCAGGTCCTTTGGGATTCTTTTCAGGTGATTTAGAATAATAGTCAGGTGCATACCAGTCAGCGACCCATTCTAAGTTTTCATTGATTAAGTCGTAAAAACCTAATGGAGTAGGCTGATGAGTGCCAAGTTGAGTGATGAGTATTATCGAGTTCTCTGCAACAGTTTCTGTGAATGCTTGTTGTTGTTCATAACTATTAAAGTTTTTACCATATTCTACTTTACCATTATCGGTGGGATAAACCACTTGTTGGCCGCGGTTACGAGCAGCATATTCCCACTGCGCTTCGGTTGGTAAGTCCATAGGTACATTTAATTGTTTGCCTAACCATTGGCAGTAATCACGCGCTTGATACCAATTGAGTCCAGCGGCAGCATCTTTATATCGTAAATCTTGCAAATCTGGATCATTCATAACTTTAGGCTTCCCTGTTGCTGCACTATAAGTGTCTAAGTCTTCATAACTGGACTTATAGGCATTTAGGCTATAACTATCTAAAGTGACTTTATGTAAAGGTTTACTATGAGCATCACCATCAAAAGGTAATTTTCCTTTATTGACGAGTTCACCGAAGTCACCCATCATAAACGTACCACCTTGTACAAAAATCATATTCTTTTTGGTTTTCTCCACCAATGTTTTAATTCTTTGTTGTAACTCAAGATCGTTTTTTTCATTGGTGTTTTGAGCTGTTGAATTGCTCTGCGTCTCATTGGTGGTTTTTGCACAAGCAGATAAGGCTAAAGTGGAGAGTAAAATAGCAATTATATTGTGTTTTATCATTTTTTAAATAAGACTATCAATATTTTAGTTTTTATCTTACCTGCTAATCTGCACAATATAAAGTTTGATTCTGTTAAAAAAATATAAAGGTTAAAGGGATTTGGCGTTTGTATAATAATAATTAATTAAAATAAAGGTTTAGTGTTGTTGGCAGCGCATCTCACTGACGTTTTATAATAATCTTCAAAGTCATGGTCTTTTAAATCGGGCTCTTTAAACATTCTTGAAAAAGTAAAGCCAAAAGCAGTTCGAATCATATATTCATCCCTGGTATTGGTACTTCTAAGGACTTTAGCTGTACCAGTTTCAGGTCCTTTGGGATTTTTTTCAGGTGATTTTGAGTAATAGTCAGGTGCATACCAGTCAGCAACCCATTCTAAGTTTTCATTGATTAAGTCGTAAAAACCTAATGGAGTAGGTTGGTACGCACCTAATTGAGAAACTAAAATGATGGCATCCCCTGAAACCTTACGAGAGAAATCTTTTTGTTGTTGATAACTATTAAAGTTTTTACCATATTCTACTTTACCATTATCGGTGGGATAGACCACTTGTTGTCCACGATTACGAGCAGCATATTCCCATTGTGCTTCAGTTGGTAAGTCCATAGGAACATTTAATTGTTTGCCTAACCATTGGCAGTAATCACGCGCTTGATACCAATTGAGTCCAGCGGCAGCATCTTTATATCTCTTATCAATGATATCTGGATCATCCATAACTTTAGGCCGTCCTGTTGCTGCACTATAAGTGTCTAAGTCTTCATAACTGGACTTATAGGCATTTAGGCTGTAACTATCTAAAGTGACTTTATGTAAAGGTTTACTATGAGCATCGCCATCAAAAGGTAATTTTCCTTTATTGACGAGTTCACCGAAGTCACCCATCATAAACGTACCACCTTGTACAAAAATCATATTCTTTTTGGTTTTCTCCACCAATGTTTTAATTCTTTGTTGTAACTCAAGATCGTTTTTTTCATTGGTCTTTTGAGCTGTTGAATTGCTATGCGTCTCATTGGTGGTTTTTGCACAAGCAGATAAGGCTAAAGTGGAGAGTAAAATAGCAATTATATTGTGTTTCATCATTTTTAAATAAGACTATCAATATTTTAGTTTTTATCTTAACTGATAATTGGCATGTTATAAAGAAGACTTATTAAAAACTGAATTGAGTCTTTAAATATTTATATTTTAATGATATTAGCGTTGTTCAGTAATTTGGTTTGTACTAAATAAAATAGGTTTAAAATGAAAAACCCATGGTATTTCGTTCCTCGTACTAAAGTTGGAGAACGCGTAAAAAAGTATCAACTCTTTAAGCTGGATACTTTTGAACTCAAACGAGTGATCAATCATAATTTTTCAGTTGTTCAGATGAATTCTAACTTTATTGAATTCACAAATAAAAACTATGTGTGGAAGGGTAAAAATTTAATATTTTTATTTTTATTTTTATTTGCTATTCCTTATGTTCTTTTAGTTCTTTTTGGTAGTTATTTTATTTTAAAAGATGGTGTCGAAGATGAAAAAATAGTTATTTATTCAGGTGCAATTTTGCTAATGGCTGGAGGATTGTATATTTTTTTTACAATGTTAATTCCCTTTTTGAAATTCGATTTTTTAAAGTCCCTTTATTTACCAGTTTTGATACATAGACATAAAAAGAAAATGACCGTATGTTTCGATGGGAATAGCACCACTCAGTTTTCATTAGATGATTTGTATTTTGATATCGTTCAATCACAAGGTGTCGTTGGACTCCCTTTGTATGAGTTACATGCCTATATCCTTGACGGTGAAGTGATAAAACATGATATACAGTTGGGCACACCGAATATCCATAAAGACTATATAGAAGGCTTTTTATTGTTTATTAAAACTTATGTAGAACAGGGTCCTGAACCGTTGTACTACAGAAAAGGGATAGACGATCCTGAGCAAGATTATAAAAGTAAATTAACCTATTGCTATGATATTCAAGAGAAAAAAGAATCCATTAAGCAAAGTTGGCAAACCGTGTTTATCAATCATTTTCAGACACCGCTCTATGCGCTTATTTTTGCAGTACCTGAATTTGTACGGTTCTTTGGACGACGAATCACAGTTGTTTTTTCAAAGCCATTTTATTGGAGTGAAGCACTGAAAAGGGAACATGCTGTAGATGAAAATGATCCCTATAGTGTGACAGCAAAAGACAATTTAAAGTTTGGTTTTTTAAGTGTGAAAGAGAAGCAACATGAATAATCAGACTCCATACACAGTGGATTTAATCTTTAATGGAAACTGGGAGGCAGCCTAAGTCTAGGCTAACGCTATAAAAATGAACATAAAAGAGAAAAATTACTATTTTGGTTATGATGAATTTAAGAAAAATATTCCTATAGATGTAGCGGATATAGAAAATGTTTTAACCTTGCAAGATCGACATGATTTAAATCATAACTGGTCTTTTTTAAGAATGAATTATGATTATATTGAATTGATTGACCAATATTATGCAAGATTAGGAAAAGGCTTTAGTATTTTTTTTATTTTTTCCCCTATCATATTTTTACTATTCTCAATTCTTTATATTGATGTTTTTTATATTTCTTTCTTGATTTTCGTAATTCTTTTTTTTTGTTTTATCCAATTTATAAATATGACAAAGGAAAACCGATTTGCCGACCGATTATTTTTAATCGCAACACTCAAAAAGTGTATTTCTATATCAATAAACAAGAATATTTAGAGAAGCATTGGTTGGATGTAACTTATGCTTTAGGAACATCGCAAGGCTTAGGAGGAATGCCAATTTATGAACTTCGAGCGCATATCATTGAAGATGGTATTTTAAAAAATACATTTTTGATCGGTTTTCCTAAAATAGGCAATGGTGCATCACTGGGGTTATGGAGCTTTATTTGTCATTATATGCAACATGGTATGGACGAACTAAAACCACATCCACATCCTATGTATGGAACAATTGATCCTTTGAAACAATTAACCTTTTGTCAACGTATGCTGGGTTCAAAAGAAAGTATTCAAGATACATGGAGATCTTTTAGATGTGTGTATTTCAATAATCCATTACCGAGCTATTTTGCATTTCCATTTGACCTTTGTAATTTGATTGCAAGACGAATTTTCTTAACAATTAAACCTCTACCAGTGTGGCATTCAGATGTAGTTAAAGCCAATGAAATGGATAAAATTCGAGAAGAAGAAATCACTTATCGTGATAATTATGAGTTTAAAGAATTTGAAATAAAGGATAAATGAATTTTTATTCGGTGAGTGGTCTTTTATATGAAAGAAAAGCAACATGAATAATGAAGCTTTATACATATTCAGTTTAAAAACTAAAGATAGCAGATAAAGTACGAGAAGGTGATTTTATCTTAAACCATATTGAATAGGTCAAATATGCTCAATGGTACATTACAATATCCAGTGTATAAGAATGCTAGGCACCTAACACCTAAAGAAAAGCAAAATATTCTTGCTAAGAAAATAGCTTATAAATCAAGTGTGTTTCATGGCTATCATTTTATTAAAATGAATTCCACCTATATGGAGTGTGTGAATAATAGCTTCTTTTTAAAAGGCAATTCCTATTTTAATTTGCTTGGTGTATTACTATTAGGTATGCCCATTATATTATCATTATGGATTTTTACTTTTTATGTAAATTTGATCAAATATGATCATGATTTTTTAAGCTTTATTATCATTTTTTCTCCAATGCATATTTTATTTTCTTTTATTTTTTATGTTTTTTATAAAGGTTATCAAAATTTTAAAAAGTATGAAAAATTAGGTTATAACTATTATCCAATCCGCTTCAATAAAAAAAATCAAAAAGTCTATGTTTATGATGTCAGTGGTCAAATCTTTTCAGAGAATTGGGAGAAGATTGATTTTATTTTAAATCATCGACTGGGAGGCTACGAGGGCACTTTTTGGGAGATCAAGGGGTTTATCAAGGATAACAATGGCTTGATTACTTACACCTTTGCCTTTGCACTGAGTAAGCATAAAAAGCAAGAGACACTAGAAATATGGGAGTTTATTAAAGAGTATATGAATAATGGACCTGAAAAGCTTTATTTTAATAAACAGACAGTAGAAACGAGTCCTCGTTTAGTACCTGAGAAATTAAGCTATTGTTTAAATATTGAAGCACAGCCTGAGTCTTTAGAAACCAGTCAGGAAATCGTTGCATTAGATTATCAAAGTGAAATTCGATCATTCTACTCAAGAGCAATGATTAAAATTTTAGGCGCAACTCGGAATAAATTTATTCATGCTGATAAACAACCGAAATGGTCTCAACAAGTTGAAAATGAATGTCAGGTTGATGCTACAGACCCCTATGTTGTTGATGCTTCGACAACATACCAACTCGATACTTTTGGAAAAATAATCAAATAAAAAAAGCCCCGAAGGACTTTCTTATCTCAACAAATTTTTAAGGCATCTGCTTAATCGGACTACCACCTAAAGCCTGCATCAACGTCACATAAGCGTTGTACTGGCTTTGTTTGGTCTGTACCAAAGCCAAACGAGCGCTACGTGTTGTTTCCTGTGCATCCAAAAGATTTTTTAAGGCAATCGCACCATTACGATAACGAACATCAGTCAGACGTTCAGTTTTTTCTGCAAGCTCAAGATTTTTTTGCTGTAGAGCAACCTGTTTATCTAATTCAGTTCGATTCGATAAAGCATTTTCCGTGTCTGCAAAAGCTTGATATAAGGTATTACGGTATTGAACGATGGCTTTTTTATAGTCCAATTCACTGATTTTTAAATTCTTTTGCATATCGTTATATTGCAAAAACGGTAAGCTTAGACTTGCACCTAAAGTAAGTGCTGGATTTTTCAGTAAATTGGTCAGAGAGGTACTGGTTGAACCCAAATTTCCAGTCAAGCTGATCGATGGGTAATAACTTGCTTTGGTTGCATCTTTGGTGGCTAAGGACTCACGTAAACGTAACTCAGCAGCTCTCAAATCTGGACGACGTGACAAAATATCTGCGGGTAAGCCTGCCGCAATTTCAGGTAAACGAATCCGCGGCAACTGTTGAGGTTCTTGAATATTCAACTGTTGCACTGGAATCTGCAACAACACCGCCAAAGCAGTACGTGCTTCAACACGCTGTTGTTCGATCTGACTTAAGCTTGCTTTCTGACTTTGCACCGACTGTTCAGCTTGGGTTAGATCCAGCCCTGAAACAGCACCTGCACGGTATTGAGTGCGTACCAATTCATAGGTTTTTTGGGTAGAGGCTAAACTTTGTTGTGCAGAGCTATAGCGTTCATTTAAATAACCCAATTGCCAGTATAAATTTGCGGTTGTACCAATTAAGGTTTGTCCTGTCGCTTGCAAGTCTTGTTCAGTGGCTAAAGACTCCCACTTAGAGGCTTCAGTCTGACGTGCCAATTTACCAAATAAATCGACTTCATAACTTACCCCTGCACTCAGTGACAGACCTTTGGCAGCATCATCCCCCGAGTTGAGATCAAAGCTATGTCCCGTTGAAACACTTGAATTGACACGAGGTCCTTGTTGATCTCGTGCTAACCCAGCTCTTAATCGTGCAGTTTGTAGATTAATCCCTGCGACAGCCAAATCAGCATTACGTTCAATCACTTGATTGACCAATTGATTGAGTTGCGTGTCGCCAAACAGAGTCCACCATTGGTCTGCATAAAGGTCTGCTTGAACTTGTTGAGATTTTGCTTTGTCATAAGCAAAACCATTGGGGATTTGTACCGCAGGTGCTTCATACGGGGTTTTCACCACAGCAGCGCATCCCACCAGTGAGCTTCCAAGAATCAAGGCTGTTGCAAGTTTGCTTAAATTCATTTGCATTAATATTTTCCTTATTCTTAGGTTATTCACGTGAAAGTGCATCGACAGGATTCAGCTGTGCGGCATTTCGTGCCGGGATAAATCCAAACACCACACCAATCAAAGTTGAACATACAAATGCGGCGATGATCGACGTGCTTGAATACGCCATTTGAAAACTGCCTTTGGCAATATGTCCGATCAACTGTCCAATACCTAAAGACAGTAAGACACCCAATATTCCGCCTAAAATACACACCAAAATTGCTTCAATCAAAAACTGTTGCAGAATATCGCTTTGTCGTGCACCCACCGCCATACGTACCCCAATTTCCTGAGTACGCTCAGTCACGGAAACCAACATAATATTCATTACGCCGATTCCTCCAACCACAAGTGAAATGACCGCAATCGCAGATACCAATAAGGTCATGGTTTGCGTGGTTTGTTCAATGGTTTGACGGATACTGTCAGAGTTTTGTGTAAAGACATCTTGTGCGCCATGGCGCTGTTCTAACAGGCTTAAAATGGCATTTTCAGCCACAGCAGTAGGATAGGTGTCTTTGACTCGGACAATGATGCTGCGTACATTGGATTGTCCTAACATGCGACTCATGACAGTTGAGTAAGGGAGATAGACATTCAGGCTGTCAGAATTCATAAAGCCTTGTTGTGCATCAATCACCCCGATGATTCGACTTGGAACACTTCCCAATAAAATTACTTGTCCTAACGGATCAGTGCCATCAGCAAAGAAAGTCTTTTTCGTGTTCGAGTCAATGACAACATCCTGCGCACGTTGAGTCACACTCTGTTTGTCAAAAGGTTGACCTGATACAAACTCTAAACCTCTAACATTAAAAAAGTCGGCACTGACACCATTTACGGTGGCTGCTGCTTCTGTATCCTTAAAGCGAGCTGTAACGCTGCTATTAACTGTTGGGCTGACTGCTTCTACGTAGGGCTGTTCAGATAAAGCATCAGCATCTGCGGGCACAAGGGTTTTAAATTGAGCTGTCTTGGAGTTGTCACCAAAACCTCGCCCCTGAAAGACCGTAATGGTATTGGTACCCAGACTGCTGATATTTTCCAGAATTTGCTTTTGTGAGCCATTTCCGAGGGCAACAACAGATACCACGGAGGCAATCCCGATAATGATCCCTAACATGGTCAGGAATGTACGCATGCGATGTGCATTCATAGCGAGCAAAGCCATACGGAAGGCTTCAGCAAAACGATCTAGTGCTGAACGCCAACGGGAAGACTTTTTCCGGCTTGATTTGGGTTCTGCTTCTGCAACAACCTCAATTTCATCATGTTCGGGAACATTCGGCTTATCGGCAATAATATTCCCGTCACTGATCTCAATAATACGTGTCGCATTTTTTGCGACATTCATATCATGGGTAACCAAAATGATGGTATGGCCTTTGGCATTGAGTTCGCGCAAGATGCGCATCACTTCGATACCGCTATTTTTATCCAATGCACCTGTAGGCTCATCGGCAAGAATAACATCACCACCGTTCATCAAGGCACGGGCAATCGATACACGCTGTTGTTGACCGCCTGAAAGTTGATTTGGGCGGTTTTCAGTTTTTTCACCGAGTCCAAGATCAGTCAGGATTTCATGCGAGCGTTTTTGACGAACGGATGGGTCCATACCAGCATAAATTGCAGGAACTTCGACGTTTCCGGCAGCATTCAAATCACCCAATAAGTGATAGCGCTGAAAAATAAAGCCAAAATACTCACGGCGTAACTGAGCAAGCTCATCGGGTTCAAGTTTACGGGTTTCGCGCCCATTCACCTGATAACTTCCCGAAGTTGGCTGATCCAGACAACCTAAAATATTCATCAATGTTGATTTACCAGAACCAGACTGACCGACAATGGCAACCAGTTCGCCTGGATAAATCTTTAAGTTAATACTTTTTAAAATCTGAATGGTGGATTCACCCGCAGGGAACTCACGTACCAGATTACTGACCTCAAGGAGAGGTTTGATCTGATGATTGTTCTGATCCATGCTTAGAGTCTCATTGGGCCATTTCTGTTGCTACGTTTTGCAGAATCATTCGACGTGTCTGAACCATCGGCAAGAATCACTTGATCGCCTTCATTCAAACCACGCAATACTTCTGCGGAAACACGGTTGTTTAAACCGATCAACACCTGTTTGCGTTTGGCACTGTCATCAGCCTGTAAAACACGAACCATTGCAACCGATGCTTTACCTTGATCCACCAATGCTTTTTCATCTGCGGTTAATTCAAGGCGCTCAGGTCGATCCGCAGGATTTTGACCATCTTTAGGTGTTTGTCCTTGGGCAGAAGAAGCAGGGCGATTTGAATTGGCACCAGATTGACCATTCGACTTGTTGGCACGTTGCGGACGATTCGAATCCTGAAGCGCAGCTGCTGGAACTGTCAACGCATTTTTAGCTTCCGCCAAAATAATATAAACCTGAGCAGTCATATCAATGCGAAGCTTGCCATCATCATTCGGTACATCAAAAAGCGCATTATAATAAATTGCGGTACTTGATGAAGATGAAGACGAATTGCTGGTTGTTTCGGTATTGATTGATTCTGGTGCTGGTTCTACCTGACGAAGCGTGGCATAACGTTTTTTCTCACTGTCACCGAGTGTAGTGAAATAGACTTTTTGTCCTTCTTGAACTTTCATGACATCTGCTTCTGACACTTGGGCTTTGATGGTCATGGTGTCAAGTTTAGCAAGCTTGACAATCGTTGGGGCGCTTTGGTTGGCGTTGACGGTTTGACCTTCTTCAGTCACGATCGCAACCACAGTACCATCCATCGGTGCAACAATACGGGTATAGCCTAAGTTTTCTTGTGATGTTGCCAGAGTCAGTTTGGATTGTTCGATTTGCGCATTCATCGATGCAATATCGGCTTGTGCTGTCTTAAACGCAGCCAAGGCACTGTCATAATCAGCCTTAGATGTCGCATCCTGTGCATACATATTCTTTTGACGATTATATTCAGCCTCTGCTTTGGCTAAAGTAGCCTGCTTAGTGGTCAATTGAGCCTGTTGATTTTTAATGTTGGCTTCTGCAGTTTTTAAATCATTGGTTTGGCGTACAGAATCAATTTGTGCGATCAATTGTCCTTGTTTGACTTGATCTCCCAGCTTGACATACATTTTTTTGACCTGACCAGAAACCTGTGCACCCACACTCACCATTTTGGTTGCTTCCAAGTCACCTGTGGCAAGTACAGAATCTTCAATATCTCCACGTGTCACTTCAGCAGTAATATACTGAGGCTGTGTATTTTTTGGTTTTAATGTGTACCATGCGATTGCTGCGACGATCGCTACACAGACCGCTATGAAAATGGCTTTGGCTGGTTTTATTTTTGGCATAGCAATAATGAGGCTGAGAGAAAAATTGATCAAATTATAATGATGAATTAAGGATAAAGCGTGAATTTTTTATAATAAATAGAAATGAGAATTATTCTGGCTGCAATTGATACCTGAAATTTAAGCGTTAATAAATAAAGACTTGCCACACAACTCCGCAATACACTGTTGAATGATATGTTCTGCTTTTTCTTGGCTGAGTCCTTTAATGGCCGCATCAATGCGCAATAAAAGGCTAGGCCATGTTAAAAAAGATTGCGGATTTAAACGTCTAAGTGCTTGTTGATACAATGAAATTTTGGTTTTCCAAATGCCGAGTTGTAAGGCATTTTGTGGTTGTTCATACAATTGCATCAAAAGACGCATTTCTTTACTGATGGTCCATAAAATTAAACTATCAGGTTCACCAGACTCCAACAGATATTGGAAAATCTTAATGGCTAAAGCTAAATTTCCAGCAATCAGTGCATCGCTTAAATCAAAAGTGCTGTAACGGGACTGATCTTGTAGACATTGCTGTAAGTGTTCGATTTCAATCTGTTTTTGATCGGGAAATGTATCAGCAACACGCATCAGACTGTTTTTAGCAGCCAATAAATTGTGTTCATGATGCTGTTCAAGCCATACCCAGGCATCTTGATTGAGATGAATGCCAAGTTGTTCCGCTTCAATCGCCAAGATGCGTTGACGGTCTTGTGGGTAATTTGCAGTCAATGCAACCACTACACCATTGGCTTCAACGGTTTGGAAGAAAGCAGATTTTAAGCTGCTCGAATCCTGTTTCGGCATCACGATCACCAGCAGATTATGTTCATTATGCTGGATATACTGTTTGAGCTGTTTCAGTCCATTGGCATCTGGTTTGATGTTGCCATGGACTTCAAGTGCAAGATGTTGTGAAAACAAAGACAGACTGTTTAAGGCATTAAAGACATTTTTCCAGTCTGAAACACTGTTTAAATCATGTCGCTGGCGTTCAACCTCATGTTTTGCCCAACTTTTTCTTAAAGCATCTAACAGATTTTGCTCTAACAGAGGCTCTTGACCATGTAAAATCCAAACACCTCGCGCTTCATCAACACGTTTAAGGGCTTGTAAATAGTCAAGTTTCATAAGCTTATTGTGCTACTGGTTGAGTCGAAATATTTCGTGCTTTAGGCAAGCGGTTGGCTGCAATTTGGCGAGACATTTGTTGAGCAATGTCATCAATCAAGATCTGACTTAAATATTTATACTGTTGGTCATCGGTATT
The DNA here is from genome assembly GCF_026344175.1 of Acinetobacter nematophilus. Lineage (NCBI taxonomy): Bacteria > Pseudomonadati > Pseudomonadota > Gammaproteobacteria > Moraxellales > Moraxellaceae > Acinetobacter > Acinetobacter nematophilus. Next base: position 346,938 of record NZ_JAPKMY010000003.1, read on the forward strand.
GACTGTTGCAACATCGTATTGATAGCTACGAGAGGCCGTCAAGGTACGAGGTTCAGTGATTGGATTGCCTTGTTTGTCCTCAATCTGGAAAGTCACAGTGAGACGCAGTAAAGTTTCAACCAATTTACCATTGAGCTCATGGCGTACAGGAGTGTAACTCAGTACACGCAACACATAGGCATCATTTGCATTGCTTAGTTGGACACCTGTTGCAGTCAAATAGACGCTGAGTTTTTTCTCAAGATCTTCAGTATTTTCAGGCAGAACCAATTGTAACTTGGTATAGACCAAAGGCGTTGCCTGCGTATTGGTTCCTTTTAAATGAAAGCCACAACCGAATAAGCCTGCACTCAGACCCAAAGTTAATACAACTGCTGCAACACGATGAACCAAATGCATGCTTTGTCCTCATGATATTCCATAAAGTATGAAATATTTAATCTTGATAAATTGACCACATTTTAGAATCAAAGCCCGTTGAATGACAACGGGCTTTGTTTGGGTTTTGTTTATTGCATTTAGTCCCCCTCTTTTTAAAGAGGGGTTAGGGGAGATTTTTTCATAAAATCCCTCCAAGCCTCCCTTTTATAAAGGGAGGCTTAAAAGCTTTTTAAACCACCAAATTCACTAATTTATTCGGTACAACAATCTCTTTCTTGGTTGGCCCCGTCAAGAACTGTTGAACTTCAGGAAGCGCTTTCGCCAAGGTCAACAACTCATCTTTCGATGCATCTACTGACACTTCTAATTTGCCGCGAAGCTTACCATTCACTTGTACTACGATAGTCTGAGTATTGCGAGTGAGGGCAGACTCATCAACAGTCGGGAACAATACTGAAGTTAAGTCAATTTTAAACTCAGCCAATAAGGTTTGACTCAAATGTGGTGCAAAAGGCGCAAGCAAAGTCAACAAGGTAACAATTGCTTCACGTTCAACCGCGATATCATTGTCATCTTTGGCTTCAAACTTATTGCTGGCATTGAGTAATTCCATTAATGCTGCAATGGCAGTATTGAACGCATGACGACGTTCAATATCATCACCTACTTTTTGAATGGTTTCGTGAGTTTTACGACGTAAATCCTGCGCTTCTGTTGAAAGCTTGGCTGTATCAATTGCAGTTGCAGGATTGCCTTTTTCAAGGAACCCGGCAACCAAGCGCCAAACACGTTTTAAGAAACGGTTTGCACCTTCAACACCAGCATCAGACCATTCCAATGATTGATCAGGCGGTGCTGCAAACATCATAAATACACGGGCAGTATCCGCACCGTATTGGTCAATAATCGCTTGTGGGTCGATGCCGTTATTTTTCGACTTCGACATTTTTTCTTGTCCACCAACGACAACTTCTTGTCCATCACCATTATATTTGGCAGAAAGTATGCGACCTTTTTCGTCTTTTTCCAACGCAATGTCGGCAGGGTTGAACCAGGTTTTTTTACCACTTTCAGCTTCACGGTAGAACGTATCTGCCAATACCATGCCTTGAGTCAGTAAGTTGGTGAATGGTTCGTTGCCTTGTACCACACCTTCATCACGCATTAACTTATGGAAGAAACGTGCATAAAGAAGATGAAGAATGGCATGTTCTACACCACCAATATATTGGTTCACTGGCAACCATGACTGTGCAGCTTCAGGTTTTACCATACCACCGGTAAAATCAGGAGAAGCATAACGCGCATAGTACCAAGAGGATTCAACGAACGTATCCAGAGTATCCGTTTCACGACGCGCATCACCGCCACAGCTTGGACATTTGGTTTGATAGAATTCAGGCATTTTGTTTAAAGGATTACCTGAACCATCTGGTACAACATCTGTCGGAAGAACAACAGGGAGTTGGTCTTCAGGCACAGTGACTTGACCGCACTTGTCACAGTTGATCATTGGAATTGGACAACCCCAGTAACGCTGACGAGAAACGCCCCAGTCACGTAAACGGAATTGGACTTTAGAACTTGCCAATGACTGTGGTTCTAATTTTGCTAGAAAAGCGTCAAAAGCAGCTTGGAATGTTAAGCCATCAAATTCGCCGGAGTTGACCAATTTACCTTCTTTAGAACCATACCATTCTTGCCATTCTGAAGCTGAATATTCAGCATCGTCTGTCCCTTTGGCATCGATGACTTGCTTGATTGGTAAATTAAATTTATTGGCAAATTCAAAGTCACGTTCATCATGTGCAGGAACAGCCATTACCGCGCCTGAACCATATGACATCAATACATAGTTGGCAATCCACACTGGAATTTCTTCACCCGTTACAGGGTGTTTCACAGACAAGCCCGTTGCCATGCCTTTCTTTTCAGCTGTTGCCAAGTCTGCTTCCGCTACTGAACCCATACGGCACTCTTCAATAAATGCAGCAAGTTCAGGATGTCCAGCTTCAGATTGGATCGCAGCAGCTTTCAGCGCCATTGGGTGTTCAGCAGCAACCGCAACGTAGGTCACACCCATTAAAGTGTCAGCACGTGTAGTATAAACTGTCAAACCATCTGCATAAACTTCTGGATTTGCAGAAGGGAACGTGATGTCCATCCCAGTTGAACGACCGATCCAGTTACGCTGCATGGTCAATACTTGTTGTGGCCAACCGTCTTTGAGTGTGTCAAGGTCATCCAATAATTCTTGCGCATAATCTGTGATGCGGAAGTAGTACATTGGAATATCACGCTTTTCAACCAATGCACCTGAGCGCCATCCACGACCATTTTCAACTTGCTCATTGGCAAGCACGGTCTGATCAACTGGATCCCAGTTCACTGTAGAGAGTTTGCGATAAATCAGTCCTTTTTTATACAGTTGGACAAATAACCATTGTTCCCAGTGATAATATTCTGGTGTACATGTTGCAAATTCGCGGTCCCAATCAACAGACAAACCAAGTTTTTTCAACTGGTCACGCATATAGGCGATGTTTTCAAATGTCCATTTTGCAGGCGCAACTTGATGTGCGATTGCTGCATTTTCAGCAGGTAAGCCAAAAGCATCCCAACCCATGGGTTGCAGGACAGTTTCACCCTTGAGACGGTGAAAACGGCTAATCACATCGCCAATTGTATAGTTACGCACATGACCCATATGCAGCTTGCCACTTGGGTAAGGGAACATCGAGAGGATATAACGACGTGGACCTTCTACAGTGTCAGCAACTTTAAACGATTTGCGATTTTCCCAGTCTTTCTGGACTTGAGGTTCAATCGCACTAGCTTGATATTCAGGATCAATGTGAGTAGTCATAAACGTATTTTGAGAACAATGGTTAAAAAACTGTGTTGCACAGCATAGCGCAAAATACACCTAAAAGTGAATTTTGCGCGCCTTTAAATATGAAAAACTTGCAATTTTACTTTGAATTGAATTATCGAAGTATCGAATCGTTATTCACGCTGCCTTGCCCATCCTGTGGAATCACAGCGGGTGGTTGGGTATTTGGTGGATTAATCACAGGAGCAGCATTGGCAGGCTGTCCTTGTTGAGGAGTATTTTGCTGTGTATTCGGTTGATTATTTGGAGGTGTTGTGGGTTGTGCAGCAGGTTGGTTGGTTGGTGAGGACGTACCACGATAACCATAGGTGTCGACTTTACTTTTATTGCGTGCATTTTTAGGTGGTGGCGTCGTGGTGTAATGGGTAGAACCGTTACTGTCGACCCACTTGTAATACTGTTTTGCATGACTGGTTACAGCAGTCACAGACAATAAAGCAAAAATGGTCGATACAAAAACGGTGTAAGTAAAGCGTTGATGTTGTTTCATGGTGCGGAACCTTTGGGTCAATTTTTATTCAGACTAAAGCTGGAAATAGTTATAGCATCTAATATACAACGGATTGTTTTGGCGTGATCTGGATATTTTTTAAATTGCATTTATTTTATACAAAAATATGAGTTTGAAAATAATTCTTTTGCAATTTTATTGAGTTATAAGTGATTGAAATTTTATTTATAATACACTTAAAAAAAAGGAATAGTTTTAAAAATAATCGCTTGGTAAATAATCAATAAAAAGCTTATGAGAAACCTTGACTTTGTTCGCTAAAACTACAAAAATGCTTGCTTAAGTTTCAGATGTTTTTTTCGATCACCCTTCGAATAAAAGTATCAAAGCGAGCAATAACATTTTCTCTAAGCCGAGAAAATGACATATACCGAAAGATGTTTATCCCAACATATTTCAGTGATTCATACAGCCCACACGGTTGCGTGACGATTTATTTTTTTATTGCTGCAAAAACGAGTCAATATGTGTGCTATAACAGAGCGCACAATCAATGAATGAAACACAGTCTATGTCTCCCATAGTGCTGTGGAAAAAAGATTAGGGTGAATACGTTGGAACTTTTATCTGGTGGTGAAATGCTTGTTCGTGCATTGGCGGACGAAGGCGTTGAACATGTTTTTGGATATCCAGGCGGCGCAGTATTACATATTTATGATGCGCTATTTAAACAAGATAAAATTAATCATTACCTTGTGCGTCATGAGCAAGCTGCCGGTCATATGGCAGATGCCTACTCACGCGTAACAGGTAAAACGGGTGTCGTACTGGTCACTTCTGGTCCTGGGGCAACCAATACCGTCACACCAATCGCTACAGCTTATATGGACTCAATCCCAATGGTGATTTTGTCTGGTCAGGTTGCAAGCCATCTGATTGGTGAAGATGCATTCCAAGAAACAGATATGGTCGGTATTTCTCGCCCAATCGTAAAGCATAGTTTCCAAGTGCGTCACGCAAGTGAAATTCCTGCAATTATTAAAAAAGCATTTTATATCGCTGCTTCTGGGCGTCCGGGTCCTGTTGTTGTTGATATTCCAAAGGATGCAACCAATCCTGCAGAAAAATTTGCCTACGAATATCCTGAAAAAGTAAAAATGCGTTCTTACCAGCCTCCGCATAGAGGTCATTCAGGTCAAATTCGTAAAGCAATTGATGAATTGATCAATGCGAAGCGCCCAGTAATTTATACAGGTGGTGGTGTTGTTCAGGGCAATGCTTCTGAATTACTCACAGAATTGGCGCATCTATTAAATTATCCGGTGACCAATACCTTAATGGGCTTGGGTGCTTTCTCTGGAAATGATCCGCAATTCGTGGGCATGCTCGGTATGCACGGTACTTATGAAGCCAATATGACCATGGCAAATGCGGATGTTATTTTGGCAATCGGTGCACGTTTTGATGACCGTGTAACCAACAATCCTGCTAAATTCTGTCCAAATGCCAAAGTCATTCATATTGACATTGATCCTGCGACGATTTCAAAAACGATTATGGCGCATATTCCAATCGTAGGTGCAGTAGAACCTGTACTTCAGGAAATGTTGGTTCAGTTGAAGCAAATGAATGTTTCAAAGCCAAATCCAGAAGCGATCGCGGACTGGTGGTCACAAATCAATGAGTGGCGCAAAGTTCATGGTCTGAAATATGAAGCGGGTCAAGATGGTGTGATGAAGCCACAGCAAGTGGTTGAAGCTTTGGATAAAATTACCAACAGCCAAGCGATCATTACCTCTGATGTCGGTCAGCATCAAATGTTTGGTGCCTTGTACTACAAGTACACACGTCCACGTCAATGGATTAACTCTGGTGGTTTAGGCACGATGGGTGTTGGCTTGCCTTATGCAATGGCGGCTAAATTGGCATTCCCGGATCAGCAAGTGGTGTGTATTACGGGCGAAGCATCTATTCAGATGTGTATCCAAGAACTTTCAACATGCAAGCAATATGGCTTAAATGTGAAAATTCTCTGCTTAAATAACCGTGCTTTGGGTATGGTAAAACAGTGGCAAGACATGAACTATGAAGGACGTCATTCAAGTTCTTATGTTGAATCATTACCTGATTTTCCAAAGCTGATGGAAGCGTATGGACATGTAGGGATCCAGATTGATCATGCCGATGAGCTTGAGTCTAAGCTTCAGGAAGCGATGGCAATCAATGATAAGTGTGTGTTCATCAATGTCATGGTTGACCGTACTGAGCATGTATATCCAATGCTGATTGCAGGTCAGTCGATGAAAGATATGTGGTTGTCTAAAGGGGAGCGTACTGAATGAGACATATAATTTCTGTACTCGTTGAAAACGAAGCTGGTGCGCTTTCTCGTTTGGTGGGGTTGTTTTCTCAACGTAACTACAATATCGAAACATTGAACGTTGCGCCAACCGAAGATCCAACCATGTCGCGTTTGACATTGACGACGTATGGTGATGATCACAAGATTGAACAGATTACCAAGCAACTCAACAAATTGGTTGAAGTGGTTAAAGTGGTTGATCTGTCTGAAGGCGCGCATATTGAGCGTGAATTGATGTTGATCAAAGTCAAGGCATTAGGTTCTGCACGTGCCGAGATCAAACGTACTGCGGATATTTTTCGTGCGCAAGTCGTTGATGTAACACCAACGACTTATACCATTCAGATTGCGGGTACAACTGAAAAAATTGACGGCTTTATTGATGCACTTGCAGAGAACACAATTTTAGAAGTGGTTCGTTCTGGTGTATCAGGTATTGCCCGCGGTGAAAAAGTTCTTTCACTGTAATTTATTCAACTCTTAATTAATTATTTGATTTTTTATTCCCTCATGTATAACCTCTTCCCGAAATGGAAGAGGGACTTAGACTAGAAGATTCCAAACAAAAATCTTCAGGATAAGAAGAGGAAACACAGCATTATAGCGGAGACAGCAATGCAAATTTTTTATGATAAAGACTGCGACTTATCTATCATCCAAGGTAAAAAAGTAGCGATCATTGGCTACGGTTCACAAGGTCACGCACATGCGCTTAACCTTAAAGATTCAGGTGTAGACGTTACTGTTGGTTTACGTGCTGGTTCAACTTCTTGGAAAAAAGCTGAGAATGCAGGTCTTAAAGTTGCTGAAGTTCCAGCTGCTGTTGCTCAAGCTGATTTAGTCATGATTTTGACACCTGATGAATTCCAATCACAACTTTATCGTGATGTGATTGAACCAAACATCAAAGAAGGTGCAACTTTGGCATTTGCTCATGGTTTCTCTGTTCTTTATAACCAAGTTGTTCCACGTAAAGACTTGGATGTCATCATGGTTGCACCAAAAGCACCTGGTCACACAGTTCGTTCAGAGTTCCAACGTGGTTCAGGTGTTCCTGATTTGATCGCGATTCATCAAGATGCTTCTGGTAATGCACGTAATGTTGCACTTTCTTATGCGTCTGGCGTAGGTGGTGGTCGTACAGGTATCATCGAAACTTCATTCCGTGAAGAAACTGAAACTGACTTATTTGGTGAGCAAGCAGTTCTTTGTGGTGGTGCTGTTGAATTGGTTAAAATGGGTTATGAAACGCTTGTTGAAGCGGGTTATGCACCAGAAATGGCTTATTTCGAATGCTTGCATGAACTTAAATTAATCGTTGATTTGATGTTCGAAGGCGGTATTGCAGACATGAACTATTCAGTATCGAACAATGCTGAATACGGTGAATATGTGACTGGCGTTGAGGTAATCAATGAACAATCACGTGAAGCGATGCGCAATGCGCTTAAACGTATCCAATCTGGTGAATATGCGAAGATGTTTATCCAAGAAGGTGCATTGAACTATCCATCGATGACTGCTCGTCGCCGTCAAAATGCTGCACACGGTATTGAAGTGACAGGTTCTAAGTTACGTGCGATGATGCCTTGGATTCAAGCAAATAAAATTGTTGATAAAGAGAAAAACTAATTTTTAGTTTTTACCAAAACCCACTCTTTTGAGTGGGTTTTTTTATGCTATATTTCAGATAAATTGAATAAAAAAGAATAATACAAGATGAAATCAAAAATATGTTTAGTCACCATGGGTGTTGTTGGAAGTTTTTCGATGTTGTTGTTTACACAGAATGTTATCGCTGCTAGCGCTGTGCAGCAAATTCAGTCTGATTCTCAAAATACAGAAAAGACAATATTGAATGAAAATATTGCAATGGATGCGCTTGATGAAGCCAATGGGTTACTCAACTCAAAGCAACCTCAACGTGCAATGGATGTATTACAGCCTGCGATTCAGTATTTTGAAAAATATCAGAACTCGCAATTTGACAGGATTTATGCTGCGAATGGAACAGCTGAAACACTGCTGTATCTCATGCTTGGCACCAATGAACAAAATAATATTCGTGTTTTTTCAGGTTGTTGGGCAGAGCTGTATTTTACTGAGGCATATGCTTTTATTGAAATGAATGATATGCAGAATGCGCAAATAAAGCTAAAACATGCTCTTGCACTTTCACCTTTTAATAGTGAGTTTTTGAAAGAATTGGGTTTTATTCAACAGGTAGGTCAACAATGGCAGGCTTCAGTGGAGAGTTTTAAAATGGCTGAAGCGTATCTTTATTTGATTGGAATCAAAGAGAAAAGATTGTCTATTCAGCAAGGTGTAAGGCGTAGTTTAGGCGTGAGTTTAATTGAATTAAATCGGTTGGAAGAAGCAACTCAATATTTTAAAAAGGTCTTAAACGTTGATCCATCCGATCAAAAAGCGAGGAATGAATTAAAGTATATTGAAGAGTTAAAAAATGGTCATGAAGTGAAAAAGTCGATAGGTCGTGTTTGAATTTCTGAGTTTTAAATCTACTTATCGGTAGCAATAATTAACTTATAAAAATTTTTATTGTGATAAATTACACATTATTGATTATCGTTGAATATGGTCTTGAATCATGAAATTTAAACTTTTTCTTACCATGCTGACTTTGTCTATTTCGTGTTTTAGTTATGCTGAAACTCAACCTGTATCTGTTCAGACAAACTCAGGTTTAAAACCATTAAGTGGCGTACGTGTATCAATGCAGCGTATGCTTAAATCAGGTGAAGGTCGTTATTATATGAACCTTTATGCAGGGATTGCTCATCCGCATGGCGTGCTGACTGATTTAATGAATGGTACAACGGTAGATTTTAAAGGCACACAGAAAGGTGATCAGTTAGATTTAAAATCTGTGGCTACAGAGACGGATAGTACCGTGGCTGGAAAGTATCAATTGACCGGTGTGCTGAATGCAAACAGTGGACTGTTTAAAGCTACACTTTTAGAAGCAGGTAAAACAGCTGGGCAATCCATACAGTTTGAACCTGCTTTTAAGGTCGTGAATAAACCAGTTTTTATCTTTAAATTCTATGGTCAGGACGATGCCAATAGCCCATTTGGCAAATCTTTAAAACGTGTAGATGTCTTGAATAAAAACAACAATACTGTAGTGCAAAACCTTACTGGGTTTACAGGCTACCCCAACAGTGTCGGTTATATGGATATCAATTTTGATGGCTATTATGATGTCATTGTTTCGGATCTGTCTCAAGGTCGTACAGTAGAAGATAAACGCTATATTTATTGGATGTATAATCCGAAAACTCAACAATTTCAGCGCTCTCCACAACTCGAAAAAATTGTGGGCTTCCCCAACTTACATGGTGAAAAGCAGCAGATTGATTTTGGCAATGGGCAAGTTTATCAAGTTGAAAATGGTCTCCTTGTTCGTGTGAAAGGTGATCAGTAATTGGTCAAGAAACTGTCATAAAACAATCATTAAATTGTCAAGAAGATAATCTAATCTGTCCAAAAATGAACAGATTAGGTATCGTATGAATAAACCGTTCACGAACACCTTGCAATTTAAACAACAAGATTTTCCCGATAATATTAAGTATTATTTCAACCCAAACAACAAGAAAACGACAACGAATAATGATGACCTTATTCGTGACTTATCTCGACCTCGACTAAAAATTGCAATCGTGACTGAAACATGGCCACCAGAAATTAATGGTGTTGCCTTATCCTTAATGCAACTTTGTAAAGGTTTGCAAAATCAAGGGCATAAAATTTTGCTGATTCGTCCTGAACAGAAAGCCAAATGTTATGACTTCGTTCCCAATAAAGAGTGCTTGGTAAACGGTCAGTCAATTCCGAAATATCCCGATATGAAATTCGGTTGGCCACAATTTCTCAAAGTTTCTCAAGCGATTTCATCATTTTCACCCGATGTGGTGCATATCGTGACTGAAGGTCCATTGGGATTTACAGCATTACATGCTGCAAAAACACGACGTATCCCGGTTTCCAGTGGTTTTCATTCTCAATTCCAAGAGTTTAGCCGTTTCTTTGATTTGGCATTCTTGGTTAAGCCGATACAAAGCTATTTGAGATGGTTTCACAATGCAACCCATTTAACTTGTGTGCCTAGTCGTGACACAGAGCTGGCTTTGCGTGAATTTGGTGTGACCTGCCCCTTGGTGGTGGTGGGAAGAGGTATTGATACAGAGCGGTTTTCACCACAACGCTACTCAGAACAGCTTAGACGACAGTGGGATGCAGATGAAAACACCACAGTCTTAATCTATGTTGGGCGTTTATCTTCAGAAAAAGAAGTTAATGTGGTGATTGATGCTTATTGCGCTTTACGTAAGCAATCACAACGTCAAGTCAAACTGGTGTTGGTGGGGGATGGTCCTGACCGTTCCCGATTAGAAAAAATGCCAGGTGCAGAACATGTGATTTTCATGGGCAGCCTAAGTGGCACACAACTTGCTGAAGCTTATGCAAGTGCCAATATTTTTGTATTTGCGAGCCAAGTCGAAACATTTGGCAATGTGGTCATTGAAGCGATGGCAAGTGGCTTACCGATTATTGCCTATGATTATGCCTGTGCCCAACTTCATGGCAAACACACACAAACTGGTTGGTTATGCGCAATCGGCGATATTCAGCAATTAAAGCAGCATGTGTTGCAGATTCCAGAGAACAGTATACTTAAACGCATGGGACAACAAGCCATGCGTGATGTTCAAACCATTGGATGGCAACATCCAGTACAGCAATTCGAAGAAGCACTATATCAGGTCACGCAGTATGCAAAGCGACTGACCTAGTTCATCTCAAATAATGAGAGGAGAGTGAAAAATGAATTTTAAAAATACCAAAATAAAAATGCTCGATCTCGATCTTAGAGGTTGCTTATATCTCAATAACTTATCGCATACACAAAGTGTTGCAATGTTTTTTAAAACCATTAGTCGTCTAGGTGATGGTGCTTTTTGGTGTGCAATGTTAATGCTGGTATGGCTGCAAAAGGGCTGGGTGTATGGACTGCAATTGCTCTATGTTGTGGTTGCAGGTCTGTTAGGAACGGGGATTTATAAATTTCTAAAACATAAAACAGTTCGCCCGCGACCTTATCAAGTCCATCAGGTGATTATTTTAGGTGAGCGCCCTTTGGATCATTTTAGTTTTCCATCTGGTCATACGCTACATGCTGTGATGGCAACGATTGTTTTTGGCTATATCCAACCCCTGATGTTGTTCATCATGACACCCTTTACCGTCTTGATTGCGTTGTCACGAATGGTATTAGGCTTGCATTATCCAAGTGATGTGACTGTTGGGGCATTGATTGGTGCAAGTGTCGCAAGCTTGATTGTTTTAACCGCACCTTATTTAGGAGTTATTCTATGATGGTTTATTTACTGGTGGTGTGTAATTTCATCTTTAAAGAATCAGATGACTTTGATCACCAAGGTTTTAATTTTGAATAATGGTCTATACCTAGTCGCAAACATAGATGAATTGTTCACAGCCCCTAAGATTTGGTAGAGTAGCAGAATTAAATAAAGCAAAGGAAAATGAGCATGGGCTTACGTTGGACAGACACGATTGACATCGCAATCGAACTCAGTGAAGCGCACCCAGATGTGGATCCACAATGGGTGCGTTTTACCGATATGCATGCTTGGATTTGTGCTTTGCCAGAGTTCAGTGATGATCCTGCAAAATCAACAGAAGGTTTGTTGGAAGCCATTCAAATGGCATGGATTGATGAAGCAAATTAATCGCTTATCCATGTAATTAAGTGATGGAATGTCACTACACATCGAAAAATCCAATTTTTTTACAGATTAAAAGCGGAAAATTATCCATTATTGGGTATAATGCGCCAAAAATTTCGTGTCAAATTGACTTAAGGAGCCAATCATGGCTATTGAACGTACTTTATCTATCGTAAAACCAGATGCAGTTGCTAAAAACCACATCGGTGACATCTTTGCTCGTTTCGAAAAAGCTGGTCTTAAAATCGTTGCGACTAAAATGAAACACCTTTCTAAAGCTGAAGCTGAAGGTTTCTATGCTGAACATAAAGAACGTGGTTTCTTTGGTGATTTAGTTGCATTCATGACTTCTGGTCCAGTTGTAGTATCTGTTCTTGAAGGCGAAAACGCTGTACTTGCTCACCGTGAAATTCTGGGTGCAACAAACCCTAAAGAAGCTGCTCCTGGTACAATTCGTGCAGATTTCGCTGTAAGCATTGACGAAAACGCTGCTCATGGTTCTGACTCAGTTGCATCTGCTGACCGTGAAGTAAACTACTTCTTCGCTCAAACTGAAGTTTGCCCACGTACTCGTTAATTCGACGTATTTAGGGTCTATTTTTCTTATCCAATAAATCTTCGATTTATGAATTGATAACAGACCCGAAACCAGATAAGTGATATACTGCTTGTCTGGTTTTTTTATTTTTGTAGTTTTTATTGTTCAAATACTGATCAATATTTTTCATTCTACGGCATGATTTAGGTAATCCCCATGAGTTCTGAAGTTGTCGCTTCATCGTTAAATTTAGATGAACAGCAGCCTGCATCGTCACATACAGTACAGGCTGACCGTGTTCAGTCTGCACATGCACAGAAAGTGAATTTACTTGGCATGTCACGTCCGCAATTGGAAAAATTCTTCGAAGATATGGGAGAGAAAAAATTCCGTGCTGGGCAAGTAATGAAATGGATTCATCAGTTTTTCGTCACTGATTTTGCTGAAATGACCAATATTTCAGGCAAACTTCGTGAAAAATTAGAACGAATTTGCGAGATTAAAGCGCCTGAAGTTGTTCATCGTCACTATTCAAAAGATGGCACACGCAAATGGGTTTTTCGTGTCGGTGATGGTGCAGGTTCACTGGTTGAAACGGTATTGATCCCAGCAGAAGATAAAACTGGTTCACGTAAAACCTTGTGTATTTCTTCACAAGTCGGTTGTGCACTTGACTGCTCTTTCTGTTCAACAGGTAAGCAGGGATTTCAGCGTGATTTACTGCCCGACGAAATTATTGGGCAGTTGTGGATGGCCAATTATTCTTATATGGAAGATGTGCCAGTCGCAGAGCGTGAACGTTCTGTCACCAATGTGGTGATGATGGGGATGGGCGAGCCCTTACTCAATTATGATGCAGTATTGAGTTCCATGAATATCATGCTGGATGATTTTGCTTACGGAATGTCAAAACGCCGTGTCACATTATCGACATCAGGTGTAGTCCCGAAAATTGATCAATTGGCACAAGACATTGACGTTGCTTTGGCGATTTCCTTACACGCGCCAAATGATGAATTGCGCAATGAATTGGTGCCAATTAACAAGAAATATCCTTTGGCGCAATTGATTGCAGCATGTCAGCGCTATATTGCCAAAGATGGTAATGAAAGTTCACGTAAACATGTGACGATTGAATATGTCATGCTGGATGGCGTGAATGACCAACCTGAGCATGCACAGCAAATGATTAAGCTGTTGAAAAATTTACCCAGCAAGATTAATTTAATTCCATTTAATCCATTCCCACACGCACCTTATGGGCGTTCAAGCCGAAATCGTATTATTTCTTTCCAAAAAACTTTGTCTGATGCGGGTTTTGTGTGTACGATTCGTCAGACGCGTGGCGACGATATTGATGCTGCTTGTGGACAATTGGTGGGGCAGGTTGCAGACCGTACACGTCGTGCTGAACAGTGGAAAAAGAAAGTGGCTGAACGTGGTGAAATCATACGTTCACAAGGTTAAAGATCTGTAAACATACATTTATATCAACAAAGAATCAGGGGCTGACTTTGAGAAAATCGATGTATCAAAAAGCAGTTGTAATATTGGCAATTGGTTTATCTGCATTGGTGGTACAGGGTTGTCAAACGACAAACTCAGACACAATTATAAAAAAAGATCCTGAGAAAGCCGTAAAAGTCCGTACCCAGCTAGCTGCTGAGTATATTCGATCAGGCGATTTGGATGCTGCCAAACGTGCGCTTGATCAAGCGCTTGAAACAGATTCTCGAGATTCAGCAGCCAATATGATGATGGGGGTTTTACTCCAACAGGAAGGTAGCAAGATCAGCATGGAAAAAGCTGATGGCTATTTTAAACGCGCAATTTCAAGCGATTCGAAAAATGCACAGGCTCGTAATAATTATGGAACATATTTATTTGTGAGTGAGCGTTATAATGATGCAATTGAGCAGTTGAGTATCGCGGGTGCATCTCTTGGATATGATCAGCGTTACAAAGCTTTAGAAAATTTGGGGCGGGTATATTTAAAAGTCGGTGATACGGCAAATGCCGAAAAAGCATTCAAAAATGCCCTACAAGTCAATCGCGATTCGATCATTTCTTTGGTAGAGTTGTCAGAGATTTTCTATTTGCAACAAAAAAATGCGCAAGCAAGTCAACTCTATGAACAATATGTTCGTTTAGTAGGTCAGGACAAACAGGGCGCAAGAGCACTCTGGATTGGTTTACGTATTGCACGTGCCAATAATGACCAGATGGGAATGCAGGTACTGGTAAACCAGTTACGGGCATTATTCCCTGACAGTAAAGAATATCAACGTTATCTGCAATTACAGTACAGTACTGAGGCCGTATGGAAGTAAATCCTAATTCACAGCAACCTACAGGTTCAAACGTAGCATCTAATGGTTTAGGAAATGTTCAACGTCCAGGTGAGTACTTGCGTCAAATTCGAGTCTCGAAGAACCTAGACATTCAAGATGTTGCAAAAGAGCTGAAAATGCCTGTAAAAACTTTGCAGGCATTAGAGCAAGACGAATATAAATCTTTGCCAGAAGCGACTTTTATTAAAGGTTATTATCGTTCATATGCGAAGTTTTTGGGTGTTGACGCAACTGTCATCATCCAGCGTTTTGATGAAATTTATCAAAATGATACAGGGCTTTTGCCGAACCATGCGTTGAATAATTCTCCGATTAAAATTATGGGGAAACTCCCTGGTTCAAACAGTGATCGTAATAAAAAATGGTTGAAGCGTGCATTGATTACGATTGTTGCCATCGCAATAATTTGGGCATTGATCGCAGGAATTCAAAAGTTTACATCGAGTAAAAGCAACGATACTGATGCTAAACCACAAGAGTCAGAAGTAGAGGTATTGAATTTAAACAATGTAACTGCGACTTCTGGTGATCAAATGGTGCTGAATTTCAGCCATCCAACGTCTGTGCATATTGTGGATAGCACCGGAAAAGTTTTGGCAACTGGTCGTCAATCTGCGACATTGACACTAAGTGGTCAGTCACCATTCCAAATTCGACTCGATGATGCAACTGCTGTGTCATTAAGCCTTAATAATGAACAGATTTCATTGTCTCCATATACAGTGAACGGAAAAGCAGAATTCCGTTTGTCACGTTAATGGGCAAGAGTAGATAAGATCATGATTGAGAATCCAATCAAGCGCCGTCCAACACGTAAGATACGTGTGGGTTCGGTGTATGTCGGTGGCGATGCCCCGATCAGTATTCAAAGTATGACCAATACTGAAACCTGTGATATTGATGCAACGGTTGCACAGATTCAACGCTGTGCAGATGTGGGTGCTGATATTATGCGTGTTTCTGTACCGACCATGGAAGCTGCAGAAGCTTTTGGGGAAATTCGTAAGCGTGTTACCGTTCCTTTGGTTGCGGATATTCATTTTGATTATAAGATTGCTTTGAAAGTTGCTGATATGGGTGCGGATTGTTTGCGCATCAACCCAGGGAATATTGGTTCTGAAGCCAAGATTCGCGAGGTTGTGGCTGCGGCACGCCATCACGATATTTCAATGCGTATTGGAGTCAATGCCGGTTCTTTAGAGAAAGATATTCAAAAGAAATATGGTGAACCGACAGGACAAGCTTTGCTTGAATCTGCGATGCGCCATATCGATATCTTGGACCGTCTGGATTTTCATGAATTTAAAGTATCTGTAAAAGCTTCAAATGTATTTTTAACCATGGATGCTTATCGTTTACTATCTGCACAGATTGATAATCCACTGCATTTGGGGGTGACAGAAGCCGGTGTTTATCGTACAGGTTCAGTGAAATCTGCGATTGCATTAGGTGGTTTGTTGATGGAAGGCATTGGTGACACCATGCGAATTTCATTGGCAGCAGAGCCTGAAGAAGAAGTGAAAATCGGTTTTGATATTTTAAAATCATTGAGTCTTCGTTCAAATGGGATCAATTTTATTGCCTGTCCTAGTTGTTCACGTCAGGAATTTAACGTGATTAAGGTCATGCAATCCCTTGAAGAACGTTTGGAAGATATTCGTACTCCGATGGATGTGTCTGTCATTGGATGTAAAGTCAATGGTCCGGGTGAAGCCAAGGAAGCGGATATTGGTATTGTCGGTGCAAGTCCGCGCTCACTCGTGTATCGTAATGGCGAAAAGAGTCATTTAATAGATACAAATCAGTTGGTTGATGAAATCGAAACGATGGTTCGTCAACGTGTTCAAGAGCTTGAAGAAGCTAAAGCTAAAGAGATTATCCGTAGTTCATCATGAGTTCAATTGTCGCAATTAAAGGTTTTAACGACGTACTGCCAACGCAAACTGCTGCATGGAGACGTCTTGAGCAACATTTAGCATCCCTTATGGATGCTTATGGTTATCAGCAAATCCGTTTGCCGATCGTTGAACATACCCATTTGTTCAAACGTTCAATTGGTGATGCAACTGACATCGTTGAAAAGGAAATGTATACATTTCTGGATAAAGGCAATCCACCTGAATCCTTGACATTGCGTCCTGAAGGGACTGCGGGATGTGTACGTGCAATGTTGGAGCATAATCTTCTGCGTGGTGCTAATCCACGTGTTTGGTATGTAGGACCAATGTTCCGTTATGAGAAACCTCAAAAAGGGCGTTATCGTCAATTCCACCAATTTGGTGTCGAAACTTTCGGTGTTGCAACACCGGATCAAGATGCTGAGCTGATTCTCATGACTGCACGTCTGTGGAAACGTATGGGGGTTGCCGACAAAGTTCAACTTGAGCTGAATACTTTGGGTGAATCTGATGAGCGTGCTGAGTATCGTGCAGCATTGGTTGAATTTTTGACTGCGCATCAAGCGGAATTGGACGAAGATTCACAACGTCGTCTGACAACCAATCCTTTGCGCATTTTGGATTCAAAAGATGCCCGTACCCAACACATTCTTGAAAATGCGCCAAAGTTGCACGACTTCTTAAAAGAAGACAGTTTGAAGCATTTTGCCCAGTTACAGCAGTATTTAACGAATGCTGGCGTTAGTTTTGTGATCAATCAAAAACTGGTACGTGGTTTAGACTATTACAACAAAACAGTATTTGAATGGACCACAACGCACTTAGGTTCTCAAGGTACTGTCTGTGCAGGTGGTCGTTATGATGGTTTGGTTGGACAGCTGAAAGGCAAGCCGGATCAATCAGTACCTGCTGTGGGCTTCGCCATGGGTATGGAACGTTTATTGTTGCTTCTTGAACAGGTGGAAGACAATACACCAACACGTGAATGTGAGCTGTTTTTGGTTTCTGACCCAGCTACACAAGGGCAGGCTTTGGTGTTGGCCGAGCAAATCCGAGATCAAATTGAAACGGCTGAAACATCAATCCGTTTAAAAACAGGTTCACAGGGTTCGATGAAGAGTCAAATGAAGAAAGCAGACCAGTCTGGTGCGATCTATGCATTGATCTTTGGTGAACGTGAAGCTGAAGCACAACAGGTTTTAGTTAAAGAACTTGCAACAGCTGAGCAACATGAAATTCAGGTATCTGAAATAGTTCCGTTTTTCATTGAAAAACTTTCGTCAAAATAAGCCGATAATCATAAGGAAAAGGGGAGTCAAATGAGCGCAATGACTGATGAAGAACAACTGGATAGTGTGAAGTCATTCTTTAAAAAATATGGCTCGGCTATGGTCACTGGTGTGCTCATTGCATTGATTGCCTTTTTCGGTTGGGAATATTGGCAAAAGAAAACTTTGGCTGAAAATCAAAACCAAACGGCTAAAATTCAACGATTGATGGATGAGGCAAGAGCAGCCAATGGTGATGCTAAAGTCACAGCTGCCTTGGTGTCATCAGCAGATAAAATTGTCAAAGACAATCCAGATTCAGTGCAGGCAATTCAGGCTCAAATTATCATGGCAAAACTTGCTTATGATAAAAATGATTATGCCTTGGCTGAACGTGAGTTGAAAAAAGTCGAAAATTCTAAAATTAAAGATGCGGGTTTGTTACAAGTTGTAAAAATCAAATTGGCTGATGCGCAGTTGGCACAAAAAAAGTTTGATGAAGCTTTGAAAACCTTGTCAAGCGTGAATGATCCTGCTTTTCAAGCAAGTGCTGATGAGTTGAAAGGCGATATTTATGTAGCAAAAAATGATACTGAAAATGCCAAAAAATCGTATCAAGCAGCATGGAATGCAGTTGTTGAGCGTAAGCAAGAACGACAAATTTTACAAATTAAACTCGAAAGTGTTGGCGTATTAGTAGAAGATCCTGATCTTGAGCGCCCAATTTTAGCAACACAAGTGGATGAGTCTTAATGGATAGAAACTTTAAAATACCTTTTGCTTTAGCAATCTTATCAATCGCTTTAATCGGCTGTTCGAGCAATAAGACGAAAGAAGTAAAGATTAAGCCGAATCCATTGCCTAAAGTTGCACAAGCATCAAGTTTGGTTCAAGTTTTTTCGACCAGTGTTTCCTCAACCAGTAGTGAAGATGCGCTGCGTCTTCGTTTAGATACTGATAATGGTGTTGTGTTTGCTTTAGATCCGAAAGGTGAAGTGGCAGCCTATAAAGGTAAACAACGCCTATGGGAAGCTAAAGTGACCAAAGAAGGTTTAAGCTCAGGTGTTGAGGCTGCTGACGGTGTGGTAATCGTCGGGAACCAGAAAGGACGCATCTTTGCTTTAGATCAGGCTACTGGTGCGACCAAATGGTCTACGCAGTTATCGGGTGCAATCATTAGTTCAGCATTGATTCAATCTGGTCGAGTGATTGTGGTTGCAAATGATGGTACGGTCTATGCGTTAGATGTTGAGTCGGGTCAACAAGCTTGGACTTACAAATTACCCACTGCTTCATTCAGTTTACGTGGTCAAGCGGCACCTGTAAGTTTGGATCCGCGTACAGTACTTATAGGAACATCTACAGGCTACCTCTTCGCAATTGATAGTCTTGCAGGCGTGCCACGCTTACAACGACGTGTTGCTGTTTCAGAAGGGCGATCTGATATTCAACGTTTAATTGATGTTGACAGTGAGCCTGTGGTTTCTGGACAATATGTCGTAACGACAAGTTTTCAAGGTCAGGTCACTGTTCTTGATCTAGCGACACAACGTATTTTGTGGAGTGAAAATTCAAGCAGTATCAATCGCCCAGAAGTGGCAGATGGTAAAGTGATTGTGTCGCAAACAGATGGTCAAATTACTGCCTATGATTTGATTACTGGACAGCAAATCTGGAAAAATGAGCAATTGTTGAATCGTAACCTCAGTAATCCTGTGCTGTTGGGTTCAACTCTTGTAGTGGGAGATTTGGATGGTTATTTACATCAAATTGATCTCAACAGTGGAACTACACTGGGTCGCTCAAAAACCAGTGGTGAAGTCCGTACCTTAAGAGTGATTGATAATCAGCTTTATGTATCGACGCGTAAAGGTGCGCTAAGTATTTGGCAAAGTCGTTAACTGATTAGGATTCTCTATTTTTTTAGTCTTGTGCTAAAATAGACGCATCCGTAAGAATTTCATACACGGGGTGATTGCAAATCAATACCCCGTGTTTTTATTTTAGGTTTTTCCTACTTTTCTTCCTATACATTTCTGATGTTCAGACCAGTCATACTGGCTGATCTTGAATAAAGGTTATTTTATGAAACCCGTAATTGCGCTCATTGGTCGTCCAAACGTCGGCAAATCAACGTTATTCAACCAGATTACCAAGAGCCGTGATGCACTTGTTGCTGACTTTGCTGGACTAACGCGAGACCGCAAATATGGTGATGCAACTTATCAAAATAAATCTTTCATTGTTGTCGATACTGGGGGTATTGGTGAAAATGAAGGTGGTATCGATTCGTATATGGCAGAACAATCAAAAACTGCGATAAATGAAGCGGATATTATTATTTTTGTTGTGGATGCACGTGCAGGTCTCTTGGCTTCAGATGAGCAGATTGCACGTGAGCTACGTACTCTGGGCAAAAAAGTATACTTGGTTGCCAATAAAGTCGATGGTGTCCATGCTGAAGCTGCTTTAGTTGAATTCTATAAGTTGGGTATGGGCGAGCCTTTGCAAGTGGCTGCGAGTCATGGGCGCGGCGTTCAACAAATGCTTGAAGACGTTCTTGCTGATATTCCAGAAGATGAAAATGAAGATGAGCATGATAAAGCCACAGGTTTGCGCTTAGCAATTATTGGTCGCCCAAATGTGGGTAAATCAACGCTGGTCAACCGTTTATTGGGTGAAGAGCGTGTCGTGGCTTTTGACCAACCTGGTACAACGCGAGATTCAATCTATATCCCGTTTGAGCGTGATGGTCGTCAATATACCTTGATTGATACGGCAGGTGTGCGCCGTAAAGGTAAAGTAGACGAAATGATTGAGAAATTCTCAGTGGTGAAAACGCTACAAGCCATGAAAGATGCGCATGTTGTTGTGGTTGTTGTTGATGCGCGTGAGGGTATTGTTGAACAGGATCTGCATTTAATTGGTTATGCGCTTGAGGCGGGTCGTGCGATGGTGATCGCCATTAATAAATGGGATAACATGACCGAATATGACCGCAAACAATGTAAACTCGATGTTGAACGTCGTTTTGATTTTATTCCTTGGGCAAAAATCCACTTGATTTCTGCTTTGCATGGCACAGGGGTAGGAGAGCTTTATCCATCAATCCACCGTGCTTATGATTCTTCTCATTTGAAAGTATCACCGGCAAAATTGACTCAAATTCTGAATGATGCAACCGATGCGCATCAGCCACCGATGATCAGTGGTAAGCGAATTAAAATGCGTTATGCGCATATGGGTGGACAGAATCCTCCTACAATTGTAATCCATGGTAACAAAGTGGATAAGACACCGGCAGATTATCGTCGCTACCTCGAAAATGTTTTCCGTAAAGTATATAAGCTTGAAGGAACACCTGTTCGAATTGACTTTAAAACTTCAGAAAATCCATTTGAGGGGCGCAAATCTCAGCTGGATGAACGTACAGCCGCACGTCGCCGTCGTTATATTCAGAAGTTTAAAAAGGCTGAGAAAAAATTTAGCCGTTAATACTGAAAGTTGTTGTATGCTTAAAAAGCCCAAAGTGATCTTTGGGTTTTTTTGCTTTAAAATGAAAAAAACTTGGGAATATATTGTGAATCGTACAATTCGGCTTGACCTAAATTCTATTCAAAATATTCTGCCTGCTTTTCAGACATCTGATCGTAAAAGTCAAATTCAAGAACTCAAGCAAGCCATTTATCAATATCGTAATCAATTAATCACTGATTTGTTGTCCAAACAAATCACAAATCCCAGTTTTTCGCAGACAGAATTTGGCAAGCCGTATTTAATTGATTATCCAAAGTTTCACGTGAATCATTCGCATAGTCAGCAACATTATGCTTTGGCAAGCAGTCAATACGTCAATGATTTGGGGGTTGATGTTGAAGATTTAGATCGCAAAGTACGCTTTGATGCTTTAGCAAAACATGCGTTTCACCCTGAGGAATATCAGACTTGGCAAAAGTTGGATTTTGATCCAGTGTTTTGGTTTAAAGTATGGACCACCAAAGAAGCAATTTTAAAAGCTTCGGGCTTGGGAATTCGTTTAAGTTTAAATGAGCTGAATACGCATGTGCATTGTGTAAATGATGGGGGATTATGTACTCATCCATTATTAGGTAGTTTTGCCTATCAGAATTTTCATCTCAGTCGAGTCATGCTTACGGTTGCATGGCGTTCTGAATTATCCTGCAAAGGTTTTGCTTTCCCGCAGATTGAAATTATTCAGCATAATTAAAATGCGACTTAGTTAAAAGCACTTACTTCAGATTTAGGGTGCTGGAATAGGGAAAATCTATTTTTTATAAATATTCTCAACAATATAGACACAGATATTGATGCGTATTTGTTTAAGTTGAAGACTGAAATTTATAAATCGTCAAGCAAATTGAATATTATCAATATCATCTAAAATATTTCAACATCCTCAACTCGATGAATCATGATTATTTCTTAAAAAACAGTTTATTTATTCTGGAAATTCTCTATACTTGATAAATTAAATGAAAAGCAAGTCTCTGAAATATTAATTATTGTGAATTTAGATTAATAAATGATCAATACATTAGGGTCAATGTGTGCAATTAAAATATCTCCTCTGTTTAATTTTTCTCATATTTGTTTGCCCAAATTTTGCATTTGCTTACGCACTAGAAAGTGACATTGCTGCTTTTAATTTTATTACAAATTATAAACTTTTATTTCTTGGTGGTGTATTTGTCATCCTGATGCAGGCAGGTTTTGCAGTTGTTGAAGGTGGATATGAAAACACCCAAAAGTCTGTTTATGCACTGATTGTAAATTATATTTCTGCGATTTTAGGCACCCTTTTTTTTAGTTTGGTGTGTTCAAAGATATTTCATGCGGATGTGGTTGATTCCGTGAATTATCTTAACGCTATGTTACGAGGTTGGCATTGGAATTTACTGTTTTTCTATATGCTGATGGCAACCACAATAACCACTGTTGTTGGAAGGGTCATTCCAAATAAAGCTTCCTTATGGGTCAACTGGATTGTTGGCTTTATGATTGCTGGGATTATTTTTCCATTTTTCAGTAGTTGGGTCTGGGGAAATATTGTTTTTGCTGGTGGTTGGTTAAAAGCCCTAGGCTTTATTGATTTTGCTGGCTCAACTGTCGTGCATTCGACTGCCGCATGGATAGTCTTGGCGGGGTATTTCACTTCCCAATCAAAGGATAAGCGGGAAATTTCCAAGAAAGATTTAATCTTTGAAGATTACAAAATTTTATCTTTGGCTTTAGCGGGTTTTATTCTTTGGTTAGCTTGGTCGGGCTTGAATATCGTTTATATTTCTACCTACCGTATTGATATTGGCTTGATTGTCCTGAATGCTTTCGCCGCTTTATTTGGTGCAATGCTGGCTTCATGGGCTTTATCTTTGTTGATGAATAATAAGATCATTTCTTGGGCTGAATTAATCAAAGCTGCATTAGGTGGACTGGTGGCAATTACAGCAAGCTGCGGTTTGGTTGGCTTTTCATCTGCACTGATTGTTGGTTTGGTTTCAGGCATTCTGACAAACTATCTTCCGCATCTATTGACCCGTTGGGTTGCTTCAAAACATATTCGTGAAGTTGTGGTGGTACATGGAATATGCGGTATTTGGGGCACCTTGGCAGTATCATTGAGCAATCATCCAAACATTCAACTCACGCATAAAGCCAGTCTGTTGGCTCAAATCATGGGGATTGGTGTGAATTTTATTTGGAGTTTTGGCGTTGCATTTTTAGTCTTTAAATTGATTTGTGGCATTAATTCCAAATTTAAAACTGGTGTTTAAGGAACTTAGCCTGCCAATTCATCATATAGAGGCAGAAAAAGCGACATAAAGTCGCTTTTTCTATTTTTACAACATCAGAAAACTTAGGCTACACTTTCAGGTGTAGCACGCCATAAGCTTTCTAAATCATAAAATTTACGTGCTGTTGGAAGCATGACATGTACAACCACAACACCGAGATCGATAAGGATCCATTCAGCATCTCTTTCACCCTCTACACCGATTGGGCGAAAACCTGCTTTACGTGCTTCATCAGCAACGTTATCAGCAAGGGCTTTAACATGACGAGTTGATGTTCCGCTTGCAATCACAATAGCATCTGCGACGTTACTGATTTTGCTTACATCAAGTTGAATAATATCTTTGGCTTTTACATCAAGTAGAGCTTCTTGTACAACATTTAAACAGGTCTGTACATCTTGATTTTGAGTGTTCATTGCAAGTTCGTGAGAATTAGAAGCGCTGGGCGATGGTTCTAAATTCATATAAGGTATATTTTCCAGAAAATATCTCATCTTCTAATATAGCGCTTTTGGCTAAAAAATACAATTATTCAGTGCCAGTATTGATGCAAGATATTGTTCAATTAATAGCTATGATTATTTGAAAAGTATTTCTCTTTCCATGCAAAGGATTGATTTGAATGAGATTGTGGTTTGTATTCTGCCGCAATAAAACCGGTGTAGTGACTTTGTTTTAACCATGAAAAAATGGATGAATAATCAATCTGCGCAGTATCTGGTTCGTGACGTCCTGGGCAATCTGCAAATTGAATATGCCCAATCCAGTCAATGTTTTCTTGTAAGGCTGGAAGAACTTCTTCACCCATCATTGCCATATGGTAACAGTCAAATTGCATTTTTAAAGCGGGATGTTGCACTGCCTCAAGCATTTCCTGGGCCTGAGCAGTATTCTGTACGAGAAAACGAGGCATATCTGTCCCATTGATCATTTCAAATACAGGCTGAATATCGTATTCAGACAACATATGACACGCCAGTTTCAGGTTGTTTGCCAAGGTGTTTAGACATGGCAGCAAATCAGCATCTTCAGGTTGTTTACCTGCCAATATGTTGATGTTTGGAATGTTAAGTGCATCGGCATACTCGATGGCTTGTTCTAAAGCTTGATGAAACTCAACTTCTTTACCGGGTATGCCTGCAAGTCCATTGCCGCCCTGCATCAAATCTCCTGCAGGAGCATTGATGAGACAAATATGTAAGTCATATTGTTCCAACTGTGCTTGAATTTCTTCAATACTCAATTCATAGGGAAATTGAATTTCTACATACTGGAAGCCGTGGCGATGTGCCAAAGCAAAGCGTTCAATGAGTGGAACTTCAGTAAAAATCATCGATAGGTTTACTGCGAGTTTAGTCATGGCAATCTTCCGTGCTCTTATTGGCTTTTATCTTCAATGTAGTCGGCAATAGATTATTTTTCAACTTATTTCTGTTTGATATAAAACACCTACACGCTTAAATTTTCTCGACTTGATGAATGATTGTAGCGAGATCTGCTTCTGCAAAACCTCGGCTTTGGTGGTTTTGCAACTGATCTAGCGCACGTTGGGCAACCGGAATATCTAGACCAGATTGTTGTGCTAATTGAACGGCGTTATTGAGATCTTTGGATAAGGTCTGCACTTTCCATTGTACGGGTTCAAAGGTATGGCTCGCCATACGTGGCGCAAGAATCTGAAAGGGTTTGGAGTCCGCAAATCCACCGGCTAATGCAGGTGCGAGTAAGCGGGTATCAACACCCGCCTGATCAGCAAGTGCAACTGCTTCTGCAATCAGTGTACTGTTTGCAGCAACGATCAATTGATTGCATATCTTGGTTGCTTGTCCCGTACCTGTTTCTCCCATGCAGGTCACTCTTTGTGAAAGCACGTTATAGACTAAACTCAAATCTTGAATGGTTTCTCGGTGACCACCTGCAAAAATGACCAGTGTCCCATTTTCCGCCCCTGCAGTACCACCTGAAACAGGAGAGTCAATCCAAATCACCTCTTTGCTTGCTGCCAGACTTGCCAGTTGCTTGGTGATCGCTACAGACAAGCTTGAGAAATCAACGATGACCTGTTGAGCCTGTAAGTAAGGTTCAATCTGTTGATAAACCTGTTGAACGGCTTGGTCATCAGCAAGGCAGGTCAAAATAACAGGGTAGTCTGCAATTTGTTCAAACTCGAGGGGATGTGCACCCATATCCACCAGAGCATCACATGCAGTTGCTGTGCGATTCCAAACTGCCACATCAAATCCAGCTTGAATCAATCGAGCAGCCATGCGGCTTCCCATTAAGCCCATACCTAGAAATGCGATTTTACTGTTGCGATCAAAATTCATTTTGTTATTCCCAAGCCTTGTACAGAAGTATTTTTAAACTATTTATATTGGCGTGGCAGGAATTGTACTTCAGGATTCTTGTCTTTTTTACGGGCAATTTGACTGTTTTTTCCTAAAAGTAATTTTAACTGCCAAATCTTTTCTAAGCGTAGCGCTTTTTTAGGTTGGTGTTCCATGGCGTCTAAAACACGTTTGGCTGCCATCAAAGCATCAGGAGAGCGTTGTAACATTTCTTCAGCGATTGCTTGGGCTTTTTCTAAGGGGGAGGTGTTTACATGCGTAACCAAACCAATGTCTTTGGCATAATGGCCATCAAAAATACGTGCAGTTAAGGTCAGTTCTTTGGCCAAATCGATGCCGATCACACCTTTGATAGAACGCGTAAGCCCCATATCGGGCACCAGCCCCCAACGGCTTTCCATAATCGACATTTTAGTTTCTGGATGTGCAATACGAATATCAGCAGCCAAAGCCAGCTGCATTCCCGCACCAAAGCAGAATCCTTCAATGGCAGCGATGACGGGAACAGGTAACTCTTGCCAAATGAGAAATGCTTTTTGAAACAGGCTTTGTCCCGGTTTAATCAGTTCCCATGCTGCAAATGCAGTATTTTTAGGGCTATTTAAATCAGCCAAATCAATACCAGCACTAAATACATTGGCTTCACCAGTCAGAATCACCACTCGGATACTTCGATCTTTTTTAATTTTCTCCGCAACTTTGACGAGCTCACGCAGTAAAGCAAAGCTCATGGCATTGCGTTTATCTGGACGATTTAATGAAACTGTAGCGATACCCTTGTTTTTTTCTATATGTAATAGTGCCATGATCTTGACTCATTTTTTCCTTGGTCATCAGCATAGCATGTGGACGGATCAGTTACATGACAGTACAGTCACAGAATTTCTGTATATGCGCCAATGGACAGTAATTTGAGTTTATATCTCTGCAAGGGCTTTTTATGGAGATAAAGCCCATAGATACAGAAATGGCTAAAAGGATTTCAACGCAATTTTCAGCCAGTCAAGATCTGCTGTGCGGCTGTTTCTACTTCATGAATCACCAATTGCAAATCATCCAAACGTTGCATGACATCCTGAATGAAAACCTCATCTGCTTTACGGCGCTCTTTACGTAAAGTTGAGATAAACTGTTCAAAATTCCCTGTAACTCTTTGCAATTTTGGTGTGCCAACATAACGGGTCGCACCATATAAACGGTGTAACACATGCTCTAGTTGCGGAAAGTCCTCAAGTTCGATCAATTGTGCAATTTCATCCAATTCGGTTGGGAAACTATCAACCAGCATTTTTAAAAGATCTTGTGCAAGATCTTCCTTGTTGGCTGCGAGCGCAAGGCTTTGTTTCCAGTCTAGAATATCCGTGTCAAAGGCTTCAATATAAATTGTATTTTCAACAGGTGCTTGATGCTGAATAAATTTATCCGAGGTCCAGTTGGTTAAAATTTGAATGATTTGTTCGATTTGGATCGGTTTGGTGACATAGTCATCCATACCGACTTTGAGTAATTTCTGTTTTTCATCTGCCAATGCATGGGCCGTTAAAGCAATGATTGGCATGCGCATGCCATCCAAGGTCGATTCTAATGAGCGAATCGCTCGTGTGGTATCAATGCCTGACATGACAGGCATTTGAATGTCCATAAAGATTAAATCGAAAGGCTTCGAACCTTGTTCCACAGCTTGTTGAATAATCGTCAGTGCTTCTTGACCACTTTGCGCCTTGGTGGTTTTAACATTCAACTCACCGAGCAATGCTTCCAGTACAATTAAGTTTGGTAGATGATCATCAACTGCCAAGATATGTAAGTCCTGTCCTTTAAAGTCTTTATGTTGTTCCTGCTCAAAGATCGGTTTATTGCTGAGTAATTGAATGACTGAGCTACGACTGAGTGGTTGATATAAGGGACGCGCCATATACTCGTTAAGCATATTCGGATCGAGTGACATCTGATAACCATACACAGCAAGATGTCCTTGATAGCGACTACGGATTTCTTTTAATAAGGCTTCCGTATCTCCACTGTGATCAACAATCAGCCAGGTATTTTCAACATTTTGTTCCAAACTGTTTAGACGGCTGAACAGGTCTAAAATGGATTGTGCCTCAGTATGCTGAACTTGATAGTTTTCTAAATAGTGTCGTAACACATTGGCTGTGGCTGGGTGCGCCAAGAAGGACACGACATTTAAATCTTTAAATGATGGATGCACAATGTCTTCATTTTCATTGGTCGTCAGCATAGCCGTAAACCAGAATGTCGAACCCTTCTCCGTTGGTGCCCGCTCTTGGTTATCTTCAAAACCGATCTGACCATGCATCAAGTGAACCAATTGTTTGGAAATTGCCAGCCCTAAACCTGTTCCACCAAATTGGCGGGTAACAGATGCGTCACCTTGCGAGAATGACTCAAATAGTTTTTTACGATCCGTACCACTCAGTCCGATACCACTGTCCTGTACGCTGAAATGTAATAGACATTGCCCAATATCATCATGTTCCATACGTGCACGAACGATGATTTCACCATCGGGAGTGAATTTAATTGCATTGGAGATTAAATTGGTCAGAACTTGTTTAAAGCGTAAAGCATCCCCAATCACATGTTTTGGCACGTTGTCTGCAAAATAGAATGCCATTTCGATATGTTTTTGCGCCGCTAATGGTGACAGCATATCCATTACATCGAAAATTGCTTCTTCTAGATCGAATGGTGCTGTTTCTAACTCTAACTTACCTGCATCAATCTTAGAAAAGTCAAGCACATCATTAATCAGTGCCAATAAATGTGCAGACGATTTTCGAATGGTCTGTAAATATAAACTCTGATCGTTACTCAGGTTGTCCTGACGTAGCATCAGATGAATGAAGCCATCAATACTGTTCAATGGGGTTCTTAATTCATGGCTGATGTTTGCAAGAAATACGGACTTTGCCTGATTTGATGAAATTGCCTGATCACGTGCCTGTTTATAAGTGATGTTTTGAACTTCCAAGGTGTCTAAAGTACGTCTTAAATCATCTTCTGTTTGTTCAGTATGTTCTTTGAGTTCTAGAAAACTGAAATGCAGGCGTTTAACCACATTGGCAATGTCTCGTTGTAACAAACGTAACTCACCTGTACTGTTGATCACCATGTGTTGATCAAGCGTATCAGCATTTAAACGTTGTAATTGCATCCGAATTTCGTACATTGGGGCAATCCAGCGACGTGAATAAAAATTCAGACACAATAAAAGCAGAAGCAGTGTCAGTAGAGCCGTCGTAATCAGAACGATCATGACGCGATAATGTGAGATTTCTAGAGGTTGATTATCTAATTCAATCACCAACCACATATTTTGCGCATTATTGACTGGATTAAGTTTGATCCCATAAATATTATTGTACTTGTTATGAACAGGTCCAAAAAAGGTTCCGGTTTTTGGTATTTGGGGCCATTCACGTTGATTTTGATAGCCCACACTTAAATGATTGACATTATTTCCATCCAAGATCGCGGCACTGAGCAGATGTTTTTCATTGAATATTTTTTGTAAAATATTTTCAGCTTTGGTGTGCTGTAGTGGGCTTTGTTCCATTACTGCGGTAAGTTGTTCAGCGGTATATTGATAACGACTCAATATTGCAATGGCTTGAAAACGTTGTTTAGACTTTGCAGCTGCAGATGTTTCGGAAAGTACAAGTGCTGTTCCCACACATGCCAAAATCATGATCGGCACGAAAATTAACGCAATGAGTTGACCATAAGCGTGATTGAGTTTTAAACGTTTAAAGAGCTTTTTATTGAAATTCGACATGGTTCCAGCAACCCATTGACCATGCGCAAGATATTAACATGCTTTAATGATCCTGCATGACAATATGATTAAAAAACTTGCAAACTGCATTCTGGTTATGCTGTTTTATAGATAACCTTATCACTTCTAGTTCTAAGTCTTTATGTTTTTTGTATATCTATCTAATTTTATTGGATAAACAATTTTTCTCCAGTGTTTAAGTGGATTGTTTGAAATGGATTTAGTTTGACCATACTCGTAAAAATCAAATGGAAAGATGTGCAGTGACATTTATTTTTTCATACAATATGCCCACCTCAATATAGGTGCAGTCCATGAGTAACACACAACCTGATTTCTTAGCCGACGAATTTTTACTAGATCACTATGTTGGGAAAACACCATTAGTACGTCTACAGCGTTTGGCAAGTCATACTCAAGCAACAGTATTGGCAAAATTAGAAGGGAATAACCCCGCAGGTTCGGTAAAAGATCGTCCAGCATATAATATGATCATGAAAGCCGAACAACGCGGTCAAATCAAGCCAGGCGATACGTTGATCGAAGCGACAAGTGGAAATACAGGGATTGCATTGGCGATGGTTGCTGCCATGCGTGGTTATAAAATGAAGTTGATCATGCCGGGAAATTCAAGTCAGGAACGTAAGGATGCGATGCGTGCTTATGGTGCAGAGTTGATTGAAGCACCGAATATGGAAGCTGCACGTGATATGGCTTTGCAGATGCAGGGTGAAGGTCTAGGCCTGGTCCTCAATCAGTTTGGGAATCCTGATAATGTCGAAGCACATTATCTGACCACCGGTCCGGAAATTTGGCAACAAACAGGCGGTAAAATTACCCACTTTGTGAGTTCAATGGGAACCACAGGGACGATCATGGGGATTTCAAAATATCTGAAAGAACAAAATCCAGCCATTCAAATTATTGGTTTACAGCCTTCTGAAGGTTCAAATATTGCGGGGATTCGTCGTTGGCCACAAGAATATTTGCCTACGATTTTTGATCCTGAGCGTGTTGATCAAATTATGGATATTCCGCAGATCGAAGCTGAAAAAACAGCTCGTCGTTTAGCACGTCAGGAAGGTATCAGTGCCGGTACATCTTCCGGTGGGGCAGTTTGGGCTTCAGTAAAAATTGCAGAAGAACATCCGGATGCTGTGATTGTATGTATCGTGTGTGATCGTGGTGATCGTTATTTATCTACAGGTTTATTCTCTGTGGAAGATGATCAATAATTGTTTTAAGTCGATCCATGATTTCATGATCATCTCTGAGTAATTGAGTAAATTTTATGCGCCTTCCTGTTTTAGTTTTTGACATTGAAACCCTAACAGATCTTAAGTCAGGGGCGCATTTGTATGGATTGGACTTAGCTGAAGCTGATTTGGAACAAGCACTTGCCAAATTACGCCGTCAAGAATCCGGTATGGATTTTCAACGTTTGGCTTTACATGAGATTGTCTGCATTTCAGGGTTGTGGATTGATGAAAATGGAGCGATGAAGCTTTTTTCATTCAGCCGCGAGCATTATACTGAAGCTGAAATTTTGCAAAAGTTTTTATCTATTTTTGATAAACGCCATCCAACTCTTGTCAGTTGGAATGGTTCACAGTTTGATTTGCCTGTTATTTTATTCCGTTCAATGTATCACGGATTATCTGCACCAAGTTTGTTCGATCAGGGTGAGATTGATACGCAAAAAAGGTATAATAACTACCAGAACCGATACCACAACCGTCATGTCGATTTGATGGACGTGATGGCGATGTTTAATGGCCGTCATTTTCAGAAATTGGATGATGTTGCACATTTGCTTGGTTATCCCGGCAAACGTGGTATTTCAGGTTATTTTGTTCCTGAATACGTGAAAACCCAGCAATGGCTAAAATTGACCAGTTATTGTGAGGGCGATGTTTTAAATACATGGTTGATTTATTTGCGCTGGTCTTTGTTAAAAGGGCAGATTTCTTTGCAAGATCATCGTTTGTGGATTCAAGCCTCGATTCATTATTTACAAGGACAACCCCAGCAACATGAGTTTTTAGATGTTTGGCGTCAAATGTCACAACTTACTGAATTTACTCAGGCAGATTTTTCCTCCACACCCAATTAGGTATTCCTTTGAAGCATAGAGCCAAACCTCGACCATCTCAACTTCCTCAATATGTCTTTAAAGTTGAACGATTGTCACATGAGGGGCGAGGGATTGCACATTACGGGGCTGAGGTTTCCCACCCAACTGAAAAACAGGGTAAAAAAGTTTTTATTCGCTATGCATTGCCTGGTGAAACCGTTAAAGCTCAAATTACACGTCAGATCTCAAAGCTTGAGGAAGCAGACAGTATCGAGTTACTGGGTGAGCCGAGTCCATATCGCATCCAACCCATTTGTCCGCATTTTGGAGTGTGTGGGGGATGTAATATGCAGCATATACATCCTGACGAACAAATTCGCTTAAAACAGGATGTTTTAAAATCTCATCTCAGTCACTTTGCAGGCTTGGAGCCAGAACAGTGGTTACCGCCCCTGCGTTCTACACGTGTCGATTACCGCCATAAGGCACGAATCGGTGTACGATTTTTACCCAAGCAAAATAAATTACTGATGGGTTTCCGGGAAGCCCAAAGCAACCATCTCACTGAAATTCAGACTTGTAAAATCTTGGACCTTCAACTGGATCAAGCCTTACCTGAAATTAAAGCATTACTCGAAAGTCTAAAAGGCAAAAGCAGTATTGGTCATATAGAATTAGCCAAAGGAGATTGTGAAATTTCTTTACTGATTCGTCATACTGAAAAATTAAAACAGCAGGATGTCAACCTATTGCAACAATATGCGTTACAGAAGCAATGGCAGTTGTATCTGCAACCTGCAGGGGTTGAAAGTGTCCATCGGGTTGATGATGTTGATGCAGCGATGTTTTTACATTATCGTTTGAATGATTTTGCTGTTGATTTTGCGTTTAATCCTACCGATTTTACCCAAGTGAATCCAACAGTGAATCCTCAAATGGTTAAATTGGCATGTGATTTGCTTGAATTACAAGAAGGTGAAAGCGTTTTAGATCTTTTTTGTGGCTTGGGTAATTTTTCTCTTCCGCTTGCAAAATGTGTGGGTGACACAGGCAATGTGGTCGCGGTGGAGGGCAGTGAGGCGATGGTGAAGCGCGGTACAGAAAACGCACTGAACAATCGTATCCGCAATGTTAAATTCTATTCACAAGATTTAACAAAAGACTTTTCGCATTATTCTTGGGCAAATCAAGGATTTGATGCATTATTGATTGACCCACCTCGTGCGGGAGCTGAGCAGGTTATGCATTATCTCCCTAAATTTGGTGCGAAAAGAATCGTTTATGTATCGTGTAATCCAGCGACTTTAGCGAGGGATGCAGGGATCTTGGTGCAACACGGCTATCAGCTAAAAAAGGCAGGGGTAATGGACATGTTTACACATACTGGACATGTTGAATCCATCGCTTTATTTGAAAAGAAACTAGAGATAAACGATTTATAATGAAATATAGAGTTATAGGAGTAGGGTATGGTCACAGTACGTGAGCAACTTCCTGATCAGCTCAATGAGCTATCAGAGGAAGCGACTGTAGAACATGCCGATGAAGCGCAACAAGCTCTAGCAACTTGGCTGGATCGAGTGCGTGGAATTTTAGACGGTGCTGAACTAAAACAGTTAGAAGAAGTCGCGCAATTAGTATTACAAAAAGAATTGGCGACCACGGTAAACTCTCGAACCAATACTTTTGCTACAGGTATCGGGATGGCCGATATTCTTGCGCATCTGCATGTAGATGAAGATACACTGGCAGCAGCTGTACTTTATCGTAGTGTTCGTGAGGATTTGACGACACTTGATGACATCCAGCAACAGTTTGGTGAACAGGTTTACAATCTTGTCAAAGGCACTTTGGCAATGGGTAAACTCTCTGAGCTGATAGAGAAAAACAAACGTTTGGAAGACCATTTCAATAATAATCAACGTGAACATTTAACAGGCATCTACAAGATGCTGATTTCAGTGACTGAGGATGTTCGAGTTGTATTGATTAAACTGGCTGAACGGACTTTTGCGCTTCGGGAGCTGGCCCACTCTTCAAAAGAACGCCAAGAACGTGTGGCACGAGAAATTCTCACCATCTATTCTCCTTTGGCGCATCGTCTGGGGATTGCTCAGTTAAAGTGGGAACTAGAAGATCTTGCTTTCCGCTATCTTGCACCTGAACGCTATAAAGAAATTGCCTCATTGTTGAATGAAAAGCGTTTGGAGCGAGAGCAATATATCCAATTTGTGGTGGAAAAGCTTAAAAGCGAATTGGCTGATCATGATATCGAAGCGGAAATTTCAGGGCGAGTAAAACACATTTACTCAATCTATCGTAAGATGAAGAGTAAAAATCTAAGCTTTGATCAGCTTTATGATATTCGTGCGCTCAGGGTGTTGGTTAAATCGGTTGCTGAGTGCTATCACGCTTTGGGCATCGTTCATCAGATCTGGCGTCATATTCCGCATCAGTTTGATGACTATATTACCAACCCCAAAGCCAATGGCTATCGTTCATTGCATACTGCTGTAATTGCTGAAAATAAATCTTTGGAAATTCAGATCCGTACCAAAGAGATGCATGAAGAAGCAGAACTTGGGGTATGTTCGCACTTTAATTATAAAGAAGGTTCTAAAACCACAGATTATTCATTTAATCACCGTTTACATTCTTTACGTGCCGTACTTGAGCATTATCAAGAGCGCACTGAAACCAGTGCACATCCAAATGAAGATGAAACGGAAGATTTTGAACAACTTCAAGATTTTGAAGGTTTTGAAAAGATCTATGTTTTCAGTCGTGATGGGGATATCAAAGAATTACCGCGTGGCTCTACAGTGCTTGATTTTGCCTATCATGTGCATACGGAAGTCGGTAACAAGTGTTATGCAGCGCGTGTCAATCAGCGTTATGTACCGCTCACATATACGCTGAAAACAGGGGAACAGGTTGAGATTTTAACCAAAAAAGATCGTGAACCGAATCGTGATTGGTTGGTCAACTCTCTTGGGTACATTAAAACAGCCCGTGCGCGTGACAAACTTCGTCATTGGTTTAGACAGCAAGACCGCAGTAAGAACTTGGAAGTTGGGCGTGAGCTGTTAAATAAAGAGCTTTCACGTTTAGCGATTCATCCAAAAAGCATTGATTTAAGTGATTATTGCAATCACTTCAATGTGAAATCTGGCGATGATATTCTGGTTTCACTGGTCAGTGGTGATATCAGTCTACATGCGTTGATTAATCAAGTTAATCGCCATATGCATTTGGATCAGGACGAACCAGAACTTGTACTGAAACCTACATTGAATCCACGTGCAAGCCATACGTTATCTGCACACGGTATTTTGATTGACGGTTTAGATAATGTTGAACTGCATATTGCGCAATGTTGTCAGCCTGTACATGGTGAATCGATTGCTGGCTATATCACCTTGAATCGTGGTGTGAGTATTCATAAAGTTGCTTGCCCTGATTACATGCGTATGATCAAGTTAGAACCAGACCGCGCCGTAGAGGCGGATTGGGAAATGCAACCGACACGTGGACAAAGTGTCCAAATCGTTGTTGAAGCTTATGATCGTCGTGGTTTGCTTAAAGATTTGACTCAAGTGATTTTCTCTGACCAAATCAATATTCGCCAAGTCAATACGATTTCAGAAGCAGATGGTATCGCCAATATGAAATTATTGATTGAAGTCAAAGGTTTGGCTCAATTATCTCGCTTGCTTGCTCGTTTGGAGCAACAGCCAGGTATTATCAGTGCACGCCGTTTGGTTCAAGGGAACTAAAGGGTATTGCATTGATTAGACTCACTCATTGAAGCCATAAAAAACTCGCTCAATGCGAGTTTTTTATGGCTTGCAAGAATATATTGAAATGGTTAATCAAAATGGTTTGATCCGTTTTTAATTTTATACAACTCAACTTTTAGGCTTTCGTGTAAGGATTAAATTACTCAAGCGATTGATGAACTGAGGGCTGATTGCAGAAAGTGTAAACATGACTTTGGTCTTTAATCCCACAGGGCGATGTGTTGCAGTGAAAAGAGTGCCTTTGGCTTTTACCTGTGCAAATACTTGTTCTGCAACATCTTGCGGAGAAAGACTGACACCAATATTCTGAATCGCTCCAGAGTCCATATCTTTCACCATTGACGTCTGAACAAAAAGTGGCATGACATCAAGTACACGAATACCATATTTTTGCCATTCAATATCTAAACCTTCTGTAATGCCGCGTACCGCAAATTTACTGGCAGAATAGGAAACCAAATCAGCCTGCCCATAGATGGCTGATGCTGAGGAAAGATTGATGATACGAGCAAATTTAGCTTGTTTAAGGTAGGGGAATGCAGCATGGCAACCATTGAGTACCCCATTCACATTGATATTAATTGTCCTATGATGGGCTTGAATGTCTGTCTTTTCAAAATCACCTGAATAAAGAACGCCTGCGTTATTGACGAGGATATTTAAGCCTTGTGCCCACTCAGTAAATTCGGCTAATGCATTTTGCCATTGTGCATAATCACTTACATCTAATTTTCCTGCTTTGGCATTATGCCCTAATTGATCTGCTAAAGCTTGAGCTTGTATTGCATTGATATCATAAATACCAACTTGATAACCTTGTTGATAGAATAGACGTGCGATTGCAGCACCTATACCTTGCGCTGCCCCGCTAATGAATATACTTTGGCTCATTGCAACATCCTGTAGTTTTATTTTTTGATTGCAGTGAGTTGAACATAAAATATTCATAACAACAAGCGTTGTAGCGTCATTTGTAATTGATCTTAAAGGACATAAAATGGAACAGTTATTAACTATCATGAAACAGCTACGTGCAGAATGTCCTTGGGATCGTGAACAGACACCTGAAAGTTTGACTCAATATGCGATTGAGGAAGCCTATGAAGTGGAAGAGGCTGTTCGTTCTGGAAATACTGAAGAAATTAAAAATGAGTTGGGGGATTTATTACTTCAAGTCGTTTTTCAGTCACAAATGTACAGTGAACGAGGTGCATTTGATTTTAACGATGTGGTTGAGGCGATTTGTCAGAAATTAATTAGACGACATCCACATGTGTTTCAAAAACAACAATTTGAAAATTTAACCTCAGACCAAGTCTCATCATTGTGGCAAGGCATTAAACATAAGGAAAAGCAGGGGAAACGTCAATCCCGCTTAGATACGGTAAAACACGGTCCGGCATTGACACAGGCAGAGCAGATTCAAAAAAACGTGGCGAAAGTAGGTTTTGATTTTCCCGATGTTGCGCAAGCCTATGAGAAAGTCAAAGAGGAGTTAGCTGAGTTTGAAGAAGCCATGCAATTGGGAGAGTCTGAAAAAATTATTGAAGAATTTGGTGATTGTTTATTTTCTTTAATCAATGTTGGGCGTAAACTGAATATCTCGAGTGAAATGGCGCTTTTAACCACCATTTTTAAATTTAAATCTCGCTTTGCTTATATCGAAGAACAAATCAATTCAAAAAACAAAAAAATAGAAGAAGTGAGTTTGACTGAAATGGATCAATTATGGGATCAAGCAAAGCAAAAATCACAATATCAGGATCATCATGAGTCGTTTTAAATATGTGATAAATTGTATAGTTGAATTAAATAAATCAGCATTTTTGAGTGGACTATGCCTATATTTATTGGGTATGCCTACGATGTTGCAGGCGCAAAAATTTGATCAAGCTTATTTAAAATGGAAAGCTGAACAACAAGCACAAGACATTCAGTTAAAAAAAGTAGATGACAATTACTATCTTTCACGCCCCACTATCCAGCCTACTCAAACTCATCTGGCAGGTAAAGGGCGAGCTTCCTCAACGCAGGTTCAATCCAATTTAAGTCCAAAAATCAATTTGAACAGTGCCAATGTCGCACAATTGCAGCAGTTGAATGGGGTTGGCGCAAAAAAAGCGCAGGCGATAATTGATCATCGTCAACAGTATGGAAAATTTAAAAACGTGGAAGATATAAAAAATGTCAAAGGAATTGGTCCTTCACTTTATGAGAAAAACAAAAACCAGCTTGGCTTATGATGAATGATCTTATATTGCATTTTTTTAATAAAACCCAATATCATTGATCTGAAACAAAGTAGTGTTAAAAAACATGCAAGCTTAAAATTGAGATCAGTGATTTAAGGATCATAATTTCAATGCAAGATTGCGAGAATCAAATTGCCCTTTAGCTGTGTAAGCGATATCATTAGCACAATTATGATTTTTACGTCCTGACGTAGGAGACAGTGTCTTTTGCAAACTTTGCGTGCGTCAAAGTGTGGATTATCCACCGCTCAATTACCTTCTTCCATTTTAGATGTTATTGATTCTTTAACCAAAGCTGGCTATGAAGCTTATATAGTCGGTGGAGGTGTGCGTGATTTAATGCTCGGCTTAAATCCGAAAGACTTCGATGCTGTGACCAATGCAACGCCGTCACAGGTCAAAGAAGTTTTTGGTCGTCGTTGTCGAATTATTGGGCGACGTTTTGAATTGGCACATGTCTATTCTGGTCGTGAATTGATTGAAGTCGCAACATTTCGTGCACCACCAAAGAAAGCGATCACTTCGGCTCAAGGCATGATTCTGCGAGATAATAATTGGGGAACCATCGAGCAAGACTTTGCACGTCGCGATTTCTCTATCAATGCGATGTATTATCAGCCGCGTAAGGGCGAAGTGCTTGATTTTTGTAATGCTATTGAGGATATCAAGAGCAAAACCTTAAGATTATTGGGTGATCCGGCGCTACGTTTTGAAGAAGATCCTGTACGAATGTTGCGTACATTGCGTTTTGCTGCAAAATTAAATTTCAGCATCGATCCTAAAATTTTAAAAATTTTTACGCATGAAATGACACAGCTATTGCGTGATGTTTCTCCGCATCGTTTATACGATGAATCACAAAAACTATTTACGATGGGACATTTACATCGTGTGATGCCAATGTTGATCGAATTTGGTATTTGGAAACAATTATTTGCTGACATTAGCCCTGAAATTACTCAATTTATTGAGCGTGCAGCAAAAAATACTGATCAGCGCATCCAAATTGGCAAAACCATCAATCCTGCTTTTTTCTATGCAGTATTGCTTTGGAATAACTTTTTAGCACGTTGTGATTTTTATCAGGCTAAAGGCGTGGTTGCGGCAGAAGCCCGTGCACAAGCAGGTTTGGATGTTTTAAAACGACAGGCAACACGTACCATTATCCCTCGATTTGCGGAGACCTTTATCCGTGAGGTTTGGGAAATGCAGACACGGCTGTTGAATCCAAAACCGCAACAAATTGAAGCCCTCTCAGGGCATGCACGTTTCCGTGCTGGATTTGACTTTTTATTGTTGAGAGAAAAGTCTGGCGACTCTACCACCAATGGTATGGGGGCTTGGTGGGAAGCTTATCAAACTATGTCTACTGATGAGAAAGAACGTGCAATCAGTAGCTACAATCGCCAACGAGCGAAAAGCCGTAAGAAGCTTGCTGAATCTCCTGTTGTTGAAGAAGTGAAAACTGTTTCAACAGAGATTGAACCTCTAGTCAAAGAACAAGAGTCACGTAGTCGCCGTTCTCGTCAGAAAGCAAATGGTGGTCATGCACAATCTACGACATCGCATGATTTTAAATCTAGAAGTGACAGCAGAGCAGCTGTCAACAAGGGTGAAATTACAGCTGAACACCCGATCACCAAACGTAGACGTGTACAGCGTGATTTGAGCAAAGTGGTCTTTGGGCCTACACAATGATGAATAAAACCTATATTGGTTTAGGCAGTAATTTGGGTGATTCAGCACAGATTTTGCGTGAAGCTGTTGAGCAGTTAAGGCTATTGGGTGAAGTGAAGGTTTCTCGGCTTTATCAAAGTCCACCAATGGGACCACAGGATCAGCCACATTACCACAATGCAGTTGCCGAATTGCTGACCCATTTAGCCCCTTTGGATTTATTAAATGAGTTGCAACGGATCGAAAATGAATCAGGTCGTGTACGTTTACGCCATTGGGGTGAGCGGACTTTGGATTTAGATCTTTTGCTTTATGCTGAAAAAAACATTATAAATGAGCGACTCACAGTACCACATGTTGGTATT
Organism: Acinetobacter nematophilus; assembly: GCF_026344175.1. Taxonomy (NCBI): domain Bacteria; kingdom Pseudomonadati; phylum Pseudomonadota; class Gammaproteobacteria; order Moraxellales; family Moraxellaceae; genus Acinetobacter; species Acinetobacter nematophilus. The sequence continues at coordinate 386,979 of NZ_JAPKMY010000003.1, forward strand.
TTGCAGCGTGATTTTGTGGTGATTCCTTTATTGGACTTGAATATTGAGTTGAAGATAAATGGACAATCATTGCAGAACCTAGAACTTGTGCAACATTCAACATTGACTGTTTTGGCTGATCAAAGTTGGGCAGACTGAACTGTTGGGTGTGCTAAAGAACTCTCATTGATAGAGGATATCGTCATGATCAGTCTAAGTGATTTAAGACAATTTAAAACTCAGGGTCGTAAATTTTCATGCTTGACTTGCTACGATGCAAGTATGGCAAAAGGTATGGAAGTTGCCGAAATTGATACTATTTTAATTGGCGATTCTTTAGGAATGACCATCCAAGGGCATGATTCAACCTTGCCTGTCACGGTCGAGGATATGGCATATCATACTGCCGCTGTACGTCGAGCGAATCAGCATGCATTTATTTTATGTGACCTTCCTTTTATGAGTTATGCAACGCTCAATGATGCTTTGGTAAATGCTAAAACTGTCATGCAGGCAGGCGCGCAAATGATTAAAATCGAGGGTGGTGCCTGGCTTTCAGAAACTATACAAGTGTTGACACGAAATGGTATTCCAGTATGTGTACACCTAGGTTTAACACCACAATCGGTCCATGTTTTCGGCGGATATAAACTTCAGGCAAAAACACGTGAAGCTGCAGATCAATTGATTGCAGACTGTAAAGCTGTGGTCGAAGCTGGCGCGGCAGTACTACTACTGGAATGTGTTCCTGCACAAATGGGTAAAGAAATTGCTGAGTTGTTCCCACATGTCCCTGTGATTGGTATTGGTGCTGGGGTTGATACAGATGGACAGGTACTGGTTGTGCAAGATATGTTGGGTTTGACTTTTGGAAAAGTGGCACGTTTTGTACGTAACTTTATGAAAGAGCAAACAGGTGAGACAGCAATTGTAGATGCATTCAGAGCATATCATCTTGCTGTGCAAGACAAATCTTTCCCTGCGAAAGAACATACTTTCCAAGTAGAGCTGTAAAAGATGAAAACAGAAACGACCATTCAAGGATTATCAGCATCACTGAATCCTGCTCGATCAGCGCGTAAAATCATTGGTTTTGTACCAACGATGGGGAATTTACATGAAGGTCATTTAAATCTGGTTCGTGAAGCACGTAAGTTGTGTGATGTAGTGGTAGTCAGTATTTTTGTCAATCCGATCCAATTCGGACCAAATGAAGACTTTGATAACTATCCTCGCACCTTGGAACATGACAGCCATTTATTGGCTGAGGTGGGATGCGATATTGTTTTTGCTCCATCTGTTGAGCAAATGTATGGTAAATATCCACGATTGACCAATATTAGTGTTGGTGAAATTACAGAAGATTTATGTGGTTTACAACGTCCAGGTCATTTTGATGGCGTTGCAGTTGTGGTAACCAAGCTATTCAATATTGTACAACCCAATTTTGCATTCTTTGGGCAAAAAGATTATCAACAATTGGCTGTGATTAAACAGTTGGTTCGTGATTTGAATATGCCGATTGAAGTGATTGGTGTACCGATTGCTCGCGCTGAAGATGGTTTAGCTTTAAGTTCTCGTAATGGTTACTTATCTGAGCAGGAACGCCAAACAGCCCCAGTTATCTTTAATTCTTTAACAACTGCTGCAGATGATCTACATGCGGGTAAAACACTTTTAAACGTGCTTCAACAGATTCGTAAAAGTCTGACTGATGCAGGATTAGTGGTGGATTATGTTGAAGCACGTAGCCCAACCTTACAAAAAGTTGAACAGTTCGACCAAGATGTTGTATTGTTTGTTGCAGCGAAATTAGGCAAAACCCGTCTGATTGACAATTTACAAGTGAAATATTCTGCATAAACTTTGCTTTTAGGATCGCTATGCCATGAAGCGTATACTTATCGTGACAGGACAATCTGGTTCAGGTAAATCCTCTGCTTTGCAGGTACTGGAAGATTTGGGTTATTACTGTATTGATAATTTGCCTCTGGCATTGCTTCCTGAAATCGTTGAAAAGCTTGACCGAGAAAATAATTTAGAATTGTTGGCGCTGGGTGTTGATGTTCGTAGCGCAAAAGAAGATTTACAAGGTTTTGATGATGTTTTTCAACAATTACAAAAACATGGTAGCGTGGATGTTATTTATTTAACCACCCGTGATCAGGAGTTGATTTCACGTTTTAGTGCATCTCGACGTCCACATCCACTTTCGAATCGTTTTCAAAGTTTAAATGAATGTATCCAAGAAGAAAAAAATCTTTTGTTGCCGATTCAACTGCGCGCAACCGCGCACATTGATACCACTGACAAAAGTGTACATGATTTAAAAGATACCTTATTGTCCAAACTGGGACAGTCCGATAAACTGATTTTGATTTTGCAGTCTTTTGGTTATAAACATGGAATTCCATTAGATGCAGATTTTGTTTTTGATGTCAGGCATTTGCCTAATCCACATTGGGACTTAGAGTTACGTAAATATTCGGGGTTGGATGAACCGGTGCGTAATTTTTTAGAATCCAGCGAACAAGCAAATGAGATGTATCAAGACATCTATCAGTTTTTAAATAAGTGGTTGCCTGCTTTTGCAGAAGGTCATCGTCACTATATCACAGTGTCGATAGGCTGTACGGGTGGTCAACATCGTTCGGTTTATATTGTGGATCGGTTGAAAAAGGCTCTTGAGTCGAAATGGCCCATTCAAGTATTACATAGAGAAATGAAGCACTGGTCATGATTGACACAACTGTTGACGTAATTAATAAATTAGGGTTACATGCGCGTGCATCTGGAAAACTCATCGAAGTCACCACCAAATTTAAATGTTCTATTCAAATTGGGAAAGGCGACAAGTTAGTTGATGCCAAGAATATCCTTTCTTTACTTATGCTGGGAGCTGGTAAAGGAACAACCTTGCGTTTAGTGATTGATGGTGTAGATGAAGAAAAAGCTTTGTCTGAAGTTCAAGCACTTTTTGCAGATAAATTTTACGAGGCAGAATAATCGTGGCACGTCGTCCGCAACGTTTTACTGAAGATGATTTTGAGTCTTTAGAAGGGCGTGCAAGTAAAACCGAACAGAAAAAAGCTGTACAACGTATGGCTGCTTTAGGTGAGCAACTCGCTGAGTTGTCAAAAAAACAAATTCAATCTTTACCTGTTGAAGAGCGCTTAATTGAAGCTTTATTGGATGTGCAGTTGATTACATCTTTTGAAGCTCGTCGTCGCCAATTTCAACGCATTGGTAAGTTGTTGCGTAATGAAGATGAAGCGGTAATTTTATCGTATTTAACGCCCAAACAGGGTGTTAAAAAGCTTGCACAGCTTGATCGTTGGGTTGAACGTATGATTGAGCAACGTGACCCTGCGATTAAAGAGTTTTGTAAGTCTTATAATGCCGCAGAAGGGCATTCTTTGCGTCAGCATGTATTACGTATTCACCGTGATATTACCCGTCAGGCTTCTGCTGAAGAATTAGCAGCATCAAAACTGAAATTGTTGAATTATGCTCAGCAAGTGGCGTTGATTTCTGACAACTCAAAGTAAGTTGATCTTAACGCGTAATAACGATCCGAGAGGGTCGTTTTTTATGGGTGATAAAGATAGGACTGATACTTCAATATAACTGATGAGGGAATATATATAGCATTCTTGAGAACTTGTATCCTATATAGTTAAGCTGGTGTGTTCACTGCCTCACTTTTTGTAGATATTTCTAAACCTTATGCTGCAAGCGAAGCAGTGCTTTGTTTTTGTTCAAGTGAGCGTGAAATCCTTGTAACCCTCCCGACTGGACGGCATTGATGTCACAGAATCCGATCGCGATATGAGGTAAAATCAATTGATGTAAAAAGCAAAAACATTTTATTAATATCAAGTTAATCATACTGAATGCAATAAAATAAAACCTGAATCGCAGTGCTGAGATCCAGGTCTTCTTATCACCACAATAAATCTTATGCCGTTCTATCCAGCATATCGTTTACACTTTAGGTGGCATGACAGGCATTGCACGGTCTGCTTTAAAATCGGGTTGGAATTTAACAACACATTGACCAGCTAAGGTTTTATCACCGATTTTCACTTGGATGGCTTTTCCGTCAGTTTGACCAGCACAAGCCTTTTGAATCGCGTCCCATTGTGCTTTACGCTCTGCACGTTTTTGTGCAAACTCCTGTTGAATTTGAGCACGCTGTTCATCTGTCATATCTTTCATACGCGGACCATCGTGACGCATCATATGTCCACGATCTTCGCCATCATGACGGAAATCATGTTTCATTTCTTTCATCGCTTTACGATCGGCTTTGAATACCATGTTACATGTTCCATCAATACTTTGTTCACCTGCTTTGACCTGAATGCTTTGTCCAATAGCTTTACCATCACAGGCTTTTTGCATTTGCTGGCGCATCTCTTTATGTTGCGCACGCATTTTTTTCATTTCTTCACGTTGTTCAGGAGACATTTTATGATGCCCGCCATGCATCATTGAACGACCTTCTGGACCATCTTTTGGCCCTGGATTTGATTGACAGGCTGTTAAAGCCCCCATGCTCAAAATACTTGCTGACAATAATGTGATTTTTGTGATCGCTTTCATTGTTGCTACTCCAATGAATATTCTATGTTCTGTGAATACAGTAAAGATTAAATAATAATGATGTAGAAACAATGGAGAGTATTTTAAGCAAGTGTTGGGTACAATGTTGAAATGCGAAGAAAAACGTGAGATGAGTTTTGAAAATACGCCGAGTTCCCATCGCTTTACGCCTATTTCTTACTGTGTTATTAACGACATTGGTGATTACGACAGTAAGCTTAAGTGTATTGCATTGGACCATGCAGAAAAACTTTGCTAAATATGTTGCTGATGTTGAAATGCAAAAACTTGATCATTTGATTGAGAATTTGGCAGATGTTTATGGTGTATATCAAGACTGGGGAAACGCAGTTCAGGCACAAATTTTACAAATTGAAGGCGATGCTGCGCCAGATGATTACGATAAGTTGTCACGGTGGTGGTTACGTCGTCAGTACGATATTGCTTTGCAGCAACGTTATTTTAAAGAACATACGATGATGGCGACTTTGGGACAAACTGAAGGTACTACGCCAAAATCCCAACTAGACAAAGAAGAAATAAAAATTCTTGAAGAAAACTTACCTTCTGCTTATCAGCCTTTTGAAGGTTTGAAATTTCCACTGAGTTCGAATCAAAATTTATTTAAACCTTCTGATCGTAAAGCTAAGCCACCGATGGACAAGGGGCATATTGGGGGAGGTCATGAAAATCCTCCTGCTCAGGGAAAAGAATCTTCCATGCGTGATCCAATGCGCATGGTTAGTCCCAAAAATGGCAAGAAGATGTTTGTATCCATGCCAGACCGTTTAGGATTAAGTTCACGTCTTTCTTTATATGATGCCAAACATCAGTTTGTATTGGGTGAGCCTTCAGATGATCAAGTCTCTTACCGTCCAATTTTGGTGAATGGACAAGTGGTGGGTTACTTAGGGCTCAAACCTGTTCTGGATGAAGATGATGCTTCGAGCATCAATTTCTTTAGTAGCCAAAAACGCTATTTGGTGCTGATCTATATTTTTACATTCTTGTCGAGTTTGGTTGCAGCATTACTTTTAGCGACCTATTTTAAAACGCCAATTCAACGCTTACTCAATGGTACACGTGAACTTACCAAAGGTAATTTCCAACATCAAGTTGCGATTAAACGAAATGATGAGCTTGGTGATTTATCTACAGAACTCAATCAATTGGCAGTGATTCTAGACCAGCACGAAACGTCTCGTCGACAATGGGTTGCAGATACTTCACACGAATTGAAAACGCCACTGGCTGTATTACAGGCACAAATTGAAGCAATGCAGGATGGGATTCGTAAACCTACTCCAGAACATTTTGCTGCCATGCTACGTCAGGTCACAAGTTTGAAAAAGCTGACTCAAGATTTAGCCGATTTGGCACAGGCAGAAGCGCAACAATTGAAATGTTATTTTGCAGAAGTTGATCCATGGTCTGTGGTTTTACAGGAAATTGATAATTTTAAACCTAAATTCGAGCAAGCAAATCTCAAAGTTTCGGTGACAGGTCAGGGTGCAAAATTACAATTAGATATAGATCGTTTTAAGCAAATTATGGTCAACTTACTGGGAAATAGTATTCGCTATACTGAAGCAGGTGGTGAAGTTCAGGTACACACTGAACAAGATGCGGACTCTTGGAGTGTGATTGTCGATGATAGCCCGCTCGGCTTGAGCGATGAGCAGATTGCACGTTTGGGAGAACGTTTCTACCGTGTCGATGATTCAAGGACCCGCAGTACAGGTGGAACAGGATTAGGTTTGGCATTATCTGGTAAAATTGCGCAAGCGCTGGGTGGACAATTAACTTTTGATCATTCACCTTTAGGTGGTTTGCGTTGTAAATTGACATTTTCAAAACATACGAAAGTTTAAAAGGGATAACACAACATGAAACATATCATGCTGGTAGAAGATGAAGTTGAACTTGCGCAATTGGTGCGGGATTATCTAGAAGCGTCAGGCTTTGAAGTCAGTATGTTTCATGATGGTCAGGAAGCTTATGAGAGTTTTCAGCAACGTAAACCAAGTCTCATGGTTCTGGATTTGATGGTGCCACGTATGGATGGTCTTACCATCTGTCGTAAAGTGCGTGAACAAACAGATTTACCGATCATTATGGTGACTGCACGAACTGAAGAAATTGACCGCGTATTGGGACTAAACATGGGGGCTGATGATTATGTATGTAAACCATTTAGTCCCAAAGAACTGGTTGCACGTGTACAAGCTGTGTTGCGCCGTTTAGAACGCAAGGCTGAACCTGAAGCCAATGATTTATTCAGAATTGATAAAGCACAACAACGTATCTGGTATCAACAAAAATCGTTGAATTTAACACCAACCGAATTTCGTCTTTTAGAGCTTTTCCTCGAACATTTAGGTCAAGTCTACTCAAGAGCTCAACTTTTAGACCATATCAATCCAGATAGTTTTGATGTGGCTGATCGTGTTATTGATAGCCATATCAAGAACTTACGGAGAAAAATCTCGGAAGCTGCTGAAACAGGAAACCGCCATGAATGGGTACAAGCTGTTTATGGTGTAGGCTATCGTTTTGAATATCCAGAAGATTAAGTTTTCAGCATTTTTTAATTCACATTGTGGATAAACACAGGTTTATCCACAGATATTGTGGGTAAATGTGTACAAATGTTAAAATCAATGCTGAAAAAATAAGCATCTAAATGGAGTGTAACTCACATCTTGTGATGTAGATAAACAATTTGTATTGACCTGCTGAGTTGTCAGGTCGTTGAACATTCTTATGACTGGATCTGTTGATAGATTGCTAAAACCTGTTTTTGAGCTTTAGTCAGTGTTTTGCTGACCAATTCATAGGAAGTTTCAACCAAGTCCTGAATCAAATCGGCATGAATTTGATCGCCTTCATAAACCGAAATCCAGTGGCGTTTATTCATGTGATAACCTACTTTAATGGAGGGATAAACATCTCTCAGCATTTCACCATGCTCAGGTTGAACCTTTAAATTAATGACTTTTTGACCATGCAATTCAAAACTTAGCATAAACACTTTGCCAAGCACTTTAAAGACAGGAATATCTTCACCAAATGGATAGTCTAATTCTGATTTTGGCAATTGAGTTGCAATATTAAATGCGATTTTCCGAATTTCATCACCAGTCATGATGTTCTCTTTTTAATCCAATTATGGGTAAATGCGAATCTTTGTTCCATCATCTACAAGTTTCCAGATTTCATCCATATCAACATTTCTAACGGCAATACAGCCCCATGTCCAGTCATTTCGAGGTAAATAGTTCATTAAACTTGGCATTTTCTCGACCTGTGAAGTGGTTGCGGAGCCGTGAATCATAATATCACCCCCTGCAGAAACACCCAGCTGTTTGGCTTGGGCGAGATCTTGCTGATTTGGATAAGACACATGCAATGATTTATAAAAGGCGCTGTTCGGATTGCGCCAATCTAAAATATATTGCCCCTCAGGTGTTTTTCCATCCCCTTCTTGTACTTTGTGACCTTGTGGGGTAAAACCTAAACGCATTGGATAGCTTTGAATTTTTTGATCATGATGCATCAATTGGACAATGCGAGCAGACTTATAAACTTTAACCTCTGTAATCGGGGTATTTTGACGAATATGATTGATATCTTGCAGGGTTAAATTTTTGACATGGATTGCAGCATGGGCTGTTGGAATAAATTGATTATATTTTTGATAAATCCATCCGCTCGTGATGATTAGAATGAAAACAGTAAAAATTGAAAAGAGATATTTTTTATTCATTGTAAAGTACAGATGTTGCAAAGCGATGTCTTGCCTAAATTTTACGCATTTTAAACTAGCACGTTGTAGCTGAATTGTGACTATGGATTTATCCTGTGGATAAACACATGGTTATCCACAGAAATTGTGGGTAAGTAGGGGTGTTCTCAATATCTCTATGAAGAGCAACTTACCATGACTTCTGGTAAGTCGCTTGCTAAAGGCGCCAAATCTGCGGCGGTTTCTAAATCAAGCTGACGTTTAAAAGGTTGGCTTAATAATTTAAATAAACGGTCAACCTCAGAAAAATCATCTCGTTCAGCCTGTTCAATGGCTTTTTGAGCCATATGATTCCTCAAAATATAAACTGGATTGACTTGTTTCATCTCGGCATCCAATACATCTAGATCCTGATGTTCACGAATGCTTTCGTATTGATTCAAAAATACTTCAAATTGATGGCGATCTAAGCAATCATCTTGAATGGCTTTATACTGCTTATTTTGTAAACGAATAAAGCTGCCGGTATAGTCAAGTTGTTCACTTTGTAAAATTCTTAAAAAGCTCATACTGCAGTCAAAACTGTCTTTGTGAAAGTTTGGCAGTCCAAGCTTTTGACAGAGGCCCTGTGTATAATGTTCTAGAAAAGTAGGTTCAAAATCTTCTAAACATTCAACCAAATCCTGTTTGAATTGTTCTTTTGTTTCGGGATGGGCAAGTGGAATTAAATTGTTCAACCAATTCCATAAGTTCCAATGTGCGATGCTGGGTTGGTTTTGATAAGTGTAACGTCCGTTATAATCACTGTGATTATTGATCCAGTTTGGGCGGAATCTTTCCATAAAACCATAAGGACCAAAATCAAGTGTCGAACCAGTAATATTTAAATTATCAGTATTCATCACTCCATGCGCAAAGCCAACCAACTGCCACTTGGCAATCATGATGGCTGTATTTTGAATCACTTTGCGTGCAAAGGCCAAGATGTGATTTTCAGTTCCTGTTTTTTGAAGCTCCAAACACTCAGGGTAATGCCATTCAATACATTTTTGGGTAAATTCAGCCAGTAAATCTGGTTGGTATTGGTTGATCCATTCAAAATGACCTAAACGGATGTGACAATCAGAAGTACGTAACATCATTGCACCGAGTTCGAGTTTCTCACGTTGAACACCTTGATTTGATGAGGTAAAACCTACGGCGTTACTAGATGGGACACCAAGTGAATTCAAGGCATGACCTGCCAAATACTCACGGATGACGGAACGAAGTACAGCTCGACCATCGCCCATGCGCGAGTAGGGGGTTGAGCCTGCGCCTTTTAAATGGAGGTCAATTGTTTGATGATGACGATTGAGAATTTGCGCAATCAGCAAACCCCGACCATCACCCAACTGACCAGCCCATTGACCAAACTGATGTCCCGCATAAACCATGGCTAAAGGATGGAATTCTGGGAATGTTTTTTGTCCACTGCAAATCTCGACCCACTGCGTTTTTTCCTCTTCAGACCATTGCAATTCATCAGCCAGTTCAAAGTTAAAATGTCCTGCTTTAGCCCCCTGGAGTGGGTTGGGCATTTGCTCATGGTATAGTTTTGGATTCAACGTAGGATAACGAGGATTGAAGTACATAGCTGTTGATCGCAATGGATAAATCATGACTAGACCAATATAGCAAAATTTTAATGACATGGGCGAATGTCGACTGATTTAGTCAACAATAAATAATTTTGCCCCCGATGTCGTTGAGGAACGATGTGCTTCCGCTTGGTCTGCAACTTGATAACTCATACCTGCCGTTAAAGTAAATCTACGGCCATCAACAAGTTCGGTGTGTAACTCACCCTCTAAACAAAAAAGGATATGACCTTTCAAGCACCAGTGATCTGCCAGATATCCTGCTGAGTATTCGACCATTCGAACACGAATTTGATCAAATTGTTGAGTACGCCAAAGTGCAAAACCTTGTTCACCTTGGTGATGCGTGGTCGGAATCTCTGTCCAGTTGGTGATGCCAAAAGGGATGTTATTGATCTGCATGTCTGTTTCTCAGTTTGGATTAAAATCACAAAAAAATTAGGCAAAAGAAAAGCTCCAGTTGGAGCCTTTCTTTTGCTGAACGATGGATTAAGAAACAACGTTCTTTTTAATACCACGCATCAAAGTTTCTAAACGTTCACGATGGAAAGCCAACTTTTGTTCTACCAACTGAAAATCAACTTTAAGTTTGACATCCATTTGATGGATTTTTTCAGCAACCGAGGCTTTTTTTGCTTGTAGTTCTTGCTCTTTTAAAGCCGCCCAATCATTTAATGTATGGGTAAAGGCTTCATATTCTTGAGAGACTTTTTGTTTCATGGCTAAAATGTCAGCATTTACATTGTGGCCGTAAATCGCTAAATCCTGTTCAGCATATTTAAACTTCATTGCTAATTCTGCTTTTTTAATATTAAAGCTCGGAATACGACGAAGATTTTTTGCTAAACCAATTTTAGAACAGGACCAAATTAACCATTTTGTTGGGTCATATTGCCACCATTTCACCCCATTACGATAATCGTATTGGAAAATATGGTGGTAGTTATGATAACCCTCACCCCATGTCGCAATGGCAAGCAGGAAGTTATCACGTGCAGTATTTTCGTCTGTATAAGGACGTTTGCCCCACATATGACATAAAGAGTTGATAAAGAAAGTTACATGATGACTGATGATTAAACGAAGTAAACCACCTAAGAGTAATACGCCCCACATGTCACCTACAGCCCAACCCAATGGAAGGAGAATGGCTGCGTGAACCGCAATGACCAATGGGATGTAATATTTGTCCTGGAACATCACCACTTTATCATTCAATAAGTCTGGTGCATTTTTGTAATTTGCTTCAGCAGCAGGGTAGTTGCGTAACATCCAACCAATGTGTGCATACCAAAAGCCATTGTTAATTGAATATGGATCTTGATCAATATCATCGACATGACGGTGATGGGTACGGTGACCTGAAGCCCAGAACAAGATACTGTTTTGAACAGCAAATGTTCCCATAATCATCAAAATAATTTTAAGAGGTAAAGTCGCTTCATACGCACGGTGTGCCCATAAGCGATGGTAACCCGCAGTAATGCCTAAACTACTGAGACCAAGTAAAACGAATAAACTAATCCAAGCTGCCATACTAAAATCATGATGGTAGGCATACAATGGAATCGCTATCAGTGCCACAAGTGGTAGGAATACCAAGGCAAAAACACCGATCCAATTTATTGGGGCTTTGGGTAGGGGAGCATTCATCTCCAACAGCACTCCTAAGAACCTTCATTAGGTAAAAGTTAAACGCATAGCTTCAGCATTTTCTAGGCTATACTTTCAGGGATAGTATCATGGGCGAACATCTGTTCACTAGTATTAGTGTACATCTGTATTGTATAAAACAGTAACAGAATAAAACACGAATTTTAGCGGTTTGATCGAAAAAAATGAATGATTAAAAAGTCGTATTTTATTGTCACATGTGTATAGAAGATTTTAGTTGCAATAATCGTTGTAGCTTTATCGTTTATAGTGATTGAATACTCGAAAGTTTTGAGTTTAAGCTTTTTTAACACTGTAAATGAAAGCCAGTTTTACATGTCTCATTTATTTTAAATTATTGCTTCTGACCTAAAGCATTTTGCATCATTTTTGGAAAATCAGTAATTAATCCTTGGATGCCCAAATCGCGTAAATGTTGAGCACGTTGGATATCATTCACGGTCCAAACACTGATATTTAAACCTGCTGCTTGGGTTGCTTGAAGTATCGCATCGCTTGCCAACTGATTCATCCAACCAATTTGGCAACAGCCAAATTGCAATGCTTGTTCTATCGCCTGTTCTTGAATATCCTCTTCAACCAGTAAACCACGTTTAAAGCTTGAATTTTGCTGTTGTAATACCTGATGTATTTTTAAATCAAAGCTGGTGATGACCGCAGTATGTTTAAAATCCTTAAGCTGTTTTTGTAATTCAATGGTGAGTTTTTCAGCATCTTCTACGCTTCCAACAGCCTTCACCTCTACTTCAATATGTTCAAAATCATGCATGATATTTAGACTTTGGCTTAAAGTCGGCGTGATTTGCTTTTCCCAATCCATCCATATGTTGGCTTGGTTAAAAGGTGCGAGTTGTGTACTGTCTAAAGTATAAAGTGGTTGATCAATTCCTGTGGTTCTTAAAAAATTATCGTCATGCATAATAATCAGTGCATTGTCTTTTAATTGTCGGACATCAAACTCGACCGCACGAATGCCCAAGTCATGAATATATTGAAACCCCCCCAATGTGTTTTCAGGTGCTTCGCCACGTGCACCACGATGTCCGATAATTTTCATAGAATGTACTCGATACTCAGATTATCGATCCCATCAAAGAAGCCTGATCGTTAGATCATTTTGACTCATGATGAAGCTTTAATCTTTAACTGAAAACTTGTGTTTTAACCCTATTCCAATAATAGGGCTATACCTTGATCATACTGTCCAGAAACCATCAATAAATGATCATAAATGATTAAATTGTATCGTTGATGTTCTTTTGCCAAAGCACTTCACTGCCACCTTCTGCACGTTGAAGTGTACGTGAAGCAACAAACAACCAATCTGACAAACGATTGAGTAATTGTAAGGCTGTGGCTTGAATATTCTGGTCTCTGCTATGTACAGTCATGAGGCTACGTTCAGCACGACGACATACTGCACGTGCTTGATGAGCATAACTGCATGCCAAGGTGCCTGAAGGAAGAATAAACTCTTTCAGCATCGGCAGGTCTTCGTTCATTCTATCAATTTCATTTTCTAGAAATTCCACACAAACAGGCTGTAGCAAGTTGTAATTGGGAATACATACTTCACCACCCAAATCAAACAGCCAGTGTTGAACTAAACTGAGCGATTTGTCCCAATGTGCTTTATCTGTGATATCACTGATTGAAATTTGTGAACGTAATACACCGACAATTGAATTCAGTTCATCCACATCACCTAAAGCGGTAATACGTAAGTCATCTTTGGGTACACGAGAGCCATCTCCTAAACCAGTGGTTCCTGAATCACCTGTACGGGTGTAAATTTTACTTAAGCGATGTCCCATGATTTTGTCCTGGATTTAAATGAAAAGCTAAAGAATAAAAAAGGATAATGTCGGTCAAAACATTATCCATAAACTGCGCTGTTTTAGATATTTTTTTGAGTCTAACTTTTAGTAACGGAAAGTTACCCCAACTGAAGCTTGACGCCCACTATTGATATACCAATCTTGTGATGGATAATTATTGAAAACTTCACGATATTCAACATCACCCACATTTTGAATGTTGGTAAAAACTTTAACATTCGGTGTTGCATTCCAATAAGCATTTAAGTCCACAGTTGCATAACCAGGGACACGAGTTTTATTGGCCGCATCTGCATAAGCTTTCGCTCGTGCAATGAGTGAAGCACTAATACCATAAGTTGTATTTTCTAAACCAGTGGTAAGCGTTAAAGTCTGGCGAGGGCGATAAGCAATTTCATTGCCATCTTTATTGTTCTCTGTTTTTACATAAGCGTATGCAGTAGAGAGAAATAAATCATCTTGATGCCATTTAACTTCAGCTTCGCCGCCAGTAAATTTAGCTTGATCAACGTTCTCATTACCCGCAGGATAATTGTAAATAATCAAATTTTTGATTTTAGTATGATAAGCAGAAATATTTGTGCTGATGTTTGATGTTAAATCATAATCAAAACCAAGTTCATAAGATGTACTTTCTTCTGGCTCTAACTTCTCATTTCCACCCCATTGTGAATATAACTCATTTAAGGTTGGTGCACGGAAAGCACTACCAATGTTGGCATATACACTTGCATTCGGTAAGAAATGATAACGTACGGCACCTTGTCCTACAGTATGCGTACCAAAACGTTCATTATCTTCTACACGAATACCAGCTTGGGTATCAAACAACTCATTTTTAAATTGATGCTGTAAATAATAGCCAGTGCTATTCACACTTTGGTCATTTTTTAGAATCGTATTACTTTTATAATTTGCATCGTTGTATGTTGCACCCACCAAAATATTTTGATTTGGTGTAAATTTCCATTTTAAGTTTAAATCGCCCTGATTATTCTCAGTGTTGTAATGCGATGCATAAGCTGGAACATTTTGTTTGTCTTGAACATTTGAATATTGTGCATTTACAATTAGTTCAGGCAAAATATTATAAGCGACTTTTGCATTGATCACACGATTTTCAAATTCACGTGGTGATGTGTTGACAATGTAGTCATTACTAAAAATATTTGTACCTTTGTTTTCACTGATTGATGCATAAGCGTCAACGACATCTTCTTGTGAATAACCAAATTTTGCATTGTAGCCTTTTTGATCAAAGCTAGCTTTTTCATTTTTTGGCTGACTTTCAAAAATACGTGTACCATCGCTTTCTAAACGCTGTCCACCAACTTGGGCATAAAAGCCTTGATCAGTCACTAGGTCTGCTTTTGCAATGGCTTTGTAAGTATTATTTTCACCGTAGATGCCTGTTAATTCAGCACCAGATTTAACTGGTTTTTTTGAAATGAGCTGAACAACACCACCGATGGCATCACTGCCATATTGAACCGAAGCTGGACCTTTCAAAATTTCAATCTGTTGGACATCAGTAGTATCCAAGAAAGCAGGATATAGAGGCCCAAGTTCATTTTGACTATTTAGACGAGCACCGTCTTTTAAAACCAAAGTGTGTACTGCTTTAGTACCACGAAGTGCAATTTCTGAAACTTGTCCAATACCACCACTTTGTTTAATGTACACAGAGGGATCACGTTGGATGACATCCGAAACATTCAGTAAAGGGTTTTTTTCAATTGTTTTTTGATCAATTACAGTAAGTCGAACAGGAATATTTTTTAGACTTTCTTCTGAACGAGTAGCGGTGACAACAATGGTATTCAGCTTAGCGTTTATTTCTGAATTTGAGGATGTTTCAGCAAATGCAGTAGAAGATAACCCCATCGCAATAGCGACAGCACCTACAAGTGCAGTAGGTTTAAAAATAACAGACATGATATGCTCCATACATTCACTCCCCGTGAATGATTGAGTTTAAGGGCACAACAAGCTGGTATCCGGACTTAAATATAGAATCTAAAACAATTCAGATTATTCCACCTTCCCACAAAACATTGCAGTGGTGTAAGTCGAGTGACTTATTAAGAATAATATTTTCATTTTACCGTTGCGGGGGCAGTGTTGGATTTGCACCAACTTCCCAAAGCCTTAAGCTAGACTTGTTGCATTTGTGTGCAGTATAAAGTTTGTTAAGTGTATAAACAATGTAAAACAGATAATCCTATATAACTTTAACGCAAGTGAATAAATTTGCTTTACAATGATTTGTCCAAAATATTGAAAAAATCAGTTTGATCTGAACAAATTTGAGTTCAAAATTATGCGTACCCGTGCCAAAATTTGTGGAATTACACGACCACAGGATATTCATGCTGCTGTAAATGCAGGTGTGGATGCGATTGGTTTTGTGTTTTATAAACCCAGCCCTCGTTACGTGACAATTGAACTGGCGCAACAACTTGCACAACTCATTCCACCATATATCAATATTGTAGGCTTGTTTGTGAATGCCAGTGCAGATGAAATTGCTGAAGTCTTGGCGTCTGTCTCTTTAGATATTATTCAATTTCATGGGGATGAAACTGCACAGCAATGCCAACAGATTGCCCAATATAATAAGCGTCGTTGGTATAAAGCAATTCAGATCAAACCTGATGCAGAAAATTCCGAAATTATTGCGACAATTCGACCATACCAACAGGCAGGCGCGAGTGCTATGCTTCTAGATGCATGGCATCCTGACTTGAAAGGGGGAACAGGCCACAGTTTTGACTGGTCCCAATTCCCTAAACTTGATATTCCTTTGATTTTGGCAGGTGGTTTAAAGCCTGATAATGTTGAAAACGCCATACAAACGACTCAAGCCTATGCAGTCGATGTGAGCGGAGGCGTAGAATCCGCAAAAGGTATTAAAGACCAACAACTCGTAGAACGATTTATGCAAGGAGTCCAACGTGGATCAGCAAAGTAATCAACAAAATAGTGTGATTGACTATACCCAATTCCCGGATCAAAACGGGCATTTTGGTATCCATGGCGGACGTTTTGTGTCAGAAACTTTAATGGCAGCTTTAGAGGATTTAGAGAAGCTCTATTTCCGCATGAAGAATGATGCTCAGTTTTTGGCAGAATTCGACCGTGATCTCGCTTATTATGTAGGACGTCCTAGTCCTTTGTACTATGCTGAACGATGGTCGAAAGAGTTGGGTGGTGCGCAGATCTATCTTAAACGTGAAGACTTGAATCATACAGGCTCACACAAGGTCAACAATACAATCGGTCAGGCATTGTTGGCAAAGCTTTCAGGTAAAAAACGTATTATTGCTGAAACAGGTGCAGGGCAACATGGTGTTGCAACAGCGACAATCGCAGCACGTTTAGGTCTTGAATGTGTGGTCTTCATGGGTGCTGAAGATGTGAAACGTCAGGCGATGAATGTCTATCGCATGCGTTTGCTCGGGGCGACTGTTGTTCCCGTAGAAAGTGGTTCTAAAACATTGAAAGATGCCATGAACGAAGCAATGCGTGATTGGGTGACCAATGTAGACTCGACTTATTATGTGATTGGTACAGTTGCGGGTCCACATCCATATCCTCAATTGGTACGTGATTTCCAATCGATTATTGGTCGTGAAGCACGCCAACAAATTCAACAACAGGCAGGTCGTTTACCTGATGCCCTGGTGGCATGTGTGGGCGGTGGCTCAAATGCCATGGGCTTGTTCTACCCATTCTTAAATGATCCAGATGTGAAAATGTATGGCGTTGAAGCTGCTGGTCTTGGTGTGGAAACAGGTAAACATTCAGCACCACTCAATGCAGGACATGTCGGTGTTCTACATGGTAACAGAACTTATCTGATGTCTGATGAACAGGGTCAAATTATTGAAACTCACTCTATTTCAGCAGGCTTGGATTATCCTGGCGTAGGACCGGAACATAGTTTCTTGAAAGATATGCAGCGTGTCAATTATGTACCAATTAATGATACAGAAGCTTTGCAAGGCTTCCGTGATTTGACCCATATTGAAGGAATTATTCCTGCATTGGAAAGTTCGCATGCGATGGCTTATGTCACCAAACTGGCACCTACGATGTCAAAAGATCAAATTATTATTGCCACTGTATCTGGTCGTGGTGATAAAGATTTAATGACTGTGGCGCGTATTGATGGTGTGGAAATGGTGGAAATGTAATTCATCATTTTTATTTGGAAAGCCTCTTTTATAAGGGGCTTTTTTATATCTTGATGGTAAGCACTCTATACACAGTATTTGGAATTTACGCTATTTTGCGCAAAATTTACTAAAAATAAAAGATTAAGCTGATTATGCATTTTATACAAAAAGTTCGGGCTGAAAGTTTCCCTGAAAAAATTATCTGGGGATGGAAAGACACTTTTGCCGTTTTTATTCTTCCTTTGATCCTTTTAAATGGTTTTATTTTGGAAGAAATATTTGGAATCTCGATTGCTGTCAGTTTAGGAGATGCTATTTTTCGCGGACTGTTGTTTATTTTAGTGTGTTACTTATATAAAGATATGTTGCTTACACATTGGCAAAAGTTTCAACAGACCTTTTGGCGTTCAAGTATATGGGTTGTGGTGGGTGCAATATTATTACAAGTGGTCATCTCATTTACACGTCAATTTCTTCCTCTGGGTGAGAGACAAGAAGAGAGGCCGTCTATTGAACCTGAACAGATCGCTTTTCTGAGTTTGCTGATCATCAGCTTTGGACCTTTATTTACCGCACTTTTAGAAGATATCGTGTTCCGCTACACCTTATTACAAAAACTATTTATTCAGCCGTGGTTATGGCGTATGGTCTTGATCATGCTGAATTCGATTTTATTTGGTTTGATTCATTATCATAATTTTGATGGGAACTGGGTTGCAACGATCAGCTTCATGAGTGCGGGATTATTTTTAAACTTGATTTATTTATGGACAAGAAATATATGGCATGTATTACTCATTCATTTTCTCAATAATGCGGTATTATCTGTAGGTGGGATTTTATTATTAAAATTTATTCAAACATTCACTTAATTGTTCAGTAATTGCATATGTCTAGTTTATTTATCGTGATGTTGGGTGGTCGTCATGCACGTGCCAATACAGAAGTCCATGATGTGGTTTTGGCGGTTGGAGACACACTCGAAGAAATTTATCCCCAATTAAAAAATGCTTGGTTTGGTGAACAACAAGGTTTGCACATTGATGCTTGGCAAAAGCTACAAGTTATTGAGTTTGACAATAAGAAATACCATATTCGTTTTAGTGATGCTCAACCGAATCTATCAAATGCTAAACTGTGGTTAATTAACTTGGGTGGGTATGATGCGCATGAATTTGGCGAGTTGCATCGATATGTTCTTGTGGTCGCTCGGGATGGCATTGAAGCAAAAAACAAAGGTAAACAATATTTTGCCAGCCATTGGCAAAAGCAACACACAGATCGAGTTTTAGATATCGATGATTGTCTCGCGATTGATCATGTACATGGTCGCTATGTTGAACTCATTGAAGTAGATATGAAAACAGATTTGAGTCAATTCTGTGAAAATAAGTGGGAAAATACTTATTTGACGATTTAGTTGAATCAATCAGATTTGAGCAGTGAAAAGGGCGCAGTATTTCAACCTTAAAAGATTAAAAGTCACTTAATCAGAAACAAACGATTTAAATCATTGCATTGTTCTCTCATAAGCTCAATGTTTATACAACAGAATCTCCGCAATGTTGAGCATGTGACTGCATACAATGAGAGCTCAAACAAAACACTGTGGAGTGTAGGCAATGAGCGGATTATTAGATGAATTGGGTAAAATTGCAGGCGCTGTAATTGCAGAGCAAGGTGTTGATAAATTAGATCCTGATGCTGGATTTTTGGAAAAAGCGGCAAGTACATTTGCAGGTTATGAAGCTGCAAAAATTGCTGAAAATAAATTGGAAAATGATACTGAACAGCAAAACTCGGATGACCAGTCCTAAAGTTGCTGTTTAAGTCTTCATAGCGAATTGAATTCAAGAGATGATCACATGTCTAACGCGAGTATTTGAAGCATTTCATTGTTAATCTAACTTTAATCAGTTGAAAAAGAGCATAGAATATATGCTCTTTTTTATTATCTTAAATAAAGATAAGCAATGAAGAAAAACATCAATTGCATTATAAAGATTAAGATTTTAGGCGAAGTCTTGCCAATTCAATCATTGCGGGATGCTTATCAATAAAACCGCTATAAAATATGGAAAAAAAGCATTTCTTTGATAGATCAATACTCGTTATATTGTGCATCGTTATAATGAAACTACTAGCTGTACGCCATGTATTTATATACTGATTTTGATCAGCAACTGATCAACGAACGTGTTGCACAATTCCGTGATCAAACGGAACGTTATTTAGCTGGAAAACTCACTGAAGATGAGTATCGTCCATTACGCTTGCAAAATGGTTTATACGTGCAACGTTATGCGCCAATGTTACGTATTGCTGTCCCTTACGGTTTAATGAATTCTAAACAATTACGCAAAGTTGCTGAACTTGCCAAAGAATACGACCGTGGCTATGCGCATGTTTCAACACGTCAGAATATTCAGTTTAACTGGCCTGCACTGGAAAATGTGCCAGATATGCTTGAAGGTCTTGCTTCCGTTCAAATGCATGCCATCCAAACTTCGGGGAACTGTATCCGTAATACAACTACGGACCAATATGCAGGTGTTGTGGCTGGAGAAATAGCAGATCCACGTCCAACCTGTGAATTGATCCGTCAATGGTCGACATTCCATCCTGAATTTGCCTTCTTACCACGTAAATTCAAAATTGCAGTGTCTGCACTTGAAGAAGTTGATCGTGCTGCAACTTCATTTCATGATATCGGTGTGTATTTAACTCGAAATGAAGCAGGTGAGCTGGGTTATAAAATCAAAGTCGGTGGCGGTTTAGGACGTACACCGATTATTGGTTCTATGATTCGTGAATGGTTACCGCGTGAAGATTTAATTGCATATTTGGAAGCAGTTCTTCGGGTTTATAACTTACATGGTCGTCGTGATAATAAATACAAAGCACGTATTAAAATTTTGGTGAAAGCATTAACACCTGAAGTGTTTGCTGAGAAAGTTGAAGCTGAGTTTGCTGAAACGATTAAGACGTTAAAGATACAACCTGAAATCTTGGAAAAGTTAGACCAGGAATTTACACCGTTTGATTATCAAAATTATGCGGATGAAGACTTTAGCGCCTTATTTGCTGAACATCCAAAATTCAAGCATTGGTTTAATATCAATACCAATGCACATAAAGTGACAGGTTACCGTATTGTCACCATTTCGCTGAAACGTGCAGGTATTGCTCCTGGCGATATGACTGTTGAAGAGATGAATTTAATTGCAGATCTTGCAGACAAATATACGTTCGGTGAATTGCGTACTACCCACGAACAAAATATTTCTTTAGTAGACGTTCCGCAAAAAGATTTATTTGAATTATGGCAAGTTCTTGAAAAGAATAATTTGGCTCGCGCACACATTGGCTTTATTACCGATATTATTTGCTGCCCAGGTGGTGACTTCTGTTCTTTGGCAAATGCAAAATCAATTCCAATTTCTGAGGCGATTACACGTCGTTTCGATGACTTGGATGCGGTTTATAATCTAGGCCATATTGACTTGAATATTTCAGGCTGTATGAATGCTTGTGGTCACCATCATGTCGGTAATATCGGTATTTTAGGTGTAGATAAAAAAGGTGCAGAATTCTATCAAATTACTTTGGGTGGAAATGCTGATCATGATGCTTCAATTGGTGACATTTTAGGACCATCATTTGCCGCAGAAGCTGTTCCTGATATTATTGATGAAATTTTAAATACTTATCTTGATCTTCGTAATGAAGGTGAGGCGTTTATTGAAACTTATCGCCGTGTCGGCATTAAACCATTTAAGGAGCGTGCATATGCTTAATACCGCACTTCAAGTCCTCTCAAAAGATGGCTCTATTGCAGACAATACTTATCAACTTATTGGTGAGGATGGGGTATTGCCTCAAGGTGATGTGTTATTAACAGTTGAGCAGTTGGATCAGCTTAGCAATGTCACAGGTAAAAAAGCGCTATTGATCACAGTGGATGCTTCTCCTGAAACCCACCAGTTTCCACTTGATCAGTTAGATGCCATCTTTATTGATTTTGCTGGTTTTAATGATGGTCGTGGTTATTCCTTTGCTGCGTTATTACGTCGTCAAGGTTATCAAGGCGAGCTTCGTGCAACGGGTGATGTATTTAAAGACGTGTTGAATTATATGAAGCGTTCAGGTTTTGATACCTTTGTGATCAAAGAAGGTAAAGATATTCAGGAAGCTGCTGCTGGTCTAGGTGATTTTACCCACCCTTATCAAGCCTCTACAGCAGTACCGAAAGCACATTATCAAACCGGTGCTTGATTGTTTTAAGCATTGCTTTTGAATTACAAAGCCGAACATATGTTCGGCTTTTTTGTGGATGATTGGTCAAATTATTAAACATGAATGCTTTCATGAGGACTAAAACTATGCTCAAAGTTAAATCAGGAATTTAAATTGAGCGTTGCATTTTTGCAATGTTGTATGCTGTAAAGGTCGCTGTTTTACCGAGTTGAAAAATCACATAATGAAATAAAGATTTATTATGGTGAATGAAATGCTTAGTCAAACAACAGGTGATTTATCGTTACTCAAAGGTTGGAATGCAACTTTACCGAATACTGAAGTCATGCCTGTATTGTTTCTTGGGCATGGTTCTCCAATGAATGCCATTCAAACCAATGATTTTACGCGTTCGTGGAATCGTATCGGTGCTGAAATGGAGACACAACCGACAGCAATTTTATGTATTTCTGCGCATTGGCTCACGCAGGGTGTTACAGCAGTGACTGCCATGCAACAACCAAAAACGATTCATGATTTTGGAGGCTTTCCTCAAGCACTATTTGATATGCAATATCCTGCCTCAGGAAATAAAGCACTGGTCGAAGAAACAACTGCTGCAATTCATCGTGTTGAAGTTCATCATGATCATACGTGGGGCTTAGATCATGGAACATGGGCAGTGTTATGCCACGTATTTCCACAAGCCAATATTCCTGTCGTACAGTTGAGTATCGACTACAGTCAGGGCGCACAATATCATTATGATTTGGCAAAAGAATTGGCTCAATTGCGTCGAAAAGGTGTTTTGATTGTTGCCAGTGGTAATTTGGTCCATAACCTTAGAAAAGTGGTTTTTGACAAATTTGATGGTCACTTTGGTTATGATTGGGCTTTAGAAGCAGATGCAAAAATGAAGAATTTTTTGTTAAGTCATAATCATCAAGCATTAATTGATTGGCAAAAACAAGGGTCTGAGTTTTTATTGTCGATTCCAACCCCAGATCACTATTATCCAATGTTATATGCTTTAGGTTTGCAAGAAGAAAACGATCAGCTGAGTATTTTTAATGATCAGGCTGTAGCAGGTTCTTTGACCATGACATCATTTAGGTTGGATCAAGCTTAATTTTAAATGTGAGACTTAAAAAGGTGAATTTAAACATTCACCTTTTGATTTATTCAAAGATTCTACTGGCTGTTGAGATTGACTCAAGATAAAATTTGTCGATGATGATTTGAACTAAAACGACAATGTCTTTCTTACTTGCAAAAATTAATCCTGGGGTATTTTGGCTTTTAATCGCAATTGCGACGGATGTTTTATCCACATTTTATTCTGCTAAAGGCAATGGTTTGGTCAATAAATTTGATCAAGGCATTGCACTAGTTTTATATATCATTTCTTTTGCATGTGCTGCTTATGCGTTGAAATTTATGCAAGCTGGAATTCTATATGTTTTATGGTCTGGGCTTGGGGTGATCGCCACTGCTTTATTAGCCAAGACATTTTTAGGGCAAAATATTGATTTGGCAGGCTGGGTCGGGATTGCTTTTATTACTATTGGTCTCACAATTATTGCGCAATTTTCAAATATTGATGTCTGAAGCTTAACAATAGCTTAGACATCAATGACTGAATACAAAATTTAAAATAATGGTGAATTAATAAATTTATAAAAAAACGCTGTGCCCAAGGAAGGTTCTAAAAGTAATGGGAATAAGAAACCATAGATTGCACCCGTAATATGAGCACGATGGTCAATCAGTGGTGAATGCCCAGAACGAATCGCATACATGCTGTAGCACAAATATATGGTTCCAAAAATAATTGCGGGAACAGGTAAAATATAGATATAGATCATGCCCCACGGATTAAATAAGATCGAACTAAATAGTACTGCATTGACTGCACCTGAGGCGCCTAAACTTCGATAAGAGTTTAAATTCCGATGATGCAAATAGCTTGGAATAGCAGCAATAATGATGGCGCTACAATAAAATAAGACAAAGCCCATACCACTTAAATAACCACGGAAAAACCATTCAATATTTCGTCCGAAGAAATACAAGGTAAACATATTAAAGAATAAATGCATACCATCATTGTGAATAAAACCATGTGTTAAAAAGCGATCATATTGACCGTGCTTAATTGCTGAAATATTGAAAATCAAACGATTCATGACATGGCGTTGTTGCCAAGCAATGATAGAGATTGCAATCGTGATAAGAATAATCAGAAGTGTATGGGTAAGCCCTGTGATCATATTTGTTATAAATGATGTCGTTTTCTTGAGTGAACTATAGCCTATATCATGCCGAATCAATAGGCTATATTTTTAATAAGGTGATTAGGGGCTGTGGGCAATTCGTCTATGTTTGCGACTAGGTGTGTTTTTTAGGCGATTCTAGGCGCGAAATACGAAATTTAGTCATTCTAAATGTGTAGTTCGTAACGACGAAGCGGCAAAAAACACGCTAGTCCCGAAGGGTTGTGGTTAAAATTATCTCAGGCTACGTTATGAAACTTAAAAATAGTCTCGCTATTCTCTTCATTTCATGCCTTGCCTGTTCAATTTTAACTTACAACGCAAGCCATTTATGAAATGTCCACAGCCCCTAAACGTCAGTGAGTTGACAGTTTACCATCCAGCGAATGCCAAACTGATCTGTAAAAGCGCCATATAAAGCACCCCAAAAGGTTTTTTCCAATGCCATTTCAATCTGACCATTGGCAGAGAGTGCAGTAAATAATCGTTGAGCTTCATCTGCTTCATGGGCTTCTAAATTAATCGAAATATAATGATTGGTTCCTTTGCTGAATGGGGCACTATTTGGTGCGCAGAACTGTTCTGTTGTATCCGAGCCCATCAATACAGTAAAGTCATTAATGGGCAAAGAAACGTGCAAAATATAATTTTTCTCTTGTTCAGGGACTTGGACATCAGGCAATTCTGAATAGCGTTTTAAAAAAGAGAAATCTCCACCAAAAACCGACTTATAAAAGTTAAAAGCGGCTTCTGTTTGACCTTCAAAATTTAAATAATGATTGAGTTGCATTGTGCTTGTGTCCATTTTGTTGTTTTGAAGTGACTAATTTATCAGCTCATTGTTTAAAACTTGATGAAGGTTTTGTAATTGGACATATGAATCCTTGATATCAAGGATTCATATGTCCATTGAGCTTTAAAGCTGTTTATCTTGTTTTTGTTCTAACTTTAAATCTTGTTGATTGGCATAGCCATCAATGTCTGCATTTTGCAGTGGTTCATTTGGATTCGGACGATCTACAAAACCAATTTTAGGCACAGGAATCTCAATCTGATTTTCCACAAAGCGATTACGGATCAGCTCATGGATTTCATCTTTTACCTGTAGATAATTGGCTTGCATACACCAGAGTGCAAATAAAATTTCAATGGATGATTCACCAAATGCAGACACAGTTACACGGGGTTTTGGATCTGCCAAAACCAATGGATAATCGTTGGCGACCTCGATCAATACTTCACGGACTTTATTGATATTTTCATTGAAATTAATCGCGACCGTAATCGACAACCGTCGTATCGGGAATTTTGATAGATTATGGACTGGTGCCCGAATCAATTGCTCATTGGGTAAGCGTACATACACATTGTCCATGGTTAAAAGCTTCACTGACAAAAGGTCAATGGAAATCACTTCACCTTCGATGGTATGCCCACGAATCAGGGTAATTTGAATGGTATCACCAACTTCAAAAGAGCCTTCACCAATTAAAAATAATCCACTGATCAAGTTGGATGCAGAAGTTTGCGAAGCAAAACCCAGTGCTACGGTCAAAATCCCTGCTGCACCTAAAAATACACTGAGTTTAAATCCTGCTTCTTTTAAACTGGCGATCACAAACAGCAAGAAAATAAAATAAAAAATACCTCTGCGCCACACCAAACGTTGATGTGCATTAAAGCGTGCCCCAATAGTTCGAATAAAAGTATTGGAAATAACGCGCGCAAGTACAAAGCCAACAAAACAGAGAATCAGTGCAACTGCAATTTCACTTAAACGATCCAAATTTACATTGGTAAAAATGCCTTTTAAGCTGTCCGCGATATCTTTGGGAATATTGGATTGAGCCATCTTTTACCTTATCCCTTAGAAAAATGAATCAAACATGTTAAATAATGCACCACCTGGTGAACGTGGTGGATGAACATAGATCACTTCTCCAGCCAGTGGTGGAGTACGATTTTCAATTCTAACGCGAGCAGGGCGATCATTGCCTTCATAAATGACCTTAATTTGTGAGGTCCACAAACGCCCTGTACTTTCACTATAGAATAAAGGCAGTGCTGGAACAGGCACATTCATCCGGTCAAAGCGCAATTGATGACTGCTTACATTGTGAAAATCAATCGGGGTAACAGCACGGAAAGCACGAGGACGCAGTAAATTCAATTCTGTACGACCATCGACTGAGGTTGCATAGCACATTTCACCGGTACGATGATCTGGACCAAACCATGTATCCTTAGGCAAAATCACAGGAATATCAAATAGTGGTTCTTTTTGAGCTTGCACAAAACCTGAGATCCATAAGGGGGTACTGATATACAGCGTACCACGTTGTCCAGCGGGGATATAAATAGGATCGACAGGACGGATCACCACAGAACGGTCAGCCAATCGGGGCATTAACTGAAATGTTTTATGGGTTTCTCTAAACATGTAGCGTTCAACATGTACAGGTTCAGGAAAGCCAAAATTCACATCATGAATTTTATGCCATTGCTGTTCATAGTCATACTGAAAATGTGGGCGATAGTATTCTAAACGCCATTCTTGTAAACCACGTGTAATGCGCATCATCATTGAACCAAATTGCCATGCTTTGGATTGGTGCAATTCAAAAAATTGTTCTCCCCACCATTTTAAATCGGGGAGTTCTGGTTCAAGATGGTCTTTCTTTTTAGACAAAAATGTTCATCCTATTCATAAAATCATCATCAAATCTTTAACAAACAGACTTCACGCTGTCATGTGCATAGAGTACACTCAAAGCAATTTAAATGATTAATATAAGTTGTAATGCAAGTTCTTAAACAATTACAAATACCATATAGTTTTGCAAAACGGCATGGAGTGCTGTTGCGTTATGAAGGTGATCAAGTTTTTATTGTTCGTCGTCAGGATACCGCACAAATTGCGATTCAGGAAGCACGCCGTTATCTTGGTCGTGTCGCACAACATCAATTATGCAATGAAACTGAATTTAATCAAATGCTCAGTTCAAGCTATGCGGGTGAAACAGGTGAGTCGCAGCAAGTTGCAGCTGGTCTGGAAGATCATCCAGATTTATTAAGCCTTGCCGACCAAGTCCCTGAAACGGAAGATTTGATGGATCAGGAGGATGATGCACCTATCGTCCGACTGATCAATGCCTTATTGTCAGAAGCTATTCGTGTGGGTGCATCTGATATTCATATAGAAGCATTTGAAAAGAAACTATCTGTGCGTTTGCGTGTTGATGGGCAATTGCGTGAGATCGTACAACCACGTCGAGAACTTGCGCCGTTGTTGGTTTCACGTATCAAAGTGATGGCTAAACTGGACATTGCTGAAAAGCGTATTCCGCAAGATGGTCGTATTTCTCTACGTCTTGCTGGGCGTGAGGTGGATGTTCGTGTATCAACACTGCCATCATCTCATGGTGAGCGTGTGGTGATGCGTTTACTGGATAAGCAGGCTGGACGCTTGAACATGACACATTTGGGGTTAATGAAAAGCGATTATGAACGCCTAACTCAATTGGTTCACCGTCCACATGGCATCATTTTGGTTACGGGACCAACAGGTTCTGGTAAAACAACAACTTTATATGCTGCGCTTTCTGATTTAAATGATGGTTCAAAAAATATTCTAACCGCTGAAGATCCAATCGAATATCAACTTGAGGGTATTGGGCAAACCCAAGTCAACACCAAAGTGGATATGACTTTTGCCCGTGCACTCAAGGCAATGCTTCGCCAAGACCCAGATGTGGTGATGGTGGGGGAAATTCGTGACTTAGAAACCGCAGAAATTGCAGTACAAGCTTCTTTAACCGGTCATTTGGTTTTATCTACACTGCATACCAACACTGCAATCGGTGCGGTAACACGTTTGAAAGATATGGGAATTGAACCATTCTTGTTATCCAGTTCATTGATTGGTGTGATTGCACAACGTTTGGTTCGGACTTTATGTTCTCATTGCCATACATGGCGTGAAGCAGATGATTTTGAAAAAGAGGTATTTAAACCTGTGAGTTTAGAATCAGATCTAAAATTACCTGTGCCAAATGGTTGTGATTATTGTTCACATACGGGCTTTACAGGACGTACTGCAATTTATGAGATTGTTCCAATTGATGAGCAGATGCGCCGTTTGATTCATGGCAATGCAGCTGAGTACGAACTTGAAGAATATGCACGTAGAGACGCGGGTTCAATTCGTGATGATGGTTTACGTAAAGTATTGGCAGGTAAAACAACCATGGAAGAGGTTTTACGTGTGACCAATGAAGCGGCTGAGTAATTTGATTTATTAACTGATGTTACTCAGTAACCCTATTTTTGAGGGTTGGTAACACAAGATGTTGTGTTTCATGTAAATCACAATATAGAGTGTGGGTGCGTACATCAGTTCTTAATAATCTCTATATAAGTTCGCATGCTGAGAAGCGTTGGCAAAGTTTGTATGAAATTAGCCTTTTCTACAAACTTTGTTTTTTTATTTAGAATCAATAGACCTCTTGCATTAGTCAAAATTTGAGCAACTGTGATCTTTGATTTATAAGGTATTGCATAAAGCCAAATGACCCAAAACCTACTTTTGCAAGAGGTCTAATAGTATCTTTACTCATGCAAAAAATTGGGTGAACCATTTGTTTGGATAAAATACTCAAAAGTTACTTCATCACATTCATCCCCTCTACTATCATCTTTAATAGATAAAATTTTTATTGCAGCATAAAAGCCGTTTAAATTTTGTAAAATTACGATCTCATTTACTTTAGGGCACCGAGTTCTTGAAGATGTATCATATGATCTAGCATCTACAATATCTGTAATCTTATTTATTCCTTTTGCAATCGCAAGCGTCTTAATATTGGACGGATCATTGTATAAATATATGCTTTTATTACTTGCTTTACTGAAATTTATTTCAAAAGCTAACTCATCTTGACCAATAAAATAGCAACCATTATTATTTGAGTAATCAAATGTTATCTTTCCAAATACGGAAGGCGATACATATTTTTCATTTGTTGGTAAAAACTTTTGTTGAGAAAACTCTTTAATAACTTTGAATGGATTTTTGCCAATAGGTGGAATTGGTAAAACTGGTACATTCAAAATATCTCTAAGTAACTCTTCATATCTTATTTCATATAGTTTAGGATCTTCAAAGTTAATATATTTTCTTCCTCCTAAAAAAGTTGGTGTCTTTTTGTCTGATGAGTTATTGATAACAAGGGGAATTATCCAGTCTGTATTTTGATCAATGATCAGTTCTGCTGTCATTATTTGTTTTTCATAACCTGCGCCTCCTTTGCCATTATTAGCTTTTAGAAGATAGTTATCTGAGCAGATGCATATTATTCTTTGAGATTGCGATAGTCCTTGTTCCATAAAACAAGCTAGATCACTTCCGAGTTTTGTATTCCATGTATCTAGAATTACATCGACTCCATTTGAACGTAATCTAGTCGCTAATTGAATCACCCAATGCTTATGTTCTTCACTGTCATGAGAATATGAGATAAAAACTTTTGGGGGAATATCATCATTTAATTCTGTCATATTTTTTACTTAGTAGTGTCTTGCTATTTTATTAAAAATATAAAGGTTTTAATATGAAATTGGAATTAAATTTATTCACCTACCTAAAAATAAACTTATATTTCTAGGTAGGTTTTATCATAACATTAAACAATCACATTCAATGTCACATCAATATTGCCGCGCGTTGCATTTGAATATGGACAAACGATATGGGCTGCATCAACTAACTTTTGTGCTTCCGCTTGTTCAAGACCTTCTAAATGAATGTTTAACGTCACTTGAATACCAAAACCAGTAGGAATAGGACCAATACCTACATCACCTTCGATATATACATCTGGAGTAATTTTTAAATGATCACGATTAGCAACAAATTTCATTGCACCTAAGAAACAAGCTGAATAACCTGCTGCAAAAAGTTGTTCTGGATTGGTTCCACCACCAGCACCGCCCATTTCTTTTGGAACAGCGAGTTTAACATCTAAAATTCCATCTGATGATGTTGCACGACCATCACGACCACCTGTAGCTTTTGCATGTGCTGTATAAACCACTTTTTCTAAAGACATTGGATACTTCCTTTGGTTGTGTTCAAATATATCGTATACGATATAAATATTTAAACAAGTAGCTTTTGTGTAAAATTGAATAAAAAATTATTTTGAAATGTTGTTGCGTAAAGTTGACAGAAGTCCTTTAAGCTCAGTCAGGGTATCTAAATTACATTCGCTGGCCTGAGCGATTTGTAGTGGGATATCAACAGCTTTCAATTTTAACTGCTGTCCTTGAGTGGTTAGGCTAATAATTACTTGACGTTCATCGAGTGTAGATCGCTCCCGATTAAGCAGACCGTGGCTTTGTAATTTTTTAAGCAGAGGGGTGAGTGTAGATGATTCTAGAAATAGTTTTTCACCTATTTCAGATACAGTTAAACCATCCTTTTCCCAAAGCACAAGCATCACTAAGTACTGTGGATAGGTTAAGCCCAATGGTGCAAGTATTTTTCGGTAGAGTTGATTGAGTGCTAAGTTTGTAGAATAAACAAGAAAGCAAACTTGATGATCAAGATTTAAATGTGAATAGTCTTGTTGCATGCTTGTCTCAAAGGATATGACTCACACTGAGTATAACGCTGTTTTGTCATATTCATAAAATAAAGTCATTTGGGAAAATATTAAAGTGAAATCAATCGACGATGTTGGATAAGCGGCATTGAAGCACGTACAGCGTCTTGTTCAGCTAAATCAAAAGGTACGGTGAGCAGTTGAGCGCCTTCTTGATCTGTCATCGCTAAAACTTGACCACGACTGTTGGTGGCTCCAGCATGTCCCCATGTCTGACGTTTCTCACCATGCCAACCCTGTTGAGCTGCACCTAAAACTTGGCATTGACTGTCCATCGCACGTGCTTGCAGTAGTAACTGCCAATGCATTTCACCCGTGGTATAGGTAAACGCAGCAGGCGCTGTCAAAATATTTGCACCTTGTGATCTCAAAGTGAGTGTGAGCTCAGGAAAGCGCAGGTCATAGCACACCATCAACCCGATATTGCCAAAAGGTGTTTTTGCAACGACAACCTCATTGCCTGGCTCAAAGAATTTTGACTCTTGATAGCCACCTACCGCATCGCCCACTTGAACATCAAACAAGTGAATTTTGTCATAGCGCGCCTCAGTACGTTCAGGACTAATACATAAACTGACTGTACGTACACGACCATCTTCAATGACCGAACCATCAGGACGAAACGGGCATGGTAATGTCCCTGCGACAATCCATATTTGATATCGTAGTGCCAAATGTTCCAGACGTTTTTGAATTTCTTCAAAGCGCGCCGCTGTTTCTCGTTGCTTTCCTGCCGCGAAACAGACAAAGTTTTCTGGGAAAACAATCAAAGACGCACCATCGGCTTTACTGTGTTGTATCAATGACTCAATCACACTGAAGTTGGCTTCAATGTCATTTTGAGAATTCATTTGAACAACAGAAAGTAAAGTCATGTGCTATCCCTAATCATAACAATTTTGAAAAGATTAAGCGTTTTGCTGATTTGAAGATACACATTCCATTGTATCTTGTTGCTTTTCAAGTTGTTTCACTAATGGCTCGAACATATTTTGATTGTTTTCATTGAGCTTCATTAAGGTTTTGTGTGCATCGAGAACGGTACACAACATGGTGCTGTGATTCACATTGTCGTCAATCAAAGCTTTTGTACATACATGCGGATCACCACAATAGTTTAAGATGACAAAGACCTGCCCTAAGCCCATACTATTGGCTAGAGTAGTAATGTCTGGATTTGTAGATAGCATTACGGCTTGGATGTGGTGTACTTGTTTTAACTTTAAACCAAGTTTCGCAAGTATTCCAAGAACAGTACTATCAATAAATGTGGTTTGGGTTAAATCAACAATCGCGCCAATGACGTTTTCCTGTTGTTCAATCCTTGCCAAAAGTTTGTCTAAACTAATACAAGATTGGGCTCGCACTTCACCAATAAGTTTGAAAATATGCGTTCCATTCAAGCTTGCATATTCAACATGACCTGTTGACATATAAATGCCATTTGCAGAGAAGGATAGGAAAATTATCACATAGCGCAAGTCTATACTCAAGCGTTTGCATATCAGTTAATAGTCTAATGAGTTATATGTATTTGATTATAATGTTAATTCATTCTGCGAAGACTAAGGATAGCAATGTCATCTGCGACGTGATCTGGCGCACGGAATGATTGATTTTGCAAATGATAGACCAATTGAGCGAATTGTTCATTCAAACCACCAGAAAAAGGTTCAAGCGCACCATCAGAACAAATAATGAACCGTGCATGTTTATTTAAGGTAGATTCAAATTCTTCAACTTCTAAATCCTCAGTAAGTCCTAGAGGAAAGCTGCTGGTATTTAAGACACGAGGTGCTTGATTAGGCTCAAAAATGATGGGGGGAGGATAATGCCCTGCACTTGACCACTTTAATGTATGTGTCTCAATGTTGAGAATTCCTGCCAGCATGGTGATGTGTTTTTCAATATTTTCTTGGACAAGCATCCCATTCAGTTTCTTGATTAACTCTCTTGGAGTTTTTGAACGCCCGTGAAAAGCAGCCATCCATGAAGTCAGCAATGAACTGGTTACACCATGACCAGAAACATCAGCCAAATAGAACATGATTTCTTTATCACTGATTTTCCAGTAATCATACCAATCACCAGACAAGTAAGCGGAAGGTTGAAAAAGTGTTTCTACTTTATAGTTCTGTAGGTCTATTGGATTAGGAAGTAGCTTTTTCTGTAATTCTGCTGCTGAGGGGAGGTCACGACTGTCTTGGTTACGCTTGTATTGGGCATCTATTTTTAATAGAGAATCTTCAAGATTCGCGGGAAGCTTGGTCCAGATCCAACCAGCAAGCGCACCAAGTTCCCAAGCTTGAGAAAGCTCAGCACCCTCATTCTCTTGAGCAATGACAATTGTTGGCAGTGCCCATTGATATTCTAAAAAATCATGCACATCGGCTATGGCAATTCTAGTTGGATCATAACGATGAATCTCTTCAATGGTAATCATCTGCAAGCTAGGAAGCGTGTTTAATACGTGCTCTAAACTTGAAATCTGGCGACTGGGTTGAATGAAATACATAGAAGAAATGAATGATCCTTAATTAATATAGAAAGTGATATCCACTAGATTTACTATAGATGACACCACATTGCTAGTAAAACTGATGAGATTACTAGCAAATAAGTTTAACAAAATATTGTGATTATTTGTCTGCGCCTGTATCAGATGAATCATCAATATCATCGTCATCACCAACAAAAGAAACCGCTTCCGCTCCGCCACCTTTTTTCTCGGTGATTTGGAAGGCCACGCGTTGTAGATAGATATCACGGATTGCTGAATAACGATCACCTTGCAATACATTTTCAACATCTAATAGTTTTGAGCGGGTATTAATCCCACCTACTACACGATTTCCCCAAATTAAACCTGATTGATGATTATCATCCATCGGATAACTGAGCGGATTCGCATAGCTCTCGGCAACATAATCTACGGAGTGACGAAGTGTACTTGGGCCTAAGACAGGCAACATCAGATAAGGACCACTGGGTACACCATAATAGCCCAATGTCGTTCCTAAACTTTCTTCTTCTGTTGTTAACCCTAAACGAGTTGCTGGATCTGCTAAACCTAAAGAAGTGACAGTATTCAGGGTAAAACGACCTAGTGATTTTGCTGCACGCTTAAAACGCCCTTGTGCAAGTTGGTTTACAGCATTCCATGGTTCACTTAAGTTTTTACGAAATAGACTATAAGAAGAGCGCACATCTTCAGGAACTTTTTGCTTATATTGAACAGCCACTGGTCGAGCGACATTGCGGTCGATCATATCATTAAATGCATAAATTTCACGATTTAATGGTTGGAGTGGATCTTTTACAGCATCTGGTTGAGCAGCATTTGCATTTACTTTTAAATCATTTTTTGTAATGTTTTTGAGCTCTTTAAGTGCTTCAATTCTTGGGTGCTTAGACATTGCTGGATCAGAAGAATTCTCTTGAGACAACTTATCAACTGAAACAGAGTCAACAGCATTGTCAGAATTTTCTTGGGTAGATAATTCTTCTTGAGCAAATACATGGCTCGTCAGACCAATGCTGAGTAAACAAGCCCAAAGTACGTGATAAGGACGCATAGAATTCCTTGAAATATGCTTAAAGTAAAAATGGTCGATAATATTATTAAAGACACTTTCATATTCTAACAGTAGTTGTTGCATATGTATTAAAGCAAATTTGATTAAAAAATGTGAATGAATTTGATTAATGGATAATATTTGTACGAACAAAT
>NZ_JAPKMY010000030.1:0-1142 GCF_026344175.1 Acinetobacter nematophilus
CACGTAAACGTGGGTACAA
Organism: Acinetobacter nematophilus; assembly: GCF_026344175.1. Classification (NCBI taxonomy): domain Bacteria; kingdom Pseudomonadati; phylum Pseudomonadota; class Gammaproteobacteria; order Moraxellales; family Moraxellaceae; genus Acinetobacter; species Acinetobacter nematophilus. The sequence continues at coordinate 20 of NZ_JAPKMY010000030.1, forward strand.
TTGGTCACGTTGACCATGGTAAAACAACTTTAACTGCTGCAATTGCAACAATCTGTGCAAAAACTTACGGCGGTGAAGCTAAAGACTACGCAGCAATCGACTCTGCACCAGAAGAAAAAGCACGTGGTATTACAATTAATACTTCACACGTAGAATACGATTCTCCAATCCGTCACTACGCTCACGTAGACTGCCCGGGACACGCCGATTATGTTAAAAACATGATCACTGGTGCTGCTCAGATGGACGGTGCAATCCTTGTATGTGCTGCGACTGACGGTCCAATGCCACAAACGCGTGAACACATCCTTCTTTCTCGCCAAGTAGGTGTACCTTATATTCTTGTATTCCTTAACAAGTGTGACCTTGTTGATGATGAAGAATTACTTGAATTGGTAGAAATGGAAGTTCGTGAACTTCTTTCTACTTATGACTTCCCAGGTGATGACACTCCAATCATCCGTGGTTCAGCACTTGCTGCGCTTAATGGTGATGCTGGTCAATATGGCGAATCAGCAGTTCTTGCTCTTGTTGAAGCGCTTGACTCTTACATCCCAGAACCAGAGCGTGCAATCGACAAAGCATTCTTGATGCCAATCGAAGACGTATTCTCAATCTCTGGTCGTGGTACAGTGGTAACAGGTCGTGTAGAGTCTGGTATCGTTAAAGTTGGCGAAGAAGTTGAAATCGTTGGTATTAAAGATACAGTTAAAACAACTGTAACTGGCGTAGAAATGTTCCGTAAACTTCTAGACGAAGGTCGTGCTGGCGAGAACTGTGGTGTACTTTTACGTGGTACTAAGCGTGAAGACGTACAACGTGGTCAAGTACTTGCTAAACCAGGTACAATCAAGCCGCATACTAAATTCGACGCAGAAGTATATGTACTTTCTAAAGAAGAAGGTGGTCGTCATACGCCGTTCCTTAACGGTTACCGTCCACAGTTCTACTTCCGTACAACTGACGTAACTGGTGCAATCCAATTACAAGACGGCGTTGAAATGGTAATGCCAGGCGACAACGTTGAAATGTCAGTAGAATTGATCCACCCAATCGCAATGGACCCAGGTCTACGTTTTGCGATCCGTGAAGGTGGTCGTACAGTTGGTGCTGGTGTAGTTGC
>NZ_JAPKMY010000031.1:0-897 GCF_026344175.1 Acinetobacter nematophilus
AAACGTTCTGTATTGACATATTCAGCATAGTATTCGCCTGACCACTCACCATCTGGTGCGGTGACTTCAAGATTCCATGGATACTTGGTCTGCAACATTTTGTACCAGTCTGCACTGACTTTAAAACTGCCCTCCATCCAGCGCTTATACAGCTCGGCATTTCGTCGTTTAAAGCCTTCAAAAGCTGTTTTAACATCACGTGTTCGAATATCATTGGCTCTTAAATATTCCATATCTGACGTCCGCGTTAAACCAACTACTGCTGCATAGTCACCCTCAATTTTCTTGGCTTGCCATGAACCAATTTCTTCTCGAATCCCTGGTCCCACTGCAAATAAAATAATCCAGCCTTTGGGCGCAAAACCAATATCAAAGGTATCATATACTTTAGGTGGGCTATCCTCTTGCTCATCCCCCATACCTTTATATATTGTGGTAAATAAGCGTTGAATCTTGTCTTTTGGTAAGGGTTGGATCAGTTGATAAAACTGGTTATCAATACTGTCAAAAAAAGTCAAATGTAATACTTCAGGTAAGGGCTGTTTAAAGGAGTTTCCACCCAATGGCGTCCCCCCAACTCCCCATCGACCACTAGAACCATCCAGCGTTCTTAACCATGTCCCATCGGCCAAATAAAACGCAGTGCGCATATTTTCATCTACAGGAGATTTTACAATATGTGAATTAATATAAACTTCGTGTCGTGAATCTTTATGACTCGTTAAATACGCAGAAGAAGTACTTACCCCCCATTCTATTTCTAATGGTTTATTCATATCATACACTCGATAAACATAGGCTGCACTCAACAGCAATACAGCCAATATCAAGCCTAGCAATAGATAAGATTTCTTTATTTTTGACATCTTATATTTTTCTATAAAGACAATAATCTTA
>NZ_JAPKMY010000032.1:0-585 GCF_026344175.1 Acinetobacter nematophilus
TGGCCGATGACTGGGGTGAAGTCGTAACAAGGTAGCCGTAGGGGAACCTGCGGCTGGATCACCTCCTTAACGAAAGATTGACGATTGGTAAGAATCCACAACAAGTTGTTCTTCATTGATGTATCTGAGGGTCTGTAGCTCAGTTGGTTAGAGCACACGCTTGATAAGCGTGGGGTCACAAGTTCAAGTCTTGTCAGACCCACCAAGTCTACTGAACACAGAAGAGCAGATATATTAAGATCTTAAGCTGGGGACTTAGCTTAGTTGGTAGAGCGCCTGCTTTGCACGCAGGAGGTCAGGAGTTCGACTCTCCTAGTCTCCACCACTACTACGCAGTACAGAGAAATTATAGAAATTAATAAATAATCGATCGAATGATTGATAAGGGTTTATTAACTTCTGTGATTTATCACAGTGAACTACTCGCTGACGAGGCGGTAGTGAATCATTAACAGAATATATTTGAGTTGAAATAATTGTTTAACTCGTTTTATGAAGCTTAACAAGCAATTGTTAATGTTGAATGAAATGAGAACTAGCGATAAAACTGAATCAAGCGTTTTGGTATATGAATCTAATTGAAGC
>NZ_JAPKMY010000033.1:0-511 GCF_026344175.1 Acinetobacter nematophilus
TAGACGTTGTAGGCTCGAATAGCAACATCACCACCAAAGTGAATGCAGGTAAAGTCGAAGTTGCATTATCAAACGCATTGGACTTGGGCACTACAGGTAGTGTGACTACAGGTGCAACTTTAATTAACAATGCGGGAATTACCGCAACTCAAGTGACTGCAAACAACGTCACAGTAAACAATGCACCAACTGCAGGCACAGATGCGACCAATAAAACCTATGTTGATTCAAAAGCAGCAGCCTCTAAGACAGAAGTTGCAGCTGGAAGTAATGTATCCAGTGTAGTTAAAACTTCAGGTGGCAATGGTCAAGATATTTATACAGTAAATGCCAACGGTACCACTGCATCGGCAGGTTCTTCAGCAGTGACAGTAACGCCAGGCACTAAGGATGCAAACAATGTCACTGACTATAAAGTCGACCTGTCAGCAGCAACAAAAACCGATATTCAAAAAGGTGTGGATGCAAAAACAGCTGTAGATAACGCAGGTCTAAAATTTAAAGGCGATAC
>NZ_JAPKMY010000004.1:0-329483 GCF_026344175.1 Acinetobacter nematophilus
TAACCCTGTAGGACTTAATGAAATATTACGATTTGCTCGAACAAATAATTCTTTACCTAAATACTCTTCAAGTTGTCTGATTTGGCGACTAATCGCCCCTTGTGTGACATTTAATTCATTTGCTGCTTGTGTAAAACTAAGGTGGCGGGCAGCTGCCTCAAACACAATCAAGCTATTCATTGGTGGCAATGGCTTAATTTTCATGGACACTCCTGACTTGCCCTATTTCCATAGAACCCCCTTTCCAATTTGGGTTCTTTTAACATAGCTTATTTACTACGAAAAAAAGCTTTTGAACATGGTTTTAATGAATAAACCATGAGTTTTTAGCATGAAAGCTGAGAATTTCTCCAAACTTAATCCATTCATTAGGAAAACTCATAAAATGTCATAAATATTTCTTAATAAAAAGTGAGTAAAAGTATTTAATCTATGAGTTTTTCTCATTCAAATACTTTGAATAAATCGAACTTATACCAATTATTTGAACTAAATAAAAAAAAATTCAATCAAGTAAAGATAATGTATTTTTGCTTTATATAATTTTATGAACCTAATAACTTAAAAAATTCAAATCCTTATAAGGTAAAACTTATAGCTAATTTCTTGAACATGTTTTTAAAAAATTATCATCCTCTCTTCAAAATTTTTGTTAAACAAGTTCAAAGCTTTAAAAAACTCCAACTCTTGTTAAGCAGGTCATTAGATTACTTTATTTTTACTTCCTTAATTAAATGAAATCAAATTATCATAAAGTTGAGCAATTGATTAAAAAATGCTAGAAATTATTTAATATCAAAATCTTACTTTTGAAATTCTTTTTTATTCTCGAATTTGCTCCATAGATCAACCTTTCATACATTTATATAAAAGGGTTAGGTAAATTCATCTTTTTTACATATAGGCAATCTCTTATAGGAATGCTTATATTCCCTCAAATGGAGTTAAAACTATAATCATAGAGGAATAAAAGATGCCTATTCATACGGAACATGATCCACGTCTGAAATCTACACTCAAAACCCGCCACATTAGTATGTTAGCCCTTGGTGGAGTAATTGGAGCTGGCTTATTTGTCGGTTCTAGCTCAGTAATAGCTGCAGCGGGTCCAGCCGCCTTTATATGCTACGCCATTACAGGAATCATGGTAGGTTTAATCATGAGAATGTTAGGAGAAATGGCGGCAGCTCGTCCTACCAATGGTTCATTTGTAGATTTTTCTAGATTAGCCTTTGGTAATCTTGCAGGCTTTTCAACTGGATGGCTTTATTGGTATTTCTGGGTAGTTGTCGTTGGTTTTGAGGCAGTTGTTGGTGGACAAATTATTAATCAGTGGTTACCAGATATTCCTGTTTGGATTATCTCACTTGGCTTACTAATTCTGATGACTTCTCTCAACTTATTATCAGTAAGTTCTTTTGGCGAAGCAGAATATTGGTTTGCTGGAATCAAGGTAGCAGCTATTGTTGTATTCTTAGTTATTGTCGGAGCATATGTATTTAAAGTATGGCCAAACTCAACAGCTTCTTTTGCTAATTTAACTCAGCATGGCGGTTTCTTACCCCACGGCACATTAGCTCTATTCTCTGGTGTGGTTTCAGTAATTTTCTCAATGAGTGGGGTAGAGGTTGCTACTATCGCTGCTGCAGAATCAGATAATCCTTCACAAAACATCCGCCGTGCTGTAAACACTGTAATGGCACGTATCTTAGTCTTTTTCGTTTTATCTACACTATTCATTGTAGTTGCACAACCTTGGACTAATATAATTCCAGGCAAATCACCTTTCGTGGCAACATTTGAGAAAATTGGTATTCCTGGTGCAGGTACAATGCTGACAGTGGTAATTCTTGTTGCCGTATTATCTGTACTTAATGCAGGTTTATATACTGCATCTCGATTATTGCATGTATTAAGTTCAAATAATGAAGCTCCAAGTTGGTTGGCGAGAAAAAATAAGCGAGGTGTACCAGTTTGGGGTGTACTGACTTCTACTTTAGTTGGATATGGATGTGTTGTAATTGCGGCATTATGGCCGGACACTGCTTTCCAGTTTCTACTTGATTCCTCTGGAGCTCTATTCTTATTTATCTATTTAATGATTTGCTTATCACAGTTAAAATTACGTAAAAAATGGGTCCAGGAAGGAACTCTAACATTTAAAATGTGGTTGCATCCTTGGTTACCGTTATTTGTAACTCTATGCATCATCGCTGTTTTAGTTAGTATGGGGATAAATCCAGCTACACGACTTAGCTTATTACAGTCCTTAATCGCAATCTTTGTTATTGTAATTGCATACGGCGCTATGAAAATTGTTAGCCCTAATAGGGCATCACGTGTCCCACAAGTGAATTCCTTAAGACACACTAAATAATCGTAATTATCTTCTATTCTTAATTTAATAAATCTCGGTATAACGCTACCGAGATTTTAATTTGTAAATCAATAATTAATACTATGCTTAGATATAAAAGCTTTATGACCTCAATTGTCCCCTTCCCCTAAGTAAGCTATTCAAACGTACTTATACAATCTCTTCAATTAGTGTTCTAGAAGTGTTTTGGTAGTATTCATCGCCATGGTTATGACTGAAATCATAAGCGGGTTTATCTAGTATATTGTCTAATGGGCTTAAATTTAGCCCGTCGCCGGAAGTGGTAAGCATTAGTAAACAGTATTTCACAACCGTTACAGGTAGCTGCATTAGAAAACTTTCATTAGGCTTTAGATTCTATGAATGGCAGTTTATATTGTGATAAGCGCTTCTGCACTCTGAATATTATCGGTAAATTACTACTGAAACTAAACCTCGAAATAGACATATTTTTGCTGGTTGAGCATGAAGTTAAACTTAGGCAGCAATGTGGCTTTTCCAAGGTAGTTTTATGTTGATAATAATCCTGAGTTGAACTCAGCCAAATTGCTAGAGTTGCGCAAAGATAAAAAAGTAGTACATATAATCAAGCTAGCTACATAAAATGCTTTTATCGAATGATTCCATGGTTCATTCAGGAAGGATGTTTTCAATACTTATTTATTTGAAAACCTGACCATTGGTTAGAGAAATAGTCTCGTTGTAGCGTTTGGATAATAAACAACAATCCTATAAGCGTTAAGATAATTTATAAACTACCGATTACGGAAACGAACTGGAAAGCTCTAGTTTAGAAGTGTCTTAATAATGGAAAAGCGGTAAATATTTATTTAATTATATAAAAATGACTTGAACCTCATGAGATTTAAGTCATTTAACTATCTTTTTTAATTACTCAAACTATAAGGTAGGCATTGAAAATTGAGCACCCTCTCGAATTTGTGCAGTTGGCCAACGTTGAGTGATAGTCTTACGGCGAGTGAAGAAACGTACACCGTCTGGACCATACATAAATAAATCACCAAATAATGAACGCTTCCAGCCACCGAAACTTTGATAAGCTACTGGCACAGGCAGTGGAATATTAATACCAACCATACCAACTTGAATGTTATCTGCAAAATAACGAGCAGCTTCTCCATCTCTAGTATAAATACAGGTACCATTCCCATACTCATGTTCATTAATTAATTCCATTGCTTCCTGCATTGTCTTAACACGCATAACCTGAAGTACAGGACCGAAAATTTCTGCCTGATAACTACTCATGTCTTTGGTAACTCCATCGATCAATGTAGCCCCGACATAAAAACCATTTTCATAATCTGTATGGACGAGATCTGAACCATCTACACAAATAGTAGCTCCTTGCTGTTCAGCACTTTTAATATGTCCAATAACTTTAGTTTTATGTTCTGCGGTAATTACTGGTCCAAAATCATTTTGCTTATCTGAATGAATACCTACTTTTAAATTTGCCATCGCATCTTTTAAAGCTGCAATCATTTTATCAGCAATTTCATCACCCACAGCAACTGCGACTGATAGAGCCATACATCGCTCTCCAGAAGAACCAAAAGCAGCTCCTAATAAGGAATTCACTACATTGTCTAAGTCTGCATCAGGTAGAACAATTGCGTGGTTCTTCGCACCCCCAAGTGCTTGGCAACGCTTACCATTAGCTGTAGCCGTTCTGTAGATATATTCAGCAATAGGAGTAGAACCTACAAAACTTACTGCTTGGATGTCTTTATTAACCAAAATAGCATCTACAGCTTCTTTGCCACCATTTACTACGTTAAGTACACCATCAGGTAAACCAGCTTCTTTTAACAACTGAGCAATATATAAAGTCGCACTAGGATCCCGTTCAGAAGGTTTTAGGACGAAAGTATTTCCACATACAATTGCCATTGGGAACATCCATAATGGGACCATTACAGGAAAGTTGAATGGTGTAATTCCAGCAACCACACCTAGTGGATGAAACTCACTCCAAGAATCAATATTAGGACCAACATTACGACTATGCTCGCCTTTTAGTAACTCAGGTGCACCACATGCATATTCAACATTCTCAATGCCCCGTTGTAACTCGCCTGCTGCATCATGAATAATTTTTCCATGCTCTTCGCCAATTAAACGACAAATTTCAGCAGTATTTTGTTCTAATAACTCTTTAAATTTAAACATAATGCGAGCACGTTTTAGTGGAGGAGTTTTACTCCATGATGGAAATGCTGCTTTAGCTGAAGCGACTGCTTCATCAATTGTTTTAGCTCCACCTAAACTTACTTGCTTACTAATCTCACCTGTTGATGGATTGAATACCGGTTGAGTATTGCTTTCATCTACAACTACTTCACCATTGATAAAATGTCCAACGATCTGGCTCATTTAATTCTCCTTAACTTTAGATATATTCCTTACTTTTCCTTAAGGAAATGATTGAATTAATAAATTGTGAATATTTTTCGAACTGTTTCAGTTACATCCCAACGACCTGTCCAGCCAACAGGCAGAATTATCAAATCGCCTCCACTTACAGAAATGGCCTCACCTGTCTTGTCATCAGTTAGAGTTGCTTTACCAGAAATGATGTAGCAAAACTCGGTATCTTTTCTGTCAATAACAGGCCATCCTCCTGGTTGACACTCCCATATCCCTAAATTCCCTTGAGCATTAGGTGCAAGAGTTTGAACTCCTAATTGAGGGTTTCCACTATCAGCGCCAGCACGTAAACCTGCAGCAGGTAAATTACCGTTTTCAATTTCATCGCGCTTAACAATAGTCATAGTTGGCATGCATTTACTCCTTTAAAATTAATGAGCGCCAGTCAATGCTTCTAGTGCAGATGCAACAGTAGAAGGACGATTAGTCATGTTTTCTTCTTTATCGGCAAACGCCGTTGCAGATAAACCAAAATTAATACCCATCCATCGTAAAGGCTCAGGCTCCCATAAAGGAGAAGCATGATTTACGATTGGTAGCTTATTAACTGGTTCTTGAATGTTTAGAATTAAATTTTTGAGAATTCGTCCCGAAAGGTTACTCATCGCAACACCATCACCTACATAATGACCACCCCAAGCAATGCCTGTATTCGGATCAAAACCTACAGATGGTGACCAATCACGGGCGACCCCAAGTGCTCCGCCCCATCGATGAGTTATTTTTAAATTGCTTAAAGTTGGGAAAAAATCATTAATAGTGCTACGGATACTTTCATGAACGTTATCAACAAGATCAAATTCCGGTGAAATTGTTGAACCATAATGATAAGGAGCACCGCGCCCACCAAAGATTAATCTCCCATCAGCAGTCATTTGTGCATATACACGCAAATGCCTCATATCATTAAAAGCTAACCTATGGTTTAACTTAAGATCATTTCTTACAGATACCGGAATTGGTTCTGTGGCTAGTACTAATGAATACAAAGGAATAATTGAACGTTTGTATCCATCTAATTGACATGAATAACTTTCTGTAGCCTTTACAATAATAGGAGCGTTAACTTTTCCATTTAGAGTAATAACTTGCCCCGTGTTTATTTTCGTTACGGCGCTTTTCTCATAAATTTTAGCTCCTAATTTTTCTACAGTTTTAGCCAAACCTCTAACAAGCTTACCTGGATGAATTACAGCGCAATGCGGTGTATAAATTGCACCCAATGCATTAGCTACATTAATCTTTGATTTTGTAGCTTTAGCATCAAGAAAATACCATTGATCAGGTAAACCAAAATCTTTCGAAGCCTTAACTGAGGATTTTGCACGTTGCAGTTGAGCTTGTGTTCGCGCTATTGATAAAAAGCCATCTTTAGAATAATTGGCGTCAATACCTTCCTGTTGAAGAATTTGACCAATTTCATCTACTGTCTCATTCATTACTTGCTGTAAAAATAATGCGCTTTGGTGAGATGAATTTTTTGCTACTTTAGAAAGAGAAATTGGAAATATGGCAGAAGCCCAACCGCCATTACGGCCTGATGCTCCAAATCCAGCATATTCGCGCTCTAAAATAACAACTCTAAGAGAAGGTGATGTTTTAAGTAAGTAATACGCAGTCCATAGGCCTGTATAACCAGCTCCGATAATGACTACATCAGCATCAACTTCATTATTTAACGCTTGTCTTTCATCAGTTTTTTCATACCAATATGGAATATTTGGTAACTTGATGAGCTCATCCTTAAGTGCTTCATTCATTTATTATTCCTCAAACATTTTTAGTATTGATTGAGGATGTTAAGGTCATGTTAAGCACGATTCTATTGGTAAGATAAGTATAAAAACTGCTATCTTTTATACAAATGTATGATGAAAAAAGCAGGATGCTTATGATTACCATTGATGAATTGGTGAAAAACAATAATTTAGGCCTAACTTTTAAGTCTGGTAGATCTGGAGGTAAACGTATAGTTAAATGGGCCCATGCTGTAGATTTACCAGATCCTTGGCATTGGATATCACCCGGTACCCTCGTAATGACCACTGGCGGTGGTTTACCAACAGAACCCATTGAACAGGTTGAATGGTTACGTCAGCTCTCTGAAGCTCAAGCTAGTGCCCTTGTTATTGCTCCTAGAGATTTTGCTCCTTCTATTACTCAGGAGATGCTAGATGAAGCAAGTGATTTAGGATTTCCAATATTAGGAGCTAGTTTTGATTTAGAGTTTTTACGATTAGCTCGTTTGGTAATTGAAAGTGTTTTGCAAGCTCAACGAGACCGTTTTGATGCAGGAAATAAGCTATTTCAAGTCTATACTGATGCGTTATGGGAAAGTTCACAATTAGATGAACGATTACATATTATCGGGCAAAAATTATCTTTAAATTTACAAATCTTAGATAATGAAACACTCACTCCTATTTTTAATTTTAGTTCTCCAGTATCGAAAGAAAATATTCCCTATAGTGTAAAAATACCGGGTAGAACCCAAACTACTCTAAATATTATTAATAAAGAATCGCGTTTTTTTGATGAGACATTTTTACCACGTATTTTAGCTGGCTTACTTAGTATTGAGCTAGAACGTGAAATGATAGACCGTGATGGAATTCGAGAAGAAGGTGAAGCTTTATTTGATGACTTGTTAAATGGGGAAATTGAATTTGGTGCTGCAAAAATTATGTTAGAAAGACGTGGCTTACAAGGTAAATTAGTTACTATCGCAATTGATCCCTCAAACAAAGGATCTCGCCAATACACTGACATTCACCACATACCTGAATTTTATAAAATTTATCCATTATTTTCTCGTGATAAAAATAGAATATTTGCGGTACTTCCTGATGATAGTAATTTATTAAATGCTCTTATTAATTATTTTGGAAAAGGAACAAAAATAGGTATAAGTAGCCCAATTACAGCAATGCTTGGTTTCAAAGAAAGTATTTTCCAGTCATGTTTAGCTTTAGGAAGAATCAAAGAAAGCCAAACTGATTTAATTTACTACAATCATCTAGATCTAGAATTAGCTTTAGGACCTAAGACTGTCGCAGAAGCGAGAGCTGTTGTTGATCATTATTTTGGCCGTATTTTAGAATATGAACAAACTAACTCTCTACCATTGCTCAAAACCTTAGCCGTATTTTTAAAATATGATGGGAACTGGAAGGTAACCGCTTCTAAATTAGATATTCATCGGCAGACACTAGTCTATAGATTGAAAGTTATAGAAGAATTAACTGGTATAAAGCCCACAACAAGCTTAGGTATTACGCGGTTTTGGATAGCTTTAGAAGCAGCAAAAACTATTGGTATTTTAAAAGACTGAAATTATTTGTCTTAAAAAATTACTATTCTTTCTTAATTATACTCTTAAGCTCTCTATAACTAATTTTAAAGCCGAAGATTGCTGTCTACGGTGAGGATAATAAAGATGATAACCTGAAAACTGGATACTATATTCTTCAAGCACTTGTATTAAATCGCCTTGCTCGATCTCTTTTTCTACCATATCTTTAGGAATATAAGCGAGCCCCATACCCGATTTGACTGCTTGAGCAATATCAAAACTTTCATTAAACACCCATTGGGGATTAATTTTAACTTTAAATTCCTGTCTTTCTTTTTCAAACTCCCATGCGTATATTCCACCTTGAGTCATTAACCTAAACCCAATACATTGGTGTTGATCTAAATCTTTGGGGGTTTGAGGAATACTGTAACGCTGAAAATAATCTGATGTTGCGACTACAGCCATTTGGACATCGTCTCCAATTCTCACGGCAACCATACCATCAGCTACCCGGCTACCAAACCTGACACCTGCATCAAAATGTTCGGCAACAATATCCACCATACCACTATTGGCACTAAACTCTACTTCAACATCTGGATAGAGATGAGCAATTTTTGCTAGCTTTGGAATCAAAATATGTTGTATAGCATGGCTGCTAGCATTAATTCTAACTCTACCTGCTGGAGTATCCCGAAACGTATTTAACAACGTCAGTTCATTATCAATCTGGTCAAAACTGGCACTAATGGTTTGCCTTAAACGCTCACCCGCTTCGGTAGGTGAAATGCTACGAGTAGTTCGATTTAACAATAAAATACCCAAGCGCTCCTCAAGACCACGAATGCTATGGCTTAGGGCTGATTGTGAAACACCAAGTTTACCTGCTGCCTTGGTAAAACTGCCTTCTCGAGTTACCATGAGAAAAGCATGTAGATCATTATAATTCTCTCTGCTAATCAAGATGTGAACTCCCATTTTAAATATTTGTCATTATCTTTATTACACGTTAAACATTGTATCGTGTCTAACACTAATAAAGATTATTCATAAATTTCTTCTACTTTAGATTCTTATTTTGAATTTTTATGCTGATAGTGCTAGAAATTAAAAAAAATGCCCAAATGAAAAAGAAAAAAATTAGTACAAGTGGACACACATCCCAACAAGTTATTCGGTGATTATTTAAGTAAGAGAATGCATGTTAAAAGGTGATGTGAAATATCGTTTTGTGATTGATAACCAGACTCTAGAATATTAAATAAACAAAGCACAATAAATAGTCTGCCCAAAATTCAGGCAGACTATTTATTTTTATTTACCAAGCATAGGCTTGCGGTGCTTCACCGCAGGGCGGCCAAATCTCATCAAGTTTTGCTAATATTTCAGTCGAAAGCTTTAAATCCAAAGCTCTAATATTTTCTTTTAATTGTTCAACCGTACGTACACCGCTAATAACAGAAGTTACAGCGGGTTGGTGCAATAACCAAGCTAAAGCAACTAATGCGGGACTAAGACCAAGTTCTACACATAAGCTTTCATAAGCTTGAAGCTGTGGACGAAGTGTTTGGATTCGCTGTTGTAGTTCTGGAGTCGCTCTACGACCACCTTCTGGAAGCTCACTAAATACACCTCCTAATGTGCCCATACCAATTGGACTCCACGGGATCAAACCTATGCCGAAATGACGTAATGCAGGGATGACTTCCAGTTCAATACTACGTTGGGTCAGGTTATACAGACTTTGCTCTGATACTAAACCGAGCTGATGACGAGCATTTGCACTACATTGAGCAGTAGCAATGTCCCAGCCAGCGAAATTACTACTGCCCACATAGGTAATTTTACCCTCACGGATCAACTGTTCCATGGCTTGCCAGATTTCTTCCCATGGCGTATTTCGATCAATATGGTGCATTTGATAGAGATCAATATGATCTGTTTTTAAACGCTTCAAACTGGCTTCACAGGCACGTTTGATGTGATAAGCAGATAATCTGCGGTCATTTGGGCCTGTATCCATAGGTTGATACGCTTTGGTTGCTAACACAATTTTATCTCTACGCCCACCTTGAGCTAACCAGTGACCAATGATTTCCTCCGATATCCCAAAACCCTTTTTCATATCTGGTGATTGTGGCCCACCATATACATCTGCAGTATCGAAGAAATTAATTCCTTTTTCTATCGCCTCATCCATGATTTTAAAACTGGTAGATTCATCGGTTAACTCACCAAAATTCATTGTACCTAAGGTAATACGGCTGACTTGTAAGCCAGTACGTCCCAAGTAAGAATATTGCATAGATGACTCCTTAAGAAATCGATTGTTATGCTACTTTTAATCGTGAAACCCAAAGTGTTAAAGCAGCAGAAATAATTAGAAGAATTGCACTCATAGCAAAAGTCATCTGATAGCCACTATGATCAAACAACAAACCACCGACAGTTGAACCCAATGCGATACATAGCTGAACAATAGCGACAAACAAGCCTCCACCGGCCTCGGCATTATTCGGAAAAGTCTGGGCAATCCAGCTCCACCAGCCAACAGGTGCAGATGTTCCCAATAAGCCCCATATACCTAACATCACAATGACTAAAGCGGTCCATGTTCCAAAACCAATCAATATGAAAGCTATTGCTGCCATGAGAACAGGGATGGCAATTAACGTCCCATAAAAATGACGTTTTAGCGCAAAACCAATCAGCAAAGTTCCGATAAAACCCATGACCCCAATGACAAACAAGGTAAAAGATAATGTGGATACGCTGGTTTGAGTCACTGTTTCTAGAAATGGACGGATATAGGTATAAAGCGAGAACTGCCCCATAAAAAGTAGACCTGTTGCTGACATGCCAATCAATACAATAGGTTGCCGCAACAGATTAAGTATCCCTTCTGATGAATTGGAAATAGAGGCTTTGTTTTTTAGAGATGGTAGACTGATCCATTGCCAGATAAAGGCAAGCACCGCAACAGGCACTAAACAGAAGAAAGCACCACGCCAGCCAATCATTGCTCCTAGATAGCTTCCCAAAGGTGGTGCAATCACAGTTGCTAATGCATTACCACTATTAAAGATTGCCAGTGCTCTCGGCACTTGGGTGGTTGGTACAAGACGAATCGCCGTTGCTGCCGACATTGACCAGAAACCACCCACAACCACCCCAATCAAAGCCCGACCAGTCATATAGACCCAGTAATTGGGAGCAAGTGCAACTACCGCTCCCGAAACCGCCATTAATGCGGTCAATCCAAGCAATAGCGTTTTACGGTTAATGTTTCTTGCCAGACGTGAAATCGATAGACTTGTGATAACTGCAAATGCACCTGAAATAGCAATTCCGTACCCAGCCAAACCTTCAGTAACACTTAAGTCCTTTGCAATTGGTGTCAATAAACTGACCGGCATAAATTCGGAAGCAATCAATGCAAATACACACAATGTCATGGCAAATACGCCACTCCAATATGCTGGCTGCTGTTCTATCTCGGAAGATTGATGTGCAGGTATCATAGACTTTCTCTATAAAAATGAGAAACCATGATAAAGGTGCTTTATCTCCTGAATAAGTACCTTTCCGTGAATAGAGTTATGAGGCAAATTCATTAATCAGAATTAGATTAACCAGTTTTTTCAGAATAAAAATTATTTTAGCCCTTAATTTATGAATGAGATTCATAGGACTATGCAGTTTTTAGGGGCTAATTCTTAACCACCTTCACCTTTATACTGAATTTCAAATCATCTCAGCAGACAAGCATGGTTCATGCTTATGTCTAATTTTTAATTATCTACCTGGTCGGGAGAGCAACATGATGCAAGAAATTAAACATGCCTTTCCGGTTATCGGTGGAATTGCTGTACTTGTTCTGACAATTGGGATTAGTGCTTGTACAAAAGCAAAGACTAATACTGAACAAGCGACTTCACAAAAGGTTTCCAGAATGAATATTCGTTTTGATATTGAGGGCTCAGCTCAGCCAGTATTTGTTCGCTTAAAAGACTCACCTACTACACAGGATTTTATCAAGCAGCTTCCTCTTACTTTAGAATTGACCGATTATGCTGCAACAGAAAAAATTGCCTACCTACCTAAAAAATTAACCTCTCAAAGAGCTCCAAAGGGACACCCAGCAAAAGCCGGCGATATTACCTATTATGCTCCTTGGGGCAATCTCGCCGTCTTTTACAAAGATTTTGATGGTGTTGCTAATAGTCTTATTTACCTTGGCAAATTCGATACTTTACCAAAAGCATTTTCAAGCGATAGGCCTGTTAAGGTCAAGATCTCAAATATTTCAAAATAACAGGAATATATCTTATGTCTCACTATACAGCTGCAACATCAAGTCGTTTTCTTAAAAGAACATTTGCTATTTTTACCCTGAGTATTGGAGCGTTAGGTATAAGTCAATTTGTTTTGGCTAATCAGGATTTAAAACTCACTACTAAATGGGATAAAACCTTTGCTCAAAGCAACAAAGTCAAGCATCAGAAGATAACGTTTAAAAACCGTTATGGCATTACTTTAGTTGCTGATCTATATATACCTAAAAATGCAAAAGGTAAACTTCCCGCTATCGTGGTCGGTGGGCCTTTTGGAGCAGTAAAAGAGCAATCTTCTGGACTCTATGCACAAACTATGGCAGAACGAGGTTTTATTACATTAGCATTTGATCCATCTTACACAGGAGAAAGTGGTGGTGAGCCCCGTAATATTGCTTCACCAGATATCAATACCGAAGATTTCAGTGCAGCTTTAGACTTTATTGGACTACAACCCAATGTTGATCAAAACCGTATTGGAATGATCGGGATCTGTGGATGGGGTGGTATGGCACTCAATGCGACAGCCGTAGATAAACGTATAAAAGCCGTAGTTACGAGCACAATGTACGATATGACCCGAGTAATGTCTAAAGGATATAATGATAGTGTCACACCTGAACAACGTAGCAAAACGCTTGAACAGCTCAGTGCTCAACGTTGGATCGATGCAAAAAATGGAAAGCCTGCCTATCAATCACCTTATAATGTATTAAAAGGTGGCGAGGCCCAATTCCTAGTCGATTATCATGACTACTATATAACTTCCCGTGGGTATCACCCTCGTGCGGTAAATTCAGGAAATGCCTGGTCGGTGACGACACCAATTTCGTTTATGAATATGCCAATTTTAACCTATATTAAAGAGATCTCACCTCGCCCTATTCTTTTTATTCATGGTGAAAAAGCTCATTCACGCTATTTTAGTGAAACAGCTTATGAGGCAGCCGCACAACCCAAAGAACTCTATATTGTTCCTAATGCCAGTCATGTTGATCTTTATGACCGTGTTGACATCATTCCATTTGATAAGATGACTAACTTCTTTAATCAAAACTTAAAATAAAAAATATTTTAGCCAAGTTGAGCGGATTCACTCAACTTGGTTTAAAGGATTGATCTACTATACGAGTTCAAGATAGTTTATAAAAAGGTATAAAAAAACCCTAAATCATTATAATTCAGGGTTTTAACATACATATAAGACTATACAAGTTTATATGATTTTAGGAATTTGGTAGGTATATCCAGACTCGAACTGGAGACCTCTACGATGTCAACGTAGCGCTCTAACCAACTGAGCTATACACCTGAAGTGCTGAGAATATTATTCATTTTTCAGCAATATGACAAGACTTATTTTCCCGCTTTTAACGCATTCGAACACTCTTTAAGCAATTTCTTGATTTCCTGAATATCTTGTTGATTTTCATTATCTAAATAAGTAATTTTTTGGAAAACTTTATTTGCCTGTTCAAATGATTTTTTTTCTTCAACCCGACTGGCCAAACGAGACATCCATTGTTGAAAAGTTTCAGACTCTACTTTTTGATCATCTTTTGACAACTGGCGATTAAACTTAAAAATCAATCGCTCAATCTCAGACATCTGTTTTACTCGAAAAAGTTTTGTCACTCCCCAATAAGCCATTAATAATCCAATGATTCCTAAAATTAAGACCAACCCATAACTATACACTGAAGTCAGTCCGAGTTTTTTCATCCACCCACTTTGCTTTTCAGCATCATAGCCCACGACTTTGCTTTGCCATTGAAAACTTGCATAGTCACTCCAGACTCTTAATGTTCTCAATATGGATGAATGCTGAAAGCGTATATTTGAATAAGCGCCATCACCAAAAATTGCCGCATTACCCTCTATGGTCGTTTGCATTCCCTGATCGATTCGCATTGGCGCAATGATGGCTGTAGGATCAATTCGATGCCATTGTCCCTGATGGTACACTTCCGCCCATGCATGGGCATCTAATTGACGGACTTCCCAACTTTTCCCATCTGGCGCCAGTTCACCACCTTGATAACCTGTGACGACACGAGCAGGTATTCCGACATAACGCATCAGTAAAACAAAGCTTGAGGCATAGTGTTCACAGAACCCCTGTCTTGATTGAAATAAAAACTCATCTATTCGATGATTCCCCAATTTCCCCGGCGCGAGTGTATAAACAAAATTTTCCTTTTTATACCAATTTAGAATATTTTGGATATACGTATCAGGATTTTCCTGGCTTTGATGAAACATAGCCAATGCAAACTTCTGCGCTTGTAGATCACGATTTTTAGGATATTTTAGATTATTTTTAAGCATGAATTGTTCAAATGCTGGTACTTGAACATCCTGAACACGCGAGCCAATCCATTGCAATTCGACGGGTTGTACCCGTTGTACAAGTTGTCTTGGTGTAATAGACCAGTCTTGATGTAATTCAAAACGTTGTTCTATTGGAATTGACTTTTCCAAACCTGTGATCCACTGCTGAGCAGGATCACCGGCTAGATACTGATAATGAAAACCATCCTGTTGACCTGTGATTTTTGAATAGGATTTGCTCTGTTTGTTACTAGATTCACTTGTCCAAGTTGTACCATCATAATGATCTAATACCATTGCTCGCCAATACAATTCATTGCGGTTCGGGAACTGCTTCATGTCTCCAATAATTCGAAAAGCCAAGGCACTCGATTGCGACAATGATGCAATATCCCCTGGGGACATGCGATCACTCAATCCTGTTACTGCTTGATGGTTAGGAATCGGAATTTGCCAAAGTGGGGGCAAACGTGGAAAAAACAAAAACAGCAATATAAAAAAAGGTAAAGCCAGACCAATAAATTTAAGAATATGGAGCGAGTCGTTTTTCAGTGATTGTAAAACAGGCTGTGCAATTTCAAAATTGACGGTTTGTACTCGATATAATCCAACCAAGCAACTGATTAGGCAACACAATACTAAAACAGCCATTGCAAAAGATTGGCTATGTAAAAATAAACTCGCACTCACAAACAAAGCAAAATTAAACAGGATAATAAAGTCACGTTTAGACTTGGTTTCTAGTGCTTTGGCAAATAAAAAAGTAGAAAGAACAGCAGTACCAGCCTCTACACCTAAAAATGTTTGGGTATCGAGATAGATAATCAGCAATGCAAAAAATGCAAATAACAGCTTTGGTGCTTGAACTAAAACTCGAGGGAAATTGAATGTTTGATGAGCGTTGATTTTTTGATAATACCACCCTAAACAGAGAAGATTGACCAGAAACAATATCGATAAGGCAATCGGCATATAGGCAAGCTGTGCCAACCAAATCAAACTTAAGGCGACTAAAATTGAAATTTGGATTGATTTGTTCATGTCCAATCCTCAAGCTTGTGCCAACAAGGTTTTGATATGAATATAATGCTGTTCACCTACACCATTTTCTGTCTGAGCATGGGGTAAAATAATACAATATGGAGATTGTAGTTGTTCACAACGATCAACCAACTCCATCATTAAACTTAGTTTTTCTTCATGCGCTGCACTGGGCATTTTGGCATATTCAATTTGCATGGCATGGGTGTCCAGTAAATCTTCAAACTGTTTGACAAATAGCCCTTGTCCTCGAGCTGCCTGCTTCCATGAAATACTCTGTAATGAATCACCTATTTTAAAATTTCTCAATTCTTTAAATTCATCCAGATCAGGCTCACCCGTATTCGCCTGAATATGTGAATATTGCAGACCAGACTTTGCTTCAGGAGCAATCCAGTAATCATTGGTCAAATAAATGTATGTCCATGCTCGGACTAAACCTAATGGATAGGTTGAATAAATCTGAATTGGAGGAATTGAAAATTTACCACGTTTTTGCGGTATAAAATTTAACTCAAAGCTTTGCTGCTTATCCTCAAATAAAAAAGGCAGTAACTGATCATCGAATTTAAAATTTAGAAACTTCAGGCTTGCTCGGTGTTGTTGCAAAATCACGGTGACTTTAAAAGCCTCGTTCACCTTACCGACTTCATCAGCAATGACTTCAATGGTCACACCGTGCAATTGCTTAAAACTCAAATAAAAACTAATACACAAAATGGCACTTATTAAAAAGCAAAAACCTAAAATCAAGTTATTTGCATAGTTAATTCCCGCAATAAATGTGATCAAAATAAGTACAAGATACAGAAAGCCTTGTTGGTAGATAAATACTAAGACTTCATTTTGCTTAAGCGTCCGTATACCTGTGTAACGAAATCTTTGGTGCAACCACTGTACGAATCTTTTAGCAAACATGCTTAAATCCTAACTAACCTTGAACAGGAACTTTTTGCATCAAGGCTAAAGTTTCAGACTCACCTAATCCTATACGATGCGAAGTGACCGCAACGAACACAGCTTGCACATCATCTGCAATTACAAAAGCTCTTTTTTCAATCAATGCATGCGCTTGAGCAGCCTTTTTCAACGCTAAAACGCCACGGGTAGACAGCCCATGACGCCCTTTTCTCGTTTCTTCCGCTAAATCAAGTATATAATCAAATATTAAATCATTGATTGCAATGCTATTGACCATACATTGTAATTGCAATATATCTTCTTGTTTAAAAATGGACTGTAAATTATCAATTAAGTCATGGCGAGAATGCTGCTGTAAAAGTAATTTTTCTGCAGAACGTGATGGATAACCCAATGATAGCCGCATCAAAAAGCGGTCTAACTGGGATTCAGGTAGGCTATATGTACCACTTTGAAAAAGTGGATTTTGTGTTGCAATCACCCAAAATGGCTGCGGCAATGCATAACGAATGCCATCTACGGTGACATTGCCCTCTTCCATCGCTTCCAACAATGCGCTCTGGGTTTTTGGGCTACAGCGGTTGATTTCGTCAGCAAGTAGTATTTGGGTAAAAATGGGACCGTACTTAAATTCAAATTGATGTTCTTTTTGATTAAACATATTAATCCCAATGACATCACTGGCCAGCATATCATTGGTGAATTGAATCCGTTGAAAATCAAGCCCCGCTAAACGAGACAAACTGCTAGCTAAAGTTGTTTTACCTAAGCCAGGTAAGTCTTCAAAGAGTAAATGCCCACCTGCCAATAAGCTACACAAGGCAAGCTTGGTTTGCTGTTTTTTATCTAAAATGATGAGGTTAATTTGTACTAAGAATTCATCAACCTTCGAATAATAATGTGACTGATCTAAATCAATCCGTTCGGAATTCTTTTGTATTGCGTTTCCCTGTCTTGCTCCCCAAATCACCTTTTTCCCCAATCATAATTTTTTAAGTAATTTGATTAACATACACGTTTTTGAAGGATACTCAAAGTATAACAATTCATAAACCCAGAAACATGCTGGTACTTTGAATAAAAAATTATCCATATAATTTTGAGTATTTCGATTGAGGTCTTGATCAACGATTTAGGTCACTATTTTTTCACGCTATTCAGCCTGGCTTTTAACTCATCCGCACTAATTGAAAATTCAATACCCGAAACTTCTGCTTGCTTAATTAATTTGATTAATAGCGCATTGATCGGAGCTTGGGTATTAAGTTGATCAGCAAGTTTAACAACCTCTCCATTAATCCAATCGACTTCTGTACGTCGACCCGCAATTAAATCGTCTTGCATTGATGAACGTGCCACAGGATCAATTTTTAACATTTTACGACTCAATATTTTAAATAAAACATTGGGCAGACTAATGATTTTGGGAAGAAAATGCGCAGAAACTGCAGTCAAATTTGCTGGTTTGATCTGTGCCAAATCCAATAAATCAAGGGTTTCCTGTTGTGCCATCGCAAGACATTGACGATATTGATAATTCAACAATTGTGCTTTTAAAGGTAACTTTGATAAGGCATTAATTGAATTATTTAAGTTAAGTAGAACTTTGGCCCATTGTACAGCAAGCATGTCCTGATCAAATATAATATCTAGTTGAGCTCTTTGAAAAAGTTGGGCTAAATCTTGTTGATGTGAAAATTTTTTAACATGTATCGCACCTGCTGTACCTTGATGAAAACACCCTGTTCCCAAGGCAACCACATTAAATGGAATCATGCCCTCTAAAATTCTCAAATCTGGTAAAAACTGTTTAAGCATCGCCACATTACTCAATCCATTCTGGAAACTAATGATATAAGGGGTATGCTTTAGTTTAGAGTTACTGTCAGCGAGTATTTGCTGAAGCCTTTCAGCAACTTGCTCAGTTGCCGTTGATTTAACACAGACAAAAACAATATCAACATCTAAAATCACATTTGGATCAAGTGATAGTTTTAATTCATGTGCAGGTATAGATAAGTTATTTCCTAAATAATCTGTAAGTTTCAAACCAGATTTGGATAATTCACGATATGTGTCTGGACGAGTTATAAATGTTACATCTGCGCCTGAAGCAGCCAATCGCCCCCCAATATAACACCCAATACTTCCAGCACCATAGATACAGATTTTCATCTTAACGTCCCTTTAGCAAATCTAATTCTGTTATTCTATCTGTTTCAGTATCTTATCTGAGACAAGTGAAATGAATTGTCAGCTATCCGACAATTCATCATATTTATTTCGTGGCAACTTGCAATAATGCCACGCGGTCATAAGCTTGCTTAAAATCATCCAATAAAAAACAATGCCCAATAAAAAGCGGTACCGAAGTACCGCTTTTTATTGGATTTCTCAAATCAACATGGACACTTTTTCAAGGTCCCGCCAGCAGTTGGATAACGAGCATCAACACAGTAACGATGAAAAGTTTTCTCATCCATTGCATCCATGTCAGGATGATGCTTTTTCATATGTTCCAGATAGTTTTGATAATCAGGTACACCGACCATCAAACGAAAACTCTGCTGTAAGCGTGTCCACAATGTTGCAATTCTTGACCAATTCTTAGGATTAAAAATTAGATCCTTTTGCGACATGATGGTCATTTTGATGATTTTATAAATCACCGTCTTACCACCTTTGGCGAATTTAAGATTCATCTTACTCACCTCACTTATAAGTCAATTAATGCTTTGCAGACGATACGACAGTTTCTTCAGGGTCTGCATATACTGCCGGTGCTTCATTCACTGTTGGTGTAGGACTTGCCAATGCACGGCGAATCACCCCGATAGCAGCCACCAACATGACCACTGCAACGATCATAAAGAATGCACACAATGCCGCATTGATCTGATTCGATAGCACAATCGTTTGCATCTCTTCAAGCGTTTTCGCTGGCTTTAAAATCTCACCTTGAGCAATCGCTGCGGAGAATTTATCAGCTTGTGCCAAAAAACCGATCTTCGGATTTGAATGGAAGATTTTTTGCCAACCCGCTGTCATACAGGTAATGAATAAGAAAATCGTAGGTATAATCGTAACCCATACATACTTTTCTTTCTTCATTTTAAACAGAATCACTGTTCCTAAAATCAGTGCCATAGCAGCAAGCATTTGGTTACCAATACCAAATAAAGGCCATAAACTATTAATACCACCGAGAGGATCAACAACACCTTGATAAACAAAGAAGCCCCAGCCTGCAACCGCCACAGCTGTACCAATCATGTTTCCAATGAAGTTATGTGAATTTTTAAGTGCGGGAACCACGATCCCTACAGTATCCTGAACCATAAAACGGCATGCACGTGTACCAGCATCAACCGCAGTCAAAATAAACAATGCTTCAAATAAAATCGCAAAGTGATACCAAAACGCCATCATCGAACGATTATTAAAAATATCAGTGATGATATGTGCCATACCAATTGCAAATGTTGGTGCGCCCCCTGTACGTGAAAGAATGGTACTTTCTCCCACTTCTTTTGCAAGCAGGCTCAATGTCTCAGGTGTGACTACAAAACCCAGATTACGTACTGCTTCAGCAGCACTCTCTACGGTCGTTCCCAAAACTGCTGCAGGTGCATTAATTGCAAAATAAACACCTGGCTCAAGCACAGTCGCACAAATCATTGCCATAATCGCGACAAATGATTCCATTAACATACCACCATAACCGATTACACGAATATTGACTTCATTATCCACCAGTTTAGGTGTAGTCCCTGAAGATACTAAGGCATGGAAGCCAGAAATCGCACCGCAAGCAATGGTAATAAATAAAAATGGAAACATTGACCCAGCAAAAACAGGACCAGTACCATCAACAAAATGCGTCACAGAAGGCATTTTTAGCATTGGCATGGCAACAATGATACCCACAGCCAAACCTGCAATTACGCCGATTTTTAAAAAGGTTGACAAGTAATCACGCGGCGCCAATAGCAACCAAACAGGCAAGACAGAAGCTACAAATCCGTAGATGATCAGTGCCCAAGTCAGTTGAGTCCCTGTTAAAGTGAAGAAAGGTCCCCAATAGGGATCAGCAGCTACATTACCACCATACACGATTGCAGCCATCATCAAAACGAAACCTATGATTGACACTTCTGCAATACGTCCAGGGCGGATGTAACGCATATACACCCCCATGAACAAAGCAATCGGTATGGTTGCTGCAATACTGAATACGCCCCACGGACTATGTGCAAGGGCTTTAACCACCACCAACGCCAGTACAGCAAGGATAATGATCATCACACCCAATGCGCCAAGCATCACCACTACACCAGCGAATGAGCCAAGTTCTTGTTTTGCCATTTCCCCCAATGAACGTCCATCACGACGTGTGGAGATAAAGAGCACCAAGAAATCCTGAACAGCACCCGCCAAGACCACTCCGACTAAAAGCCAAATTGTTCCTGGTAGATAACCCATTTGAGCTGCAAGAATAGGTCCAACCAATGGTCCTGCACCTGCAATTGCCGCAAAGTGATGACCAAAAAGCACATATTTATTGGTTGGCACATAATCCAGACCATCAGCTAAACGATGTGCAGGTGTTAAACGTCTTGGGTTAAGCTCAAAAACTTTATTGGCGATAAATAAACTATAAAAACGATATGCAATGCTATATACACACACCGCAGCAAGCACTAACCAAACGGCATTGACATGCTCACCTTTACTGACTGCAAGTATTCCAAAAGATACTGCACCAATTATGGCGACAATCACCCAGACCAATTTTGATAAGGGGGATGACTTTGTCTGAATATTTTCCATTTAAAACCTCACATCTTGATTACAAAAAGCAGTTCCATTGTTTTTATAAAGCGTAATGCATTTCCGTGTGACCCTTTCCCTGGTGACTCTACTCCTCATTTTTTTGTTTTCATCTAAGACTTTGGATGTAAAACTGGTTTGAATATGTACTATTAGCATGACATCACAATGACTTAAACCATTACAATGTTATTTTTATCATTATTGTCATATTGCGACGATTTGACTCTACTATTAATTATCCTATGTCGATCTACGACTTTAGTCGAAAATCCTCCCATAGTTTCACTGCCAACACCCTTAATTCCATTCAAATTTAAAACAAAAAAGGGATGATTTTCATCATCCCTCGCATCATCATTATTCAAAAATGATCAAGCACGTTCTAAGTAATCGCCAGTACGGGTATCTACACGAACGCTTTCCTCTTGCTGTACGAATAATGGAACACGTACTACAGCACCAGTTTCAAGCTTCGCTGGTTTACCGCCACCGCCAGAAGTATCACCACGTACACCTGGATCAGTTTCAACGATTTTTAACACCACAAAGTTTGGCGGGCTGACCGTTAATGGCACACCATTAAACAGCATAATCGTACATTTTTCATTTGAATCGTCTTTTAACCATTTCGCAGCATCGCCCATCGCAACTTTATCAGCAGCAATTTGCTCGAAAGATACAGGATCCATGAAGTTCCACATTTCGCCATCGTTGTAAAGGTAATCCATTTCAACTTCAACAATGTCGGCAGCTTCTAATGAATCACCTGATTTGAAAGTTTTTTCTAATACTTTACCAGATTTAAGGTTACGTAATTTTACACGGTTGAACGCTTGACCTTTACCTGGTTTTACATATTCGTTTTCCATGATAGAACATGGGTTACCATCAAGCATAACCTTTAGGCCAGCTTTGAAATCATTTGTAGAATAATAGGCCATGAAAGGCACACTCCAAACTTACTAATTTAAATCTCTAATGTAATGCGATCAACAAATCACCTGATTTGTAATCGGGTCTATTTACGCTTCAAAATCGCTGAATTGCCAACAAACCCAGAATGATCATTCTCAACAATAAAGAATGTATTATACATTTTTCGTATTCTAAATGAGCAATACATCGTGAAGCAATGAAAAATTACCCATGTTCTGTCAGATTGAGGTTAAAATCTCCGTTTGATTGATTTTTTGTACTGATTGAATCTCCTTTCAGTACATTGTAATGAATCGGCTGTATGGATTTGGCTACAGTTCTCTGTGTTTCAATGACCCATCAGACAGCTTTCAGCTGGACAGGCATTTAAACCCTTCTCTCCCCCATTGACTATTTATCGCACGTGGCATGTTAAATTATTTATATCAAGAGCAAAATTGGCAATCTCAACTTAGTGATTTAGTGACTGATCCACTAGAATTACTCGAACTTCTCAGTTTGTCGAAACAACAATTATTGTCTGGCGCAATTCTTGCGAGTGCTCAATTTAAATTGCGTGTTCCTCGAGCGTTTGTTGCAAAAATGGAAAAAGGCAATCCACTAGATCCCCTTCTTTTACAGGTCCTCCCCCATCATCTAGAACTTGAAGAACATGAAGGTTTTGTGACGGATCCACTGGGCGAGGAACAGGCCAATCAAATTCCAGGGGTTTTGCATAAATATAAATCACGCTTTTTATTAACATTGACAGGTGCTTGTGCAGTTCACTGCCGTTATTGCTTCCGCAGACATTTTCCATATCAAGAAAATCTACCCAAAAATGAAGATTGGCTGAATATTAAAAGCTATTTGGAGCAGCATCCTGAAATCAATGAAGTGATTCTAAGTGGAGGAGATCCGCTTACGTTATCAAATCGTAAACTGGCAATATGGTTAGAACGTCTAGCATCTCTCAGTCAAATTAAAATCCTGAGAATTCATTCACGAGTTCCGATTGTTATTCCTGAAAGAATCGATGAAGAACTGGTTTCTTTATTGAAAAACAGTAGGCTACGTGTGATTCTAGTGGTACACTCAAATCATCCAGCTGAACTCGATAATTTGACCTGTTCAAAACTCGCTCACTTGGCAAAACAAAATATTCTTGTGTTGAATCAAGCCGTTTTACTTAAAGGTGTGAATGATTCTGCACAAACACTGGTTGATTTAAGTCAACGACTTTTTGAAGCACAAGTTTTACCTTACTATCTACACGTTCTGGATAAGGTGAAAGGTGCGTATCATTTTGATTTAGGGGCAGAAAAAATTGATCAAATCTACAAGGATGTATTAGCCAGCTTACCTGGATACCTAGTCCCAAAACTGGTTCGAGAAGTTGCGGGAGAAAATAATAAAACACCGCTGTTTGGAGTCACAACCTTTTAAGAGTTGAAACGCTCATGATAAATAAAGAAATTTCTGAAATTTTTCAAAATATCACGGTTCTACAACGAGAAAGTTTAAGTTTTGCAGATCCTTCTGTAGATTCTGTGGGTGCATGGGTTGCTACACTCTCAATCATGCAATTGGGTGATACTTCTGAGTCTGTTTTAAATGCTATTTGTGAAATTGCAGAGCTAAACTGTAGTGAAATGCTGCGTTTTGACCTTATTCAGGTGTTACACCCGATTACAGAAAGTATTTTATCCAGTCTAGAAAAAAGCATCTTGAATCAAGGACTGTCTCAAACAGATCGAATTGAGCACATCATTGATTTATCCTCTAGAATTCGTACCTATTTTGCGAATGTTTACATCAACATTGTACAAAGAAGCCATCAAACATTAACTTCGAGTAAATTCTCATTTTTCAATTTTAAACAAAAGAGAAATTTGCAGACTGCTCGAACTTTGGCAACATTTTATGCCTTAGAACAATTGGGTTTGTTGCTTGTTCAACAACAAATGATCTATAGCGGTCCTTTGACCCATCAATGGCTCACCACGCACCATTTATATGAACTCGCTGTAAAAAACCAAGAATTCAACATAAATATCAATCAGCTACAAGGTACGCATTTTACTATTCATAATATCCAACAAGCCTATGCACAAGTTTTATTATTGGATATTTTCAATACGCATCAAATTCGCCCCTCTGAAACACAGGCTTTGTATCAATGTACCTTTGACTGGGTGAAATTGGTTCAAATCTTACCGAGAGAGACTAGTCTTTCGCGCTATATTGTTGATGGTTGTAAAGATATACCGCCAATCTATAACCGTAAGCAACATGCAAACTTTCATACATCATTATATATTTCCACTCAAAATTTACTTGAGCATATCAATTTAACTATTCACAAAGAAACTGAATATTTATCGAAGAATGAGCAAATTTATTTATCTGCTGCTTTAAAGTTTCATGTACAGAATGTATTGGGAACCACAATTGAACGTCGCCATGAACGTTATGAATATTCGGCACAACTGCAAATCTGTTTTAGTTTACAAACAGCACATTTTTATCTCTCAAAAGCAAAAAATTTCTATGAAACCCTGAACCTCAATAGTAATTATGCTTTTCAGTCAGAATCAAATATTCACTCTTCTATTTCGACTGGTTCAAATACAGCATCCAATTTAAGCCAGATCAAAAGTTTGGACCGTGAAGCCAAACAGATTTATCAAGCACAAGTCCTCGATATCAGTGTCAACGGTTATCGTATTCGCTGGTCAAATGAAGCGCCTCGAAACCTAAGAACTGGGGAGTTTATCTTGATCAATGAAAGCCTGAACAATAAATGGAAAGGTGCTATCATTCGCTGGATTAAGCAATCCATTCAGAAAACTTATGAAGTCGGTTTAGAGGTCTTAGCACAGGACATCTATCCTTGTGCAGTCAAGGTTCCTGCTGATCGTTCAACGATTAATTATCATCCATGTCTCATGGTGCAGGTACCAAATCTAAATGAATCAAATACTTCAATTATTTTGCCAAATTTGCCCTTTTTTAAGGAACAGCAAGCAATTTATCTTCGTTTAGATACTGACGAAATTAAGGTGTATTTAACTAAAACGTTGTTAATTACTCAAAGTTTTGTCCAGTTTGAATTTGAGTTGATCAATGATGAAGAAAATCATCGTATTGAACAATTCATTCAACTCCAATCAACCAATTTGAATAATCAAGATGTATGGGAAGCTTTAAAGTGAGAAATTTATTATTATCGAAAAAATTAAAACTCTCGGAAACTAGATTACTTATTATTGATGACAATCAAATTCGCTATAATGAAATTATCAGTCTTTTTCAAAGCAAAAATCATCAAGTACAGGCGATTTTGCTTGATGAGTTAAAAACGTTCGAAAAACAACTCAATACATCATGGGATTTAATTATTTTTGGGCGTGCCTATGATATTAAGATTGAGCAAGCTGTCACTCTTATTCAAGCTTCAGCTGAAATTGACATCCCTGTTCTGTTACTAAAACCAGAAGATTATCAACATAGCCAATATCAATCATATATACAAAAAGGCATCTATGATGTTGTAAACCTAGAATATACTGAACGTTTTTATATCAGTTTAATTAGAGCCCTCTCTTATAGTCGTACTCTACAAAGCAAGCAACACTTATTAACAGAGCTTGAAAGTGCAAAAAGTCAGGCACAAGCTCTAGTTGAAGAACAACACAAAGCAGTCGCTCTGATTCAAGAAGGTATTCACACTCAAGCCAATGACGAATATCTAAAATTATTTGGTCTAAAAGATGAGAATGAAATTATTGGTTTACCTTTACTGGATATTTTACAACCTAAAAATATCAATGACTTTAAACAACGTTTTAAAAAAATTTCCCAAGGTCAATTTGATTTAGCCCGTTTTGAAATCGATACACTCAACAAAAATGCCAAATCCGAAAACCCTTTAAAAATTGAATTTCTTCCTTCCAATGAAGAAGATTGTATTCAAATTACCATTGAAACCCATTCCGTCTCACAAAAAGCGTCATCTCAATCCGCCGAATTGAGCAAAAAAACTGTTAGCCCTATAATCAATAGCTTACAACAAATCCAATATGCTCTGATTAATCAACCAGCCAACGCCAACGCTCTCGTATTATTTAGTTTTGCAGCTTGCCCAGATAATATTTTACTATCCAACTGGAAAACTGCGATTCAGTATTTAGACGGTTTTAAGAGTTTTATCAAAGAACAGACCAACTCAACAGTCTATCAGATTGATATGCTGTTATATGCGGTGATTTTACAAGCAGAATCAGATGCCATTTTAGAATCCCGTATTCATGGTCTACAAGCTTTGGAGAAACCGCAATTACTTGAAATTGATGGAACAACCTATCCATTAAGCGTGAAAATTGGTTATACCAACATTCAGCAAAATAACTTTAATGAAAGCAATTTTAATCATATTTTAGAACAAGCCTATAATCATCGTCTAAGCAAAAAAGACTCTGTTTCTGAGCAACAATTATCAGCAACATTACAAGACACTAAAATTGAATTATCCTTGGTAGAACCTGCTTCAACTGCTGCACAACCACTTCAATTTGAACGCAATTCACTTCAATTAGAGCCAAAATCACAGCCAGATCCTGAACCAGCACCTCAAGAAACTGCTGTTCGAGATATACAAGCCAAACCTATTTTCAAAAACGCACCAATCCTAGAACAGATCATGCAATCTCTTGAGAAAGGTGAAATTCAGCTGAAGTATCAACAGCTTTATGACAAACATGACAGTAGTCTAAATACTTATGAAGTCACCAGTGGTTTTATTTTTGAAAATCAATGGAAAAAAGTCAGCAATTTAATTGAACTCGATGATGATATTGAACTGTCAATTAAACTTGATCGCTGGATTTTAGTTGAAGCATGCAAACAACTTCATAACTTTATTACACAATATCCACAAGCAAAATTAATTGTTAATTTGAATCGACATGTTTTATTCCATGATAAGCAATTTCCAGAGCTTATTTCTAAACTTCTGACTATTGTCGGCAGCCGTCAATCGCACCCACTGATTCTACAGTTTGATGAAGAAGATATCGCCAAAAGCCTTCTCGAAACACAAAAGCAATTTGCAATTCTACGCGACCACGGTGCTGAGATTTCAATCCGCCGCTTTGGCTCAAGCATTTCTAGCGAAACGATATTGAAACAGCTGGATGTCAGCTTATTAACACTTGACGAAAAATTTACACAGAAGCTGAATAGTGATGCAACCATGAGCCAATTCCAACAGACACTTGAAAAGTATCAAACCATCAAACCTGTTGAAATGCTGCTTAAAAATCTCAATGATATGAGCTTATTTGCAAATGCGTGGAATGTAGATGTTCGGTTCTTACAGGGTGAATATTTCCAGAAAAAACTGGACCATTTAACTGACGTTCAAGATCAATAAATAACGCTTATTTAAGATTGAGTATGGGGGTTCAATACTCAATCTTTTACAAATCAATACTTTATAAATCACTCTTTCATTGATCACAGATACAAAAAAACGGGCAAAAGCCCGTTTTTTATGTTTTGTCGTATTAACGCTTAACAGAACGTGACATACCAGCAAAACGTTGTTTGAACTTATCGATACGACCGCCAGTATCTACATTCTTTTGTTTACCAGTATAGAATGGGTGGCAAGCTGAACATACGTCTAGGTAAATCGTTTCTTTACCTAAAGCAGAACGAGTTTCGATAACGTTACCACATGAACAAGTAGCAACTAATTTTTCGTATTTTGGGTGAATATCGGCACGCATGGTCGATTCTCCTAAGTTAAGAAAGGTTTAGCTGTCATCGCAATTAACCACTCTCAAACATCCCATCAGAAGCTTTGAGGAAGGCTGAACATCTTCAGCAGGTTAACACCACAACAGACCATTTCTTTTGGCCCACCGAGACTATAAGTGTCAGAGCTAAGCACAACAAGTGGGCAAGATTATACGCGATAAATATTATAATTGCGATCTATTTTCAACAAATTGATCAAATTTACTCACTTGAATGCTGTTGTTTAGACCAATAATTTGCAATGACCCCACACACCATTAACTGAATCTGATGGAAGATCATGATTGGCAATACAATCATACCTAAGGGTTGCCCAATAAATAAAATTTGTGCCATAGGCACACCACTGGCGAGTGTCTTCTTTGAACCACAGAAGAAAATGGAAATTTGATCCGCCTGACTAAAGCCCAGCCACTTGGGAATATATAAAGCCAACAGCATAATCGCAGTCAGTAAAACCGAGCAAGCCAATACCAAATAGATTAATGTGGTTAAACTCACCTGATGCCACAGTCCCGCAACCACTGCCCCACTAAATGCACCATATACCACCATTAAAATAGAACCTTGGTCAAAAACTTTGACAATTTTTGGCATTTTTTGCATTAAAGGAAATACATAAGGGCGCAAAACCTGTCCAAGAATAAAAGGCACCAACAGCAATAAGGTAATTTCAATGATCGATGAAGTTGGATCGTAATTGTGCTTAGATTGTCCAAATATAAACAAGCTGACTAAAATTGGAGTAATAAACATCCCGATTAAATTGGAAAATGATGCACTGCATACGGCTGCCGCCACATTACCTTTCGCCACTGAAGTAAATGCAATGGATGATTGCACCGTGGATGGTAAAAAGCACATGAACAGAAAGCCCCAATACAATTGCTGCCCCAATAAAGGCTCAAGCACGGGTTTAGCCATCAATCCCAATACAGGAAATACAATAAAGGTGATCGCAAAGACCAAAGCATGTAATTTCCAGTGCAGAATACCTTCAATCACAGCTTCCCGTGATAGCTTGGCCCCATGTAAAAAAAACAAAATGGCTATCACGATTGTGGTAACTTTACCAAAAATAGCAGCTGCTTGACCTGAAATGGGTAAAAAGGAAGCTAAAACTACCATTGCGATTAACAATATTGTAAATCGATCTAATGCCAACAATTTCAACATTTTCATAAGCAACTTCCTGTATTTTAAATATGAAAAAGCCCAGTAGTTTAATTTTACCTATGGGTAAAATTCAATCTTACTGAGCTCTATAAATAATGCTACTAATTTGACGAAATGTTCACTATTTATTTACGACACATATCAACTTAATTTAAGTTACTCTTAAGTGATTAATTATTTCTTGCATCTTGATCTTGCTGGATTAATTCTATTTTGTAGCCGTCTGGATCTTCAACAAAGGCAATTACAGTTACTCCACCTTTCATTGGTCCTGCCTCACGTACTACATTACCGCCACGGGCTTTGATCTCTTCACAAGCTTTATAAGCATCCTCCACACCAATCGCAATATGTCCATAAGCATTCCCCAACTCATAACTTGCCGTATCCCAGTTATGGGTGAGTTCTAATACAGTGTTATGCTCTTCATCACCATACCCCACAAAAGCAAGCGTAAAGCGCCCTTCCTCATAGTCTCGTTTACGAAGTAAGGTCATACCGAGAACTTCAGTATAGAACGCCAAAGACTGTTCTAAATTGCCTACACGTAACATGGTATGTAGCATGCGCATGATTGATTGTCCTGTTAAATCAGATATTGTCTGTCAATATAGGCAATACTGTTCAATATTTCAATTTTTCCCTATTTGGCAGGATTAAAGCACTTATCAGATGAATGAAGTTTGATCACAAACTGAGGTTTTCTTACTGCTGTCTCAAATGAAGTGCTATAAGGTTGATCCCTATTGCTACGCTTAACTTCAAGTTAGCTTTCATCTTTGACTGGGAACTCTAAAAAACCTATTCTATCTTCACGATAAAATAGGTCAGTCTCAAAACCATTCATCAATTTAAAAAATGAAAATAAATGGTTTTAATCTTGTGTCTCTCTTAATTGATGTTCTCGTAATAACTTCGCCACCCACAATACTAACAATAGAATTGGGATACCAATTAACGTCGTCATTAAGAAAAATTTTGGATAGCCAATATTGGTCACAATGGTTCCTGAATAACCACCTAAAATTTTAGGTGTTAATGTCATGAGTGAACTAAAGATCGCATATTGAACAGCAGTGAATGATACACTCGTCAAACTCGACAAAAATGCAATAAAAGCAGCACCTGCCAGTCCTGAAGCTAAATTGTCAACCACAATCGCAAAATACAACCATCCAGAACTATATTGTTCAATCACTTTACCTTTAATTTCAACCGAGCTATTGGTATCCACTTTCACCACTGGCACTGGTTGAATATCAACATCAATATCGGCTTTTTTCTCTGCCAACTGATAGGGTTGATCAGTGTAAAGAGATGTTTTTGGATGTTTATAATTGACTACTGCGATGATCTTTTTAGATGCTGATGCTTGTAAATCTTTTCCATCGATCGTCCCACTGAACAGACCATCTTTGTCTAATTTGGCTGGATAGCTTTTAGCATCAAGTTTCAAAGTAATCGGTTTATCTTCTTGAAGATCCGTAAGTTTTACTCCTACCGTTTGACCTTTGATCACAATACTCTGCTTGGATTCTGCTACAGTTAAACTGTTATCGCTAGTGACCGGAAATAATTTGATTTGGGCAGTGCCGTTGTCAATCAAATAAGGTACCTTATATTGTTGAGCTACTGCTTGATCTACTAGCGCCGCATCAATACGTAATGTTTTGGCTTGTACCAAATCTTGACTAGGTATCGCGACTTTCCAGTACCCCACCTCATCAGGTATGGCTTGAAATGTTTTATCTGCTACATGGATTTGAACCGGCTGCATCGGTACTCCAGACTTCACCAAACCAATAAAAATCAAGTTGGTTGAACTCGCTAAAACTGCTCCAACAAACATTAATTTCATAATGTTCATGCGTTGGGCAAGCAAGCCCCCTAGAAAACCACCCAATAAACTAAAAATCACACCATATATTTTAACGGCTTCAGCAATTTGTTCTTTGGTAAAATTAAGATCCTGATAAAAAACGTTTGAAATAACCCCCGCAATGATGTCTGAGATTCGATAAAAACCAATAAGCAGCAGTAAAACCAATGCCAGTTTTAAACCGTAACGTTTAAAAAAGTCTGCAATCGGATTCACCCATGTTTCATAAGCCATCTGCTGATTGACGACACCCAATCGAATCAATACAGAAGCAACAAATACTGCCCCTGCACCTGATCCCAAAAATCGCACAGCTTCCATTAGAAATTTAAGAAAACTATCTTCTACTTTCCAAGTCGTTTGCAGATATTGAATCAAGTCATCTGAATAAATATAAAAACATACAA
Organism: Acinetobacter nematophilus; assembly: GCF_026344175.1. Lineage (NCBI taxonomy): Bacteria > Pseudomonadati > Pseudomonadota > Gammaproteobacteria > Moraxellales > Moraxellaceae > Acinetobacter > Acinetobacter nematophilus. The sequence continues at coordinate 31,784 of NZ_JAPKMY010000004.1, forward strand.
AGCTGGCTACAGCCAAAACAAATACAAGAACCAGACGATAGTAATCAATATTTTTATAGTGCTTATCAACACGGTTAACTTGTGGTTCACGGATCAAAAGCGTTGTAATTAATCCCACAACCATTACAACAGCCATGGTTAAATATGTATATTTCCATGCCTCATAAATATAATTGCCTTTTGCCGTTCCTAAAGATGCAGCTAAAAATAATGCACCTGCACCTGCAACAATCATCCCCAAACGATAACCAGCGTTATAGGTTGACGCCAGTACCGTCTGCATTTCAGTTTCAGCCAACTCGATTCGATAGGCATCGATAACAATATCTTGCGTGGCAGCGGAAAACCCAAGCAAAACCGCACCCACTGCCATTTGATAGATATAACTTTGACCCAATGCTGGATCTGAAAATGCCATAATACAAATTGCACAAATAATCAGGATTTGAGCGATCAGCAACCAAGCCCGTCGTCGACCTAATTTTTTCGTTAAAACGGGCACTGGCAATTCATCAATCAAAGGCGCCCAAACAAATTTAAAAGAATAACCCAAAGCTGCCCAACTGAAGAAAGTAACAGCACTTTTTTCAATTCCTGCCTCACCCAACCATAGAGATAAACTCGAAAAAATCAATAGAATCGGAATACCTGCTGAAAAACCAAGAAATAGCATAATTGCAGCACGGCGGTCTAAAAATGCAGCAAAAGCAGATTTCCATCCATTTTTCGCGGTTGAATTCTGCTCAGACGATTGCTGAGATAGTTGCGTTGTCATTGCGTTGTTATTTTCTGAAAAATGAAATAATGCTATTCAACCTTTTAATGCTTAGAGTTTCAATCACTTTTATGCAACTAAGATTACCTTTTACAGATATTTCCGCTATAGATGCTTGATCTTTACCCCCAATCCTGTATACCTTTAAGCTTTCAACCCATATAAGTTTTGGATTTCACCTGTGACCCAAAGACACGATCAATTAAGCTCTACCGCTGTTTCAAATACTCACACCGCAAACTTAATACAAAAAACTGAAACCCATTTTCCATCTGCTTTTGATCAAACGGAAATTCAAAATACCTTGACACTCACAGCTTTAAAACCAGAACAACTGACACATATTCCAGATCTCTCCAAGATTCCTTCGTCAACCAGAAGAATCAAACCTTTGAACAATTTTCTGGGTCAAGATCGTGCGAAAGCATCCGTTGAGGCCGGTATTGCCTTACCTTATTCCGGCTATAATATTTTTGCTGTAGGTACTGCTGGGCTAGGCAAACGCACCATGATTAAACGTTTGCTTCAGCAACATGCCAAAGCAATGCAAACTCCAGATGACTGGGTGTATGTCTATAACTTTAAAAATGCAAGGCAACCGATTGCTTTACGCTTCCAAGCAGGACAAGCCAACAAATTCCAAACACTGCTGCACCAAACTTGGCAAACTATACTCAAGCAGCTCGAACGTCGTTTTAGTGCGGAAACCTATCATAACCGTATTGAACGCATTCGCCAGATTACTGGTAATGAGCAACAGCTTGCACTGGTTGAACTGACCAAAGAAGGTGAAGATCTTGACTTAAAGCTGGTCAATCGAAACGATGAACACATTTTTGTGCCAATCCATGTCAAAGATGACAAAGTATTAGAAATGTCACAGGAAGACATTAATGCACTGGATAGCAAACAGCGTGCAGAAATTAACTCCAATATGCGTTATATGGACAAAAAGTTGGAACGCCTGGGTCTGCAATTGGGTGATTTAGAAGATGATGCTCGCGATCAAGTATCGGAACTCAATCGTGATATTGCCAAACAAGTAGTTATTCCTCGTATTGAGCAGATTCTCAACAAATTCAAAACCGTACAAGGCTTAGAACAATATTTAAAGCTTTTTGCAGCAGATATTATTGATAATGTTGAAACAATTTTAGACCAAGAAGGTGAAGAGTTCTCTCCTTCTCTCTTTAATCGCGTACCTTCCAGATATCAAGCTAATGTTGTGGTAAGCAACAAGCCAAATTCTGGCGCACCCGTTATTTTTGAAGATTTCCCGACCCATTACAATCTACTTGGGCATGTAGAGCAACTCACTCAGAACGGTACCATTACCACTGACTTTACTTTGATTCGTCCCGGCTCATTACACCAAGCCAACGGTGGTTTTTTAATTCTAGAAGCTGAACAGCTTTTAGAACAACCTTATGCATGGCAAGGTTTGAAAAGAGCTTTAAAGTCAGGACAACTCAAACTGTCTTCGTTAGAGCATATGCTGACCTTAACAGGAAGTATTTCTATTGAACCTGCATCTATCCCACTGAATTTGAAAGTAGTTTTATTGGCAGAACCTGAAATTTATTATGAAATTTTAGAAGTAGAGCCTGAACTGGGAAGTGTATTCAAGATTCGTGCAGATTTTACCGATACCTTGCAGCGTAATGATGACAATGAACAAGCCTATATGCAATTGATTGCAGACTATGTTCAGCAAGACAAGTTATTACCTTTTGATCGCTCAGCCTTGGCTGCTTTACTCACAGACTCTAGCCGCCAAGCTGAAGATCAAAGTTCTCTGTCACTCCATGCGCTAACCTTAGGTGATTTAATTCGCGAGTCACATCATCATGCTGCACAATCCGATGAAAAGTTGGTTACCTCCCATCACATCAATACAGCCCTCAAACACCGTCAGTATCGCTTAGGCTATTTAAGAGAACTTTATTGGCAAGATCTCTCGCGTGGCACGCAATTGATTGAAACCCGTGGGCATCGTTTAGGTCAGATTAATGCGTTATCTGTGATCCAATATGCCGATGTTGAATTTGGACTACCATCACGTTTAACTGCGTCCGTGTATCAAGGTGGCGGTGATATTCTAGATATTGAACGCAGTGTCGAATTAGGTGGATCTTTACATGCAAAAGGCGTTTTGCTCATGTCCAGCTTCCTAAAAGCACACTTTGGACGTGAACAAATTCTGCACTTCTCTGCCGCACTTGCCTTTGAACAAAGTTATGGGCAAGTTGATGGTGACAGTGCAACGGTTGCTGAGTTATCAGCGTTAATCTCTGCAATTTGCCAATTGCCAATTGATCAATCTTGGGCAATCACAGGTTCGATGAACCAGTTGGGGCAAGTGCAACCTATTGGTGGTGTGAATGCAAAAATCGAAGGCTTCTTTGATGCATGCAAACTACAAGGTTTGACTGGCAAACAAGGTGTGATTATTCCACGTCAAAACATGCAACATTTAATGCTACGCCAAGACGTTATAGATGCAGTAAATCAAAATCAATTCCATATCCATGCCATAGACACGATTGATCAGGCATTAGAAATTTTAATGGCTCGCCCAGTCGGTAGTTTGGATAAAAAAGGACGTTATACCAAAGGCTCTATCTATGCGGCCGTAATGGCTCAACTCGAATATTGGCAAGCACTTGAGGATGGTATTGAAATAGAGCAAAAACCGAAGAAAAAGAAAAAAAAGAAGGATAAAAAAGACAAGAAAGTTGAAATTGAACCTGCTTCGTTCACTGAAGAAGTGCAGTCTGATGGGGCGACCAAGCAGAACAAGCGCAAGTAAAATTTACCCAAGCTTATCTTGATGGAGCCTCTAATTTGAGGCTTCATCTGTTTTGATTAACATTAGGCAATAAAAAAGCACCTTACGGTGCTTTCTGTGCATCAGTGGCTTATTTTGCTTCTGGTGCAGGGCTATATTGTTCAATCAATGGTTTTAATTCACCATTTTGGAACATTTCTAGCATGATATCGCTACCGCCAATCAACTCGCCATTGATCCATAATTGTGGGAATGTAGGCCAATTTGCAATTTGTGGCAAAGTTGCACGAATATCTGGATTTTCCAAGATATTAACATAAGCAAATGGGCGACCAATTTGGCTAAGCGCTTCAACTGCACGAGCAGAGAAACCACATTGTGGGAATTGTGGTGTACCTTTCATATAAAGAAGTACAGCATGTTTAGCAATTTGGTCGCGAATTAACGCTTCTGTATCACGCGCTTGTTCAGTCATTGATTAAATCCTCAACTCATCTGCCTGCATTATACCTAAATCCACAATAAAGAGTATGTCTAGACGATTATTTCCAATTTTATTTACATTTAGGCTTTAAATCTTCCGCATATTTTGGTTAGATAATCCTTTCTTTTCCCTCCTAACAGATAAGAGTTAGTCATGAACAACATTACCCTTGCTCCGGTACAAACTGATCAACCTTCACATTTGATGCCTGTATTCAGCCGTCAACCGATCAGCTTTGTCCGAGGACGAGGTTCTTATCTTTACACTGAAGATGGCACTGAATATCTTGATGCATTAACCGGTATCGCTGTCTGTGGTCTAGGGCATGCACATCCTGTTTTGGCTGAGGCAATTGCTGAACAGGCTGCAACACTGATTCATACCAGTAATATTTATGAAGTGCCTTGGCAAACGGCAGCAGCACAAAAGCTGGCTGAAGTTTCAGGTATGGAAGAAATCTTTTTCTCAAATAGTGGTGCTGAATCTAATGAAGGTGCAATTAAAATTGCCCGCAAATTTGGTAACTTGCAAGGAGTTGCCAATCCTAAAATTATCGTAGCAGATCATTCATTCCATGGTCGTACTCTTGCCACACTTTCTGCAACAGGCAATAAAAAAGTACAAGAAGGTTTTGCACCATTAGTTGATGGTTTCATTCGCGTACCCTTTGGTGATGTAGAAGCCATTGAAGAAGCAGCGATTAATCATCCAGATATTGTGGCAATTCTGGTTGAACCGATTCAAGGTGAAGGTGGTGTAAATACTGCTCCTCAAGGCTTTAGCTATCTTGAGGATATTCGCCGTATCTGCAACCAACACAATTGGTTGATGATGTTAGATGAAGTTCAAACTGGCAATGGCCGTACAGGCAAATATTTTGCTTATCAACACACCAATATTATTCCTGATGTTTTAACTACCGCAAAAGGTCTAGGCAATGGTTTTCCGATTGGTGCTGTCATGACTCAAGGTCGTGGTGTAGGTGTTTTGACTGCTGGAAATCATGGTTCGACTTATAGTGGTACGCATTTGGGTTCACGTATTGTATATACCGTGATTGATTTAATTCAAAAAGAAAATATCATGTCCAATGTGACTGAGATTGGCACTTATTTGGTGGAGCAGTTCCGCAGCCAACTTGCAGCACAGAATGTGATTGTCCGTGGTTTTGGTATGATGATCGGGATTGAACTTCCGAAAGACTGTGGTGAACTGGTGAGCATCGCCCGTGATGAACATCATTTAATTATCAATGTAACTTCTGGAAATGTCGTGCGTCTATTACCTGCATTAAATATGAATCGTCAACAAGCAGATGACCTGCTTCAACGCCTAGTTCCTGCAATTCAAAAATTTCTTGGATGATACCATTGCAAAATATCATTCAGGGAGACTAAATTTATAATTTCCCTGAATCTAAATTTGAAATATAGAAAAGCCGCTTTAAAGCGGCTTTTTTATTCAAACTTATTAGAACTTGGGCTTTAAGAAGCTTCTTGGAAAATTCTGCCACCAGGTAACTGGCTAAAATATTGTTTTAAAGCATCCAAACAGCGATGAATTTTCATCGGTTGCTGTTCACGTTTCAAGGTAACCGCACTTAGCGTGAAAGTTGGTAGTTTCCACTCAGGAAGCACTTCAACCAAAGTACCGTTCATCAATTCTTTTTGTACATCTAAATAAAGAATACGTGCAATCCCATGTCCATGTTGGCACAGTGATTTTGCAACAAATACGTTATTTGTTTGAAGACGATGCTTCATTTCTAAATTTACAACTTCACCTGTTGCACTATGCTGAAATGAAAAATGCTGATAATTTTTCATAATATTTACAGGAATCAAATCATGATTCTGTAAATCTTCAGGTCGTGAAATGGGCACAGTCTGATTTAAGTAGCTTGGCGATGCGACTAAGATTTGATCTACTCTCGCAAGTGGCATACAACTTAAATTATTCGCATCTTCCATTTTAGAAGACATACGAATGGCAATGTCTATGCGTTCCTCGATTAAATCGATGTATTGGTTATCCGCTTCAAAATGAACCATCAAACCACGATGCGCAGACATCCAATGTGATAATGCAGGCACAACATGTGTAGCACCTATTTCTGGGGTGGTCGCTATGCGCAAATCACCGACTAAATCGTCTCGCAACTCATTAATACGGATTTTTCCACGCTCAGCCGCAGCGAGCATTTCTTGACAGCTGTGGAAAAAAGCTTGACCAGCTTCAGTTAGACTCAGCTTTCGTGTAGAACGATGTAGAAGTGTAACTTCCATCTCTTGTTCTAAAGATCTAATTTGCTGACTAACCGCACTAGTTGTAATGCCAAGATCACGCGCGGCACCACTAAAAGAGCTTTTTTCAACAACACAAGCAAAGACACCCATTGCTCGAAGTTGATCTAACATAAATTTCCCTCTGAAATTATGAGCTGCTTCACATTTTTTATTTAAAGCAACTCATTGTATTATACGAAGAAAATTACATTTTGCATTAAAATATTTAATTTATTGGTAAAATATTTGCAGGATTGATAGGTTTTCCGTCCAAACGCACTTGGAATTCCAACATAGTGCTCGTCGCACCTGAAGATCCCATCTCAGCAATCTTCTGTCCTGCAGTCACTGTTTGACCACTTTTCACCAACATTTTACTATTATGTGCATATGCAGTAATGTAACCATCAATATGTTTCACCAAGACAAGATTACCATATTCTTTCAATCCATCTGCAGCATAAACCACTTGTCCATCTGCAGCAGCAAAGATTGGATCGCCCTGATTTCCGCCAAAACGTAATCCCTTAATATTATTTGCAAGATTATAGCTTGCGATCACTGGTCCTGTAGACGGTTTGACCCATCTTAAACGCGTGGATTGTACAGTCGTTGTTGTTTGTGCCGGTACTGTTGTGACAGGTGGTACTCTTGTTGTTACAGACGGTGATGTTGTCGTTTGCTGTGTTGGTAACTTAATGGTTTGGCGTTGAATTTGTGGCTCATTGTTTGCCAAAGCCTTGGTTGTTGAACGGTTAACATTCGCCCCGCCTTTTTTCAGACGCAATGACTGTCCAACATAAATCCGATATGGTGCAGCAATATCATTCATTTCAGCGACACTTAAATAACTCAAACCATAACGCATAGCGATAGCGCTAAGCGTATCACCCGAACGTACAGTATAGTACTCAGGTGCAACTGCATAACGAGTTGGATTATTAATCTGTGGCTTCGATGCACAACCAGTAACAAGTATTGTAGAAGTAATGACAACTGAGGATAAAATTATTTTTACCCATCGCTTAGGCATTTGAATATAAAGCTTTGATCGAGCCAAAAGCATTGATTTCCCTCTCTACAATCTTCAATTTAAAAATATTTGCTTAAGATTAGCAAAAAACACACTTATTTCACTGTTTCGCAGTGCTTTTTCACAAACTTATAACACTCATACATCAAAATGACTATGTGAGAGCTGCGATTGTAAAGTTTCTAAGATCCCATAGTTGGTAGCATCCATTTGAATCGGTGTAATACTGACAAATCCATTGGCGATTGCAAAAAAATCTGACTGAATATGCTGTAAGTTCTTTTTAGGATCTGTAACAGCCTCGCCTGCCAACCCAATCCAATACACTTGACGGCCTCGTGGATCAACCTGACTGGTGATTGGTTTTGATTGTATGCGTCGCCCTTGATAAGTAATCTGAGCACCCTGAATTTCAGCGACATCCGGAATATTAATATTTAAAATATGTCGTGGCGGAAGTTGTGGCAGTCCTTGCGAAATAAATGCATAGACCCATTGAGCAGCCTGTGCATAATCATCAGGACTTTCATAAGCCCGAACATTGCTACCCGCCAATGAAACTGCGATTGCAGGCAAGGTCATCAAACGTCCCTCAAATGCAGCACCTACCGTTCCAGAATAAAGTACATCATCTCCTAGATTCGCTCCACTGTTAATACCGCTGACCACCAAATCAAATTCAAAATCAAATAAACCATTCATTGATAAATAAACACAATCAGCAGGAGTGCCATTGACTGCCCACATATCTGGAGCAACTTGGATCGGACGTAATGGTCGATCTAAGGTTAAAGCGCTAGAAAAACCGCTACGTTCACTTTCAGGTGCAACAATTATAACACGTCCTAGCGGTCTCAATGCTTTTGCTAAAGCTTGGATACCCGGTGCAAATACACCATCATCATTGGCAATTAAAATATTCACTCAAAAATTTCTCTTAATAACAGTATCGATTCATGATCTCTTTATATAGCAGTGTTTCAATACATTTTAAACCATACACAGAATTGTATAACATTCTATGCTTATCACTTAAAGTCTGGGTTCCAGCAAATCTGTTGTTAAAAAGATACTTATTGATCACGTCATTTAAAACTCTCACCTCGCTTAATTCATTGCTCGATCAGCTCCATATAGCAATATTAAGTCTCAGCACGTTCAGGTCATCCATTTATCCAACTAAATCGTCTCAAGGTTATCTTAATATCATTGAACGAATTACCACTCAATTTCACATAAATTATGTCATGACTGTTGAGTAATTTAATACAAATTTATTCAATAATTATATATAGTTACTTACTCAATTTTAAATTAAATTTGTGACTAAAAAGATGATTACACGTTCTCTTACTCGTACAATTTCTATTGCATTCATCACACTTTGTACACATACTGCATTTGCAGAAGGCTTAACCACCCAAGAAGCGGATCTCTTGGCTAAAGAAGATATTGCAGCGACACAGGTACTTGCTGAAGTCTGCCCTTCACTTATTGGCAACAATCCTGCATTTCAAAACAAGATCAATGCTTTGACCCAGACATTATTAAAAGATTTATCCAAAACAACGACTTTAGACCAACTTAAACAAGATGCTGAATATCAATCCGTTTTTAAAGAAGCACAAGCAAATGCTAAAGAAGTTGATCAAGTAGAACATCAAGCCGTCTGTAATGATGTACTTGAACTTAAACACTAAAAATAAAGATAAGCACAAGAAGAGATGTTAAAAGAATTTTTTGACATCTCTGTAAAAATATTATTGAGCTAAAAGTTCAAATAAATCTACAACATCAATACATTTTATCTATATTTTTGACTATTTTTACGTTTACTCTATGCCACTTGTTAAGAGAAATAATTGATTAGGTCCATCATGCGTATGACTTTAAAAATGCTTACATTAAGCCTTGTTTCAGCCAGTGGTTTATTCATGACCCATGCTTTTGCAGCAACTAAAGACGCAGCTTCGCATGAACAGAATATTGAAGTTACACAACAACAGGTCTCCAAAGAAGAACTTGCTGCGATCTATGTACTGTCTGATATCTGTCCTAGTTTGATTAAAACAGATGCTACATTTGATAAAGGTTTCAATCATTTATTGAAAGACTACATGCCAAATGAAAAAAACCCGAAAGACGCCTTAAAAACATTAGCCAAACAAAAGGATTTTCAACGTGCTTTAAAAGAAGCCAAAGCTGATGCCAAGAAAGCTGGAGACACCGAAAATACAGCAATTTGTAATGATATTAGTCACTACCGTTCACAAACATGATGCAATTTATTAGACAAATAATGAAATAGTTACAATAAGTAAGAAATAAGCCGACTTTCTGTATAGAAGTCGGCTTTGCTTTGTCCTAAAATGCTAGCCTGTTTGTGCTCATATAACGATTGGAACGACCTAGAATGACCCCAAAAAGCGCCATTGCTGCATTATTACTTTTACCTTCATTTTCTTATGCAGCAACCGTCTTAACTACTCCGCCAGAATTAAATAATAAATCTTACGTCTTAATGGACTATGAGACAGGTCAAATTCTTGCTTCGAAGAATGAAAATGAAAAACTAGCACCTGCTTCAATGACTAAAATGATGACCAGCTATATCATTGAACAAAAACTTCTCAAAGGCGAACTGACTGAAAATGAAAAGGTTCGCATGAATGAGTCAGCTTGGTGTCGAGGTAGTAGCACTGAATCCTGTATGTATGTCCCGCTCAATGGTACGGCAACAGTTTTAGAAATGTTGCGTGGCATTATTATCCAATCGGGTAACGATGCTTCTAAAGCGATGGCTGAACACATTTCTGGCAACGAAGGTTCATTTGCTTATGTCATGAATCAAGAAGCTAAACGTGTCGGCATGACCAATACTCACTTCATCAATGCGACAGGCATGCCTGCGGATGGCCATTATTCTACTGCAAAAGATATGGCTGTTTTAGCAAAACATATCATTCACGACAGCTCAAAATACTACCCAATTTATTCTGAAAAAGAATTTACCTTTAATGGAATCAAACAAGGTAACCGTAATGCATTACTTTATACCGATCCAAGTGTTGATGGTTTAAAAACCGGTCATACCAATGAAGCAGGTTTCTGTTTAACAACTTCTTCTAAACGTGGTCCAATGCGTTTGATTTCTGTGATTTTTGGTGCTCCATCTATGAATGAGCGTGCCAATCAAACACGTTCACTACTTTCTTGGGGTTATTCAAACTTTGAAACCGTGAGTGTTCACCCTGCAAACCAAGTTCTTGCCAAAGCTAAAGTTTATTTTGGTAAAGAAAATGATGTTCAAATCGGTTTAGCTGAGAACTTCAACGTGACCATGCCGAAAGGTCAGGCAAATGCCATCAAGACACAAGTCACCGTTCAGCCAAACTTGAATGCACCATTAAAACAAGGTCAGGTTGTTGGTAAACTTACAGCGACACTGGATGGTAAAGTCATTGCTGAAAAACCTTTGGTAGCATTAAAAGCAGTTGAAGAAGCAGGTTTCTTCTCTCGTTTGATCGATCACATCAAAATGTTTTTTAGCAATTTATTCTGATTTATTGATGAAGGTCTAATCCGATTGCATTGGTTAGACTAAAGCACAGGCATCCAAATCGAAGATTAGGATGCCTTTTTATTTTATACTGTGACCACAGTTTTTGATTTTTAAGCTTTGATCAGGACGCCAACATGAAAAAGAATATTCGTACATATATGCAGCATCATCCTAAAATTGATTCGACCTGTTACATTGATGATTTATCTATTGTGATCGGTGAAGTTACTTTAGCGGAAAATGTTTCAGTATGGCCTTTTGCTGTGATTCGTGCTGATGTCAATAGCATTAAAATTGGTCGAAATTCAAATGTTCAAGATCACTGTATGCTTCATGTCAGCCACAAAAATGATGCAAAACCCAATGGTTCACCATTGATCATTGGTGAAGATGTAACCATTGGTCATCATGTTACCTTACATGGTTGTCAGATTGGCAACCGGGTGCTGGTCGGTATTAATAGTATTGTATTGGACGATGTAATCGTCGAAGATGATGTAATGATTGGTGCAGGCTCATTGGTTCCCCCCCGTAAGCGTTTGGAGAGCGGCTATTTATATGTGGGCAGTCCAGTGCAAAAAGTCCGCCCTTTAACCGACAAAGAAAAAGAATTTTTACCTTATTCTGCAAGACATTATGTGAAAGTGGCAAACAATTATATTGATGAATCCAATTAAAACTTGATCAAAACTTATGCTTTATCAAAATAATGAGATTTTTGATAAAGCAAAACTCACGATGCAATTGAGTGTCTATGATTTCTATGGATGTCTAATTTAGAACATATCCATCAAAATAAAAAATATATTCTTAATTGATGAATGATCACAGTGATGCCAAGCTGAATATACATAATCTCGAGTTTCTGAACTGTTCTTTAAGTGTTTGAGAGCACTTGGCTAAAGCGTCCATCCAGAACCTCAATTGCCGGTCAAAAATCATTTAAAGACTGAGAATTAAAAAATCACTAAGATAGAAGTGTTTTTTGAAACAGAATCATATTGCTCAGCCGTGACTTCAATTTGTTCAAGAAAGAAATCATCCCATATCTGATTTTCAGATAAATGAATGCCTACATCTTTAAAAATTTCGTCCATATCCCTTAAAGCGCTTGGTTTTATAAAAAGTGGGTTCTTTAAAAAGCTGGTCATGGCTTGGGTTTGTACCTGTAGAATACCTTCTTTTTTGCTCTAGCTATGACTTCCACTTGATCTGAAAATACTTCAACCTCCAACTGAACAAGCCAATAGCTCAGATATTTCGTTTATTCGAAAACAGGAAATTATTGTATATGAGTATGATAAAAGAGTATAACAATCTAATTTTCAATATTATTTTAGCTTAAAACAGCAAGAAAATTTATGAATACCATGATAAATAGGCTTTAATTTCACCATCAACAAGTGAAATTAAAGCCCCATTTAATCGATATAAAGTGCTTATTCATTCACTTTGTAGTATTTGCTTAACTCTTCAAACACAGGTGCTTTGACATTATCTTTAACGATATAACGTTTAATTACCCCCTGATCTGTATGAATTTCCATAAAGACATTTTCAGAGCCTCTAAAATCAACCATCATATTCACAGGAACTAAAACACTGTTCCTTGAACGATTTGCCTTAAATGCGAAATCTATCTCTGTTGGTCCAATGACATTAAATGAATGACTTTTCATCCCATCACTAAATACAACTTTTTCGATATTATATTTAGTATATGCACTGTTTAGACTCAGTTTGACTTTTAGAATGTCTTTATGTGCTTCGTTCCATGCCACTGTCACAATCGGGCAAATTTCACTTGGCTGGCAGATTAATAAGCCTTGAGTACCCACATTTGAATTCGCATTATTAGGATTTGAAGCACATCCTGCGATAAGCAATGCACTCAAAGGAATGTACCAAAGTTTCTTCATCATGTTTTTATATCCTATTGGATGCCCAGAAATTGGAATGGTTGAGCGACCTTAAAAGAAGAATTAGCCTTACCTGCATACACTTTCGCTTGGTCAGCACCCAAGTCAAGCTTTCTGGTTTGACCATCTTTAAAATCAATCTCCTTTAAGTCTACCCAAAAAACATTCGGTGATACAGCAGATTCAAAGAAATATAGTCCTCGTTTATGATCAAAAACGGTTCGCCATCGTGTCGATGAAATATTCGGTTCCTCCTCAGTATTGAGTCCGAAAGGTACTGATGTATTACGTATCACACTAAATACGCTGGCGAGTGAATGTTCAGGTGAGGCATTTTTAGGAATTGCATTGATATAAAACGATGCTCTTGCAAAACGATCTGCGGCACGATTTGTTCCGGGCAACATTGTAGTTCCACCAATCTTTTTCCAGTAAGTATTCAAAGCAAGCTGTTGATCAAAGGTTGGAGAGTTTGTCATCACTTGATATTTTTGACCATGATGAATGATTTGCTTACCGCCAATATACTCAATAATGGCACTGTCTCCTGTCGAATCAGAAATAGATAAATGCAGGGTTGCCAAACGTTTCTCTCCCGGCACTTGATCTGTGACAATCATGAATGGTTCTTTTTCCAAAGCTTGTATAGCCTCATTAACTGTTGCGTAGTTATCCAAGACATACTGCGCCCAAAGCGAAATACTGAGTGGTGGTTTTTTACTGTTTTTTACATCTGGATATTCGGACTCCACCAACCACAGTAAATTTGCCATCAAGCCTTTTTCATTGACTCCATCAGTCGTAGAAATATCATAGCCTGTCGCCACAACACTGCCATATTTCGATGTCCACTGAATAGACTTTGGTCCTGCCATGCCTGTACGTTTAACATTATTCGGTAAAATCCATAGATTGGTTCCAACATCAGTTTTCCAATCCATCGAACGTGCTGTCATTACGTCATTATTACCAAGATATACAACACGCGTACAGGCAGTTGCTATCTCCGCAGCGACTAAAAGTCCGGCTGCAAACAATACTTTTTTCATTGCCTTATTCATGATTAAACCCTCTTAGAAAATTGGTAGATTGATCCCTATCACAGGACCTTGCTGACGAACATCCCAGTGAAAATTATTCGATTTATGATATTGTTCGAAGTAACGATAGCCTGCACGCAGATTGAGCTTTCGACGAAAGGCAGGAATTCGATAACCCAGATATGCATGTGCAACAGTGGTATTTTCAGTACCCAATGTAAATTCTGCTGCAAGATTCCAAGGTGAATCAAAATTATATTTAAAGCGTGATCCCCAAAAAAACTCAGTCAACTTTGCATCTGCTGCCAATGTCTGGTTAAACACCCCCAGAGTGGCTTCTGCTTGAGTTCGATGTAAGCCAACGGTAGGTTCCACAATAAACTTTGTTTGTTGCTGCAAGGTTATTTCTGGTGAAACATAAGCTTGGTAATAAACCCCATAACTGCTTTGATTGAGCTTGGTACTCAATGCGAAAGGTATATTGATTGCAGTTTTTTCTTGAGATGTTTTGACATACTGGTGATCTGCATAAAGCCCCCATTTTCCTTTACTCAAATCCACATGACCCATAAAGGATTGATCAAGCGCCTTCACAGTTTCTTTAAATGGCTGATCGATATCGTATTTCACCTTGCCTTTTTGAATACTCCCATCGACATCCGCAGCAAATACATAGAGATTAAGATTAAGTTTTGCAGGTCCTTGAAAGGTATCTGAGAAAGCCTCTGCGAATGTTGCTTGATTTAAAAGCAAACTGATGAGAAAAAATAAAGATTTGTTTGTTTTCATCAAGGCCCTCTTTATCGCTATTTTTTATCATGTGTTTTAATAAGGATTGCGCTTAAATATGGACCTTAATCACATAAAAAATCAAGGGGATTAAGCATTAAAAAGTAAATAACCAAACAAAATGAATTAATTTATGATACCAAAAAAAATAAATTTATTTTTAAATCAATATATTAACATAATGAAAATATTATAAAAAATATTTTGATTGCTGAAATATAAAAAAATGAAATAACTTTTTTATTAATTTTTAAAGTGAATTTTAAAGCAAACCGCGCTTTTGACGATATGCGATCTACAGTTGATCTCACAGCTTATATTGAAATTAGCCATACATTGTAAATTAGCTTGAATGATGCCTTTTATGTCCTTGTTTAAAGAAAAAGCCTTGAACATAGCCACCAAGCTCAAAATTTTGTAGAATAATGCTTTATCTCCCATGGTGCTGATTATGAGCTCTTGGTCTCCACATGTAACTGTCGCAACTGTTGTTGAAAAAGATGGAAAATTTCTGTTTGTAGAAGAACAGACAGAAGGGGTTAGCCATACTGTTTTCAATCAGCCTGCTGGGCATGTTGAGTGCAATGAAACCATTATTCAAGCTGCCATACGCGAAACAATGGAAGAAACAGGATATGTGATTGAAGTTGATTGCTTACTTGGAATCTATACCTACACTCCGCCCATGTTTCCAGATCGTACTTATTTTAGATTTTGCTTCTTAGCCCATGTCACAGAATACTTTCCTGATGCTGAACTCGATACAGGAATTATTGGTCCACAATGGATGACGCTTGAAGAATTACTTGATTCTGCACGTGCAAGAAGCCCGCTTGTGATTAAAGCTGTACAAGACGCGCTATCTGGGCAAAAATATCCTCTTTCGCTCATCTATGAGCACCAAAACTCTCCTTTAATTTCAAATTTGGATGCCTAATCCTATGCAACAACGTGTCATCGTCGGTATGTCTGGTGGTGTAGATTCATCTGTTTCTGCTGCACTTTTACTTCAACAAGGATATCAAGTTGAAGGTCTTTTCATGAAAAACTGGGAAGAAGATGATGGTACGGAATACTGCACAGCCATGGAAGATCTTGCTGATGCACAAGCAGTTTGTGACAAAATTGGAATCAAATTACATACTGCCAACTTTGCCATGGAATATTGGGATCGTGTTTTTGAGCACTTCCTAGCAGAATATGCTGCTGGTCGTACACCTAATCCAGATATTTTGTGTAATAAAGAAATTAAATTTCGTGCTTTTTTGGACCATGCCATCAGTTTAGGTGCTGATTTTATTGCAACTGGACATTATTGCCGTCGGGGTGCAACTGCAACCAACGCTAAAGGTGATCAATATGCACCTTTGTTGCGTGGTCTAGACAACAACAAGGATCAAACCTATTTCTTGCATGCGGTTCATGGACGTGAAATCAATAAAACATTGTTTCCTGTGGGTGAGATTGAAAAACCTCAGGTTCGTAAAATTGCAGAAGAACTCGGTTTAGCAACTGCAAAGAAAAAGGATTCAACAGGTATTTGTTTCATCGGTGAACGACGTTTTAATGACTTTCTAAAACAATATTTGCCTGCACAACCCGGAAAAATTGTCTTAGATTCAGGAAAAGAGGTTGGTGATCATCACGGCTTAATGTACTATACGCTCGGTCAACGTGGTGGTATTGGTCTTGGTGGACTTAAAGGTGCTGAAGAAGGCGCTTGGTTTGTTCTGCATAAAGACCTCGAAGGCAATCGTTTGGTGGTTGGTCAAGGTCATGAACATCCATTGATGCAAAGTACCGTTTTATGGTCTGAAGCGATTGACTGGGTTGCAGGCGAGCAAGATATTCCTGAATCAGGTTTCCGATGCACGGCTAAAACTCGTTACCGCCAACCTGATCAAGCATGTACAATCTATAAAGACAGCAATACATCGAATGGTGTACGTGTCGAATTTGATGAACCACAACGTGCCGTTACACCGGGACAAAGTGTTGTTTTTTATGTAGATGAAGTGTGTTTAGGCGGTGGGGTGATTCATCATACCAATGCACCTAAACCTAACTTTATTGAGTCATGATTAAACATTATTTAAAGGAATTTAGGCATGGTTGAGTTGCCCTTTCAACAGCCTCAGACTTTGAATCAACGCCAAAATCGCGCTTTGGCGTTAGCAGCTGTGTTTCAAGCAACGCAGCTGACCCATATGACGGCTATGACGGGTCGTCAAAGCATCGGGGAAAGTGGCAATTTTTATTTTGAACAATTGATTAAAGCCAGTCTCAATATACGTCCTTCCGATAATCAGTCCGGTCAAACCCTGGATTTTTTTAATCAATTGGCTGATATCTCTCTAGGATTAAAGGCGCTGGAAAGTAGCATCACACAACCCTTTTCCACCTCCCCAAAATCCAGAATTCCCAAGTTAGCCAATGCAAAGCTTCCAATGTCATATGCAATGTCATTGTTAGCATTAGAAAAAAAAGTCTACAGTAATCCGAAATTTGTTGAAATTATTCATCAATCACAACAAAAAATTTTAAAGCAGTTGTCTTTTTTCGACAACAACTACTTACATCCGAGTATTCTTGCTAACTTAGCCCAAGCATATGTTGACACTGCTGGTCAAATTAATCCGAGAATTCTAGTGCGTGGCAATGCAGAAGCATTTAAAGATACTGCACATACCAATCGTATCCGCGCGAGCTTATTTACAGGTTTACAGATGGCTCACCTATGGCGTCAATTAGGTGGCAGCTCATGGAACATGATCTTTAGCAAACGTAAACTTCTTCAAGATATTCAGGATCTTGCTCGATTACAATATCAGGTTGTGTAATTTGATATTGATCGAGTTTCAGTTTTACACGAGGTCATGCTGATATTTTACAGATGGTTTTAACATTGAGTATTTGTGAAATATCAACATGACCTATATTCCAAAGTTTAAGGAATCTTTATGAACGCTTTAACCGCACTTTCTCCATTAGATGGACGCTATGCAAGTAAATGTGATGCTTTGCGCCCTTACCTCTCTGAGTTTGGTTTAATCCATGCACGTGTGACTGTTGAAGTGCGTTGGTTACAAGCGCTTGCAAACCGCCCTGAAATCACTGAAGTGCCTGCTTTCTCAACTGAAACAAACCATGCTTTAGACGCAATTGTGGCTCAGTTTTCTGAACAAGATGCAAACCGCATTAAAGAAATCGAGCGTACCACCAACCATGATGTAAAAGCTGTTGAATACTTCCTGAAAGAAAAAATTGCACATATTGACGAACTTAAAAATGCGGGCGAGTTCATTCACTTTGCTTGCACATCAGAAGACATCAATAACCTTTCTCATGCGTTAATGCTAAAAAATGGTCGTGATGTTTTAGTGGCTTCAATGCAACAAATTGTTGATTCAATTGTAGATTTAGCTGAGAAACACGCTGAGCAACCAATGTTATCACGTACACATGGTCAAACAGCCAGCCCAACAACCCTGGGTAAAGAAATGGCGAATGTGGCATATCGTTTAGCACGTCAAATCAAACAATTTAATCAAGTTGAATTGCTCGGTAAAATTAACGGTGCGGTGGGTAACTATAATGCACATTACTCTGCTTACCCAGAAATCAACTGGCCTGCACATTCGCAAGCTTTTGTTGAATCTTTAGGCTTGACATTCAACCCATACACAACCCAAATCGAACCTCACGATTATATTGCTGAATTATTTGATGCCTTACGCCGCTTCAACACAATCTTGATCGACTTTAACCGTGACGTATGGGGTTATATTTCACTCGGTTTCTTCAAACAACGTTTGAAAGAAGGTGAAGTTGGCTCTTCGACAATGCCACATAAAGTCAATCCAATCGATTTTGAAAACTCTGAAGGTAACTTAGGGATTGCAAATGCAGTCTTGGCACATTTAGGTGAAAAACTACCTATTTCGCGTTGGCAACGTGACCTTACTGACTCTACAGTACTGCGTAACATGGGTGTTGGCTTGGCACAAAGCTTAATCGCATATGAAGCATGTTTAAAAGGTATCGGTAAACTCGAACTAAATGCTGCACGTTTGCTTGAAGATCTTGATCATGCCCAAGAAGTTTTGGCTGAACCAATTCAAACGGTAATGCGTCGTTATGCAGTTGAAAAACCTTATGAAAAACTCAAAGCATTGACTCGTGGTCAAGCCATGACGCGTGATATGATGGTCAACTTTGTCAATGGAACTGAGCTTGAAGCTGTACCCGCAGCTGACCGCGCACGCTTGGCTGAAATGACACCAGCAAGCTATACAGGGAACGCTGCTGATCAGGCCAAACAAATTAAAGAACTCATTGAAAAAATCTAAGATTTATAATCGTTTTCAGTAATAAAAATGCGAAGCCAATGCTTCGCATTTTTTTGCATTTTGATTACAATGCGCAGTAATAATTTATAGAAAACAGCATAATGATTTATCATCAATTCACAAAAAAACATTGGCTTGTACTTGCCGCTCTAGCCATTGCGATTATTTTAGCAAGTATCAATCCTTTGGAATATCCGTCCTATATGCTGCATCAGATTGGTACGGTGCTGATGTTGATTGTTTTATTCTTCTGCCTAAAGAAAATCGGACTGAGTTTTTCATCATTTCTACTGTATATTTTATTCCTGATCATCCATGTTATAGCAGCACATTATCTGTACTCTTATGTACCGTATAATGATTGGTCAATCAAATATTTACATTTTGATCTCAATCAAGCCATGGGATGGTCACGCAATATGTTTGATCGTTTTGTACATTTTTTTTATGGCTTGTTTCTCTATCCATTTTTCTATCGACTTTTCCAGGTTTGGCTACCGAGTTTAAAACCAAAAGTTTTATTTATACTGGTGATCCAGTTCGTCATGGCGACCAGTTTATTCTACGAGTGGATTGAATGGTGGCTGGCAATTGGTTTATCCCCGGAAGAAGCGGAAAACTATAATGGGCAGCAAGGAGACGTATGGGATGCACATAAAGACATGTTTTTAGCGACAATCGGTGCAATGATTACTGGATTGCTAAGTCTAAAAACCAACAGGTAAAATAACATCACTTTCAGACTGCACATATTCACCAAATAAAAACAGTTTGGTGAATATCAGTTCATCTAAGATTTATTCAAATTTTCTTTATTTGCCAAAATATCTGGTAGGCTTCTTTCGATCCACCCAATCACATAACTTATTTTTTCGGCAGCTTGTGCACCCAAAATCGTCAATTGATACTCAACCTTTGGCGGAACTTCAGGATAGACCGTACGTAAAATAAATCCATCTTGCTCCAATACCCGTAAGGTTTGTGCCAGCATTTTTTCGCTGATGCCTTCAATACGATTGCGTAATTCACTAAATCGCTGCACACCGTCACTCAAACACCGCAAGACTAACACAGACCACTTACTGGTTAAATGTTCCAATATTTCTCTAGATGGACATTCACTGGATAAAACTTGACCCATTAAATGACTCGAAGCATAAATGCTCATAAATTTTCTCCATACAGTAATTAGCTTACTTTTCGGTACGTACTTACATTTGGTAAGTTTAATCTCTATGATAATAGCATCAAGTTTAAAAAACATCCAATCCAAATCAATCAAAAGGTGAACTTTATGAAAATTGCAATTACTGGCGCGACTGGTCAACTTGGGCAATTGGTCATCCAAAGCTTGGTAAAACTCACCCCAGCAAAAAATATTGTGGCTTTAGTCCGAAACTTAGATAAAGCACAATCAATTCAGCAACACGGTATAGAACTTCGCCAATTTG
The DNA here is from genome assembly GCF_026344175.1 of Acinetobacter nematophilus. Taxonomy (NCBI): domain Bacteria; kingdom Pseudomonadati; phylum Pseudomonadota; class Gammaproteobacteria; order Moraxellales; family Moraxellaceae; genus Acinetobacter; species Acinetobacter nematophilus. Next base: position 52,259 of record NZ_JAPKMY010000004.1, read on the forward strand.
ACTATGACCAACCACAAACATTGGTCCCCGCTTTACAGGGTATTGATAAACTATTACTTATTTCAGCCAATGAAATTGGACGCCGTACCCCACAGCATAAAGCTGTAATCGATGCAGCAGTGACCGCCAATGTCCCTTATATTGCCTATACCAGTTTACTCAATGCAACACAGAACCCATTGGGTTTAGCACAGGAACACCGAGAAACTGAAGCGCTCATTTTAGCAAGTGGCTTGAGTTATACGCTGCTACGAAATAATTGGTATAACGAAAACTACCTAGCAAATGTGCAACATAGCGCGGAAACAGGCATACTTTATGGAAGCGCTGAAGATGGCAAGATCAGTTCAGCATCTCGACTAGATTATGCCGAAGCAGCAGCCATAGTGCTGAGTTCATCAGGTCATGAAAACAAAATCTATGAACTGGCTGGCTCAACCAGTTTTACACTTGCCGACTTGGCATCTTATATTGGGCAAGCGTCAGGTAAATCTGTCCAATACCAAAATATCAGTGCCGATGACTATACCCATGCACTGACTACGGCTGGCTTAGCAAGTGAATTAGTCAGTGTGATTGTCGATGCTGATGTCCAAACTGCACATGGTGCTATGTTCAGCGATCGTCCAGATTTAGAACAACTGATTGGTCGTAAAACGATTGATATCCAGACTCAAATAAATGCATTGTTTTAAGACTAAGATGTTGAGTTTAAATCAGCATCAATTTAAATTGATGCTGATTTATTTTAGGGATGAATATTCCGTATAGGTAAATCAATATTCATCTCAAGATCCGCTAGAGACTGTCTTTCGGTGTTGTACATGGTTGCATCAAATGTGGCAATTTTTCGCATCGTCATTGGATCATTGATATTGAGTGTAGGTTTTAAGCGATGTTTCACATAGAGATGAATCATCTCATTAAACGCCAAGTAAACAGGACCATCAAATATAATTTTGATTGGCACCTGATAGTGGCGCTTGATGTTAAAAGGCACCGAAAGCTTAATCGGAATATCCAGTTTTAAAGGAAACTGCGGTAAAAGTTTATTCTGATAAACCAAATCAGTGGTTGTTTCTAAGGGCATCAATGTTTCGATTTGGATGTGGGTCGAATAGTCCAGATCAACCTCGATCGGCGTAGTAACCTCAAAACTTAAATTGGCTAAATATTTGCCATTTAAAGGTAAAGTCAATTCCCGATCGACATCTAAGGTTGTATCTAATGCCCCTTTTGCATGGGTTTCCAAATAGTTACCGACATGAATTTTGGTTGGTAATGATTCAGACAATTGGATTTGTGCTTTTTGGGCAGAAACTTGCATAGAAGTTTGAATATTTAAATATAACCAAACACAAACTGCGATAGCAAAGACAACCATTAAAAAACTGAATATTGCTGTTTTAAATGATTTAAATATCCACATACTGATTATCAACCTAATTCAATGCGTCAGATGGTGTAACTTGTGATGATGTTTGCCCTGACTCACGACGTGACAACTTAATGCTATCTAAAGGTATTTTTAACTGCCCTTTTTCAATTTTCACAGGTAAGGTATTTTGCACATCAACCGTTGCTTGCAAGGCTGATTTGATCGGCACATTGAGATGACCTTGTATCGGAATATTGGTTTTGAGCGTTGCGTCTAATGGAATATGCAAATTTTCTTTAAGTAAAACTTTGACAGGCGCATCAAATTTCAAATGAATGTTTTGTTTCAAAGGAACTTGTAAATTAATTGGTACATCCATCTTAACAGGAATGGTTCCTTTTAAGGGTAAGCTAATATCTTTACCTAGAACAGTGACCTTAACTTTGGTATCAATCGGCATTTCTTGATTGATTTTTATCACTTCATTGACAGGAATGTTGGTTTCGATTGGGACCTGATTATCAAAATAAACATGCGGTGTTAAAGTCTGGGCAATGGGCAGATTTAATTTTTCATGGATTGGAATCTGAGCATTCACCTTTCCCTTTACATCAACATTTAGGGCATCATGAATTTGTACTTTGGCCTGTAGCGGTTCTTTTAAGTCGATACGGACGGCTTGATTTTCAAGTGGAATATAAATACTAAAATGTTTAAATACCCAAATAGCAATCATGACTCCACACAGTGTGGCGACACAGATAAAGGCGATTCCTGCCATAATTTGCTTCAACTGCAAAATCCATTCCTTAATTTTTTATCTAATAATTAGAAGTTATTTTAAATATTTATGTGAATAAATATGCTTTTTTATGTATAAAAGTCGAAGAATTTTGTTTAATTAATAAACAAATGATATTTCATCGCTCCATTATTTCTAAAAATCACTTAACCAATAGCACTGCACAATTGCTGTATGATTTTTATAATCAACACTTACATCAGCTTTTTGATGATTTTGTTTAAATTTGAGTTTTTTAAATTTCTTTTTAGCCCATTCTGAACTGAGATCAAAATATAAATATTCATTGTATTGTTGTGCTGGACGTCCAAAACTGAATTCAATTTTTAAAATCGGAATACTGGCATAAGTGACTTTTTTGAGTTTATAAGTGGTTGATTCATAAGCCGACTTCTCCACATATTGGGTATCGATGGTATAATCCTCAAGTGGCGCAATCAGTTCTGTATTCTCATCATGAAAATCATACTGCTGCCGGATTGCACAATTTTTCTCAAAGCGATCTTTCAATACAGGACGCAGTTCCAAGGATTTGGCACTTATGCCACCTGATAACAATAACATCATGCTCAAGAATAGCTTTTTTTTCATGTTCTTTTTCCATCCACAAACGAGTTAATGTTTATAAAATAGATAGACTATTATTCATTTGATCTTTCTTAGGTTTCTTAATTAACTATTTTAGTGAAGTTGTAATGTTCACTTGAATTTAATCATATATCAACATTTTCGAAAATAAAAAAAAGGAGCTTCATCTAAAGCTCCTTCTTATTAAATATTACAAATTATGCATTTGTTTCAGCAGGTGCTTTCGGATAGCTTACACCACACATTTGTTCCGCAATACGTAATACTTGGCAGCTATAACCCACTTCATTATCGTACCAAACATATGCTGTTAAACGGTTACCTGATGTAATTGTCGCTTGTGCATCAAATACACCCGCTGTACGAGAACCGATAAAGTCAGAAGATACAACTTCAGTTGAATTCGTATAACCAATTTGACCTTGAAGGCTTGAATTGATCGAGATTTGACGAATATATTCGTTTACTTCTTCACGATCTACTTCTTTCTCAAGTGTTAAGTTAAGAATAGCGAGTGAAACGTTTGGTGTAGGCACACGAACTGAATTACCTGTCAACTTACCTTGTAACTGAGGTAGAGCTTTAGCAACAGCTTTCGCAGCACCAGTTTCAGTAATAACCATGTTCAAAGTTGCAGCACGACCACGACGATCTGCTTTATGGTAGTTATCAATCAAGTTCTGGTCATTTGTGAATGAGTGAACTGTTTCAACATGACCATTGATCACTTTGTATTTGTCTTCTAAGACTTTCAAGACAGGTGTAATCGCATTGGTTGTACAGCTTGCTGCTGAAATGATTTTATCTGAATCGATAATGTCATTTTGGTTCACACCAAATACAACGTTTTTCATATCACCTTTACCCGGTGCAGTAAGTACAACACGACCTACGCCTGGGCATTTAAGATGTTGTGATAAACCATCGATATCACGCCATTTACCTGTGTTGTCAATCACAAGTGCATTATCAATACCATAAGCTGTGTAATCTACTTCAGCAGGGCTAGAAGCATAGATCACTTTAATGAAATTACCATTGGCAATAATTGCTTCATTTTCTTCATCTACAGAAATTGTGCCTGCAAATGGGCCATGAATTGAGTCACGGCGTAACAATGAAGCACGCTTTTCTAAATCACCATCAGATGATTTACGTACGACGATTGCTTTCAGGCTTAAACCACGACCAAGACCAGACTGGCTGATGATCAAACGCGCTAGAATACGACCAATACGACCAAAACCGTAAAGCACAACATCTTTCGGTTCCACTTGTGCTGGACGACCTTCTAAAGAGCGAACAGCCTGAGCAACAAATGCATCAACATCGCCACCCTTTTCTTTGTATTCAACAGCTAGTTTACCTAAATCAACTTCAGCTGAACCAATATTATCCAACTTTGCTAAAGCTTCTAAAATAGGAAAGGTATGTACAACTGAAAGTTCAACATCCATCATACGAGTACGACGGTGAGCTTTAAGAATTTGAATTACAGAACGGTTCACTAAAGAACGACCGTAAACAGAAGTCACAATATTTTTTTCACGGTATAATTGACCGATTAATGCAATCATACGTTCCGCGATTTCTTCACGGTTTTTCCAGCGACCTTGGTGCTCTGCATGTAGGGCGATGATAGTGTCTTTGCTCACAGATACGTCCTCTATTTATGTATATCTAGACATGGATTTTTAAACCCCACAATTGTAATGGAATTCTCATTTAGTTGAAATCAATTCATGATAGATTTTTATAATATTTTGTCATGCTAGATATTTTTATAAAAATTAAATACTGATATTTAAACCATAATTTATCTTTCTTTATTTATAGGTTTATAACACAGTGTTACATGCATTTCATGACACGAATAAAAAACATCCAGCCCCTGCTTTTAAACGTGGTTAAACTCAGCTTTAATTGCATTTATCATTGAACGCTGGTGGGTCAAAAACCTATCTTCACATCGATCATGATGTTTTTATAGTCACTGTTCAATATAAGATTAATCTAAATAAATAGATGCATGAAAAGCTTCAAAATCAAAATCTGCTAGATTCTCAGGAATTTTCATTAAAAAAGGGAAACGAATAATCCCATTGTCCCCTGAAGGAAAAGCATAATGTCGTTCAAGTTCACTTAAGGAAGTTATACTTTCAAACTCAATAAAAACACTGTATTTCGATAAGCCTTTTGGAACACTCAACACATCTAAATATGTCTGTTTTTTAATTATCATTGCGGCATGTTTAGCTTGTTGAATATCTTTTTCAACTTTTCCACCTTTGACAATTTTCTTCAGCAAAGAGCCGTTCACTTGATTCTGTTCATGTTTCAACTGTTGGATATAGAGTTTTAATTCGTTATAGTCTTTGACTTGATCCGACATAATCTCTTGAAGCTTTTTTAAAGGTTGTTGTGATCGTTCATGCATGACTTGCCATTCCTGTTTACTCATAGGAACAAAGATTTCGTCCTTGCGCTTCTCCAAAAGTTTTAAATATGCCAGTAAACGGTATTCAAATATCTGTACATGCGCATTAAAAAATAATGCAGGTTGCTCTTTAAAATCACGATAATGCGATAAAATCTCTGAGAAAATGCGATGAACACTCATAAATAAATATTCAAACTCTTCAAGATGAGATAAATCATTTTTTACGGCATTTCTTAATGGCATCAACAGATTTGCAATCAACATTTGCTCGATTGTTTTTACATGATTCTGGGCAACAAAATCACTGTTTTTACCTCCCATCCCAAACGGCTGCATTAGGAATGGCAATAGCTTGGTTTCAGTAAAACTTTCAAATTCTTGTACAATCTCTATCACATCGCGATGAACTTGATGTTGGATTGTAACCATTTTTTGTACCAATTGATCTGTTTGCAAGCGATATGCATTTTCGCCAATCTGTTTTGGATCAATCACCAACCCTGTTAGATAAATTTGATTGTTATATTCAATATGTTCTTCAAATAAAAATCGACGTATAGAATAGGGGTTTTGCTCAAAGTGTTGTATTGGCGCAATCAAATAAATAAATTCTGAAGTTTTCACAATATCGAATTTACGAATTTTCTGCTCACTAACAATAAAATATTTAAAAAAAGGATGATTAAATAGAGTTGATGATTTCGTGAGTATGGGTTTAAACCAGTATCCCAATAATTGTTGCTTGATAAACACTTCAACAATAAAACATTTGATTTGCTTGATGGTTAAATCACGTACATTTGGATAAATTCGCATATTGAGATGTCGTACCAACTTCGCCACATCTTGCAAAAAAACTCGGCGTATCAACAACTTTTCACGTTGTAAGCCAAGATGATCATCTACTGGAATTAAATCAATTTGATGTAAAGTATTTTCAAGGTAATCTGCAATTTGTACACAATCAGTAATTTGTTCTAACCAATGAAGTGAGTTACTTAATTTATTGGCAATCGAACGCATGCGCTCATTGTCTAAACGATGCTTCAACGATTCCAATGAGTTTGTAATTTTAAATTCAAAGGTATTTTCAGTTCGATTCCATTGTATCTCTTTAGGTTTCAAGATTTGACGATCAATTTCCTCGCGTACTTCCATATTCGCTTCATCAAAAATTTGGTATAAAACCCTTTCCCAGTTCAAATCAGTACTCGGCTCAAGTTGCAAAAGGGTTGCTCGTATTTGATAGGGAATCATTGTTATATTCATAATCGATCAATATTCTTTTCTTTTTAAGCATACTTAAAAGCATTAATATTGAGACATATTTAACACTTATTTTAATTTAAGTTCAATAATTATCCTTTTTATATTTTAATAATGCCTATTAATGCTTTCTTTTATCAAATTCCCTAATATTCAGTTCCAAATTCTTCCGCTTGTTTCCTTGTTGATAAATATGCCAAGTGCCTTCAAGAACTAAAACACCTACAGCGCACCAAATCGGGATATAAGTCAACCATTCATCTGCTGAAATAGATTCACCTAAAGCCAATGAAGCTAAAGCCAATAAAACGGGCTCTAAATAACTCAGTAAACCAAACAGTACCATAGGCAAATAACGACTAGCTAAAATATAACTACCTAGACCAATCGCACTGAATGCACCTAGCCCTGTAACCACCAAAAATAAATCGGGTGTTTCAATAAACTGTCCATAAGCATTTACCCCCATTTGGGTAAAATAGATAGCAACAGGTATGCAAATCAGAATATCCCACCAAAATCCGCCAAGATTATCCGTTTTGATTGCTTTTCGAATCAGAAAATAGAGTGAATACCCCAAGGCAACACAGATAGTTTCCCATGCGATACTGCCTAAACGCCATAACTCATGCCCCACCCCCATAACAGCGAAAGCCACGGCGACCATTTGGAATTTTGATAGTTTTTCTTTGTAAAAAATACTTCCAGCGAGAACCAAGACCAAAGGCAAAAGAAAATACCCCAATGAAACTTGTAATCCTCGCCCATTCATTGGCCCCCACAGAAACAACCAAAGTTGAAAACAGGTCAACGCAGAAGTGATGATCAGTAGGATGAATAATGAAGGTTGCTTCACCATACGTTGGTAAATATTTTTCACGTAGGCAAAATCACCACTGAAAAACATAAATACAGTGAGGAAAGGTAAAGTTGCAATGATTCTCCAACCAAATGTTTGTTGGCTATCTAAATCGCCCAATAATTTGGTATAAAAATACAATACCCCAAAAGTGACAGATGCCAATATAGACAATACTACGCCCTTAAACATCTATCGCCCCTCAAAAAACTCAAACAAATCGTTTAATAATATCACTTTTTCATTTCAAAATTATTGTGAATATTACAATATTTTCTCAATACAGGATTTAAACAAGCATATATCAACCGACAGGTTGTCAGCTTATGGAATTATTGTGAAGCATTCTGCTTGGTTCGAATAATATCTTTTAAATTAAAGCCAACTGTTTGTGCATAGCGCAGAAATTCAGTTACTTTTGTTTCATCAGGGTGTGGATCACGTGACAATAACCATAAATATTTCCGTTTAGGCTCACCGACCAGAGCCATTTGATATTCTGGATCAATTTTGAGCACCCAATAGTCCCCTCTTCCCACAGGCATCCAGCGAATTGCCTCAGGAATAAAGCTGACTTTAAACTTAGAGTTAAACGGTTCATTACTGATAAAAGCTTCGCCGAGTGCGCGCAATTCTTCTCCATTCTCATCAATACAGCGATTATCTACTGCAACATTGCCATATTCATTGACCGTATAACGTGCCGTGACATCAGACTTACAGGCTTTCTGAAAATACATAGGCTTACGTGCAATTTCATACCATAACCCAAGATACTGGCCCAGCTCTAATTTTGGAACAGCTGCCAATGTCGAATAATCGGCATACACCTTAGGGCACAAAAAAGTAGCAGAAATAATACTGAACCCAATGATAGTTTTTTTTAGCGCATATGATTTGGGTAATATTTTGAATAATTGCACTTTATACCCTCGATCGTGGATTTTTACTCTTTATTATAAAATAATCAGAAACGTAAACTTAGATTGTAGCTTTATGTATCCTTTGCTCGTGTTAAAGCAACAATCTAAGTTAAGTACAGCAATCACTTAACAAATAAAATCACTTTAACATTCGCGCTTTTAAACGCACAATTTCATCTCTTAACCGCGCTGCTTGCTCAAATTGCAACTCTTTAGATGCTTTTAACATCTCTTTCTCAAGTTTAGTGATGTGCTTTGCGAACAGTTTAGGATCAGACAGAATATGACGTTCATCCGCAGTTAAAGCATGTTGTTGCTCAACACTTGCATCATCAATTTGATCATCAGTTAGCACCTCGCCTGTATCGATTTCTTTGATTGCCTGACGAACTGCACTACGCGGAATAATGCCATGTTCCTCATTGAATTGAATTTGTTTAGCTCTACGACGCTCAGTTTCATCTATGGCTTTCTGCATAGAGTCTGTCACACGATCTGCATATAAGATTGCTTTACCTTTAACATGTCGTGCCGCACGTCCTATGGTTTGAATCAGTGAGCGTTCAGAGCGTAAAAAGCCTTCCTTATCCGCATCTAAAATCGCCACCAAAGAAACCTCAGGCATATCCAAACCTTCACGCAGCAAGTTAATCCCCACGATCACATCATGTACGCCTGTACGTAATTCATGGATAATTTTCACTCGCTCAACCGTATCGATATCAGAATGCAAATAAGCTACTTTTACACCGTATTCTTTTAAATACGAGGTTAAATCTTCAGCCATTCGTTTGGTGAGTGTTGTCACCAACACACGCTCATTCAGTTCCTTTCGAATATTGATTTCGGAAAGCACATCATCCACTTGGGTCAGAACTGGACGTATCTCTATTTCCGGATCCACCAAACCTGTTGGACGAACCACCTGCTCTGCCACTTGGACGGATTTTTCCAGCTCATATTTTGCAGGTGTTGCACTGACATAAATGGTGGTCGGCACAATACGCTCCCATTCTTCAAACTTCATTGGACGATTGTCCAATGCGCTAGGTAAACGAAAGCCATAATTAACCAAGTTTTCTTTTCGAGAGCGATCACCTTTGTACATTGCACCAATCTGGGGAACAGTCACATGTGACTCATCGATAATCAGTAAAGCATCATCAGGAATATAATCAAACAATGTAGGCGGTGCTTCACCCGCTGGTCGACCAGACAAATGTCTTGAATAGTTTTCAATCCCGTTGGTATAGCCGAGTTGCTGCATCATTTCCAGGTCATATCGCGTACGCTGTTCAATCCGTTGAGCTTCTAACAACTTTTCATGTTCTTTAAAGAAAACCAAACGTTCCGAAAGTTCATCTCGAATGGTTCCGATTGCTCGCTCAAGATTATCTTTTGGTGTGACATAGTGGCTTTTTGGATAAATCGTCACACGAGGAACTTTACGCACTAATTTCCCCGTAATCGGATCAAACCAACGAATTGAATCGACTTCATCATCAAACAGTTCAACACGGATGGCATGTTGATCCGATTCGGCAGGAAAAATATCAATCACTTCACCGCGAATACGATAAGTACCCCGTAAAAATTCAAGCTCATTACGTGTATACTGCATTTCGACCAGACGGCGAATAATGTCATCACGACTTACTCTATCTCCTTGTACAATATGCAACAGCATACTCATATAGGCATTCGGATCACCTAAACCATAGATGGCTGAAACTGACGCCACAATAATGGCATCCCGACGCTCTAACAGTGCACGGGTTGCTGAAAGGCGCATTTGATCAATATGATCATTGATGGCCGAATCTTTTTCAATAAAAGTATCAGAAGAAGGTACATAAGCTTCAGGCTGATAATAATCATAATAACTGACGAAATATTCAACAGCATTGTTGGGAAAAAATGCTTTAAATTCACCATAAAGCTGAGCTGCAAGGGTCTTATTGTGCGCCATGATAATGGTTGGCCTTTGCGTCTGTGCAATCACATTCGCCATGGTATAGGTTTTACCGGAACCTGTTACACCCAATAAAAGCTGATCATGAAAACCTTTATTTATCCCTGCAACTAATTTTTCGATCGCCTGTGGTTGATCACCAGCAGGTTGGTAGTTTGTAACAAGTTCAAAAGGTTGATGATCATTCACAATAATTCACTCTTTTAACCAGGAAGAAAGAAGCTCGAGTAGTTTAACAGAAACCGACTCGACCAAAAGAAGTAGCTTAAGCTTAATGGGGTTTTTTACACAATATTCAACAAATACCTTGACCCTTTTTTATTTCGATAGCAACATGGAATTAAGCAGATTAAAGGATTGAAAAACATGACATATCACTACCATGATGAAAGCATAATCAAAACTTTACCTGAAGACACTGTTTTTGTTTTTGGCAGTAATTTGGCAGGTACACATCAAGGTGGTGCTGCAAAAACAGCGCATTTATATTTCGGTGCAACCAAAGGAGTGGGGCGTGGTTGGGCAGGTCAGAGTTTTGCGATTCCAACCATGAATGAACATTTACAACAAATGCCTCTTTCACAAATTCAGCACTATATTGATGATTTTAAAATATATGCAAAGAATCATCCAAAAATGAAATACTTCATTACGTCAATTGGATGTGGAGTTGCAGGCTATAAAGTTGAAGAAATCGCTCCCATGTTCAAGGGAATCGCACGTAATGTAATCTTTCCGGCTTCATTCCGCCCTTTCGTTGAAAAGACATTGCCTAAACTCACGCAAAAATTGTTGCATAGTTTCATAACAGATCAGGTGATTTTCAGTACTGATCCTGAGCAAGCAATACAAGATTTAGATTTAACAGACGCAGAAAAAAGTCTAGCCACCATTATTTTAAACACACCTATGTATCCAAATGACAGTAATGGACGTGATCGGATTTTTGAGATACAAGATATTCTACACAATCTGCATGGCAAAATAATTGAATTCCAACCTAACTCTGAAGGTTCAATGATTATCGGTGGTGCAATTCTGGCATTATTAGAACTTTATCATTTAAATGAAACAGATTTTATTGATGTTTGGACAGGTCAACGCGTGATTGCGGCCCCCAAAGCAGAACATCATGCCAAGAAGTGAGCCATTTTTATTAATGCCTCAAATTACTTTTTCTCAACATCGCGATGTATTTAGGTATTGCCATTTCACCTTGTTATATTTAAGCTAAATTTACAAATAATAAAGTGGAATGAGAATGGAGCAAATCGATTTAACGATTTTTAATTTGTCTCCCATTGCGATGTGGCTACAGGATTTCAGTGGCATCAAAAAAATTTTTGATGCCTGGGCTGCTGAAGGTATATCTGATCTCCAGCATTATTTAAGCGAAGATCCTCAACGATTAGTTCCCTGTCTGGCTGCAATTAAAACGATTGATGTCAATCAAAGCACACTGACTTTATATGAAGCGCATAATTTAGAAGAAATTATAAAAAAATTCCCAGAAATGCATACTCAGGACACTGAGATGATGCATATCGAATTTTTTTCAGCGTTATGGAATAAACAAATGAATTGTTCTGTTCCAGTCATCAACTACACATGTCAGGGCAAAAGAATCGATGTGCAGTTGAGAGCCAATATTTTATCTGATGACAAAGAACGTTGGGATCGAGTACTCTTAACCACAGAGGATATCTCGCAATCACAAAATGCTCGACGCTTTGCTGAATCATTATTTTTATATTCCCCTACTGCACTTTGTGTCAAAGACTATAGCAAAATCAAGACAATATTCGATCAGCTCAAAGCTAATCATTTGACAGATCTAAAAAACTATATCGAAAAGAATCCTGATTTTTTATTTTTTTGTTTTAAAAACATCCATACTGTAGGTATTAATCAAGCTTTGCTCGATCTTTTCTGTACCTATAATAAACAACAGTTTTGTCTGCATCTACATCGTATTTTTAAACATCATCTTGAAAATTTTTCTCAACAATTATTATATTTATGGAATGGACAGCATCAAATTAAACAAGAGTGTGAATATCAGTCGGTGCATGGAGATTTAATTCATGTCCAAGAACATCTCGTAATTTTCCCTGACTCTCAACATAATTGGGATACTGTGCAAATTGCATTTACAGATTTAACTGAACGAAAAAAATTAGAAGATTATTTACACTACTCCAATCAACATGATCAGCTTACCCAATTATATAACCGCACATTTTTTAGTGAAGAAATCCAACGGTTACAATCTACGCCATTCCATTCTCTTTCCTGTATTTATTTGGACATTAATGGATTAAAGAAAATCAACGATGTTCAGGGCCACCACATTGGAGACTTATTAATTCAGCGTTTTGCAGAAATTTTAAGAGCATCCACCATAAAAACCAATTATTCAGTATCGCGCATAGGTGGAGATGAATTTGTGATTTTAATGCCTGAAACGAAGCAACAAGATATTGATATTCTCTTGGCCATCATTCAACAAAAAATATTGGCTGATCAATTAGAGTTTCCACAAGATCCAATCCGTGTCGCATTCGGTTATGCAAGCATAAATCAGCAAGGCGATATCGCAGATTTATTAAAAAAAGCGGATCAAATGATGTATAAAGATAAACAATACTATTATCTACATCATGGCAGTCTTCAGCATGATTTTAAATATTAAAGTACACTTTTACAATAAATGTCATTAAATAGACAAAGTGAGTCAGTTATCACTATTTTTTAGAGATAATAAATAATTTACATTTTATCTTTGCTTGTTATTTTACATCCGCAAATTTTAGGATATATTCCAAAGCAATTAAATGACTTTTATAGCAAACGAGAATCTTGTAATGGAATTTTCCGATTCTTCTATTTTTGATATATCCCCCACACCGATGTGGCTAGAAGATTATAGTGCGATAAAAGAACAATTCAATCAATGGAAAAGTCAAGGGATTACTGATCTTCAAAGCTTTTTAGAAGCGCATCCAGAACAGGTTACTCAATGCGCACATAAAATTAAAATTATTAAAGTAAATCAAAAAACTTTACAGCTTTTTCAAGCAAAGAATCAAAAACATCTCTGTCAAAATTTAAATGTTATTTTCCAAAAAGAAATGTTTGATTCACATATCAAGGAGTTGGTTGCACTTTGGGAGGGGCAAACAGAATTTTCCAGTACCACTGTAAATTATACGATTTCTGGAAAAAAGCTAGACATAAAACTACGTGGCGCGGTGATGCCGGGTTCAGAACATAATTTAAAGCAAGTTCTTATTACAACAGAAGATATTACAGATTATCAAAATGCCCGTCGTCTGGAAGAAAAAAATCGACAACTTGCAGAATCTCGGTTTATCTACTCCCCTGCTTCATTGTGGGTAGAAGATTTTAGTCGAGTCAAAACGCGTTTAGATCAGTTACGTCAAATTGGAATTGATGACTTTAGAACCTTTTTGGATGTACATACAGACTTTGTGAATCAATGTATAGAAGACATAATTTTATTGGATGTAAATCAAGCCACACTGGACTTGTTTAAAGCGCAAGATAAAGAAACCCTGTTTAAGAACTTAAACAAAGTATTTGCAAAAGAAATTTATCAAACATTCCGAGAACAGTTGATTGAATTATGGAATGGTAAAATTCACCATCAACGTGAAGCGATCAATTATGCCCTAGATGGTTCAGTACGGAATGTATTATTGCAATTTACTGTTTTTCCTGGTTATGAAGAGGACTGGAGTTTAGTTCAAGTTGCACTCACCGATATTACAGCGCGCAAAAAAGCCGAAAGTTATTTGGAATACTTAGGTAAACACGATGTATTGACCAAATTGTTTAACCGTTCATTCTATACAGAAGAAATTAATCGTTTGGAACGCAATGTATTGCGTCCAACTTCAGCAATCTTCATCGACATGAATGGATTAAAAGCCATTAATGACCAATTCGGCCATGATATTGGAGATGGTTTGTTACGTCGAATGGGCAATATTCTCAGTCGTACGATCGCCAATACCAGTTATACTGCGTCGCGGATTGGTGGAGATGAATTTGTACTGCTAATGCCTGCAGCAAATGAGCAGACCGTTGAATCAATCATTATGACCATAGAAGAATTACTGAATATTGATAATCAGTATTATTCTTCACAGCCGATCAGCATCGCAATTGGTTATGCCACAACCCATGACAATGAAAGTATTGATAACATGTTAAAACGTGCAGATCTATTGATGTATCAAAAAAAGAAAAATTATTATGAATATGTCACTGAAATGCTCAATGAACAAAATTAAATATAAAAGAGTAATACTTTCCCTAAATTATCAAGACCCGCTTGATACATTAAAGATACGTTAAAAAAGAATGCATAAAAATAGGTGCTCTATGCACCTATTTTTTATGTTCAAGCTTTAACGTTTACCCATTGAACGGCGTGTACCACGTGGAGGCATCCATGTACGGTCTGCATATTGCTCGGGTTTTGGACGTACTTGATTGTGGGCAACATCATCTATATTTTCAGTAGCTGATGGCATTGGAAAAGGTAAATTCACCAATGGCTTTTTTTTGGGAGTATTTTGGGTGCTCATGTGATTCACTCAATTTTAACTGGCTATATTGTACGTAAATTTTAGTCTTGATGCGAGTGATCTCGATTACTGCTGTTTATTTGTATTCTCTTGATACATTAATTTTTTGTTTTTCGTGAATATTTGGTCAATTTGCATAAATATTAAACGACCAAGCCTTTAAATTTAAGCTATGATAATGTGCTTTTTATTTTTTAATCCCTATAAGAAGGAATAATGCCGTGGACGTACGTCTCTCTGATCGTGTAAATGCCATCAAACCGTCTCCAACGCTTGCTGTTACCAACAAAGCTGCTGAACTCAAGGCTGCGGGTAAAAATGTAATCGGATTGGGCGCAGGCGAACCAGATTTTGACACCCCACAACACATCAAAGATGCTGCTATTGCAGCAATTAACAACGGTTTTACCAAATATACCGCTGTTGATGGTACCCCTGGCCTTAAAAAAGCGATTATTGCTAAACTAAAACGTGATAATAATCTTGATTATGCAGCGAACCAAATTTTGGTTTCTTGTGGTGGTAAACAGTCATTCTTTAACTTGGCGCTTGCTTTGTTAAATAAAGGCGATGAAGTGATTATCCCTGCGCCATATTGGGTCAGCTATCCTGACATGGTAATTATCGCTGAAGGTGTCCCTGTCATCGTCAAATGTGGTGAAGAACAGCGTTTCAAAATCACAGCGGCTCAATTAGAAGCTGCAATTACGGACAAAACACGTTTGGTTGTTTTAAACAGTCCTTCTAACCCTACAGGCATGATCTACACGAAAGCTGAACTTGAAGCTTTGGCAGAAGTGTTACGTAAATATCCTGAAGTTTATGTTGCTTCTGATGATATGTATGAACCAATCCGTTGGGATGATGAGTTCTACAACATTGCAACTGTTGCTCCAGATCTTTACGATCGTGTAATCGTATTGAACGGTGTATCTAAAGCTTATGCAATGACTGGATGGCGTATTGGTTATGCAGCAGGACCTGCAAAATTAATCGGTGCGATGAAAAAAATCCAATCACAATCAACATCAAATCCGACGTCTATTTCACAAGTGGCTGCCGAGGCTGCGTTAAATGGTCCTCAAGATGTTCTTGAGCCAATGATTGAAGCATTTAAACGTCGCCATGACCTGGTTGTCAAAGGTCTTAACGATATTCATGGAATTACTTGCTTACCTGCAGATGGTGCGTTCTATGCTTATGCAAACATTCGCCCGTTAATTCGCGCTAAAGGCTTAAAATCTTGTACAGAGTTTTCTGAATGGTTACTTGAAGAAACAGGTGTTGCCGTTGTTCCCGGTGATGCTTTCGGTTTAGGTGGTTATATGCGTATTTCATATGCAACTGCTGATGAAGTTTTAGTTGATGCACTTGCTCGTATTAAAAAAGCTGCTGAGTCAATTGAAGGGATAGACGCTGCAATTGCTTCTATCGAGGCTGAAAAAGCAGCACAATAAGCTGAGATTTTCAGGTAAACGATTTATTAAAATGGGTGTTTGATTACACCCATTTTTTGTCTATAGAAATATCCTGTTGATGCTTCGACTCAAATAAAAACTACTCCTTAAGCAGTAATCCTGTCGTATTGTCACCATCATTGCCTGTACCATAATGCTCTATGCGTCTTGGATCAGGTTGTGGTGCAGAAGTATTTGCTGAAGCATATACTTTTTCATGGTCAATCAATAATAAACCTGAACTATTGTCGCCATCGTTACCTGTACCATAATGTTCAATACGTGGTTCTTTCATTCCATTTTGCTTTGATGCAGGGATGAGTTTCATCGGCTGTTTCAATAAAAGACCTGAGCTATTATCACCATCATTACCTGTACCAAAGTGATCAATTTTTATGGTTTGATCATGATGTTGTGATGCAAAACTAGAACCTGCAACACCACATAGACCAATAAAAACAAATTTGATCAAAGCTTTCATGTACTTCTCCTGTGATAATCCAATTTTTATTGTAAAGATTGAAGTTATACAAAGCATGGTCATGAAAATTACATTTGAGACAGAAAGTACTGATTCTCGATGTTTTTTTGTATGAATAGACTTGTTTTTGAGTATAGCGTGTACTCTAAAGTGGATGTCTTCTTTGTACATAAAGACTTGGTGCTGCACCAAGCGAACGTTTAAAAGCTGCGGTAAATGCGCTGCTACTGCTGTATCCTAATTCTATAGCAACATGGGTGATAGATTGACCAAGCTCCATACGCATTAAGGCATTGAGTAAACATGCTTGTTGCCGCCAATGACTAAAACTCATGCCAGTTTGAAGTCTAAAGATTCTGGTAAAATTACGACGACTCATTCCCACTTGTTTCGCGATTTCATCCAAGTCCCTATCCAATGTAGGTGCTTTTAAAATCTCTAAACACAATGCCGCCAGACGAGGCTCCTGCGGAAGCGGTGCATTTAAAGGCAATTCAGGCATCATGGCAATTTCTTTAATCATCAGCCGCATCAAGTAATCATCTCTCCCCTCCAATTCATACTCCACTGGAATATCAACTGCAACAGATAAAAGCTCATGCAGTAATGGTGAGACATTAATGACCGCACAATAATCCCATAATCCTGCCACCTTAGCCGCTTCAGGACTGATATACACACTGCGTGTTTTGGTCATACCGCGCATATGTACTTCATGATGCACACCGTTAGGTATCCATAATGCACGACGAGGAGGAACAACCCAACTTCCAAGATCGGTATTCACAGTTAATACACCTGTAATCGCGTATAAACATTGTCCTCTTTTATGGCTATGGCTGGGCAATATTGTACCATCTGCATAATCATTGCCACTCGCCATAACAATTTGTGGAACATCTTCATATTCATTGACTCGAATGTTACGCATCCTCCCTCCATTTGAATTGGCCTGAATTCTATACTACATGTCCCAAATATGATTGTGGGCCGACAGATGTTCAGTTTAGGATAAAAATATCCAGACACAAAGTCTTTACTCAATGATGCAAGCTGAAACAGCTTGTTGGAGAAATCATGCCGAGCAATAGCAATACTCTTGACGCCTCACTTGTTCAAGAAAAATTTCCATCTCATGAACAACCCCAGAAATTTGTATTGCGCATTGTCGGTGCGATCGCAATTGCTCATTTGCTGAATGATTCTATCCAAGCAGTCGTCACCGCAAGTTATCCGATGTTAAAAGCCGAATTTTCTCTAAGCTTTGCTGAAATCGGTTGGATTGCTTTGGTTTATCAAATTACCGCCTCATTATTACAACCTTGGATTGGACTCTATACCGACAAACATCCAAAACCCTATTTATTACCCGCTGGCATGGGAGTAACACTCCTTGGAATTGGATTAATGGCGATTGCCAGTAGTTTCCATGGTTTATTATTTGCTGCTGCGTTAATTGGTGTGGGGTCATCGACCTTTCATCCTGAAGCATCACGTATCGCAAGAACAGCTTCTGGCGGACGTTTTGGTACAGCACAATCGATGTTTCAAGTTGGTGGCAATACTGGATCTGCGCTAGGACCATTAATGGCTGCCGCTGTAATTATTCCCAATGGTCAAGGTGCAATTGGATTATTTGTTTTGGTTGCGGCTTTGGCCATCTTTGTCTTGTTAAGAGTCACCAAATGGCTCGTAGCACAAGTTCCTGTTCAGCTGACAGCGGCTCAACATAAAATGACCATGCTGACACGCCAGCAAGTTATTCAAGCTATGGCTGTGATTTGTATTTTAATGTTTGCAAAGTTTATTTACATTGCAGCGATCACCAATTATTTTACCTTCTATCTGATTGAACGATTTAATGTTTCCATTCAAACCTCTCAACTGTATTTATTTATCTTTTTGGGTGCTGTAGCGCTTGGAACATTTGTTGGTGGTCCCGTAGGTGATCGAATTGGACGTAAAGCTGTGGTTTGGATGTCATTTCTAGGTGTTGCACCTTTCGCACTTATGCTCCCCTATGTTGGCTTAACTGGAACCGCTGTCCTCACGATTATTATTGGCTTGGTTATGTCATCTGCCTTTTCAGCCTTAGTGGTCTATGCACAAGAAGCCGTGCCAGGTCGCGTAGGCATGATTGCAGGCTTGATGTTCGGCTTGATGTTTGGTATTGGTGGAATCGGTGCTGCCGGGCTCGGACATTTGGCAGATATCCATGGGATTATTTGGGTATATAAATTATGCGCTTTTCTTCCATTGTTGGGATTTATGACGGTCTTTCTCCCAAATACTGCACAGAAATAGAATAAATTCAAAGATCAGCAAAGAAATCCTTTTGCTGGTCTTTTACCCTCGAATGTCAGTTTATTTATGCAGATGACATCGAAAAATGCTCAATTAAAAAGTCCAGAAAAACCCGTGTTTTAGCGGGTAAAGAACGGGTATTTGAATAGAGCAATTGAATATTTTGCACAGGCAAATCAAATTCGGGCAATAAACGAATCAATCGTTTTTGCTGTAAATCATCTTCAACCAACCATGCAGGACAAATTGCTATGCCCATAGACGCCAAGACCATCTGATGAATCGCTTCAGCTGAATTGGACTCATATTGATTTCGAACAAAAGGCAGTGTGTATTTCTCACCACGGCGATTTTGCAAAGTGTATTGAGCATCCTGCCAATTCAATAAACTGTGTCCAATCCACGGCACATCAGCTAAGTCTGAAATCTTATTGACTGGATGGCAGGCTAAAAATTCAGCTGTGGCAACTAAATAAATCGGGTATTCACCGATTTTTCGTGTTTTTAACGATGAATCTTTTAAGTTTCCAAGACGAATGACTAAATCCAATTTTTCAGTTACCAAATCATCCAGTGATGAGTTAAATGTATATTGCAGTTGCAGCTTGGGATATTGCTGACAAAACTTTCCCAATAACGGCAAAATATATTTTTGCCCAAACTCATTGGTTGAAGAAAATCGCAGAACACCTGTCACATTGGTTGTTAAGTTTTGGCTGCGTTCAAATGCTTCATTAATCTGTAACTGAATTTGCTTGAAATCATCGTAAAAATTTTTACCGATTTCAGTCAACGCAATATTGCGCGTATTTCGAATCAACAAACTAGCATCTAAGGACTGTTCCAATTGTTTGATATCGATACTGACCATTGAACGACTCAGCCCCAGAATTTCAGCAGCTTTGGTAAAAGATCCAGAATCAACCACCTGTAAAAAAGTGGCAATCTGTTTGAAATTTTTCTGCATGAAATCACTCATTGTTTGAGATTATTAAACAATGATTTTACTGCGCATGCATCGACAATAAAAGGACAGCAACGTACCCTCCATGACCTTGGAGGTTACAATGTCTTATCGTTATAAAATAGCAACAGTGTTTTTACTTGGGTTCTTTATTGATTGCATCAATATATTTATGTCAGCAATCGCCCTACCGAATATAGCAACAATATTCTCAGTTTCTCCTTCCATGACTGCATGGGTGAGCAATGCCTATATTCTCGGTTTAGTCTTGATTATGCCGATCAGTTTATGGCTCTCAAGCCTAATGGGATACCGAAAGCTACTCTGTTTTTCAATGTTACTGTTTTCAATCAGTATCTGTTTTATTGGGTTGAGCACATCCATTTATAGTTTAATTTTTTGGCGCTTCATTCAAGGTTTGGCAGGCGGATTATTAATTCCTGTTGGACAGGCGTTGGTATTTGGTCTATTTCCACATCATGATCGACGGCGGATCTCCACCTTGATTATGGCTATCGCCTTAATTGCTCCTGCATTTTCCCCGACATTGGGAGGAATCATAGTGGATACCCTTTCATGGCGTTGGGTATTTTTTTCAAATCTTCCATTTTCACTACTGACTGCATGCCTAGCGTGGAGTTGGGTCAGAGATGGTCAACCTCAACCCTATCAACAACCTGATTTTAAAGGCATGATTATCATCAATATCGGGCTGTTATGTCTATTGCTGTCATTTTCATTCTATACAGATCTGCATCATATTTTCTTTGCGATCACAAGCTTCGCAATTTCAGTCTTGATGCTTATTGTTTATTTACACCATTCAGCGCACTCTCATGCTCCCATTCTCAATCTGCAATTATTAAAGAATTGTAATTTACGGACGGCATTTATTGTTTATTATGCAGTACCAGGGATTTTTACTGGCGTGAATTTACTCAATATCTTTAATTTGCAATTTAATCTTGGTTTTAATGCCAAACAAACAGGATTGTTTATGTTGCTCTATGCAGCAGGGGCATTGATCTGCATGACAAGTGGCGGGTTTCTCTATCATCGCTTTGGTAAAAAAACATTGTTTTTCATCGGAATCACCCTGCATAGCTTAGGCATAGGGCTGTTATTTTGGGTAAGCCATGCAGATGATTTAATTCCATTATTTCTTTCATATTTGCTGATGGGTATGGGGGGTGGACTCAGTGCCAATATCGCACAAATCAGTTCACTTGAAGATTTTACTGGTCAAGATTTATTACAAGGAAGTGTGCTGTGGAACATCAATCGCCAAGTGGCTTTTAGCATTGGTACAATAGTTCTTCTTTCTATCTTTAGTGCCTTGCCCATCTCAAATCGCTTACTGCATTACCAATATACTTTTCTCATCGCAGCACTTTTGTGCGCAATCGCTTTAATTTTTGTTTGGAAGGAAAAGCCGCATGAATCACCCAATCAATGAAGCTTTAAAAAATATTGTAGACCTACATATTTGGATTGAAGATGTCTTTACCAATCCCAATGCACAAGACAGCTTAAAAAAGCTTTTATCGAGTTTTGATCAAAATTTTAAAATGATCACAGTTCAGGGACATTGTATTTCTTTGGCTGAAGTCAGTACTTTATTTCGTGAAAATATCGGCAAAAAATCTGCGTTAAAAATTACTATTTCAAATACTATTCCCTTATTTGAAGCTAAAAACCATTATTGGATTCAATATCAAGAGCATCAGCAGACTCCAGATCATACACAGTTAAGAATTTCAACTGCTTGTATCAGAGTTGAATCTGGAAAATGTTATTGGCAATATCTACATGAAACTTTGGTTCAATAAACGTGACACAATGCTTGAACGCCATAGTGACTGGCTTTAAGCGGTGAAACAACAGATGCAATTACTGTCGTTTCACCGCAATACCTAGCAACTGCTTTGATCTAAGAATTGTTCTGACACCAGCAGAATCATGACAGCCCAAACAAATCCGCCATCACACATGTGTGGAAACGATCAAATTAACCGGCAGCCACTTCTTCAGTGATCCATTGTTGTAATTTGCGCGGGAGGTTTTTGGTGTTTTCATCAAAACCAAAATATTCTACACCATCATAAGAACTCATTAATGCCATAATTTTGCCTGTTTTGGTATTCACAGCGATTACTGCTTTACTTGCTCCGGCACCTTTAGGGTCATAACCGCTCCCAACCAACCAGTCACCCTCACGTTGCATTGGACTAGATACCACGAGTGATTGTTTTACATGAGTGTATTGTTTACCCGTGATCTGTTGAAACTTTTTTTTCCAAGGTTCTGCTTGAATCACATCATAAGGCAATTTTCCATCTGGTTTTACCATACCCGCAGTAGCTACTGGACGTGTTCCACAGTGTTTTTTAATTTCAGCTTCATAACCGATATTGCCCACCTCTTGCACATTGACACTGCGACCAGCTTTATCGGCACATTGCTCCCATTGCTGCAAGGTTTTTGCCTGTGCAAGCACTGGAATACTCAACAGAGCAGCCAGTAAAAAAGTGATTTTTTTCATCATTATTTGTCCTTGTCTTCACTATGTAATTTAATAACCAGATTTCTTCACCAATCTGGGTGCTTCAGCTTTTTTAACAGAAATTAATTTTGCAGTATCAAAACCTTCACTCTCGCCCTTATACACTGCATAATCACCGACAGTCACAGTGGCATGACCGGTATAACCCTCATACCCCTCTTTAGGCTTTTTATTGATTTTAAAAGCCTTGATTGCTTGATTGGTCTGATTAAAACAGAACCAGCGTGAACGTTGATCATGAGCACTACGCGGAATTAATTGATCTGATGGCATATAAGGATGAAAGCAGACGACATCACCTAAAACCTCATCCTCAAAATAATATGAATACTCCCCACTGAGCGTGATTTGACCTGTATATTGATCAAATTCACCTTGACTGCTCTTTAACTTTAACCCTTCTGCATCTGCAAGCAATGGCAAGCTCAACAGTGCAGTGAGTAGAACAATTTTGATTTTCATTCTATTAATCCTTGAACTCGTTATATGTTGAACAGAAACGCTCGATCTTCCAGACAAGATGCCCACATAATCTTTGATTGTGCACTGGATGCAATGCGCTTGTAAGTCATTTAAGTCTCAACGCTACACCTCACTTCAACTGACGATCGCATCTGTAAAGCAAAAAACGTCAGATTCTCTGTAAAACACTTCAACATAAAACTTTAAAAATTAAATGCTTTTTAGATAAAAAACACCGCTATACAGCCAACACAGCTTGCTTTTTATGCTGAAAGAAATATGTATATTTTATTCAAAGCTCTAACTTAGAACAAAACTTCTGCTTATTTTTCAGCAAGTCAGTTTTTATTCATATCCTTTTTTTGTAAATCTTATTTAGACTTAGGTCAAAATACACAATATAAATTAACATCAATAAAATTTAATCATATGAAAAATCATTTCAAAAAATATAATGAATGATCAAAAACTTTATTTACTTATTTATTGAAATATTGTGCAATTACGTTCAGTATCAGTTCAATAATATGCACATGCTTCAATATTATTTTTGGCCAATCCTGCTGAAATAAAAACAACATTCTTATTCAATCAAAATATACGAGGTTGAAAACTTCATGCAATGGAATAAATTATCCATAAAACCAATTTTCGGCTTAGCAGTCTTGCCGTTGCTCCTATCCGCCTGCCAATCAAACAATGTAAATAAAGTGGTTAGAGATTTATCTTCACCAGAAGGTCGTTATCATGTTCAGGTACTTCAATGTCGTGAAAACGATGTGATGTTTGGTGGCGCAACTCAGGTCCAAGTGTCCGTGCTTAAAAAAGGCGAAACTGAAAAATGCCGAGCTGCTTTAAATGCAATCAATCAATTTTCAGTGAATACCATCGACTTCGGCAATCAAAATAATGCTTTAGAATTGGAATGGTTGTCTGAGAATAAGCTAAGAGCATGGCATCGAAGCTTCGCAAAAAATCCAAATAAAAACTTTATTGGACCCTTTTCATCGTTAAATCGTAATGATTCACCCGTACATGTTATTTTCTCACCTGTGTCTGATCAATAGCTTCGTCATTTTGAACGTCAACGGATTGCGCTATAGATAAAAATCAGCTACGAATTTTAAGCTACACAAAATGCAGGGATTGCTGCTCTAAATTTTAGATTTAAAACGCGATTTACTAAAAGTTTATCTTTGTACCCAGCGCAAAAACCCAAGCATTGTCCTTATTCTTTGTCGCACCAGGATGAACAATATATTGTAAGCTAGGATGTAACATCAGCCACTTTGCAGGATTGTAACTATAATTTAATTCAACATTGTATTCCGCATCAGCATTAAATTGTGCCTTACCTTCAGTAAAACGGTCATTGAGATGAATTCGGTTGAGACCAAAACCTAGATTATCTTCAGGGTGACTGATGAAAACTCCATAGTATTTGAGACCGATCTGCTGAGAATGATCAACCTTGTTGGTATTGCGGTTATGAAAAGTAAAATTTGCAAAGCTGTGCAAACCCTGTTTTCCAGAACCCATCGACGTGAGTTGCTGATCAAAGTTGAACCATGCGCCATACGTATGATTTTCACCCTTCCCCGTTCGAATGTTTTTTTGATTTTTAAGGTCATCCGCACTGTTGTACATTGCACCTATGCGATATGTTCCTGCCAATCCATTGATGAAAGATCTGGGTTGCCACATCACTTCTATCGGAATCGTCACACCATCCGCTTGATCTGTATTGAGGTTCCAACCATGCCGCTCTAAAGCATTTTTTGGGTTGTATTCGTATACACCGATTTGGGCAGAAAGTTCTGGCTGAAGTTGGTATTTAATACGGCCACCCCATTGAGAAATCGGTGAATTGTACCAAATACCACTCTGCCACTTGCCCATCTGTGCGGCACAAAATGAATTGTTTTGAAACTCACATGACATCACATTAAAATCAGTCCCTATTCCCAAACGTCCCAATTTAATGCTGAGTCCATAATCTTTGAAGTTCTTTTCTAGAGAAAACTCCGTCAGACGACTTTTACTGTTACCACGACCATAATTTGCTTGTACATTGGCAATTTGCGGTGCAGTTGGATCAGAAATATCTTCCGAGGACAAGCTTTGTCCTTGCCGAGCAGTGATTGTTGCTCGAAGACTTAACCCAGTCAAATTTGCCAATTTCTCCAGATCTAAAGTTGAACCGATTAATAGTTGACTCGCATACTTTGGGGAATGCCCCGAATCGTACCCCCCATCAGCCAAATAAGCCGTATCAATCATCAGATTGGAATCAAATTTAATACCTTGATTTAAAAGCTCAGTCCGTTTCCCTTGCCAGTCACCCAATAAATATGGACTATTTTTATTGAACATATGCCCAGCAGCATGTAATTGTGTGATAAGCAAAGAAAACAAAGGGATAGAAGTTTTAAGTAAATTTGACATTGCTTTACCTTAAATTTTGTTATTTCGTTATAAAACAGATTGTTAATGATCACCTTGGTGATCTTTAAAATACTGTTCAATTTGTCGCTTGGATAAAAACCAGAAAACCACAATCATGCCGAGTATCAACAATATGAGTTTGCTATCGATAAAACTTAGAAAAATGGATATCCCATATAGAATGGATGAGATCCATAACTTACGACCTGTACCCAATCATTGAGCTATCCTTGAATGTTGGTCTTATTGCTCAAGCAATGTGGTTTACAACAAGCGATAAGCCACTGAGCACATAAACAAAAACCGTAAGTGGAGGTCAATAAGCTGCATAATCGGTATATGCAGACCAAGCTGTTGACAGTAGAATCATGGTTGACCAGAAGATGCCAATACTGATTGTGTCCGAGCAAAACTTATTCATGACCTCCCTCCTTAGTTCGGTTGAACAAATCTCTGTTTCGCAGCAAGGTAAGACAAATACAGAACAGGTGCGACAAAGAAAGCGACACTCCAAAAATCTAAATACACGTATAAAAATGCCCCAAAAAATGCGCCGATGACAAAACCCATTACAATACTGAAACTATGTTGTAGCTTCTGCATATTGCTATCACTGCGATCTCTAAAATAGTTGGAAATATCGATACCCAACTGAGTGGTATTCCCAGTCATCATGGTGCTTGGGCTGATATGTTTAATTAAGGTTTTACTGGAAGTATTTCGGATTGCCAAAGCAATCAACCCCAAGCCACCCGTGATAGCCACAGTGACATTATTGGCATCTTTAAAGGGCTCAAAATATAGTCCCGCCAACATAAATCCTGTTAAGAAAATGGCTTCACCCAAAAACAAATAACTCAAGGTCGTATGTTTTTGTACACTCCGATCAATCCAATATTTCGTTATGGCAACAGTTAAAATAAATAAGGGAATTGCACCTAATTTAATCCAAATTCCCGGTCCACCTTTTACCCAAGCGGCTCCAGCCAATACCAAGTTGCCTGTCACATGAGCTGTAAAAAAACCAAAAAGTGCAATAAACCCAATGGTATCGACTGCACCACCGACAATCGTCAATAACAGAGGATCTCTACAGCTTTTCCAGAATCCTGGAGCTGCCGGGTTGTCTATATTTTCCATGTTTTACTCGTCATTGAATAAATAATAGGGTGAGTGTTGGCTCACAGTACTAGGCTTTTTTATAATTTTCCCGGTTGAAATAAATGACTATCAACAACAATGGAGGAAAGACAAATAACCACAACAACGCAAATTTATACAGGACTGCAGCCACGGCACATCCAAAAGCAAAACTCAACATCGTCGGAAGAATCGGATAAATTCGCTGCCGAATCTGATATTTTTCTTCATCAGAGGATTTGGAAAACAGTTCAGCAACATTTAGCATTAATTGTGTCGTGGAACCTGTCATGACTGTGGTTGGAGACTCTTTAGCCCAATGGATACGATGCATGGCATTTTGAATTGCCATCGCCGCGACCAATAACATTCCAACCGTAAAGCTCATGGCCGTATCGTATTTTGGAAAAGGCAGATAAAAATAACTACATACTGCAACAATGCTAAAAAGTAAAAACATCGTCTTAAGAAAAAAACGATATGAACTGTTTTGCTGTGTCACAAACCTTTGATCAATCACTTTGACCAGTAAAACGGTGATGCAGAACATCGGCAATGCAGCCAGTTTCGCCCATGCACCCGTTTGACTTTCGGAAACCAAAGCCGCCCCCAAAGTAACAAAGTTACCTGTAACATGTGCAGAAAATAGCCCATGCAAAGCAAGGAAGCTTGCTGTATCGACATAACCTGCATTGAAACTTAACAACTTACTGAGCTTAAATTGCATTGTTTATCATCGTCCATGGTTAGGATAATAAATTTTTAATCATCGGCATAAGCTGCTCACCAATGACCATTCCCAACAAACCACATAATGCAACGAATGGTGGCGCCGGCGATTTTACATTCAACAGGTAATACAATACGCCCACCAACAAGCCAACAGCTAAAGAGATGAAATAAATTTTCATAGCATTCTCCCCAATAAAACGCCATCTCATTTCAGTGAGATGGCATTTTTTAGGTGGGTATTAAAAAGCAAAACAGGAGCAGCCGAGTGCGCCCCAAAATGATTTTTTGTCTTGATCATTGATTGGAATATCAATCATCCATGCATGCGAGTGACCATGCATACCACAATTGTTGGTACATCCACAGATTGCTGAATTGTTTTGCAGTGGTTGCAAAGAAGGCGCATTGCGGTTTTCAGACAGACGCCACTGCCCTCCAAAGCGTTTTACTGGCGACCATTCAGGTGATGCAGGTGGAATTGGAGGATCTTCCTGTTTAAACTCTGCTGCTGCATAAACCACCCGTCCATTCATCACCGTCATGACAGATTCAATAGATTGAATACACTCTCCCTCCACAGAGAAATAGTCATCAGACAGTACAACAAGATCTGCATGTTCACCTGTGACCAAAGCACCTTTCTGAGTCTGCTCTCCTGAAAACCAAGCTGAACCTTTGGTCCAGAGTTTCAAGGCGGTTTGACGGTCAATTAAATCTTTTTCATCATAAAGTGCAAAGCCGCCTACTGTTTTACCAGTGGTTAACCATGCCAGACATACCCATGGATTGTATGATGCCACACGCGTTGCATCTGTTCCTGCACCGACAGGAACGCCAAGTTCAAGCATTTTCTTTACCGGTGGTGTTGCTTTGGCAGCTTCAGCGCCATAACGTTTGACAAAAATTTCACCTTGATAAGCCATTCGATGTTGAATCGCAATTCCACCACCCAATGCGCCAATCCGCTCAATGTTTTGTTCTGACACCGTTTCAGCATGATCAATAATAAAACGCGTTGCAAAAGCTTGTTTGCCATTGACCCGTTCAAATACATTGAGCAAACGGCTAATACTTTCATCATAAGTGGCATGAATTCGGAATGGCCATTTTTTCTCAGATAAATGTTCAACGATTGCTTCGAGTTCAGCTTCCATTTTTTCGGGTAAATCTGGGCGTGGCTCATAGAAATCTTCAAAATCACCTGCTGACCAAGTCAGGTTTTCACCTGCCCCATTCATTTGTAATCGTGCATCACCTTCGCCTGGAAAAGTCATTTCTGTCCAACGCTGATAATCTTGCAGTTCTTCCCCTGCTTTCTGGGCAAAGAGGTTATAGGCAATTCTTACCGTCATCTGGTCTTTTTCATGCAACTGTTTAATCACAGCATAGTCATCAGGATAATTCTGCCCACCACCACCAGCATCAATCGCCGATGTCACCCCTAAGCGATTCAACTCGCGCATAAAATGTCGGGTCGAATTGACTTGATCTTCAACAGGCAGTTTTGGCGCCTTACCCAATGTTGAGTAGAGAATCGCAGCTGACGGAGTTGCCAAGAGTAAACCTGTAGGCTCTCCTTTTTCGTTGCGTTCTATGCGACCGCCAGGAGGATCAGGGGTATCTTTATTAAATCCCAAAACATCTAAAGCTGCTCGATTGAGCATGGCACTGGCATATAAATGCAAAATAAATACTGGCGTATCTGGCGCAGCTTTATTGATTTCAGCCAAAGTAGGTAAACGTCTTTCTGCAAATTGGAATTCAGTCCACCCGCCGACGACACGTACCCACTGTGGTGCTGGTGTATTTTCAGCCTGTTCTTTCAACAGCCTCAGCGCATCAGCAATGGTGGGAACACCTTCCCAACGCAGTTCCATATTATAATTTAATCCGCCGCGGATAATATGTAGATGGCTGTCGTTCAAACCGGGAATCACACGACGACCATTTAGATCAATCACTTTGGTTGAATCTTTTGCCAACCTCATGATCTGACTTTCATCACCTGTGGCAATCACTTTTCCATCTGCAATGGCAATCGCCGTTACTTCAGGTTGTTTAGCATCCAGCGTAGTAATTTTTCCATTCTTAAGAATCAGCGCTACATCTGTCATGATCATCTCCGTGAATATGTATGCTCATAGAGCTTATTTAGCAGGTACCGCTGCAATAACTTCATGTTGAGTCGTGGTTCTTTCTGGAGCTTTATGGACCATGGTATATGCATAATCAACCCCCATCCCATACGCACCTGAGTGTTCTCGAACAATATCCATCACCGCATCATAGGTTTCTCGATGTGCCCAATCCCGTTGCCATTCAAGCAAAACCTGTTGCCACGTTACCGGAACAACACCCGCTTGGATCATGCGTTGCATTGCATAATCATGGGCTTCTTTTGATGTTCCTCCCGATGCATCTGCAACCATATATATTTCATAGTCACCTTCCAACATTGCACCAAATGCAAAAGTGATATTACACACCTCGGTCCATAAACCAGAGACGATGATTTTTTTACGATGATTTGCAGCCAATGCATCTCGTACTTTTTGATCATCCCATGAGTTCATTGAAGTTCTTTCAAGCAAAGCAGCGTCTGGAAAAACATCTAATAATTCTGGAAAAGTGTGCCCTGAAAAACTTTCAGTTTCTACGGTGGTAATGGTGGTCGGGATATTAAAAACTTTTGCCGCTTTGGCCAGCCCTACAACATTATTCTTTAAGGTTTGGCGATCTATGGACTGAACACCGAATGCCATTTGTGGTTGTTGATCGATGAAGATGATTTGACAATTTTGTGGGCTAAGTTGTTCTAAAAATGCTTTATTCATTCTGATTGGCAACATATTTATAAAGGAATTTATATCAAAGCAAAAATACACGTAAACCACTAGATAGCAATTTAAATACAAACTGTATCCTGAAAAGATACAATGATTGCTAAGCTTCGAACGATGCGATACTTTAATGATTAAGTTGACAATTACATTAAAATTGAATGGATAAATTAGACTGTATCAACACTTTTATCAGTGTTGTTGAACATGGCAATTTTAGTAGTGCATCACGCCACTTGGGGATTACACGGGATCAAGTAGCGAAAAGGATTTGTCATTTAGAAACCATTTTTAATACAGCGTTATTCATTCGAAATACACGAAAAATGGACTTAACCCATTCAGGTGAAAAATTTTACCAGCACTCAAAAGTGATTATGAGTGAATTTGAATGGGCAACCAGTGATTTTGTACATGACCAGAAATACCCTGAAGGTAAGCTCAGAATTAATGCGCCGCATTCATTTAGACAAGCCAATCTTACTGAGATCATCTCTAAATTCATGCTGAAATACCCCAATATCAAAATAGATTTATTTCTTTCAGATAAGTTCTTAAATATCAACGAGGATAAATACGATATTGTGTTGAGAATCAGTCCAGAGATTGATGAACGCAACACACATTTATTAAGCACTTATCATCGACATTTTTATGCAACAAGCAGTTATTTTGAAAAATACGGCAAGCCCAATAGTATTGATGAATTAAAACAGCACAGCCTGTTGCTATATTCACAAGCTGATTCCAGCGCTAAAATTGTGCTGAGCAAAAATAAAAAAGAAGAAAGCATCTACTGTACCCCCAAATTAACCTGCAATAGCGGTGACTTTCTCCTCGATTTTTGTAAACAGGATCAGGGAATTATATTTTTACCTGATTTTTTAGCGCAAAAAGATCAAGATACAGGAAATATATTCCGCTGTTTGGAAGACTATGATTCAGCACAACTTTACTTTTATGCCATCACCTCTTCAACAGATAAAATGCCTAAAAAAGTCCGACTTTTTTTAGACGAACTCAAGGCATATTTTCCAAATAGCAAAAAAATGGCTTCACACTAAAACACTATTCAATCACTCAAGTGATAATAAAATCAGCACTTCACTTATAACAGCTTGATCAAGCTATCTTTTCTGTATAATGATGTGCTGATTGTATTCAACTGACATGCAATGCCTCAAAATGAGATCAAAGCATATGATTAAACACCTTTTTTGTTCAAGATTAAAAACTATAGCCAATGTTTAAATTGATCCGGTATAGCCATTGATCACTATAGGGTGAGACTGTCGAGGTAAAACCAGTGGCATTTG
The DNA here is from genome assembly GCF_026344175.1 of Acinetobacter nematophilus. Taxonomy (NCBI): domain Bacteria; kingdom Pseudomonadati; phylum Pseudomonadota; class Gammaproteobacteria; order Moraxellales; family Moraxellaceae; genus Acinetobacter; species Acinetobacter nematophilus. The sequence continues at coordinate 83,804 of NZ_JAPKMY010000004.1, forward strand.
ATGCACCGCCAATAATATTGGCATTTTTGCCCCATGTATAATCCGCCCAAACCATAAATGGTGATGCGATGAATAACATCCCTGTGGTATTCATTTGTGAATCAGACCAGTCATCACGTTTCTTGTCCATATAACTATAATCATTATAAAAGCGAATTGCCTTGAGTTTTCCCATATCCTGCACAGGCAAAGTATAGGCCAGATTTAAACTGGCAACTGTCGCTTCGGATGCAATGAAATAAGCAGGCGTAAAACCGTTATTGCCCATCAGGGTCATGTCATTGTTCACTCCCTCAGGGTTCTTTGCATCATATTGATAATGAATCACTGAGCTTTGTAAATTAAAGCGTTTGTAATTATTATCGGTGTGTACACCTAAAGCATAGTATTGACCATTTTTGTCCGTGGTTTGATTGTGCAATTGTGCGATTGCACCTGATAGACCCAACTCTTGCTTACCAAACTCAGTTTCAAGCTTACGTACAATGCGTGTATTGAATTGATGGCGCTTTTCATTTTGATAGGCTTTTTGGGTGGGAAAAGCATTTTCAGCCAAATCATCATAGGTGGCACTTTCAGGAGAATAACGCAGGTTAGTCGCTAACATTTGCGGATAATACCCCAGTTTGATGTCCCAATCCTTATTGTGGAAATTCCAATTCAAACCAGGGGCAATATTGTTGCCATATCCTAGAAAGAACGGAATATGATAGGTCCAACCGTTTTGTGGATAAGGATAAATCGTAAAGGGTTTGTAGACAAAACCAGCCTCCAGGCTGTTATTTTCATCTAGGTTATAGCCCACATAAGCCTTTTCAATCGCACGTTTCTCTTGATCTTGAAATAAATAACTTGCATTGATATAGGCATTATCAAATTTACCCTTGAGATCCACCCTGAAAATATCGAAATAAAGTTTTCCATTGTCATTGTTTGGACCCTCCCAATCTTCATAACGATAGTTTGTCCGAATCACACCACCTAAGCTTAAAGTGTCTGTTCCATCTTCGCTTTTCCATTCGAGTGCTGAATTTTTTGCAAAAGTGTTGGAAGTCATACCCAAATAAAATGCAGCAAGCATCACGATCATCGATGTCTTTTTCATACCTAATTCCTTTATCTTTGTCCCAACGATCCTGTTGGTCTTGTTTTTGTTTTACCTGTAAAACATAGTTTTTATCATTTTACAGGCAAAAAATTTTTTGCCTGTAAATGTTTTAAGATCTGCGCTATTTATCCATATATGGATTAGTACAGCTTTTTCTGTGGTGGACCCGCGAAGTTAAGCGGACCGATCAAGTGCATATCCAGTTCAATGACACTTGGACCTTGAAACTTAACTGCTTCTTGAATCACTGTGTTAAATTCTTCAGCGCTCCCCACTTTCCAGCTTTTCACACCCATTGCATCACCCAGTACCTTATAGTCTGGAGTATGCAATTCATTAAAATACTGACGACCACCAAAGTAGTTATTTTGGATTCCTCGCATTACGCCATAACCACCATCATTCATGATCATCAACACCATATTGGTATTTTCCTGTGCCATGGTTGCGATTTCGCCGATTCCCAGCATCAGCCCGCCATCACCAACCAAAGCAATTACTTTTTTATCAGGATTGGCAATTGAAGCACCTATCGCAGTTGCTAGACCAAGACCAATCGCTCCTGCCAAAGAATGAATGTTGAGATTGGGCGCCTGAACTGGAAATAAGCGGCTGCCCCAAGTACTGCCAGACATGGTGATGTCACGGACTAAAATACCATCTTGTGGTAATGCAGCACGCAAGTGATCACAAATTAGCGCATATTGATCCAGCTGAGTCCTTAAAGCGTCAATCGCTGCCTGCTTCGCCTGAACAACGGCTTGATCGTAATCTGTATCGATTTTTGATATGCCTTGTAAGCCAGTCAGTACACGCTGCAATACATCTTTAGCATCGCCACAGATGAAATTTCGTACTTTATAATTACGTTGCTGTGCTACGGGATTGGCATCAATCTGGATAATATTGTCAGGGAACTGTACTGAATAGGTTTTGGTTTCATTACTGCGCAAACGAGAGCCAACAACAACCAATAGATCAGCATCTTTGAGCAGTTGTTCCACTCCCGCAGAGTTATGGAATGCGCCTAAACTACGTGGATGATCATCTGCCAATACACCACGTGCATGTGTGGATGAAACCACTGGAATCCCAAGATCAGCAATGGCTTTCACTTCCGCAACACTATTGAGCGTCCCTCCGCCAATCCAAAATACAGGGCGTTTGGCTTTTTTTAATGCATCGACAATCAAATCGATTTCGACCTGTTCAGCTTGAGGAAGTTCAAGCGCTTTCACTGGTCCCAGGTTCAGGGGCAAATCAATTTCCGCTGCTTGAACATCGATCGGTAATTCAACACTCACAGGTCCCATCGGTACAGTGGTTGCCACACGAATCGCTTCACGAATCACACCTACAGCATTGTCAGGGCTGGTAATCCTGAATGCAGCTTTGCTTGATGCCCGTAAAAAAGTCAGCTGATCTTTGGTTTCATGAATAAAACTGGCATCACGATCCAAATATTCACGTTCGACCTGTCCTGTTAAATGTAAAACAGGACTGCCTGCATTCATCGCTTCAATCAATGAACCCACCGCATTACCTGCCCCTGCACCCGTACTGGTTAAAGCCACACCCAACCCTTTAAAACGAGAATGCCCATCCGCCATCGTGACCGCACCTGCTTCGCCACGTGCAGCAACAAAACGGATTTTTTCACGGCGACCGACTGCATCCGCAATCGGTAAGTTATGAATCGAAATAACACCGTAAATACTGTCCACTTGATGTGCTTCTAGAACACGGGCAATTGCTTCACCTACATTTACACGTTCCGTCATTTTTTCTTCCTCAAAAATTATTCATTCCATGAATTTATGAATTCGCCCAAGGATTTGGCTGATCGCTTAATCCCATATAGATGCTTTTTTGTTGCATATAAGACAAAATACCTAGTCGTCCTTTTTCACGTCCGATACCACTGTCCTTAAAGCCACCAAATGGTGCAGAAATAGAGAATTTTTTATAGGTATTGATCCACACTGTTCCCACTTCTAATGTGCGAGCAAGATGCCACGCTTTACGATAGTTCTCTGTCCAGATGCCTGCTGCAAGACCAAAACAACTGTCATTGGCTTCTGCAATTAAATCGTCTTCGTCGTCATATTGCATCACCACTAAAACAGGGCCAAAAATTTCTTCCTGACATGTTTGTGCTGAATTTTTCAAGCCTGTGATGATCGTAGGTAAGTAATAACTGCCTTTTGCGAATTCACCTTCAGTTAGTGCTTGTCCACCAATGACAACCTGTCCCCCCTCTTGCCTTGCCAGCTGGACATAAGCATCGACTGAAGCCAGATGCTTTGGATTGATCAAAGAGCCAAGGTGTACACCTGCGGTTTCAGGATGTCCAACACGCAAACCTTTAGTAATCTCAACTAGACGATTTAAGAATTGGTCATAGATACTGCTGTGTACAAATAGACGTGAACCCGCAATACATGCTTGTCCAGCCGAACTGAAAATACCGTAAGCCACGCCTTTTGCTGCCAGTTCAATATCAGCATCTGGCAATACGATCGTTGGTGATTTGCCCCCTAACTCCAATGAGGTTGTAATTAATTTCTCAGCAGCAAGATGTGCGAGATGGCGACCTGTGGTGGTCCCCCCCGTAAATGAGATCTTACGGACTAGAGGATGCTTTACTATTGCATCGCCAATCACTGAACCACGCCCAACCAGTACACTTAATAAACCTTTAGGTAAGCCAGCTTCTTCAAAGATTTTAGCCAGTTCCAATGCTATTAAAGAAGTGACTTCCGCAGGTTTTAAAATAACTGCATTCCCCCCGGCAAGCGCAGGCGCCAATTTTTGTACTTCACTGGCAATTGGTGAGTTCCATGGGGTAATTGCAGCCACTACACCTACAGGTTCATGTACACTCATGGTCATGAAATCTGATGCACGTTGCGAAGTGAGTTCATCATTCAATGTTTCACATGCTGCTGCCACATAACGTGCTGTTGCAGCCGCACTCATGGTCAAAGCCCGTGTTTCAGCCAAGGGCTTTCCATTATCACGCGTTTGTAATTGAGAAAGCTCATCCACACGCGCTTCAATAATGTCTGCCACTTTGTATAAGATACGGGCACGTTCATGTGGCAGGCTGTTACGCCACTCAGACTTACGCCATGCAAAATCCGCTTTTTCAACGGCTTCATTGACATCATCTAAACTCGCTGTAGAAATTTCAGCATTCACAGATTGATCTGCCGGGAATAAACTTTGAATCGTACCGCCTTTACCTAATCGCCATTCACCTGCGATATAAATTTCCTTGATCATGCTCAAATCCTTTTAAATCTGAATTGCTTCGACGCTGTTACGACACGCACGAATCACGCTCAGTGCCGCTAGCGTTGAAGTTTTTGGGTTACCCGCCAAAGGTACGCCAATCAATTCAATGGTCATTTCACCGAAAACACCCTCTGCCACAATGGTGTGCTTGTTTTTGTTAATACTTGGATCAACGGTCAACTCCACCATGGTTTCGTCCATACCAAGACCTGCCAGTGCAATTGTTGCTGCGACATTGGCATTTGCCGGAAACTTCAAGGCTGCTTCTCTGGCTGTGCCGCGGAAAAAAACTGTTGCTTTAAGCACTTGGTCTAAATCAATCAATTGTTCTGCATAGCTCCCACGCCAGCTGTTTGGACTTTTGCACCCCTTATAGGTGACCTTTTCCAGCCCACCTTCTTTGGCTGCGGCAATGCCATCAATGCCCGCAATTGCACCTGCGAGTAGATGTAGATGCGCATCATGTTGTTCAGCTGTGGTTTTGAGTTGAACTAAAAATTCATTGTCGGCCAAAGTCCCTACTGATATCAGACCAATCGTCCAGCCTTTTTCCAAGACTTTTTGTGCATGTTCTTTCACCGCAGCCTGACCCGCCACTTCAATCACATAATCAGGTGTACCCTGACACTGTTCAATTAAACTGATGACCTGCACGTCCTCAGCAACCTGTGCCTTGACTTTTTCTATACTGCGTGCGGGCACCACAATCCATTTAAGCTGCAAATCTTGTGGCATGTGGGCATAGACTTCTGCTGCCATCGCGCCAAAACCAATCATCATCAACTGCTTCATGTAAACACCTTATAAATGTTTATTAAATCCACCAGATACATCCAGGGTTGAACCAGTGGTATACGAGGCCAGCGGTGATGCCAAAAATACCAAGGCACGGGCTGGCTCCTCTGGCTTGCCCAGTCGCTGCATCGGAATGCCGCGTTTTTTTGCAATACTGCCTGTCCACTGTTCCCAGGATGCACTTGTGTCCGAGCGGGCTTCAAAACGACGCTTCCATTGCGCAGATTCCACCATTCCCAACAAAATCGAATTGACCCGAATTCCGTATTGACTGAATTCATGGGCTAAAGAATGAGTCAGATTCAGCAAGGCAGCACGTGCAGCTGAGGTTGCAATCATATGTGGCTCAGGTTGCAGTGCTAACAATGAGTTAACATTGGTGATCGAACCACATGGAGATTTTTTTAAATCGTTTAAAAATGCACGAACTGGATGCAATACACTGAAATACTTCAATTCAATTTCTTTCATCCAATCTTCATCTTGGGTGTCTTCAAAATTTGACACACGCCCTTGACCTGCGTTATTGATCAACATATCGACATTTCCGAGCTGCCGGTTGACTTGCTGCGCAAAGCGTTTTACATCTTCTTTATCCAATACATTGCAACGACAGGTGAAAATATGGGCGTCTGGATATTTTTCCAAAATATAGGTTTTTGATGCGATTAAGCGCTGTTCATCTCGACCACACCATGCGACCTTGGCACCTTCTGACACCAAAATTTCCACCACTGACAAACCAATGCCTGACGAGCCGCCTGTGACAACTGCTACTTTTCCTTCAACTTGGAAGCTCATATCCATATCTCTCGTTGATGTTTTAATTGATCGATAAAACAATGTCGTTAAACTGTTGAGGTTGATCGACATAACTCAGATGACCTGCATCTGCAATGAGATGACATCGGCTCAAATGCATTTCTACCGCAAGTTCTTTAATTGCTTTTACAGGTGTGATTTGATCCTTATCACCTGCAATCACGACACATGGAACTGTGATTTCTGTTAAATAATTTCGAATTTCGTCGTAAGCCAACAAATACGATGCACGGGTAAAGCCATTTAAAGTCAGATGGCTCATGACCTCATTGACCAAAGCCAAAGCCTGTTGCTCCTGTTTATAAATCAAATGTGGTCCACGACATGCGGCCATTCCCACATTACCTAAGCTTTTCAGCATACTTGGGCGTTTATGGTAAACCTGTGTCTTGGTTTCTTCATCTGCGCGTTGATAGCCCTGTGCTGGATTCGCCAGAATCAAGGCTACAACCCGTTCAGGATAAAGATGAGTAAAGGCACTGGCCTGTAAAGCGCCAAGGGAATGACCAATCAAAATAACCTTGGAAATATTTAAAGCCTCCATCAAACCCAATATGCGTTGTGCATAATCCGTTGCATTGGGTTGATCTGTATCTAAGTCATCGGATAGGCCATAACCCGGTGCATCCCAGGCGATGACATGAAAATGCTGATGGAGTACATCCAATTGATTGATCCAAGACCCTGAACCTGAACTAATTCCATGCAGCAAAATCAAGGCTTGACCTTGTCCTGCCTCACGATAGGCTTGTATATGACCATCCACAGTAATGGTTTTTACTGGGTATTTGGCTAAATTATCAATCAGTGTCATCAAGTCTTCCCTTTAACATTTACGAGTTCAATCGAATCAACGTTTGATTTGAGACAAAGGATGCTCAGGTGGATAATTCGGAATCGTAGGTTTACCTGCACCTAACATGACGCACATCAAGGCATCTTCCTGACCGGGATTGAACAGTCCGCGATAAATCCCCGGTGGAATTGAAATTAAATCGCGCTCTTTCAATTTGGTCTGGAATTTCTCACCGTTATGCTCAATGAATAGATCAATTTCTCCTCGCAGCATAAAAAACACTTCTTCAACATCATGATGGATATGCAAAGGTCCTTCACACTGTGCTGGAAGTACCATCGTTGAAAAAGTAAAATTTTCAGCGGGAACTGTATTGCCATCATTTACCACACCCGTGGCTCCTGTTCCCATATAGCGCATCTGTGCGCGGCGATATTTTGGGTCATAATCCGCTTGAAACTTCAAAGCATCAAAATCATATTTACGTGTCTCAAATCGTGCGATACGCGTATTTAACCAATCTTTTAAACTTGTGCCTTCTGGTTGTTTCCATGATTCGAATTGTTGAGTAGTCATGTTTTTAACTCCTAGATCTGTTTGATTAATAACGTTTCAATAAAGGAAGCAAGAAGAACGATCCAATCACGGCAACTGCTGCCAAGAAGGTAATTCCTAAATTAAAACTGTGTGTTTGCATGACGATGTAACCGATCAGAACAGGTGCAATTGCACTGGCAAAATTTCCCATGCCATTAAAAATTCCACCCGCAGTTGCACCGACATCGGCTGTGGTTACACAGGCAAGTAAAGCGAATACCGCTGCGACACCAAAACCCCAAGCCATTGCGCTTAAAGACATTGCTGCGATCACCAAAATCGGATCCGTCATAATGACCATGACATACATAAATATGCCTGCCACCAGTAAGCCGCTAAACACCTGAATGGCACGGCGACCCAGCTGATCAGATAGAAATGCACCCACGACTTCGCCGATTAACATGGCAATAAATGGAAAACTTGAATAAATGCCAAACTCTTTGAGATTGAAGCCTTTGTCTTGAATGAGATATGATGGCACCCAGCTATTTAAGCCCCACAAATAAGTCATCAGGGCAATATTGAAAATGCACACCAACCAAAATGAACTGTTCTGCAACAACGACTTGGTATTTTGAATATGTCCCTTAAAGTTGATGCGTTTACTGGTGGATTCCAGTTCGATAGTTTTCTTCAGTTGTAAATTGCGTAAACCGAATGCAATTGCGATTAATGCAATCACGGTCAGACCCGCCATCACAAAAAAAGTGGTATGCCAGTCATGCTTTGCCAATACGGCTGCTGTAATTGGAAAACCTAAAAATGCACCTATTGGTGTGCCCAATAAAAACATCGTTGAAGCACGCGCCTGCTGGTGGTCGGTATAAGTTTGCTTCACAATGGCATAAGCCAGGGCAAATAAAGGGCCTTCTGCCAAACCCAGTAAAATTCGCAAGACCAACATACCGGTATAGTTGGTAGTAAACCCCATGCAAAACATGAGCAATCCCCATGATGCAACGCTCCAGAACAACATTTTCTTCGGATTGAATATATCTCCCAAAAAACTTAAGAACATCGACGAGAAACCATAGGCCAATAAAAAACTGGTCATTAGCCATCCAAGCTTTGCTTTATCTTGTGCAATCCCCATCGCACCTTGAAAGTGTGGGTCAGCGAATAATACGGCGATACTGATTTTGTCGAAGAATGCCAAAACGACACATACCATCAGGACAAAAGCAGGAACCCAATGCTTTAATCCTTTCTTTTCTTCATTACTCATACTTCATTCCTTCGATTGAGTTCGAGACCTTATTTAATTTTTTATGGTTTTAATTTCATGAGATTAAATTCAGGGTCTGCTAATAATTTTGGGTCTAACACTGTATTGGACTGCATCCAACGCTTTGCCAGCTTGATCAGTTTTGAATCATTCACGGCAATCATGTTCAGCAAATGCTGTTGGTCATCCAAATACAAATAACTGCATTGGTCATCCGCACTTTTGCGGATCACGATCTGCCCGGTTCTTTCAGGTTGATAGATCCCTAGGATTTGAATATTGAAGTGATACTGATCCGACCATAACCAGGGAATATCGACATATTCCGTGGCAATTCCCAGCATTGATTTTGCTGCTGCAATCGCCTGATTTTGCGCATTCGCCCAAGACTGAATGCAATACCCCAAGCTTGGGTGAATCGCAACATCTCCAGCAGCATAAATATGCTGATCTGAAGTTTGACCGAAACCGTTCACGACAATGCCATCCTTGACCTCCAAACCTGCTTGGACACCAAGTTCCTTTGCGATCTCCGCGCCTGCACCCACTACTACACAGTCAAACAACCCAGTACCATGTGGATGATTCAACACTTCGACTTTGTTTTGCCCGGCTTCAACCAAATGGAGACTTTTACTCTCCAAATGAATTTCAGTGCCCTGTTGCTGATGTATGGTTTTCAGAAATTGCGACACTTCTGGACTTACACTACGTGCGCATAGGCGATCACCATATTCAAAAATATGCACCTCTTTTCCTTGTTGACGAGCGGTCGCTGCGATCTCTAGCCCAATCCAGCCACCTCCGATCACTGCGAGTTTTTGTGTGTGCTCTAAAATGTCTATCAAGCGCTCACAATCCTGCACATTGCGTAAAGTCACCACATTGGGAATAAATTGCCATGAATGCACAGGAACACGAGCTCGACTTCCTGTCGCAATCAATAATTTGTCATAGGGTAGAACTTCACCACTATTTAAAACCACGTTTTTCTGAAGGCGATCCACTTGTGTCGCCATCGCAGGTTTATGCCATTGAATGTCAAAATCCTGAATCTGTTCATGAGAAAATAGATGCAGGCTTTCATAACTGGCTTGTTTTGATAACACCTGTTTTGACAGGGGCGGACGTTCGTAAAACACTCGATCTTCATTTGAAACCACATGAATCTCACCTGAATATCCATTTTGGCGGAGTGTACTGACAGCCCAACCCGCGGCTTGTCCTGCTCCCACAATCACCACTCTTTGCATAGTTTGTGCTCTCAACTCAGACTTGTTTTACACGGCTTTAACTTGGCGACGAGTCTGATCGTCCAAACCACCATCAACAGCCCATTCTGTGAACAGTTCTAAACGATGTTCTTCAATTCTCGGTTGCCATTCTTCCGTCAAATAATCATCATTGGTGTAATACTCAAATGCTCCACCCAAAGGTGAGTTGACATACCAGAAATAAGCCGAGGAAATTGGGTGGCGCCCCGGTCCAATAAAGGTTGACCACTCAGAACGGTTCATATGCAAACCACCACCGATCACCTCATGAATGTCACGGACCACAAAGGCAACATGGTTAAGCCCAGCAGGTTTATTTGGCACTGAGAGCAAGAACAAATCATGGTGATAGCCTTGTCCGCGACAACGTAAAAATGCGCCACGATTGCGGTAGGCATCGGATAAGAAGAAACCTAACTTTTCAATGTAGAATTGTTCAGTACGTGCTAAATCTGGAGTGAAAAACACCACATGACCAATCGCAACAGGCTGTCCTTTTTCATAAACAGGGCTTGCTGCATTTACACGATTGATGCTGCCATATTGGTTGATTCCCTCAGTTTTGAGCGCTGGTAAATGATGGGTAAAACTGAGCTGAAAACGAATGGTCATTCCATTGGGATCAATACATTGCACTGTATCAGCTGTCTTTTGATAGCCCTCTACATCTTTCAACCGCAGCGCTAAATCATTTAAATTCTCTACCTTATCTACACCCCAAGTCACTTCACGCAGGGTCGAACCTGTTTCAATTGCATGCGGCAAACGTGAATCATCACAGTCAAACAAATAAATCCTGCTACCATTCTGTGTCTGGTAAAGATCAGCACCTTCGATGTCTGATGCTGTATGCGCCAAACCAAAATCCGCCAAAAATTTATTCGAAACGACTCTGTCCTCAACACCAAATTTTAAAATCTCAATCCCTGTAATCATTAGATATCTCCTTAGTTAAAGACAAAACCACCATTCACTGGAATATTTTGTCCAGTCACAAATGAAGACAAATCAGACAGTAAATATAAGGCAGTTCCATTTAAATCCTGTGGTAACTGTTGACGTTGAATCGCTCGACCGTTGATATAGAGATCATGACGTTCTTGCGGCACATATTCCGTAGCTTCAACCAAAGTCAGCCCTGGAGACAAAGTATTAATACAGATATTGAACTGCCCGAGTTCCCTTGCCATGGAACGTGTCATGGCAATTAAGGCACCTTTACTTGCCACATAAGCCATCAAATTGGGGGCACCCCACAAAGCCGTGTCTGAAGCAACATTGATCACTTTGCCACAGGTCGACTGTTTGAGATGAGGTACACAGGCCTTTGTAACCAGCCACGTCCCTTTTACATTGATGTTCATGACCTGATCCCAAAGATCAGGTGCATAATCCATCATGGTCTTACCACCGACATTGGTTGCAAGTGCAGCACAATTGACCAAACCATCTAGTCCAGATAATTTGGCAACAGTTTGCTCGACAGCCTGTTGAATCGAGATGTGATCTGCTAAGTCAATCGTAACCGCATCAACAGCAAGACCTTTAGTTTGCAATGCATTTGCTTCTTTATTGACAAGGTCCGTCAAAATATCAGCCATGATCACTTGTGCGCCTGCTTCCGCGATGGCTTGGGCAAAATCTCGCCCCAATCCTCTTGCCGCACCAGTAACAAGGACTTTTTTTCCTTGCAACAATGCCATGTTAACCATGTGCTTCTTCCTGCAGCTCAATACGATTTGCATGCTTTAAACTGACCATTTTCTTTAATTGCTTTTCTGCTTCTTTTTTCATTAATCGGCGCAGACGAGATAGCCCAACATCATGTTGATAAAGGAATTCCTGCTGACGTGCTTGCGGTGCAAGATTTTCTAAAATGATTCGATCCTGTTCGAGAACATCCCAATGCAATTTCTCTAAATAGTTACGGTACAAGAAACGCCAAACATTGCGCTGCCATCCACTCACTTTACGACAACGCCAGAAAAATACACGGGTATTGTTTGCATCAATTGGTGTGGCATAACCGACAATCCAAAACTCACCGCCCGGACCAAAATCTTTACGATAGGGAATCGAAAGGCGTAACCAACTTGCACCTGTATTGGCATACTCAACCCAATCAAAATTAACACCTGTCTGTCCTTCTTTTTCAAAGACAAATCCATGTTCTGTAGTCCGGTGTTTCATTTCAGCAGTACGTTCGCCTTCTGCCATCGAGTGTGAAGTACAATGCAAATACGTCCCATGCATAGGATCCATAACGTTATCAATGGCATATTGATGGTTGACTTTCCAATCTGCCTGACACAGGAATGAACTCCACGCCTCACTTGCCAACTGTTCAGGGAAATCCAGCGACTTCGGTGCTTCATTACTGTCAATACCAAACCACAGGAAAATCGCACCGTGTTGTTCGATTACAGGATAGCTTTTCACACAGCTTGTCCCTTTCATCGGACATTCATGCACTGCGGGAACATCCTCAACCACACCATCGTGACGAACTTCGACACCGTGATACCAACAAGCCACGCGATTGCCCAGATTCCATCCTAAAGAAAGACGGGCGCCACGATGTGGACAACGATCTTCTAAAGCATGTACCTGACCTTGATCATCACGCCATACCACTATGTTTTCACCTAAGCGCGTAATTCCAACAGGATTTGCTGCAACTTCCCAACTGGCTAAAACTGGATGCCATAGATCCCGCAAGCCTAAATCCAAGTATTCTTCTACGCTCGGTGTTGCTGATATTGCTGCGTTCATTGTCGTTCTTCCTTGAATTAATATCCTAAACGTTGCATCTCATGTGAAAAATTTTCCAATGTCCAAAGTTCACCAGATTCACAACGAAATCCCTGTAGATTTAAAGATTCAACCAACGCATCAAGCTCGGTAATCCCTGTAGAGAAAGCATGAATTAAATATTCAACAAAATCCTGTTCATAGCGTGTCGGTGCTTTATATCGGGTTTGCCACACCAGTAATTCAGGCTGCCCCGGGATTTGAATGTTGTTGATTCCTGCTTCTTTTGCTGGCGTGGCATGAATCCAGTTTGCGAGCTTCTCATTAAATGTTTTCATGAGATTCCATCCTTCTTAATGAAACTTATAGTTGAATTTGGACATCCAGCCCTTCAACACGTACCGGATAAGTACATAGGTCGCGACATCCAGGACCGCTGACCAACTCACCCGTTTGAATATTGAAAATTGCTTCATGTAATGGACATTCCACAGTCTGCTCTTCAATAAAACCTTCTGTTAATAAGGCAAAAGCATGTGGGCACACATTTTCAATTGCAAAATACTGATCATCGATGAAAAAAACACCAATTTTTTTACCATTGACTTCAATCGCTTTAGGCTCGTCCTGACTAATGTCGTCTGGTTGACAAACTGAGATCCAACTCATTTTTGCGTCCTTAATAGTTTTATATATAAAACATAATTTAGTATTTAAAACATTATCAATAGAATAAACTTGGATCAAATTAATTGTCAATTTTTATATATTCATTAATTTCAAATATTTAGTTAAAATTCACATTTTTTTCAGTTTTTTAATAAAAAATATGTTTTATATATAAACATTGAGATAAAAAATTTGATGACTAAAATATACGGGTTCCCTTTAGGGGAAGCTTATGATGAATACAGGCATACTTAACAATGAATTCAACAACGACAGATGTACTTTTAGAGCAGAATGCTGAATCCAATACCGATGAACGTTATTTAGTACCCGGTTTGGTACGTGGCTTAGCCATATTAAAATTGTTTGATCAACATCATCAGGAAATGACGATTTCTGAGATTGCTGAGAAATTGGATGTCAATCGTTCGAGTGCATTCCGACTCATCCACACTTTAGAATTTTGTGGCTATTTAAGAAAAATGTCGCAGAAAACCTACGCGCTGAATAGTAATGTGATGGAGTTGGGTTTTAACAGCCTGTCAAAGTCTTCACTGACAGATATTGCAATACCCATCATGCGTGAACTACGTGATAAAATTAAAATTGCCGTACATCTTTCAATTTTAGAAGGAACCGACATCGTCTTTACCAGTAATGCACAGTCAATTGGTTCATTTACCAGTAACGTACATATTGGAACACGTTGGCATGCCCATGCTACAGTGATTGGGCAATTATTACTCTCTCGTCTACCTGAGTCTGAAGTCATCAAACGTTATGAACATTTCAATGATTGGAAAGTCTATTCTGATCGAACGCCGCAGCATCTTCCTGCATTGTTGGAACGTCTAAAATATGTACGCAGTCAAAGTTTTATGATCAGTTGGGGACACTTTAATACTGATATGGCAGCAAGCGCAGCACCGATTTATAATCAAGCCACACAAGAAATCACCGCTGTTCTTTCGGTAAGTTGCCCTCTCAGTACCTATTCAGAAGAGGTGTTTAAAAATGAAATCTCCCAAGATGTGGTGGACTATGCAGATAAAATTTCAAAGTTCATTTATTTGCAATAAGCGTGATGTGTAATCCGCCAATATCCGTTTTACCCTGTGTTATGCTGTTGATTGAAAGGTTAAATAATATGTCAATGTGAACAGACATTATCGTTCCATGCTGCCAGAGCGGGCATTCTATCGCATGAAAATATGAATGCCCGAGCAACAGGATAACAGTTGTCAGACTGCTTAGAGTCTTATCTCGGGGGGCTTTGAGTCTGGATGCATATGAATTATCTTTAAAATGGATGCGCCATCAAGGACTATTCAAATTCTGTCACTTTTATAAATATGCTTGGTTGAATGACTGGACATAATCTATTTATAGAATTAAATCTGTAGTGTTGAAATACAGAAATAACTGAACAGTGTATTTGTTCTGAATACTCCCGATATTGAGCTGTTGCCGAGACAAAAACTGGAAATCATGCTTGTCAATGAGTGACTGTGGTTTCATCCTGCATAGCCAGAATAATAATGAATACCGAAATTCTATGGTCAATCACGAGGTATGCTGAGCCGTTTTCAGAAAATGAGCGGGTTTGTCATAATCAGCACCAGTATTTCAATATTCCCAGCTTGCAACAACAAAGATAATTTTTTATTGATATATTTTAACAGGATTGATCAGCGCTTATACCCCAAATTCATTTGCGTACACCAGCAGGGAATCCTTTTAAAAACTCTAGATTTATACTTCAAAAATATGGAGATATCCCCCCTTATTAGGTCTCGGATTTTGATAAGAATAAAGAATAAAGTGGGATTTAAAGCGATAGAAAATCTGCTGACATATTTCAATTAAGCATTGCGCGCTTCATTGTAATTTTCGAGCATTTCAGCACCATATTTTAAACTCAGTTTTTTCAAACATATTCATTTGCTTGACCATGTCAATGAGTCGTCACAAAGATGACACTCAGTTGTCACAAGCTGTGTTTATGGTGTGGGCATCTTTAATTATGGATGAACCCGATGTTAAAAAACTTGAAACAATGGCGTGCATATTTTTATATTTTTCCGGTTCTACTGCTGCTCAGTGCTTGCAACGATTCAAGCGATGATCATTCTGCGGCTCAACCTGACGGTTCCAAAAAACCAGTCATGCGTTGTGCACCCTAAGTAACAAATTGAATCAGGAGAAATAACATGATTGATCGTCGTCAGTTTTTAGCGAATACTCTTAAAACAGGTTTTGGAGCAGCAACTTTATCTGCCTTTCCAGCCAGCATTCAAAAAGCACTCGCTATACCTGCAAACAATAAAACAGGGACCATTCAAGATGTGGAGCATGTGGTGATCCTGATGCAGGAAAACCGTTCATTTGATCATTATTTCGGCACACTCAAAGGTGTACGCGGATTTGCAGATCGTTTAACGATTCCATTGTCAAACGATCGAACTGTTTGGCAGCAACAACGCAGCAATGGTGCTCTACTGACCCCCTTTCATTTAGATGGCTCTAGTAATAATGCGCAGCGTGCGCCAGGCACAAATCACACTTGGGTCGACAGCCAAAAAGCCTGGGACAATGGGCGTATGTCGAACTGGCCAACCTATAAAACAGATTATGCAATGGGCTATTTTAAAGAACAAGAAATCCCATACCAATTTGCCTTGGCAAATGCTTTCACCATTTGCGATGCTTATCACTGTTCCATGCATACAGGTACCGATGCCAATCGCTCCTTTCATCTCACTGGAACCAATGGTGCCGTACCGACCAGTACTGCTTTCGTAAATAACGAATGGGATTGGATCGATGGGGATCCGAAAAATGTTGATATTGGCTATACCTGGAAAACTTATGCTGAACGCTTAGAAGAGGCTGGAGTCAATTGGATCTGTTATCAAAACATGCCGGATGAATGGGGTGATAACATGTTAGGTGCATTCCGTACCTTTAAAAAAGCCAATATTGATTCGGGTTATCCTGTTTCCAGTGGCGGTGCACCGAATAGCCCATACAATGCCGCAGCACAGAAATTACCGTATAAAGCTTATGATGCAAGTACCGACAATGCCAAAAACCCACTCTATAAAGGTATCGCAAATACGCTACCTGGCAATAAACCTGAAGAGTTTTTAGATGCATTTAAAAACGACATCAAAACAGGAAAACTGCCTCAAGTCTCATGGATCAATGCGCCATCAATCTATTGTGAACATCCCGGTCCTTCTAGCCCAGTACAAGGTTCATGGTTTATTCAGGAAATTTTAGATGCACTAACCGCTGTTCCTGAAGTCTGGAGTAAAACAGTTTTCCTGATCAATTTTGATGAAAATGATGGTTATTTTGACCATGTTCCATCGCCATCTGCACCCACATTACTTCCTGATAATACTTATGCAGGTAAATCTACACTGAGCCAAACTGATATGCAGTATGAGTATTATGTTCATGATGCACCTATCGGAAGCCGTAGTCAGCCCAAAAAAGACAATGGCGTATATGGACCGGGACCCCGTGTACCTTTATTCGTGATTTCTCCATGGAGCCGTGGTGGCATTGTCAACTCTCAAGTTTTTGATCATACTTCGGTGCTGATGTTTTTAGAAAAACGTTTTGGTGTGAAAGAAACCAATATTAGCCCTTATCGACGTGCCATTTGTGGGGACTTAACTTCTGCATTTAACTTTAAAACGCCTAATGAAGATGTATTGCCTGAATTAAATGGCAAACAGACCCGTGAACAAGCAGATCAATTGCGGGCGGCACAGCAAAAATTACCCAATGTGCCAATCCCGACCAACTTACAACTTCCGATTCAAACCAGTGGTATTCGACGCTCTAAGGCATTGCCTTATGAGTTGCATACCAGTGCACGCTGTCAAAGTGATGGAACAGTTAAACTCTTATTTTCAAATACTGGCACTCAAGGTGCAGTCTTTCATGTTTATGACAAATTAAATCTAAACAGAGTTCCTCGTCGATATATTGTTGAAGCAGGCAAAACCTTAGATGACATTTGGAATGTAAAAAAAGACAATCAAGGCTTATATGATCTTTGGGTCATGGGACCAAATGGCTTTCATCGTCATTTTAAAGGTGATTTAAGTCGTAATCAGGACTTACAGATCAATCCTGAAATTCGCGTTTGTTATGATATTGCCAACGGAAACGTGTATGTAGATCTCAACAACACTGGTACAAAAGACCTTGAATTGGTGATTAAGCCTGTCGTATATCGAACCGATGCGCCATTAAAAATCACTGTCAAGGCTGGGCAAACTTCAACTCAGCATTGGGAATTGAAAGATGCTTGGCAATGGTATGATTTTGCTGTGACCTGTAGTCAGGAAGCGAAGTTTTATCGCCGTTTTGCAGGCCGAGTTGAAACAGGTGAAGATTCTGTCAGTGACCCAGCAATGGTTTAGTTCTCCAGCGTTTTAACGAATTCACCTCTACCATAAGCCCCTTAGTTTTAATTAAATTAAGGGGGTTTTTGATTGGTAAATCATACGCATTTCGTCTCAAAGGCATTGCTGAGTTGTTATCCCAATCAATATACAATTCTTCAATACGGAATAATGAAATCCTATATAGAAAGAATTTTTTCTCTTTAAAGCTCCCTCAAGTCATTAAAACTTATAATTTAATGCAACGACTGCTGATCGCCCATCCCCCATATATCCAGTCTTATAGTTTGCAATAATCCTTGTATAATATTGCTCATCAAATAGATTATTAATATTTAAAGAAATACTGGCTTTATCGTTGAGATCATAAGCGCCATATAAACTTGTGACCACATAGTTCTTTTGCTCTGCTTTGATTAAATGTGGAGCAGTACGTGTTCCCATATTGATAAAATCATAACTTGAACCATACCAATTCAAACTTCCTCCCACTCTTAATCCAGCAAGATCCCCTGTGAATTGATAATTCGTATTTAACTTCGCCGTCTGTTGAGGATTGGCTGTATTGATTTTATTGCCCGTTGCATCTTTCGTATTGTTATAGGCATAACCAAATGACAGTGTCCATGCATCATTCAATTGTCCTAATGCTTCTATTTCAAAACCTTTGGTTTCTGCACCTTTGACCGCTCTATAACGTGCTTCAATGCCGTTAACGCCTGTACCTGCAATTTGTTCAGCGACATTGTCCTTTTTGGCATAGTATATTGCTGCATTTAAATCTAGGCGATTATTAAAATAACTATTCTTTAAACCTAATTCTGTATTACTCCCTGTGACTGGATCTAAAAAATTTCCATCAATATCAAGATTAGACTGTGGTTTAAAGATTTCTGTATAACTCGCATAGACGGTTGAACTTGGAAAAATATCATATGTGACAGCGACATATGGAATAACAATGCTTGATTGTTGCTGCTTTGAAGTGATGCTTGTCAATTTGCCGTTGTTCAAATTTTTGGTCTTGGTCTCCCAATCTGATAAACGGATACCTGTAAATAATTTAAATGGGTCTGTAATGTTCCATCTTGCATTGATGAAACTACCCAGCATTTTTGTATCCGTACTTTTATCTACGCCTGTACGTTGTGGCTTAAAATCAGGTGAAGCATTACCATAAAATTGTTCTATGTCTTGAATGATATTATTTGCAGAATAAACAGGATAGCTTAAACCATATTCATTTGCTTCACGCTCCCAACCATTAAAACCAAAGACGATTTGATGTTCTCGATTAAATAAATTGAACAGACCATTTACAGTAATATCATAAGTATTTTGATTGAGATCACCCTCTGATGCCCAATGTGAATAACTTAAACCTGTGCCATCCTGATTTAAATTACCATTATAAGCATAAGAAGTTTTAGCAAAGGCATCCAAATCTTGCCGACTAAAAGCAACCCGAGCTTTCCAATCATCATTAAATTTATGATCTAAATAGACATAACTGTTTTGTAATTTACGTTGCCATCTTACCCAATCCATTGAACCAAAGTTGTCTTTGGATGAAAAATCAGTTTTGCTCCCATCACTATAGAAAATAGGTACACCACCTCCCAAACCTTTTGGATTGTCATCTTGATAATCAATACCAACTGTCAGTTGCGTTTGTTCAGTAATTTTTGAGGTTAAGGCTCCTGAAATGGTTTTAGTGTCTTTATCATAATTATTTTTACCAGTCCCCCCTTGCGATGTTGCGACAATTAATCGTGCATTGAGCTTATCATCAGCCACCAAACCACCAGTAATATCGCCTGTGAAACGACGACCATCAAAGGTATCGTAACTTGCCCCAACTTTTGCTTTGAAAGCTTGCTCTGGTCTTTTATGTACCATATTGATTGATGCAGAAGGCTCACCTAATCCTGTATTTAAGCCATTTACACCTTTTAAGACTTCAATATGATCATAAACGGCCGTATCAAAAACAGGCATTGCAATCACTGAACCACTCACACCTGAGTAAGAGGAAGCAATGCCATCGATTTGAATATTATCGACCGAAAAACCTCTCACATTATAATTTGGGCGTTCACTATCATTATAGCCAATACTTACACCAGCAACCTGCTGCATGACTTCAGCAATCGTCGTTAGCCCCTGATCCTGTATTCTTTGTTGAGTGACAGTTGTTACTGTTTGCGGCGTCTCTCTAAGTGTCAAATTCATTTTGGTTGCTTGTGAAGATTTTTCTTTTTTATACTTTTTAGTGTGCTCCGTTATATCTTCATTCGCCTCAGCATGAACAACAATCTGTGCCAATGCTTGTATAGGTTCTTCGGATGTAGCAGCATAAATCGAGGTACTGAGTAATGGAGTTGATACAATAACTAGCCATATTTTATTTGGCGCGGAATATTTCATGATAACACATACCATTTGCAAATGATAATCATTGTATATTAATACATTGTGTTTACATAGAATTACATATCGTTTTTACTGAGCTTGTCGCGTTTTTTTATATTTCCAAGTTTCATATCAAAATTAGGCCATACCTGAAATGTTGAATAAATGACTGAAAATTCTGAAATCAGTTAAATTCATATTCGAATTATTCCATTGAATACAATTTTTTATTTCTTAGCTGATCATCAACAGACCGACGCCATGTTCCCTCTCTCTAAGCATATCCTTTGATGATCCATACAATCACCATACATCTTGTCGGTATTTGATTTCAGCCATTGCTCAGGATAACCTGTACATCAGAAACTTATATAAATCGTACTCAGACCTTTTCCTAAAAGTTTTGATGAATTAAAAATCATGATTAAGAAAGTATTAACAACAAAATTTATTTGTAAAATGCAGTCATCTACTAAGGAAATCTCATGTTTGTCGTATTAGTTGAAGATGATCCGTATATCGCTCAGAGTATATTGGCTGCACTTGATTATTTAAACATCTCAGTTGAGCATGCAAGTACTGCACGTGAAGCCGATTATTTCATTCGTCAAAGTTCGGTAGACCTCTGTTTACTTGATTTAGGACTGCCAGATCAAGATGGTTTAGAGTTACTCTCTTCTTGGCGTAAAGATCAAATTCACGTTCCAGTTTTGGTATTAACGGCGCGTAACCGAACTCAACAATGTATTGAAACACTTAATGCAGGCGCTGATGATTACCTGACCAAACCCTTTGATTTAAATGAACTGATTGCACGAATATTAGCATTGTCTAGGCGTCATGCGGGTTATTCTTCCAATATTTTACAAATGGGCGAACTTCAAATTAATTGTGAAACACAAGAAGTTTTTTATCAAAATCAATTATTAAACTTATCTCGACGTGAATACAGTTTACTTGAAATATTCATGTTACATCCAAATCAAATTCTAAAGAATGAACAACTTATTGACAAAATCTATGGCTTCCAAGATTCGATCGAAAGTAATGCAATCTCCGTTCATATCTATCATTTACGGCAAAAAATTCATGCCAATATTATTCAAACCGTTCGAGGCGTTGGCTATATTTTAAAAAATTCGGAGCCTGCCAAGTGA
Organism: Acinetobacter nematophilus; assembly: GCF_026344175.1. Classification (NCBI taxonomy): domain Bacteria; kingdom Pseudomonadati; phylum Pseudomonadota; class Gammaproteobacteria; order Moraxellales; family Moraxellaceae; genus Acinetobacter; species Acinetobacter nematophilus. Next base: position 105,131 of record NZ_JAPKMY010000004.1, read on the forward strand.
ATGGATATAGTCTAAAATGGCGATTAGTGCTTAGCATCACCATCATCTTTGTATTGTTGTGGTCATTCGTATTCTGTTGGCTTTATTTTGACTTAGCCAAGCGCTTACAAAACACTTTAGATGAACGACTCTCTGCATCTGCACATATGGTGATTCGCTTAGTACAACAACTCCCACTTCAAGACATGCATTCCACACTTCAACATGAAACTCCGGATATTAATCATCCCAATTTAATTGCCTGTGAAGTTTCGGTTTTTAGTTCAAATATCGCTATTGAACAAAAAATTATCGCACGTACACGAGGCGCTCCAGAAAATCTACAAACGCAAAAGACAGGATTTAGTACATGGCGTTATCAGAATACGGAGTGGCGGAGTTATGTCATTCAAAAAGGCAATATTCAGGTGGTGACTGCGGAAAAACTCCAGTTACGCTATTCATTACTCAAACAAATCTTACAGTCCGTTTTAATTCCACTCATTCTAACTCTTTTATTATGTATCATTTTAATTTTATGGGTGGTCCGTGTTGAATTTATGCCGCTTCAGAATATTTCCAACACGTTGATTCAAAAGAAACACAACCTATCAGAATCTGCACGCTACCTTATTGAATTAAAATCAAAAAATATTCCAAAAGAAATTCAACCATTTGTCGACAACTTATTTGATTTAATCCAGCAACTGCATAAAAGTCTTGAAAATGAAAAGAGTTTTACCGCCTTTGCTGCACATGAGTTACGTAGTCCTTTGACTGCGATCAAGACCCATGTACAACTGAGTAAACTGATGCTGTCTCAAGCTCAAATGACCGACCACCCAGCATTTAAAAATATAGAACAAGCAGAACACAGTATTAATCGCTATGAACAACTCTTAAAACAGCTCTTGTTACTCAGTCAGATGGAAGCAACACCATTACAACACTATGCTCCGGTATATACAGATATTGCTCACAGTCTAAAACATGTCATTCATGAACTCGAACAACTTTATCCTGAAATCAGCCAACACCTCAAACTCAGCAAAGAAAGTGATGAAAAGATTGATATTCCAGAAACTGAACTTGAAATCATTTTAAAAAACTTGATCGAAAATGCCTATATTCATGCCAACTCTCCTCACCCTATCGAGATTCAATTATTAAAAGGTAAACTGTTGATTATTGACCATGGTGTCGGACTTGCCGATGACGAATTTAACTTACTAACGCAAAGATTTTGGCGAAAATCCTCACAAAATAAAGGACATGGATTAGGTTTATCTTTGGTTAAACTGATTCTTGAGCGCTATGGCTATTCGATTCAATTTAGTCACAACGAACCACAAGGTTTAAAAGTTACGATTTATACTGATCGACAAAAATGATTTTTATTATTTTAAAATTGGTCATTCAATCTATTTAAATTTCATTAAAACCAGTATTTAAAACTATAAGTTGAAATTTAATCTCTTGACAGTATTGAATTGATTAATTGAAAATAAATCAATCAACTAGTAGATAATTAATAAATTATCATCATTCATAAAATGAGGATAAAACTTTAAAGAATCTTATAACCATAGACAAAGGACGCTGTTCGCTATTGTATTAAATTTTGAACTGGAGTTAACGATTGTTGGAAAATATCGCTTTTATGTAGGACTCGCCTAACAATACAGGTCCCCAAAAAAGTTTTAAAAATGGTCAAAGCTAAATCATCAATATGGATCTGGGGCTTTATTTCAGCAGTGTCTTGAGTAGATTGGAGATTTCTTTCAACCCATTAATTTTCATCTCAAAATATGCCTGATTTCGTAGCTGCATAAGGATATGATGCAGTCATCGCCCTTTGGATAAATGCTTTAACACATACATATGTTTACCTAGTATCGGTCAATAAAAGGAATTTACACCAATGCTCAAATATTTGAGGACATATTGCATTGTAACGATTAGTGTGGCTCAGTTATTCGGTACTTCATTATGGTTTAGTGCCAACAGTGCGGCATTTGATTTGATGCATGAATGGAACATCAATATTTCAGATATTGGATTACTGACCAATGCGGTTCAAACCGGTTTTATCCTCGGCACACTGCTTATTGCATTACTCGGCATCGCAGATCGTTACAAAGCCAGTGTAATCTTTTCATATTCGGCACTGTTCGGAGGTTTATTCAACTTATGTTTTGCCTGGCTTGCCAGTAATATTTATGAAGCATTGATTTTTAGATTTTTTGTGGGTGTCAGTTTGGCTGGAATTTACCCTATTGGAATGAAATTAATGATTGAATGGGCTCCTGAAAAGGCAGGTCAGGCACTTTCAGTTTTGGTTGCGATGCTGACTCTTGGTACAGCTTTACCTTATGCTTTCAATTCTATATCGACAGATCTACCGTGGAGATATATCATTTCTACCTCTACATTCCTGGCATTTTTTGCTGGCATTCTAATTTTTTCCCTGGGAGACAAACCACGCATTCAAGGAGAGCAGAAGTTAAAGAAAGCCAGCCCATTTGTTCACTTTTCAGCATTTAAAAACCCCCGCTTTCAAGCTGCTGCAATTGGGTATTTCGGTCATATGTGGGAGCTATATACATTTTGGACATTAGTTCCATTAATTATTGTTCAAACCCAAATAAATGAACATTTTAAAAATTTTAATCTTTCTATACTTGTATTTACAGTAATTTCTGTAGGAGCGCTAGGTTGTATATTAGGCGGAATGCTTACTCAATATGTTCATAACAGGATTATTGCTCTAAGTGCTTTAGCATTATCAGGTTTTTGTTGCTTCATGTATGCGTTGGGATGGGAAATTCTTCCAGCATGGGCATTATTTACTATACTGATTGTCTGGGGAATAAGTGTTGTTGCTGACTCACCTCAATTTTCAGCATTGTCAGCACAGGCTTGCCGACCTGAACAACTGGGAAGTGCCTTGGCTTTACAAAATTCCATCGGCTTTTTACTTACTATTGTGTCTATTGGAATCTCAACTTATGCTTTTGACCGCATCGGGGTAAATGCCGTTTGGATCATGCTGATTGGTCCAATCATCGGTATTATGGGCTATCTAAAATTTGATCAAAAAACTTTAAATACTTCAAGAAAGCTTTAACGTATGATGATAAATTCAAAGATCGTTGAATTCTGAATAAAGTTCAAGATATTCAATAAATTGGATCCTATCCATCAAAATGCTCCATCTATGCAATATGTTTACTTGATTTGATACATCAAAATGCGTGAAGAAGTTTTCATTTGTGGAATAACTGACATTAAAGCGGTTAAAATAATCCCCATTCGACGCCAACCTTTAAACTCATTAAATAAATAAGTCTGCACATGCTTCAGTTTAGGATGCCAAGCTTCAATCGCTTTATCATCATCCATACCAAATTTAAAGGTCGCTTTGCTTTTACGTACGGTATCATGCAAGGCTGATTTGGTGCTCATCCATTGATTCAACATATCAAAATGTATTTCTGCTCCTGAAAATCATTCTGCCAACCCAATGAATACTTGTTGATTTTGTGCCTCAGTAAAATACATCAACACGCCTTCTATGACGAACATAAAGTTGCCTTGAGGATGATTCTGTCTCAATTGCTCCATCCATGTTGTAGACAGCATCGAACTGGCAATCAAATGTTCATTTTCTTGAGGTGATAACAGTCTCTTGCGTTGCTCAATCACTTCATCGAGATCTAATTGATAAAATTGAGCCTGCTGCGCACTTTCACCAATACGTTGAAGACGTGTATCTAAACCGCATCCGACAAAAACAATAATTGGGTTCTGATGCTGTTGAATAAACCGTTTCACTTTCTGGTCAAAATGTGTAGAGCGGATGGCTATGCCTACAGAGCTTGCCGTTTTATTTTTATATTTTGAAAAATCATAATCTATTTTTTCAACCAATTCACAAGCCGTTGGATCATTGATCAGTGGCTCTTTTTTTCGGGTTTCTACCGACTTCGCATAGAGTGTAATCAATAAAGTATCAGCAATTTCATCCTGTAAATTCAAGGCAATCTTATTCATTGTAGTTTCCTTAAAAATTAAATAACTTTTTTGAACTGATCGAAGCACACGTTCAAAAGGGGAAATTTCTCAAAAACCAAGCCTTATCCCCCGACACACTGTTTTAGTTCATTTATCAACATCTTAAAAAATCTAAACATCATGCTAAGCCTAATGCGCCATAAATGCAAATGAATATCATTATCATTTAATAATTTTTTGAATGAGAAAACCATGCTTGCTTTTAACATGAAAAATTAAAATTGAATCGAGATGATTATTTCATCCCGATTCAATCAATAATGAGTTTTTATCGTTGAAAAGCCCAATGAATAATATTGAGTGCTCGCTGAAATCAAAATTTGAATGTATATGTCCCCAAAATACGATTTTCTACGAAATCTGTACCCGGTGTGTTTCCTGCACCATATTTAATATCCGCACGGATATGGCGCCACTCAGCACCAAGACCTTTAAATTTCCCTTCTGGAACTGTGTAATTAACAATCAGATTTTTTTCAGTTTCTTTATTGTCCATAAATCCTGCTCGATAAATACCGCTACCATTTAAATAACGTAATGTCAGTTTCAAACCAGGAATTCCGTTGTCTTTAAAATCATAACTGTATAAAGCATGCCAAGTAAATTCTTTGGCCTTATAGAAAGCAACTGATGACCATGTCTGTAAATAGCCTTGTGGGACAAAACCATTTAACAAAGGAATATTATTTTCTCCTGAATTTTTCTGTATGCCTAAAGACAATGTATTTGCACCATTTTGCAGGGTACTTTGCAAACTCGTGGATTGAGCATCAATCTTTCCAAAATAAGCATCACCATCCTCTTTGTAATTGAAATAGCGTGTTTCCACTTTAAGCTTTGTTGCGCCTATTTGATTTGAATATGCTGCACTGACATAGTGTTGCTGATAAATATCTTCAAGTTGTCCAAACCAATAAGCACCATTCCAATGCGGTGTCAGCTTGTAGTCCAAACCAATGAAATTCAATCCATCACTGCGTTTATCAGGATCTGACGATGCTCCCAAAGTAAATTTTCTAAACTCGTCATCATCACGTGCATTGACATGCGTAAATCTCCCCGCGGACAGCTTTAAATTTTCAATGTCTTTACTTTCCAGCATCACTCCTGCAAATGTGGTGATCAGTTGTCTAGAGTCATCCATGAACAATACCGGCGTTTTTGGAAAAAGTTCACCGATTTTAAGTTCGGTATCCTGATATTTTAATTTTAAGGTCGCGCCCAGTTTTAAATAATCTCGTGCCTGACGTCCCTCGGATTGATCATATTTAAAAATGGTATCTGATCGTTCATCATAACGATCACTTAAGCGCAATGCATACTGCACGCCTAAATCCAAACCAAACTGTACCGGTGTATCTGTATACCCAGACTCAAAACGTCCCATCACCGCTTGTGACCAACTGCCAATATCTTTATGTGTACCTTCAATATCCCGTTCCATATAGAAATTTCGTAAATAAATACTTTTTTCACTGTTTTCTAAAAAGTCTGCATGAGCAGCATGAACATTTAAGTAAGCTAGAGCAGTATAAAGTGCGATTCTTTGCACTTTATAAAATACATTTAATCTCAACATAGGAAATCCTTTCCTGAAAGCTTAAGTTTTTGTTTATTGCAACGATGGGGTATTAACCCCGTTGTTATCTCAATCCAGTTCACTTTTAAATTAAATAAAAATCAGTAGCATATAATCTTTAAGTGTCTAGGTTTAAACTCAAGTATTGGAATTATTAATGTAATTTTCCATATCATTAAAAGTATATTGTCATACCTTTTGCAAAATCCCTGTTTCATCATCCATTTTTGATAGGCACAACATGCATAACACCAGTGATTGGAGCCGTAATTCAACTAAGCTGTATTTCCCTGGTATCCTTCAAATTGAAATGCAATTCCCTCTTCTTCAAATACCTGTTTAACGCACTCTAGCACTTTGGATAAATAAGGACTTTGATCCATATTTCTCACTGCTAAAGAAATCGGACTGTAGGCTTCCATATCCAATATTGGAATATAAACCAGATTTTTCATTCCAATATCACTGGCACTTTCAGGAATGATACAAACCCCTTCACCCGATGAAACCAGACCTAATGCCATATGGATTTCACGAACTTCAATCATGTTTTTTGGCACCAAACCTAATTCAGTGAATATCGATTGAATCAACGTAGAAAAATTAGGCTTTTGTGTAGCCGGATAAGAAAATATCGACTCATCAATAATTTGAGATAAATAAATGCCTATATGGACATACTCCGTCAAATGATGATTTTTATGGATGGCTAATTTTAGCTTTTCTTTGCGCAGCAAAATCCGTTTGATTGCAGGATCACTGATTCTCAATCGTCCAAAGCCCAAATCGATTTTTCCAAGTTTTAAAGCTTCAATTTGATCCTTGGTTCCATATTCGATTAACTCAACCTGAATATCAGGATTATTATGACGAAATAAATAAATAATTTGTGGCAGCAACGCATACAGTAAAGAGCTGACATAGCCGATCCGTATGATCATATTGATGGAACTGATACGCTTAGCCATAGATGTTGCTTGTGCAGTATGGGTTAGAATTTGCACAGCATGCTGATAAAAAAATTGACCCGCATCTGTTGTTCTTACGGGTCGAGAACCCCGTTCAAATAACAAAATACCCAATTCTTCTTCTAACTTCTGAATCTGTCTACTTAACGGCGGCTGAGCTATACATAATTTTTCTGCAGCTTTGGTAATGCTCTGCTCTTCAACGACCGTGACAAAATAACGAAGATGTCTTAATTCCATTTAATCGACCCACCGTATTGAATTTCTTTAAATTGTTAAATTTGTACATGACAAGTTTAACTGCGCAATATCTTTATCCTTTAACCTCTTCCTCAATGAAATATATTGAAAAAATAAAATATAAAGCAATAGCTTGATAATGATTCATATTTTGATACCGACTTAAAACTTTGATCAAAATACAGCAACAAAAGCTCCAGTTTAAATCAAATTCAAAGTCAAATTTCCAACAATAAATATCTCAGCGCTATCAATCATCACCTTCTAAAATTAATGCGAGAAAGCATATGCGCAATAACTTGAGCTTAGCTTGCCGTAGATACATATCCTCGTTCAGTAAAAGTATAAAAATATACCTCTCAAATACTAGAAAATTACATATAAAAATAACAATAATTTTACAAACAATGCAAGCCTGTACATCTTTAATTTCACTGCTTTTGGATCAATGCTTCTGAAAGTGCTGTTTTCTCAATAATAATGAAAAGGATATTTCAATTGAAACAAAGTATATCTATTCCTCAATCGAACAGTTTAGCTCATTTGCTCAAAGCAAGTGCCTTGAGTTGTTTCTTTCTCGCCAGTTGTAGTTCCTCTTCACATCTAGAATCGAATCACCCGCAAAATCAAGTCACCATTAAGCGAGACAATTTTGGAACACCACACATCTATGCAGATGATACGTATGGGCTTTTTTATGGCTATGCTTATGCAGTCGCAACTGATCGTCTATTTCAGATGGAAATGTCCAAGCGCACTGGTCTAGGGACAGTCGCTGAAGTATTGGGTTCAGAATATCTTCAATATGATATCGCAACCCACAGCCGCTTTGATCCAGAGGATATTAAAAGACAAATTGCACAACTTTCCCCTGAAGATCGTGCCATTTTTGATGGCTATGCCGCGGGTTTCAATAAACGTATTCAAGAAGTCTTGGCAAATCCTGAATTGATGCCAAAAGAATTTATCGACTATGACTTTCAACCATCGCTATGGACATCAGAAGATATTGCAATGGTTTGGGTAGGCTTGATTCTCAATCGATTTTTTTCTGCAAGTTCAGAGGTCTCAAATTTGGATTTACTGACACAACTCCAGAACGAAAAAGGCCAGGCTGCAGGTTTAAAACTCTATCAACAATTGCGTTGGCTAGATGATCCTAGCGCGCCGACGATTATTGAAGGTGATCAAAAGGCCCCCTTTTCAGCGCATCAAGATGCCCAAGTGAAGAATATTTCACCGATCTCAGACCAAGCTGCCAAACAATATCTCGTCCAAGCGCGAATCGCCCTGGGGAAGAGTGTGGTGGATGGCGTTCCAACAGCAAGTAATGCATGGGTTGTTAAAGCGGATAAAACGATTGAAGGTCAAACTGTTTTATACAATGGTCCGCAGCAAGGCTGGTATACCCCTGCAATAACTTATTCCATTGGATTACATGGTGCAGGTTACAATCTGACTGGGATTACACCTGTTGGGTTACCTGCTATTTTATTTGGGACCAATGGTAAAATTGCTTGGGGGTCGACAGTCGGTTCTCTTGATACCAACGATATTTATCAACTCAAATTAAATCCGAATAATTCAAAGCAATATCTCTATCAAGGACAATATATTCCTTTAGATCATCGACAAATCAGTATCAAAGTACGCAATCAGACAGATCATGTTTTAGATGTTTATAAAAGTAAACAGGGCTTTGTCGGTACATGGGATGAAAAAAACCATACAGCCTATGCGCAAAAACGAAGTTGGGAAGGTGCAGAAATTGAAACCTTGCTCGGATGGGCAAATGCAGCCAAAGCAACCAACTGGAATGAATTTCTTGCTCAAGCCAAACGTGTTGCTGCATCCATTACTTGGTTTTATGCCGATACGCAAAATAATATCGGGGTCGCAGCATTGGGACGTTTACCGATCCGCCCTGAAAATCAGCATATTCAATTGCCTGCTCAAGGTGATGGTTCGATGGAATGGCAGGGTTTTTATGACTTTTCGCATAACCCCAAAGCCTATAATCCAAAGAAAGGTTATATCAGCAGTTGGAACAATAAGGCATATGCAGGCTTACGTTCAGATTCATCCAACTTTTCGCATGTCGATCGCGTCAATGAACTGATTGAACCATTAACCAGCAAACAAAAATTGACCCAACAGGATATCTGGGATATCAATAAATCAGGTGCTTGGTCAGACCTGAATGCACGCTATTTTATTGCTGATATGGTCAAAGCCGCGCAAAGTCCTAAAGCTTCAGCTTTAGCACATAAAGTCGCACCCTTACTCGCAAGTTGGGATTATAAATTACGTCCAGACAGTGAGGGTAGATTCTATCAAGGTGCGGCGCCTGCGATTATGAGAACCTGGCTCAATCAAATGATAGAAATTGTGCTTAAACCTCATTTATCTGAAAATATTTATCAGCGTTATACGGATACGCTTTATCCAGTCAACAATGATCCGAGAAGCACTCAACCCGCCAGTGCATCTAAACTGATTTGGAATGCCCTGCAAGGCAAACAATCCACTGTACCTCAAACTGTTGATTTCTTAGATGGTCAATCACCAGAGGATGTGGTTTTAATGGCACTTGAAAAAGCCCTGCTCGAATTAAGTCGCCAATATAATTCCAAGGAACCAAATGACTGGAAAATACCAGTGGCGACAATGGGCTTCTCCAGTAAAAATTCGGTTGGTATCCCTTGGGCTGATCAGACAAACCAACAGCAACTCAGCACCTATGGCAATACGGGTAGTGCAACCTTCCGTGTGGTATTGGATCCGAGTCAAGTGACGATGTGCTCTATTCTTGCCCCAGGTCAAAGTGGTTTTATTCATCGAAATGGCAAACCTGATCCACACTTTGCGGATCAACTTCCGTTATTTGAAAATTACACCTGTAAAAATGATGCGGTCAGTCAAAAGCAAATTGATCAAAATACGCAGCACAGTATCACATTAAATTATTAATTTTGACCTCAGAAAACCTGAGTATACTCACCCAGGTTTTCTGTTTTGATTTTCACTCAACTATTTCGCTGAGTTAAAATCTGCATTCAATACCTGCGTACTTTTCAATACGGTTAAGACATAAATGGACTTTCTCCAGTATTGTAAGCTTGAAGTTCACTTCATGATTTCTTTAGGTGATGGTTAAGACTTCATGCTTGATAAAGCTTAACCATTTAAAAAGATCTTTCCAGAGTTTTATTTTCAGGAAACCCGTTAAAGCCATTATTTTTGAAAATGATGGATATATCTAAAAATTACACTGCTTCCCTGAGGGCGGTTTTCAGCGTCTTGCTCAAAATAAGCATTTGCAACCAAATGATCATGTGGAGAAAAGCTATACATTGCTCCTGATCCAATTGCCCAAACTTGTTCACGTCTTCCTTTGATCTTTTCTCCATCCACACGTGTATCGGTAATTTGATTCAACCAATACCCGTTTATTCCTAGACGAAACTTTGGTGTAACAGCATAACTGCTTTCAAAATTGGCATGTAAAGCTTGACCTGCCTGCATATCCTCAACTTCACCGAAACTATAAACTGGATCATCATTTTTAAAGTTATAAAGATAATGTAAGCGTGTTGAAATCGTCCATTTCTGATTCATCCAATATGTTGCAGCCCAATACGGGTTTAGCGATAACGCATTGGCACCCGGATTGATATCCCGATGACGATCATAATCACCTGTAGGCAGGTTGATTTGAAATTCAAACCGTTGCGAAAACTGAGGTCCATCTTTTCCCATTACAGGTTCAAATTGGATAAAAGGACCAATCACAATGTCTCCCAATCCTCGATTGGTTTTAATAGCTTGATGATGCAAACCATCATCAACATCAATATGAGCCAAGACTGGAATCACCATATTCAAACCAATATTGCCACTTCCTAATTTGAGATCTGAGACATAGCTGATCTGCTGAATAACTGATTGGAAACTAATCTCGGACTTCGGCAAGGAAAGCTTATTGCCATGCTGATCACGAATACTGTCTGCATGATAATTCTGAAAATAGCTTTGTGCATACCAACCATTCCCTGCCGGAACAGCACCATCCACAAAACTCGACAAACCTAAATTGACTGTGGGCAAATCACTGGCAAAACTTGGCTGTATAACCAGAAACAGTCCTAAACCCAATATATTCTTATTCATTGACAATATCCTTATTGTTGTGACAAAACGCGCCTGAAGATCTTGCTGAATGACCCTATCTTGTGATGCGCTTTGTCTGCTTTAAATATTTTTGTGTGTTTTAATAACGGATCATGACTGACTTTAATTCAGTATAATCTTCAATAAATGCATCAGAAAATTCACGCCCGAGACCTGAAGCTTTTACCCCGCCAAAAGGAACAGCCGGGTCTAAAAAAGTATGCATATTGACCCAAACCGAACCCGCTTCAATTTGAGGGATTAGACGCAATGCTTTTGAAAGGTCATTACTCCAAATACTCGCGGTTAAACCGAAACGAGAATGATTCATCATCGAAATTAATTCTTCATCACTTTCAAATGGAATCACATCCACCACAGGTCCAAATGTTTCTTCAATAAAAAGTGGATCGTCTACATCTCGTACTTTTAAAAGCGTGGGTTCGACAAAATAACCTGCGCCTTGGATTACTCGACCACCACAAATAATTTGATCATTTTGCTGAGCAATATCTAAAAAATGTTTAATCTTTTCAAAGTGAGCTTTATTGGAAAGTGGTCCAAACATGGTAGATTCATCCAATGGCGAACCAATTTTAAAATGCTGAAGTGCTGCCGTTATTTTTTGAGTAAATTCATCATATTTAGACTGGTGAACAAAGAAACGTTCTGGAGCCGCACATACCTGACCTTGATGTACAAATGTTGCTTGTAATAAGTTGGGTAGAATTTCATCAAGATTGGCATCTGCTAAAATTGCTGCGGCATTTTTTCCACCCAACTCAAGACTGACTCGGGTTAGATCATTTGTCATTGCTTGCTTGGCAATTGCAATACCTGTCGGTACAGAACCAGTGAATGAGATTTTTTTAACATGTTTGGAATTTATTAAATATTGTCCTGTTTCTCCTGTTCCTGTGACCACATTAATCACACCTTTGGGAATACCCGCTTCGATCGCAAGTTCTGCAACGCGTAATAAAGATAATGTGGTAAATTCACTGGGTTTAAGCACAATGGTACATCCCGTTGTTAATGCTGAACCAATTTTCCAGCACCCAATCATTAACGAAAAATTCCAAGGTACAATGCCAGCCACCACTCCAACAGGTTGGCGTATGGTATAAGCCGTATATTTTTCACCATTCATGGATGGAAGAGATGGCTGCATGGTCTGACCATGAACTTTAGTTGCCCATCCTGCAAAATACCTTAAAAATACAACGGATTGAGCAACTTCCAAATGTCGAGCCAAATGAATCAACTTACCTGTAGTTAAAGTTTCCAACTGAGCCAATTCTTCTGCATAGAACTCGATCAAATCTGCTAATTTGTTCAGCTTTTGCCCGCGTTCGTACGGTGAGGTATCGGCCCATGCATTAATAAAAGCATCTTGGGCACTCTCTACTGCTTCATCAACATCTTGTTGATTGCCGATTGCAATATGGGCAACCGTTTGCTCAGTTGCAGGATTAATCAAGGCTAAGCGCTGACGATCTACTTCAAGATGTTGGCCGTGAATAAAATGACCATGTTGCCGTTGTAAAAAAATTTGAACACTTTCTAGTATTTGCACTTCGCTCATCTTATTGTCCTTTGTCTTATATAAAAAATATTGGTGATCAAATGGTTTGCTTGATCGATATTCAATTCAGTGATTGAGAATAAAATCAGCACCCCGCTCACCAATCATGATTGCGACCGCATTGGTATTTCCGCTTGGGACTTGTGGGCATATTGAGCAATCGATTACACGTAAATTTTGAAAACCATGTACTTTCAAAGTTTGGTCTGTCACTGAATTTTTTGGCTCATTGCCCATTTTGCAACTGCCTGCTGGGTGATAAACGGTTTTTATGTTCTGACGCATCCATTTATTAATTGCGTCGACATTGTCAGGGTCAATATTTGCGGGTTCTATGACTTCTTTGACAATTGCTTTGAGTGCAGGTTGTTGCAATAAACGTAGCCCAGCCTGTACAGCACGGATGTTGGCATCAATATCATCTTGATGTCCCAAATAATTTGGATCAATGATCGGTAACGCATTTGGATCTTTGCTACTTAAACGTAAGTATCCACGTGCTTTCGGTTGTACATGCCCAACTTTAATCGTCAGCCCATGCGCTTGAGCGGCAGTTTTTTCACCTGGAGTATTATCAAAATTATCCAATACAGGTAAAAAATGGAACTGCACATCTGGTCGACCATGCTTATTGGTATCAATAAAACCACCACCTTCCAAAATATTGGAAGTCAGTAATCCTGAACGGGTAAAACGCCATTGTAAAAAATGTCGTACAGCTTTTAAGCCGTGATCTTCTCCAAGCAAACTGTTCTGAGTTGTCACTGTCGCATTTACTGACATATGCAAATGATCGTGAAAGTTTTCACCAACGGGCAAATCCTGAATACATTGAATATCAAGTTTATCTAAATGTTGTTTAGGGCCAATGCCTGACAGCAATAACACTTTTGGACTGCCAATTGCGCCTGCACTCACAATCACTTCTTTACGTACAAGGGCTGTTACTGTTGCTTGACCTGCAATACTGTATGTTACACCTGTTGCTTGATGATCTTGGGTTTCAATTTTATGAACCAAGGCATCGGTCACGATTGTGATATCTGGGTGATGTTCGACTGATTTTAAATAGGTTTTTGAAGTACTGGCTCTTTCACCATTTTGTGTAGTCGTCTGATAAAATCCTACACCGGCCTGATCCCAACCATTCATATCGTTGACATAATTCATTCCCATTTGTTGACCAGCACGGATGCAAGCTAGGGTTAACGGATGACGGTAGCGATTTTCACTGACAGGTAAAATACCGCTTTGACCATGATATTCATCTGCAAGGCTTTCATTTTTTTCTGCTTTTTTAAAAAAAGGCAATACGTCTTGATAAGACCATTGATCACAACCCCATTCAGATGCCCATAAGTCATAATCCTGTCGTTGTCCACGACAGTACACCATACCATTGACTGAACTTCCCCCACCAAGAACTTTACCTTGTGCAAGAATCATTTCACGATGATTACAATGCTCCTGTGGAACCGTCATATACGGCCATGATTTTTGTTGAAAGACTTTGATCACTGTTGCAGGAATCGTATGAAATAGACTACTGTCTTTAGTACCAGCCTCTAAAACCAATATACGTCCCGCTTTTGCTTGTAATAATCGCGTGGCAACTACACAGCCTGCTGAGCCTGCCCCGATAATGATATAGTCATAGTCGTTGTTCATCATGCATCCCTACGCATCAATTTCCATGATTCAGATTTCATCATGGCGGGCTGACTGATTCTTGTTCAATCGTGACAAATAGGATGCAAAATTGTGACATACAGACTTTTATAAAAAAGAGTCGGTCAAATTTTGAGGCGATACTCTTTGGGTGTTATCCCGACGATCTTACGAAATAACTTAGAAAAATGAGCACTATCACCAAAACCGCACTTCAAAGCAATTTCAGTGATTGACAAGCTTTTATTCTTATTATCTTTTAACTCATATTGAATTTTTTCAATGCGATGCGTTTGAATAAATTTATGGACTGATTGTTGGTGATGTTCAAACAAACGATGCAAATGTCGCAGTGAAATGCCTAAATGATCAGCGATCATTTGTGCGTTTAAGTTCTGTTGGTCAAGGTGTTCAAAAATAAATCGTTCTGCTTTTAATTTAAGATGATCTGAAATTTCAATATTTTTATAATTAATGGTGGGTTTAATCAAAGCGATCAAGGCATCTTCAAAAGCATTCTCATCTTCTTTTGCATACCAGAGTTCTATCTTTTCAGGCGAAAGATTCTGCAACATGCACTTCAGTAAATGTCCACTCATGTTTGAAGTAATTAACTTACCAAAGTGATCCACAGTAATGCCTTGTCTAAACAATTTTTCACGCGATAAATGCACTGATACATGGCTAAACAAACCTTGTGGGTACATATCTATGGTTTCATCTGGATCAAGTAATGCAATATCACCCTCATTTAATTGAATACTCTGATCCTTATAGGCAATCCGCATTCTACCTGTATACTGAATCACCAAAAAACAGAGACGGTCTTTCACTCGATCTGGTATGCCACTTTTGCGGGAAATATGACTGGCATTACTTTTAATAAATGCAACCTCTGTTTCTCCCAGTAAAAAAAACTTAACCTCACCAATGAATAAACTACAGTGTTTATCAAAAGTCGTCTCAAAATCACCGCAGACTTTTTGGATGCATTCAGTCCACTGCACCATTTCATTTTTTTGAACTTGATTCATATCCATTTCCCTCGGATAGAACGATTGAATAGGGTGAACAATTATGCTTGACTGAGTTTAGCCCACAAAAACTATAGGATTAGATTCAATATTCAAACTGCCGACAAACTCATTGACAAGTTTGTCGGCTCCTAAAGTCTCATGCTATTCCTGCAATATCCTTTAAGATTTTTATAAATACTTCCTTTTCTTGTTCAGGATATTTCTCAAAAACCTCATTTTGATGACTGTCCGCAATATCAAATAAATAATGTGCTGTTTTCTTGCCCTTTTCTGTCAGCTTGAAAAAACCATCACTTTCAATCATTAAACCATCTTTTTTAAGAATAGTTGCAGCCTGTTCAACTTCACGCATAGGCATGGCAATATCGCGTGGTAAATCTGCTTTATTCGAAGCGGTTCCACTTCCCAATACCAACAATAAACGGGCTTCACTGGTCCGGAACCCTGTCACGAGCTGCTTAGGAATATAATCTGTTTGATAAAATTTAAACGCCCGACTCATCAGATAACACACGTTACTGTATAAATGTCCTTGATGAAGTTGCCCTAAATCCTCCGGTTCTGCTTGAACAGTGTCTTTCAACTGAAGCAAAGGGTGTGGAATGACTCCAGAATAAGCACCTTGGTGATAAACCAAAGGGCTGCGCCCCTGATCATGAAACTTCACCACTTTCCCGATAATGATCCAATGATCCCCCCCTTCAATAATTGCATGTCGCTCACATTCAAACACAGCCGAACAATGGTCTAAAACTGGTGCCTTTCCTGCACCTGTCTGATAACTTGTTCCCTCATATTTGTCGATATTACGGCGTGAAAATTTGTTGGATAACTCAATTTGAGAACCTGATAAAATATTTACAGCAAAATGAGTCGCTTGTTCAAATACAGAAAAACTGGATGATTTCTTGTCGATACTCCATAAAATTAAAGGCGGGTCCAAGGACACGGAGTTAAAGCTATTTGCAGTGACGCCTACTTTCTCGCCTTGATCGTTTTGTGCGGTAACGATGGTGACACCAGTTGCAAAGTTTCCCAATGCACGTCTAAACTGCATCGGATCTATGCTGATTTCATCCATTGATTGTCGTGAATTCATTATTCTCTCCTGAATCTTTTATCCTATTTGATGTCCTATCTTTGTCATCTCGATATCGTGGTTTAATCCAACTGATTAAATATCCAGGACCAACCGTGCTGACTTTGAACGAGAACAACACACCAGTATCTGTTCATTGCTGGCCTTTTCTTCATCTGTAAAATACACATCACGATGGTCAGGTTCGCCTTCAATCACATCGCACATACAGGTGCCACATACCCCCTGTTCACATGACATCTCGATATCTATGCCTTCTCGTGCCAAAGCCTGCAGAATCGTTTCTTCAGCATTGACCATAATAATTTTACCACTGCGTTCAGCCACAACTTCAAAGGCATCTCCGCTTGTTTCGACTTCAACCTGAAAATACTCTTTATGAATGTGCTGTTCAGTAAAATTTTGGCTGAGGGCTAAGTTGATCACCCAATCCATAAAGCCATTGGGGCCGCAAGTGTAGATATGGCTGTCTTTTTCAATGTCTTGAATGGCTGATTGGAAAAATTCACGATGATTGGCGCCCTCAGATTTAAAATGGAAGGTGCTAAAAGGTGCCAATACGCCATTTTTAATTTCATCAACAAAAGCACAGTGCTCTGGACTTGCTCCACAATAATGCAATTCAAATGAAGCACCTTCTTGTGCCAGTTGATAAGCCATGGTAATTAACGGCGTGATTCCAATACCACCACCAATCAATACAGCATGTTTGGCTTTAACCAATGGAAATAGATTTTTGGGCTGACTAACCTGAATCTGCATACCATCTTTTAAATCATCAAACGCAGAGATTGATCCCCCACGGGATTCCGGATCACGTAAAATTCCTAATCGAAACTTACCCACATCATTTGGATTTTGGCAAAGTGAGTATTGACGTACCATGCCATTCGGCAAGTGCACATCAATATGTGCACCTGCTTCAATTTTTGGTAGTGCCGTTGAATTTGCAGACTCAAATTCCATGACTGCAACATTTCCACCTTCAACGTGACGGTTTCTGACCACTACGTTATACAGTATCGTCATGATTTATCTCCTTATTATGTGCTGAGCTTTAGGCTTAGCGCATAAATAATCCACCGTTAATATCCCACGTTGCACCAGTCACAAATGCAGCACTTGGGCTTGCCAGCAAAGCGCAGGTTTCAGCAATAAATGTCATACTCCCTAATGCCCTAACAGGAATGTTTTGAATAAATTGCGCCATTTTTTCCTCAGATACCACGCTATGTACAATCGGTGATTCCATAGGGCCGGGAGCAATCGCATTCACCGTTACCCCTTTGGCAGCAAATTCCTTAGCAAAAATTTTGGTTAGGGTGACGATTGCGCCTTTAGTCGCTGCATAGTGTGCGCCTGTAGCAGTTCCACCATTTTGACCAGCCAAAGAAGCCATATTCACGATACGGCCATAACCCTGATCAGCCATATATTTGCCAATGATCTGGCAAGCTTGGAAAGTGCCGCGTTGGTTCACCTGTGTCACCCAGTCAAAATCCGCAGCAGTAATCTCTAAAACAGGCGTTGCCTTGGTCACAGTTGCATTGTTAATCAATACATCCAATTTTGAGAATTTCTCTTGAATCCACTGCACAGCTGCATGAAAGTCAGCCTCTACTGAAATATCCAGTTTTAAGGCAAACATATTTTCCGCATAGGCACTGCGTGCTTTGGCATTCTCAGCCTTTTCCAAGCTACTTGCTGAAACAATGACCTGATGTCCTTGAGCCGCAAAATATTCGGCAATCACATTGCCCAGTCCAGAAGCAGCACCTGTCACTAAAACAACCTGTTTCATTTTCCTGCTCCTAGAGAATATAACTGATACCCGCCAAGGTATCGGTCGAGTTAACTAAGTTAATAATTTTTCTACTGATTTTAAACCCATGCTCAGAGTCACGAACCAAATGGAATGTCACATCGGCGGTATAATGTTTTAGGCTCTCTTTACGAAACTCACGTAAGTTTTGTGCGCAACGTAAAATTATTTCGCCGTCTTGATCTTGTACAATGCGAACGCGCGAAACACTGCGTACCGTATTGGCTTTTGGTGCCGTTGAAATCGCCTCACCATTTTGTAAGCGTTGTACACGTAACTTACGCATATGATGATCGTCATAAGCATAGTTCAAATTATTTTCGTAATCTGTCAGTTTGGGATCAATTGGAATGATATACACGCCCTTCTCATTCCATAAATCTAACCAGTTATCATGCTCAGAGTGATCCAGCATATCTGCCTCAGCCCAAATAAAAGCTGTAACTTCATTGAGTAAATCTAAATCAATTTTCATGGCACTCTCCTTAAGCCGTCATCAACTTTTTCCACTGCTGATAAGCAGCACGCATGCCTGTTTCAGCACTGACATCACTCTTTAAACCATCTTCAGTTTTGACTTCACCCGGTAGACCTCGATTTAACATGATCCATAAATCATTGCCTGCGTTTGCACCATGTTGTACACGTTCCCATGCCTCAGAGTCATCAGGGGTTCCAAAACCAAATGGCCCTTGGAAATGTTCATGTAGACGCAAACGATATTGATTGGCGATTTGTGGTCCACCCTCCATGGTAATGACAGAGTGGTGAATTTCGGTTTCTTTGGCTGAAATAGGTTGCATCACACGGAAGAAAGCCATTGAGCAGGCGATGTTCGGGAATATATTCAAGTTAAAACCAGATCCGCCAACAGCACGTACGATGCGACGTACTTCCAGTTCTTCATGACCTTCATCACGTAAAGCCTGAGCCAAGTCTTCAAAGCGTTCTTGGATTGGTCGCTCCATTAATTCTTCATCTAGATCGACCAGTTCAGGAATCATCACCATGACACTATGACCATTGCCTAAGTCTTCGACAAAACCGGGTTGATTTTCAAAATTGAACAGTTCTTCAGTCTTCTCATCAACTGAGCTTAAGAAAGACTTATGCACCAATGGGAAATGATAGGCATCGGTGGTGTTTTCTAACTGAATTTTCCAGTTTCCCGGGAAACGAAAGCGATGCTCACCCAAAACTTTGATTGGATAGCCTGCACCCTGCTTCATAAACAGATCTATCCATTTCTTTGCAGCCCCCAAGAAATCTTCCAAGGGTTCAATATCCTGTTTAAACGTGGCAAAAATCATTCCATTGTATTCTTCGACCCTTAAACTCACTAAGGGGAATTCAGACTTGTCGAGACAGTCTCCATAACTTTCAGGAGAAGGTACACCACGTAATGAGCCATCCAGTGCATAACTCCACCCATGATAAGGACAGACAAAACTATTGGTCTTGCCCTTTTTATGTTCGCAGACTGTTGCTGCACGATGACGGCAACGGTTTAACAAAACATGAACTTTCTTCTTGCGATCACGAACCACCACAACAGGCTGTT
Source organism: Acinetobacter nematophilus (assembly GCF_026344175.1). Lineage (NCBI taxonomy): Bacteria > Pseudomonadati > Pseudomonadota > Gammaproteobacteria > Moraxellales > Moraxellaceae > Acinetobacter > Acinetobacter nematophilus. The sequence continues at coordinate 124,913 of NZ_JAPKMY010000004.1, forward strand.
GACCAATATTGATGGTCTTATAACTTCCACCTTCTGGAATTTCACTGGCATGGGCCACCCAGACCCAAGTGCTGTAAAAAATTTTTTCCATCTCTTGTTCAAAGATATGCTCATCTTTATATAAGGAGGTATGTGCACGGTCACTTTGAACCAAATCGTTGTAATCAACATCAATGTTCTGCATTGGAATAATACTGTTCATATCAATTATCCTTTTCAATCTATCCATAGGTTATTGCTGAGACGGTACTGGCAATTTCGCTGTACTGTTCCAGTGGGATACGGGACGACTAAAAATATTTTCAGTCTGGAAATGTTTAATTTTCCAACGCCCATCGGCTTGCTGTTTAAACTTAACTGTAAGTTTTGCGGCGTTTAAATGGCTCTGGTCATCGCCGAAGGTTGAGGTCTGCAACATCAACCAACTTGCATTTGCCTGTTCGGCATTCATTTCAATTTGTTCTGAACTGAGGAAGTGCGCATTCATCACAAAGTGTGATTCTTTCCGGGTATAGCTTTTAAACATGTTAAAAATGGCTTGCCAAGAATCATAACGTCCAAAAGATTGGGCATATTTTTCGCCAATCCCTTCCCATATACTGTCTGGATCAAATAAATCCATGAGTTCATCCAGATCAGTACTGACATTTAAACCATCGCAAATTTCCATATAACGGTTGATACAGTTACGGATCGCGTTTTGTGCTTCAAGTTGTTGTATCCGCTGTATAAGATGCTGTAAAACGGCTTGATCATTCATCTCTGCTTCATCCCTGTGCGCTGTCTAATGATGTTTATCAAACTATAGATAACCGGGTGTTGGCTGCATGCCAAAACTCACCAAAGCCGCATTTTGTAAAGTGGCATCTCCCATAAAGGCATGCTGTGTCACCACATTGGTATCATTCACAAAGCGGCTAAACGGATTGTGGGTATAGATTGCGGTCATACCTGCCAACATTTGGATTTTACGTGTTACTCGTGCGCAGACTCTTGCCACATGGGTACATGACAAGCGCATGTCACTGATCTGTTCCGCTGTGGGTGTACGTTCAGCAAGTACTTCATTCCAGACGATTTGCATGGTGTCATAGAACCAAACCCGTGCTGCTTTAAACTCCGCTTCGGCCTGAGCAAATTCATATTGGGTCACTGGACGATTGGCAATTTCAGCCCCGCCTGTAATTGAAGCTTTACCCGGTGCAAGTTTTTGAAACTCTTCAAGTGCTGCTGCCGCTACACCAATCCCGACCACAGTTAAAACCTGTGTTGCCAGTGACAGTGAGGGATATTTAAAAAATGGTTCGGACAACTTCGATGGCTCACCACGAACAAAAGTCCATTCTTTTGCGACCAGAACATCTTTCACCACCAAATCATGACTACCTGTACCTTTGAGTCCCACAGTATCCCATGTCATTTCAATTTGGGCCTGTTGGGCAGGCATGACTGCCATACGGGGCAAACCTTGAGTTTCATTATTTTTCTGTGGTGAAATCCCGACCCCTACGATATCTGCCCCCATGCAGCCACTGGAAAATTTCCAGCGCCCGCTGACCACAACGCCTTGTTCAGTAATTTCCGCTGGTTGTGGCGGAAAAATCCCTCCTGCAAAAACAATATCGGGACCGTCTTGGTATAACTGCTCAAGCGTTGCTTCAGGTAAACTGCCTAAATATGCAGGACTCATTCCAAAGCTTGCTACCCAACCTACTGAGCCATCCGCTTTAGACAATTGTTCAATCAATTCGCAAAACTGTTTTGGTGACCATTCATTGCCGCCAAAGCGTTTTGGAACCAAAGCACGATACACACCGATGTGTTTAAGTTTCTCGATAATGTCCTGACTGACATAAGCTTGGTTGTCAAACTCACCTGTACAAGCACGCTCACGTATTTCCTGACATAAAGCGTCTAATTCTGCTGTTTTTGTGTCCATTACAAAATCCTTTGTCGCTAACTGATTCATTACCTGCTTCCTTGTAATTTATTGCGCTGCCTCAACGATATATTTCGCAATTGCACAGAGATGCTCATCTGCATTTTGTTTTGCCACGATTTGTAAACCGACAGGTAAACCTGACGCTGTTTGTAGCGGTATTGAAATCGCTGGATGTCCCGATAAATTAAAAGGACGAACCAAGCCCGTTAGATTCAAAAACGCCACAGTATTTTCTGCTTCAATCACTTTGGGTGGTATCTGTGGCAAGGTTGGTAAAATCAAGGCATCAAATTGTGTCAATAAAGCATCGATTTCAGCCTTAAAATTGGCTTTTATTTGTTCTGCTTGCTGCACTTGTTGCAATGATGTTTGTGCAGCTTTAAGTAATCGAGCGTTGACATCTGCCCCGACTAATCCAGTTTCAGTTAAAGCTGCATATGCCTGCCAATTTTCATAATTGATAATCTGCATGCCTGCTTCAAAAGCTGAGTCAAACCATTCAGATTTCACAGAAGTCAGCGGCAAATCAGCTTGAGCAAGATAGTCTTGAATACATTCAATCACTTCAGTATCCGCCCTTACATCAAGCCAAGCGAGTTTTGGTGCCTGTGTTAAGTCAGCTAAAGGATGGAAGCTTGGATCAATAATTTGCATTGCGGTTTCAAGCATGCTGACTGACATTGCAAATGGTCCAACACAGTCCAAAGAACTCGCTGCTGGATGCACACCTTGACGACTCACTCGATCAAAGGTTGGTTTTAAACCATATACCCCGCAACACGCCGCAGGCATACGGATTGAACCGCCAGTATCCGTACCTAATGTAAAATCAGCCAAACCTGCTGCTACAGCTGCCGCAGAACCACTTGATGACCCTCCTGGGATCAGCTCAGGATATTTAGGGTTAATTGCAGTACCAAAGTGATGGTTGATACCGGTAATCCCAAAAGCAAGTTCATGCAAATTTGTTTTCGCAATGATTTGGCAGTCTGCGGCCAAAATACGATCCACAACTTCTGCATTTGCAGTTGCAGCAGGTGTATTCATCAACGCTTGGCTGCCTGCCATTGTTTTCATGCCTTGAATGTCAATGGAATCTTTCACCATCACTTTCAATGCACCAGTGCCTTTTTGTACCTCTTGTACAACAATATTCATTCACTTTTCCATGTATTTTTATAGTTAATACAAATATCGGAAAAAGTAATGTAATTGTCAAGCTATTTTTATTGATAAACAGCAAAGAAAAAAAAAATTAATTTTTGTATAATCAGAAATATCCATTTTTATAAAGTTATTACTTGGCTATGCTGACTCATTTAGAACAATTCCTACCTAACAATGAACCAAGCAGTTTACAAAGCTACCCTTTTTTCTGGATCTCGCAAGTCAACGGAAAATACACACAGCTTATTGAAAAATCGATTAAAAAATTAGGTATAGATAACACACGTCGTAAAATTATCTTGAGCACAAATGCTTTGGAACAAGCCAGTATTACAGAGATTGCCAATCTCTCTACACTGAAATTAACCACGGCAACCAAAGCGATTTATCGTTTAGTTGAAGATGATATTGTGCAAGTTTTTTCATCAGAGGCTGATGAACGAATCTCGATGGTCAAGCTAACCGATAAAGGAAAAGAACTGGTTGAACAAATTAACCAGATCAGTCAGGTGACCTTGTCTGGGATTTTAAATGCCTTTGAAGATGAAGAACTTCATCAGTTAAATGCCCAACTCAAAAAACTGTTTAACCTTATGCCTTCGAGTTAAATCTGATCGTAAAAGCTCATCTCTATCGAGATGAGCTAAACATCAAAGTTTAAACTGCATCATTTTGTAAGATATTAAACTTCGGTTTTAAATGCTGGCTGCTGATTCGATCTGCAAATTGGTATAACACTTGCTGTTTGTAATCAGCAATATCGACCTGATCATAATTATAAAAGCCTTGTTTTTCACGTAAGCCATTGCGTTGTTGACGCATATTTTCAGCAATGATTTCAGGTGCTTGATAGCGATCTCCTAACTCCCTTTGCAAATATTGTGAGGCATAATACAAAATATCACCACCACCCCAATCAATGAATTCCAAAAGCCCCAAAACAGAAAAGCGCAAACCAAACCCTGTACGAATGGCAATATCAATATCTTCTGCTGAGGCTACACCTTCTTCGACCATTCGTGCTGCTTCATTCATGGCCAACGCTTGAATCCGCGGCACGATATAACCGGCTTTCGCGTTACATACCACAGGAACTTTGCCCATGGCATGCAAAAAGTTTTTTAAGTCGGTTACCGCTTCATCGGAAGTTTGTTCAGAACGGCTTAATTCCACCAAGGGCATCAGATAAGCAGGATTTAACCAGTGTGCATTGATCACTCTTGCAGGATGCGAAATCATTTGCGCAATATCGCTAACCAAAAAGGTAGATGTTGTCGAAGCTACGATACAATTGGCTAAAATACAGGAGTCTAGCCATGCAAAAACTTCCTGTTTGAGTTGTTTTACTTCTGGAACAGCTTCAAGTAATAAATCACAATTCGATAAGACCTCGACTGATGCATCTCGGCTTAAAATATCAATCTTCTCCAGTATAAAAATATGTTGCTCAGATTGAATAAAATTAATTTTCCCGAGTAATGCAACCTCTTGCTTAAGATCACCCAGAATTTGCATGCGATAGTCTTGGAATTCTATTTCACTTCGTTGCCTAGCATCAATTAACGCGACCTTAAGCCCTGCGTAGGCAAAAGCAATCGCCATTGCTTTGCCCATTCGACCCGCACCCAATATTGCAATCTTTGAAATTTTGCTCATGCTAAACTCCTTGCAATAAGATCGCTTGCAGTTCAGCTTTACTGTGAAGGGCAAGCCCTAAATTTTCAAAGGTCCGACCTTCCAGATATAAATCTTTTCCAGTAATTGCAGAAGCAATATTCAGCAAACCTTCTGCCACAGGTGTTGCGACACCCGCCCAGCGCCCCACCGAAACTAAAAAGGATAATCCCAAATGCGTGTCTTCCAACATATAACGATGTGACTGTAGATCAATATCTTCTCGCCAATCTCCACTATCGGTTAATTTGCCATGCGCACCTCGACCATACATCCATTCATCTCCCTCATCGGCTTTGTTATAGTGATCCGCCAAAGGGAAATGAGGTGCAGCATAACCCAATGCCTCACGGACTTGCATTCGCTCAGCATCCAGTTGATTGGTCACACGACGAATTGAAGGCTGCGTACCTTCATTGTGAATATCCCAAGCTTCAAAATGCTCCAAGGGTCCAGCATTCATGAGAATCAAAGGGGGATGAATAATTGGTCCAGCATTCATCAAAGCTCCGCTCAAACCATCTTCAATCGGCTCTACGCTTGGATAAGCCTGCTTAAGCTGCTGAAAAGCATGTTCTGACAATGCGCTGGGAAAAACACCTGTCGGCAATCTTGTGGCATAACCACTAATTACGATTTGATTGACCCCATGTTTACGCACTAAATACGGTAAAGTCCCGGTTTCTGCAAAAGCCACTTTTGCATGATTCCCCGCATCCCGCATGGCTTTGGCAAAAATAAAACTGCCAAATGTCGCAGGGGGCAAAAACACCACCTGCCCAGCTTGGAAAAAATTTGCCGCTTGCTGTGCTAAATCTTCATGTGTTGTGGCTGGCAGAGGAATAATAATTAGTTCGGCATGCTGAATGGCATTCTGTAAGTCATGAGTCAAGTTGATCTGGCTCTGTTCAAATCCGACTGTTAGGGTTCGATCTCCCTGATAATCCTTCACTTTCAATTGACCTGTCATGGCGAATTGTTTTAACGCTGCTGAATCACGGCGCCATAACACCACATCATGTCCTTTTTCTGCCATTTCTGCTGCAGCTGCATAGCATCCATGCCCACCGCCGAGTACTGTAATTTTCATGATCTCTCCTGATGATTCACTTTCAATTCATCATAGGTGAGCCATAAACATCTGGCTTATCCAAATGCGCAGTGCTTATTCAATTTACGCAGGCATTTTTTAGTTGAGCGGAGCATTCATTTTTAAGGTCTGAGAGGGTAAACAGCCATAACGTTTTTTATAAATTGTCGAAAAATGTCCAAAACTCTGGATACCGTAACGCAATAAAATATCTGTGACCGTTTCATTGACTTGAGTCGCTTGCAAGGCCTGATGGACATGTTTCAATCGTTGCTCCCGGATATATTCCACAGGTGTTTGCTGTAAATATTGTCCAAAGCCTTTTTGCAATGTACGGATCGACACATCACAGTGTTGGCTTAAACTGGATAATGAAATTGGTTGCTGTAATTGATCTTGAATATACTGTTGGGCTTTTTTTAGATAACGTGGTAAAAGCTGCTGACCTTGAATACGCAACTGCTCGCTATAGTTGTTTGGAATTTTGAGTAAAATCAATTCAATCAGATACTGGGTAAAACTGCTCGAAATAAACTGCCAATTGTGAATATGATAATAGGCATGACACAGATAATTGAGTGTTTCGATCACTGCATCCATGCCTTCAGCCGTACAAGATGGCAAAGTATCAAACTGAAGCGGAGCTTGAGCCGAATGCCCCAACATATGACATAACTGTGCTTCCACATCTTGCTGTGACAATTTTAAAATAATATTGCGACAGTCCTGGTTGGTGACAATCTGCTGACGTGTATAGGGATGTGTGACAGACATAATTCCAACAGATTGCAGCACATGTTGATTTGCTACACTGACTTTGCATTGACCTTCAAGCGTAAGTCGGAATAAATAAAAGTTAAATCGCTCATCAATCGTAATCATCACAGGCGCACTATACTTCAAATCGTATAGCGCATTATTTCCAAAACTAAAACCATTTAAGCGTGTATTCAAGGGCTCTTTTAAGGCAACATCAAAATGATGCGGACATAAATAATGGCTGATTTGCGCTTTAATAGTCTGATAGTCATCGGATTTCAATAATAAAAATTCATCCAGATAATGAAGGTGATTCAGTTTGACAGATGCTTCCATCATTACACTCCCTTGTTATGGATTGATCAAATCAACAGCTGCGCCCATTACAAAAGAATGGGCGCTGATGGTTTATCAAACACGACTATTTCATGAAGTATGTTCCCTTTGCATACTGTCACTGAATGCCTGACAACCTTTTTTCAATAAAATAAATGCCAATATGCATGATATGGTTCCAACAATAGTCAATGAAGTTCCGACCATCAACGGGTTTTCAAAGACCTTATCAGTAATTAATGCCACCAAAGTTGTACCTATTCCAACAGCAACCAGATTACTGATGAGCAAAAATATGGCCGAAATTTGGGCACGCAGTTGGTTTGGCGCCAGCATTTGCATTGCTGTAGTCGAAATTGGCATCGGGAAAGATGCAAAAAACATTGCAGGTACAAGGAAAACAACAGAAAGCCACAATTGATTGACTTGGCTAAATATCATCATGGGTAAAATTAAACCGACAATTCCAATCACACCCGTAATCATGGGTGCATCTTTACGTCCTTTTTGAATAAACCAGTCATTTAACCATCCTGAGCAGAATACCCCTAAAATATTTGCCACCAGTAAAACACTTCCAAGCATATAGCCTGCTTCTGTAGGAGTAAGTCCAAATTTGCGCATATAAAATGCAGGTGACCAGCTGATTAAACAGTACAACGCCATCGCATAAAAGGTGAAACCCAAATAATGGCATCTAAATGTTTGTGCATGCTTTTTAATAAATTTGAAAGCATCGCGCATGCTGGTTTTTTCCACTTCACCTTGTGCATTTAAGCGCTGCCCTTTACGTTTTGGTTCTCTAACGGTGAGTAATACCAATAATCCAATAAATACTCCCGGTAAACCGACAATAATAAATGCCGCCTGCCAGGCTTTTAAGGCACCAAAAACCGGGATCAGTATCGTATCCATGTTTTTGAGCAAACCAATCACATATCCACCAACCAGAAAAGCAATACCGCCTCCAACAAAAGATCCTATTGAATATACCGCAACCGCTCTCCCCAATTTATCCTTACTGAACATATCACTAAACATCGAATAGGCGGCTGGAGATAAGGCGGCCTCGCCTACACCTACGCCCATGCGACTTAGAAACAGTTGAATAAAGTTTTTACTCAGCCCACAAAATGCTGTTGCGATACTCCAAAAAACCACACCAATTGCGATAATTTTTGGTCGTGAAAATCGGTCCGCCAGATAAGCCAGAGGCAAGCCCATAAAAGCATAAAACAATGAAAATGCTAAACCATGCAATAAGCTAAACTGGGTATCTGACAGACCAAGATCAGCTTTAATTGGCTCAATCATCAATGCCAATATCTGTCGATCAATAAATGAAAATATATAGGCCAACATACACAGTAAAACCACATACCACGCGTATATATTGGATTGAGCCCTTGTTGGCTCGGTTGTATGAGTATCCATCTTTCTTCCTTGTCCATGCCATTGTTCTAATGGGTCTTCTTATTGAAGGACCTCTTGACCAGAACACATCTCCTTTTCCAGTCATCTTCAATAAGGTGAATCATCATGTCCTATAATTATTATTTTTACATGGAATTTTCCATAATAATTCAGGTATAAAGTTATACCTTTTTTGCTATTTTAGCTATTCCTGAATTACCTCAGTATGAAAATTAATTTAAAAAAATGATTAAGCATATGATAATTAATATTTTATTCTTTACCAACAGCATTGATCAGAATATATTTTTTAGATTTATATTGAATTTTACATTTATTTTTGCAATAAAATATAAAGTGTAAAAAATTTTTCAATGGAAATGGATATGGCACTTTTAAAAGAACATGCAATCGAAAGTATACATACAATGCATGTATTGATCGAAAAGATTTTTACTGGACAACATTCAGAACAAGATCTTCCTCTTCTGATTGATTATTTTGCGGATCATTTTGAAATGGTCGGTGCAGCAGGAAAACGGATTAAACTTCAAGAAGTCAAAGGATTGTTTGCAAATAATCAAGGAAAAATGTCAGATCTTCAGATTGAAATCTATGATGAGCAGGTGCTTTTACAGAGCCCACATGCCATTGTGCTCAGCTATACTGAAAAACACACTAAATCTTCCGGTGTGCTCATCCGCCGATCATGTGCACTGATTGAGGAAATTGGAGGAAAGATGCTTTGGAGTTATTTACAGGAAACTTTTTTATCCTAAAACCTGCCCTCGATAAATAGATTGTGCCCTATGTCCCATTGAATTAATCAAATGAATATGGGGTACACTGAATTTTGCTGCTTTCCAATTTTCCCCGTGTGTTGTAATTTTAAATTTATTTGTATTTCCATTTATAAAAATGATCTTGGATACATTCTGCTCTTAATAAGAATACATTTATAACATCTCATCCCAAGAACCGCTCTTTATTTATTTTTTCGTGAATCGCTCCGATTCCAACGATCACAGATCGGTGAAAGAATCTCTCTACTTCAATCCATATTGCGCATATAAATTTAAAATAACCAATAAAGTCAATAAGTAAACCATCGCTTAAAATCATTTAACATTTTTAAAATGTACACACACCACATTCATTCATCGCACTCGTCTAGCGAGAATTACGATTTGAATTTTTTGTTGACATCATCAAGATTAAATTATATACATTAATAACGATACGAATCGTATCATTATAGAATGAAAATAGGATGTATAAAAATGATAGGACTAATTGGAATAGTCTTGTCCTTAATATTGCTGATGTATTTAGCGTATAGAGGATTTAGCGTTATTGTACTTGCTCCACTACTTGCTTTATTTGCAGTGGCTTGGAGTGGGCTAAGTCATGAATTGCTGGGTTTTTACTCACAGGTGTTCATGACTGGCTTAGGCGGTTATATCATCAAATATTTTCCACTTTTTTTATTGGGTGCAGTCTTTGGAAAATTAATGGATGACTCTGGTTCTGCCCAAACCATTGCCAACTTTTTTGTTGAAAAATTAGGGCATCGTCGTGCCATGTTATCTATTGTGCTGTCCTGCGCAATTTTAACCTATGGCGGCGTTTCTCTTTTTGTTGTCGGTTTTGCTGTATTTCCAATTGCTTCGGCATTATTTAAAGAGCTAGGTATCCCTAAGCGCTTAATTCCAGCGGCGATTATGCTGGGCGCACTCACTTTTACCATGACTGCACTGCCCGGCACCCCAGCGATTCAAAATGCGATCCCAATGCCTTTCTTTAACACGGATCTATACGCTGCACCCGGTCTCGGTACTTTAGCATCAATTTTTATCTTATTGACTGGCATGTGGTGGTTAAATCGACGTATTGCGCAAGCAGATCGCAATAAAGAAGGTTATGGCAACCATCTAGAAACGCATCTTGAAACAAAGTTGGTGAAATCAAATCCAAGTCTGATCATTGCATTTGCGCCAATTTTAATTGTAATTATCACCAACTTAGTGCTGACTAAATTAATTTTACCTTCGTTGGACACCGCCTATTTAGCTACAGATCAGTTCGGTAATACTTCACTGAATTCAGTAATTGGATTGTGGGCAATTATTTGTGCCTTGGTCTTGGCTTGTCTGAGCATTATCGTGCTCAACTGGAAAGCTATTGTTGATATTAAAGACTCCATTCAGCAAGGGGTTTCCTCCTCCTTTTTGCCTATTTTCAATACCGCCTCTGAAGTCGGCTATGGTTCAGTCATCGCATCATTGGCGGGTTTTATTATCTTACGTGACTTCTTGGTCGGTATTGCACCGAACAACCCGCTGATTTCTGAAGCCATTGTCATCAATGTATTGGCAGGCATCACGGGTTCCGCATCCGGGGGATTGAGTATTGCACTCAATACCATGGGAGAGACCTATAAGAATCTCGCGATTGAGCACGGTATTTCTCAAGAACTGATGCACCGTGTCGCGTCTATGGCTTCTGGCGCACTGGATTCACTTCCGCACAATGGTGCAGTCATCACCATTATTACCTTATGTGGTTTGACACACAAACAATCCTATTACGACATGTTTGTGGTCGCTGTCATTATTCCACTGATTGCGCTGTGTGGCGTGATTACATTAGGAACATTATTCGGTTCATTTTAAAACCATCATTCATTACGACAGGAATAAAAAATGTCTCATTCAATTAATCTTCCAAGGATTATGGAAGTTGGAAAAAATGCCAGAGCGAAGCTTCCGGCAATTCTTGAAAGTTTAGGTGCAAAAAAGCCACTCATCATTACCGACAAAATGATGGTGACGCTGGGTTATATCCAACAGATTCAAGACATCCTCAAGGCAGCAGGAATAGAGAGCGACTATTTTGATGAAACAATTCCTGAACCGACTTCAGGCTCAATCGAAGCAGGTGTTCACTATGTTCAAAATCACCAATATGATGCCATTATTGCGATTGGTGGCGGAAGCCCGATTGACAGTGCAAAAGCAATCAGCATATTGAGTAAACATGGTGGCAAAATTTCCGACTATAAATTTCCCCGCCAAGTCAATGAAATGGGACTGCCAATTATTGCCATTCCTACAACAGCGGGCACAGGCTCGGAATGTACTCGTTTTACCATTATTACCAATGATCTCACCAGTGAAAAAATGCTCTGTGCAGGTTTAGGATTTTTACCGGTTGCAGCCATCATTGACTATGAACTCACCCTGTCTTTACCTGCCCGTACCACGGCAGATACAGGTATTGATGCATTAACCCATGCCATTGAAGCGTATGTCAGTAAAAAAGCCAGCCCATATAGTGATGCTCAAGCCATTGCTGCGATGAATCTCATCGGACCGAACTTGCAGGTGGTTTATCACCAGCCTGATCATGAACAGGCACGCGAAAAAATGATGCTCGGCTCTACTTTTGCAGGGATTGCCTTTTCCAATGCCTCGGTCGCTTTGGTGCATGGAATGAGCCGCCCTATCGGTGCTTTTTTCCATGTTCCACATGGCTTATCGAATGCCATGCTGCTTCCGATGATCACTGAATTCTCAATAGAAGCTGCACCTGAACGCTATGCAGAATGTGCCAAAGCCATGGGCTGTGCACATTTTGATGATTCAAATGACGTGGCAAATCAGAAACTAATTAATACCTTAATCGAGATTAATCGTGATCTCAAAGTGCCAACTCTGGCAGAGTTTGGCGTAGACAAACAATATTTTGATGAAGTGGTTCAAACCATGGCAGAGCAAGCGCTCGCCTCAGGTTCTCCATCAAATAATCCTATTGTTCCTACAGTTGAACAAATGGTCTCGCTCTACCAAAAACTCTGGTCATGATTCAACGCCACCTTTACTATTTTTTATCACAATGAGGATATCCCCACATGGAATTAATCGGACATTTTATTAACGGTGCTTTAAATACTGAACACACCAGAACTCAAGCTGTTTTCAACCCATCACTCGGTTCGCAAACTAAAGAAGTTGCATTAGCAGGCAAAGCTACAGTTGAAGAGGCAATTGCTGCTGCTGAAGCGGCATTTCCTGAATGGCGTAATACCCCAGTGCTTAAACGTGCTCGTGTCATGTTCAAATTCAAAGAATTGCTTGAACAAAATGCTGAAAAAATTTGCCAATTGATTGGTGAGGAGCACGGAAAAATCGTGCATGATGCAGCAGGAGAACTACAGCGTGGCATTGAAAATGTCGAATATGCTTGTGGCGCACCAGAGTTTTTAAAAGGTGAGTTCAGTAAAAATGTTGGACCGTCAATTGATTCCTGGAGTGAGTTTCAACCTTTAGGCGTGGTTGCAGGAATTACCCCTTTTAACTTTCCCGTAATGGTGCCTTTGTGGATGTTCCCAATGGCGATTGTCTGTGGAAATACCTTTGTCTTAAAACCGTCTGAACGAGACCCGTCTTCGACCCTATTCATTGCACAATTACTTAAAGAAGCTGGACTGCCTGATGGTGTACTCAATGTGGTGAATGGTGACAAAGAAGCAGTGGACACATTACTGCACGATACACGTATCCAAGCGGTGAGCTTCGTAGGCTCAACCCCTATTGCAGAATATATTTATAAAACTGCAACGGCGACAGGTAAACGTTGCCAAGCACTGGGAGGTGCGAAAAACCATGCGATCGTCATGCCAGATGCAGATCTTGATAATGTAGTAAACTCTTTACTCGGTGCGGCTTTTGGTTCATCAGGTGAACGTTGCATGGCTTTGTCTGTTGCAGTTGCTGTGGGCGATGAGATTGCCGACCAAATGATTTCAAAACTCTCTAATGAAATCAGTACATTGAAATATGGTCCCTACTCAGACAAAAACAATGACTTTGGTCCCGTCATTACTGCACAGCATAAAGCAAAGGTTGAAGGCTATATCAGCAGCGCAGAGCAACAAGGTGCAAAAATTGTTGTCGATGGTCGAAATGCAGCACCATCTGGCTATGAAAATGGCTTTTATGTTGGTGCAACATTAATCGACCAGGTCCAGCCCAATATGACCAGTTATAAAGAAGAAATTTTTGGTCCCGTACTACAAGTCATCCGTGTAAAAACCATGCAAGAAGCCATGGATCTCATTGATCAGCATGAATATGGCAACGGAACGTGTATCTATACTCGTGATGGTGAAGCAGCCCGCTATTTCAGTGATCACATCAAAGTCGGTATGGTCGGAATTAATATTCCACTCCCCGTTCCTGTGGCTTATCATAGTTTTGGCGGTTGGAAACGCTCATTATTTGGTGATTTAAACGCATATGGTCCAGATGGTGCTCGCTTCTATACACGAAGAAAAACCATTACTCAACGTTGGCCGAGTACCAATGTTCGTGAAGGCGCACAATTTTCAATGCCGACATTGAATTAATAATATTCCATTTGTTTTAAGAATAAGCAGGCATCATCGCCTGCTTATTCTCAATCAACTTCAATCAATTTATTTAAATCACAGGCTGCTTGACGAAGTAGAGGTTCAAACTGCAAAAGGTCTTCGAGTGATTTGCGGATCGTCGGCGCATGTACATATAGGCAGGCGATAATCGTATCACCACGCTGAATCGGTACTGAACAAGCAACCATACCCGAAATAAACTCCTCATTGTCCGTGCCAATTTTATTGAGAAATATCTGATCTAAATTTTCTTCAAGTAACATTGGATCAGTAATGGTATTACGCGTAAGTTGCGTGATCGGTAAATGCTCCAAAATATTTTTTCTACGTGGGCTGGGCTGAAAACTTAAAAAAAGTTTTCCGCTTGAGCTACACCATAAAGGAACAGTTGAACCGACAGGTAAATACACCTGCAATGGCCAATTCGCTTGTACTCGATCTGTATATAGCATTTGATTATTATTCAAGATGGCAATGCCACAAGTCTCATTAATTTGATCTGAAAGTTTTTGTAATATTGCCAATCGTTCCATTTTTCGTGGTTCTTGTTCCCATGAACTCAACAGCAGTTTATAGGTTCGATCACCCAAGATATATCCACCATACATATCCGTTTTAACGAATTTTTCTTGTTCCAATGTCTGTAGTAAACGATGAATACTCGGTTTTGGGATATCCAATTCTACGGAAAGATCAAGTGGTGTTGGGGGATGTTTCGCAGTTGATATGGCTTCAATAATGTCTAAAACGCGTGTAATTGATGAACCTTTTTTATTCATTCTCATGTTTCCAACAATTCAATCTGGTCAGTCTATGTTCTGCACTTGTTCATCATAACAGATTGTAACTGATAAATATTGAATCGAATTTTTTTCATCGTCCTGAATATAAAAATCAAACGTTGAGTATACTGCTTTTTATTTAATGTTTTATAAGCACCTTTGAGCTATAACCTGCTAGAATAAAATTCAATTTAAGCCCAAGCACCAATAAAACAACTCATTTGGGCTTCACACTGCTCTTATGGATTTGACGGTGAAAACGATGCAACACGTATCCTCCAATGCTTATGATGAGGTTTCTCCTCCCCCTGAAAGCCTTTCAAAAATTAAACCTGATCTCCGAGTTGGCTTTATTCTCATGGATAAATTCACTTTGGCGCCCGTTTCAGGTTTTGTCGAATCATTAAGATTTGCCGCTGATCAATCCTTTCGTAGTTTGCAGATCTATTGCAAATGGGATTGGATGACCTATAACAACCTTCCTGTGAATGCCAGTTGCGGCTTGTCGGTTAATCCGACCAAAGACTTGGATCTGAAGGAACTTAAACAAAATTATGATTATATTGTCATTGCGGGGGGATTGCTCAGTGAAACCCGAAAACCGCCTGTATATTTACTGGAAACGCTAAAGGAGATACATGCTGCCAGAATCCCGATTATCGCGCTGTGTTCAGGCTGTTTTGTTTTGGGCAATGCAGGTTTACTGGACGGTCGTAAATGTGCCATCCATTTTACCACTCGAGATGAATTTGTCGGACTTTTTCCCAAAGCTGTTACCCTCATTGAACAAACCTATATTGAAGATCATGGCATCTTTACCTGTCCGGGTGGAACGGCAATTGATCTGGCGGCTGATTTAATTCGAGTCCATTGTGGTGAAATCCGTGCACAAAAAACCTTGGATTATTTGCTTATTCAGCAGAAACCACTTCATTCACAAGACAAAGAAAAAACCACTTTAGACAATCCCAGCACTTATGAAAATAATATGGTATCTAAAGCCATCGCTTTTATGAGTGAAAATTTAAGTGCCCATGTGACCTTAAAAGAAGTTGCTGAACACGTAAATACCAATCCAAGGCAATTAAATCGAGTCTTTTTAGCAAATACCAATGAAGCACCTGCCAATTACTGGCGTCGACTGCGCTTAGAACATGCTCGTAAACTACTTGCAAACACCAGTGCGTATATTACCAACATTGCGATCGAATGTGGCTTTTCCGATGGTTCTCACTTTATCCTGTGGTTTAAAAAGCAATATGGTGAAACTCCGTTTGCCTATCGAAAACGCCGTCATGGAGTAGACAAACTGAAATGAAACAATGCTGTCTATAATGTGATTACACGTTTAAATCGCTTGCAATATTTCATTTTCCAAACACCCCTATGTAAAAATATACTAGATAATGTCCTAATCTTCCTATTCTACTTGGTTGTATTTTTCTATTCTGTAGGGCTACATTTATATCTGCCTTCTCTACAACACTATCCTCTATTTTGAAATCTCTATGTCTAAGAATTTAGCAACATTGATCGGCCTAAGTGCAATTCTCATGTGGGCATCCATGGTCGGCTTGGTGAAATATATCAGTAGCGCTGTCGGCCCTGCGATGGGAATTACCCTGATTTATAGTTTAAGTGCGCTGATCGTTCTGCTGATTTTTAGGTTTCCCAACTTTAAACTGATTTCAAAAAAATACTTAATTCTTGCTACCTCCCTGTTCATTGTTTATGAGTTGTGCTTTTCCTTTGCAATCGCCTATTCAAAAACCTCGCAACAAGCCATTGAAGTCAGTATTGTAAATTACTTATGGCCAAGTCTGACCATTGCTGCTTTTGTCATATTTAAAGAATTAAAATTTAATGTTTTGATCTTAATTGGGTTATTTATTTCGATTAGCGGCATTATTTATATTCAAGCTGGTAATGGTTCGTTCAGTACCCAAAGTGTGGTCACAAACCTAAAAGATAATCCACTCAGTTATCTTTTAGCACTTTCAGGCGCGGTGATTTGGGCATTTTACTGTGTGGTTACCCGAAAAATGAGCAATGGGCAAAATCCGATCTCGCTTTTCTTTATCGGTGTTGCACTCACGCTCTGGATAAAATTGATAGTCACCGATCAATTGGTCATGCCTGATTTTGATCTTGGATTATGCTTATATCTATTATTCGCTGCTGCGGCCGTTGGTTTGGGGTATGCCGCTTGGAATATAGGTATTATTCACGGCAATATCACTATTCTTGTTGTGGCATCCTACTTTACACCGATTGTTTCATCAGTCTTGGCGATGTTTGTGTTAGATACTCAATTACCTATCACTTTTTGGCAAGGAACAAGCTTAGTGACGCTGGGCTCTTTTATTTGCTGGATTTCAAGCAACTGGATTGCAATCAAACCATTATTGAAAAAATTAAGAACGTATTGAATGCAAAGCTTATTTTCTAAAACCTGACTTTGCTAAAATTGTGCTTTACTAAAATACTTTCATTAATCAAAACAGGATACAAGATTTTGTATCCTGTTTATTTTACCACTCACCTTTGCAGTATATCATTCCAATGCGGCTGCCTCAGAAAGATCTTTTGATTTGGTTTCTGGTGCCCAAGCGATAGAAACTATTAACCCAATCAAAGTAACTGCTGCAGCAACGTACATGGTATTACCAATCCCGATAGTTTCAAGAGACATCGGAACAAGAAAAGTTCCTATTGCAGCGCCGATTCGTGTGGCGGAGACCGCCCAACCCATTGCATAAGGACGTAACTCTGTTGGAAAAATTTCATTGGGATAAACAAGTTCTAAAACTTGCGCACCACCAATCAATAAGGCATAAGCGCCAAAGAACACCAATACCACCATTTCTGAAGAATCAGAGAATGTTCCCAGTAACAATAAAGCCAAACCTGACCACAAGAAGCTGTGAATCAGCATCTTACGACGCCCCAATACATCAATCAGTTTAGTGCCGAGAATACAACCGATGACAAATAACAGAGTAATTGCAACGGAGCCATAAGCTGCCCAATCTCCTTCTAGCTTCAGCGCTGCAAGCACTTTTGGAGCAAAAGCATACACAGCAAAAACAGGAATGATGGCACATGTCCAAAATATAATGACAAATATAAGACGCTTGCCATAGCCCATACGCAACATATCACCCAATGAGAGTTTTGCGGATGTTGGTTCTTTAGGCAAATTCGCCAATGAAAATTGATTACCATATACCTTCTTGATGACATTTTCCGCATCAGAACTTCTATTTTTGGTAATGAGCCAACGCGCTGATTCGACAGTACCGAGACGAGATAAAAGTAAAATCACACCAATAATGACTGAACTAGAAAGTGCCCAACGCCAACCTTCATTGCCCATAACACGAACAATAATATCTCCAAAAATATAAGCCATTGCTGCACCTGCAAACCATAAGATGGTAAAGCTGGCTAAACGTGAACCACGGTATTTTTTTGGAACGAATTCAACAAACAGACTGGTTGCAGCAGAATAATCAATTGCAATCGCGATACCGATTAAAAACCGCAACATAAAAATCATCATGGGCGAATCTGTCCAAAATTGCAGAATTGAACAAATTAAAAAAATGACAGGCGCAACAAATACAATTTTTCTACGACCGAACTTATCTGTGAGCCAACCACTAAATAAGCCACCTGCAAAAATCCCAAGCAGTGCTGAAGTTGCAATCATGCCCTGCCAAAAGTTAGTGAGTTGTAAATTGGCTGTCATCTGTACCAAGGCAATACCAATGATGCTGAGTATATAGCCATCCATTAATGACGCTCCCCCAACAGAAACTGTAAGTCTCTGATGAAATCCATTTAGGGAAACATCTTCTACTGAAATATTAGAATTATTCATTGTGACTTCCTTAATTTAAAGTAAGCCGAACCCACAAAACAGTTGAAATGATCATATTTCAAAGTTTATATTTCATCCCTTAGCTCAGGGATTCAGCTTTTTCCATTTAAAATTGAGTTGTTATAATATTTCTCTGATCTATGACCTCATTTACATTCAGAGTGGTTATTTCTGACGTGTGGCAAACCAACATAAAATAGAGCCAAGGCATACCATGGCTGCCCCTTGCCAGAAAGAGAGTGAAAGCGGCGTTTGTAAAACGATGGCCGCAAGTGCAGCTGAAAACACAGGAATAAAATAAGAAGCACCAGCCAAAAGTGTGACATTGCCATGCAAAATACCAATATTCCAAGCTGCATAACCAAAACCCATTGCCCCCGCAGCAAGTACAAGATAAATCAGCGCATGTAAATCAAAGTGCATCGCTACTGCCCCCATAGCGAGGTATTTAATCCATAACACTGCAGCCGTAAGCATAAAAAAGAGTGTGACTCCATTTTTGCCATTGGCAATTCTTGCTGTAACGGTGCAATAGGCAGCCCAAATCAAAGCACCTATAAAGGCCAGTCCATAGCTCAAGGGATTATCTTGAATATTTCGCCCGATACTGACCAAATCAAGTCCCTGCTCTCCACCTAAAACCCAACAAATGCCTAAAATTGCGATGATAAAACCAGGGATCACCAGTAAATTTGACTTTTGATGATTGAATAAAATGGCACAAACCATGGTCAAGGCTGGCCATAAATAATTGACCATTCCGACCTCGATTGCCTGTTGACTGGTATTTGCATAGCCAATCGACAGTGCCAAACACAGTTCATAAGATACAAACAGTAGGCTTCCCCACATTAGGTACGCTCGTGGAAATTCTCGTAGTTTGGGAAATCCAATACTTAAGAACAAGAACACAGAAGCAACGCTATATATCATTGCTGCACCTCCTGTTGCACCCAGACTTTCACTGACACTGCGAATCAGCCCGACAATGGCACTCCATAGTAAGACTGCAATGAGTCCTATGAATGTTGCATTTCTTCTATTTACAATCATCTTCATCACTTATTTAGGTTGTGACATTCGGTCTTTTGTTTGACCAAAGTGCCATTTTTACTGCCCTACAATCATTTAAAAGTTGTATACCAACATCAAATTCAGCAGTTTATTCCACTTACCATCATCCCCTTTTGCCAATGAGCTTGATCTACCACCTACAAATGGATCATTCTTACTCATCAAATATTCAGTGTATAACGTGGTATTTTTATATTCCCAAGCGAGTCCTGCGATATTACGTTGGGAGTTTTGAAACTGCTTCTGTTTTTTATCAAAACCACTGAACACTAAATACGGAGTAATACTCAAAGCTCCACGCACATGATCAAAACGATAACTGCTGTCGACCGTGTAGAAATAACCTTGGTTGGCAATATCATATTCACTGTCAAAAGAACCAAAGCCAGAACGATCTGCTGTTAAGTCATCCTTGTTGGTGATCGACTGCCTGCCACCAGTCAGGACAATATTTAGATTTTTATAATTAATTCGATTGAATAATGCCCATGTATTTCTTGAACCATTTTCGGCTGTTTTATGGTTTTCAATCTGCGAATACCAATAACTTGCACCTGCTGAAACTTTAAGATCATCATTATTTAAAAATTTTAATTCTTGATCTACACGTGCCATCCACATGTTCTTTTCTTGGAGGTTGGTTTTAAGTGGATCGGAAGACTTCACCATGTTGGCACTATAACGTGCTGAATCTTTACTCTGACCGTGATAATTTCCTCCATCTGAAGCAAAGTAAGCTAAATCGAATTGGGTTGCTGATGGCATTTCAAAATGATAATTCACACCAAGATTGTGAATATCCTGTAAACCCATGGTGTTATTGATACCTGCATAAAAACTGCTGTCCCAAAAACGGCCTGGGCCAAATGGGATGGGTTGTAAACCGACAGTAAGATGATTTGTCTTGTTAAGACGATAACCTGCATAAGCATAGACAAGCGTAGAAAAATCACACAAAGTATCATACTGATAGCAACGATACTCTGTTTTACCAAACCAATCAGGAGAGTCGTAAGCCAGTCGAAGAATGGCAGCATCCAATTTTATTTTTTGATCGGAAACATCTTCACCATAATCTTTATCTTGATAATTGACCCGTAGTGTACCTGATAGTGTTAAAGCACCTGTTTCACTTTCTGCTGAGCCAAACGTAATCCCTGCCATAACGGGCATAGACATTCCCAGCGTCAATAATCCCAAGCTTAATATGTTTATTGTTTTAAGCATTTTTAATTCCTTTCATTCCATGATTTATCGCAACAGTATGTTTTCAAAATTGTTAAACCTATCTGATGCAATGGTTGATGTCCTTGTCTGCTCCACAGAGCAAAGATGAGGAATGACGAAAAGTCGAGCCCGGCATCATTCCATTTCCATATATCGCTAAGCTTCAGAAACATCAATCCAGATTGTTTTCAGCTCTGTATATTGGTCATGCGCCCAAATTGATTTATCACGCCCACCAAAACCAGAGGCTTTATATCCTCCAAATGGCGTAGTGATATCACCTTCTCCAAAACAATTGACTGTGACCACACCGGCTTGTATTGCTCGTGCCAGTTTGATGGCATGACGTAAATTACTGGTGTAAACCGAGCCTGCAAGCCCATAGATCGTGTTATTTGCTAAAGCAATCGCTTCTTCAATGGTGTTGAATGTGGTCACAGCAAGCACGGGTCCAAAAACTTCTTCTTGGAATAAAGTATCTGTGACTTTCACACCGTCTACCACGGTCGGTTCAACGAAGATTTCTTTTTTAGTCTGTCCACCATGTAGAATGTTGAGTTTTTCTGCTTTGGCTTGCTCGATATAGGATTTCACCTTTTCAAAATGAGACTGACTGATCAACGCACCCAATTTATGTTCTGGATCAAGTGGATCACCCATTTTCCAATCCGTTAGGTGGATGCCGATCAAGCCCAATAACTCATCTTTAACATCGTGATGCACAATCAGGCGTGAAGAGGCTGAACAGTTCTCTCCCATGTTCCAAAAAGCACCGTTGACAATATGCTGAGCAACCAGATCCAAATCTTCAACGTCGTTCATGACAACAGCCGGGTTTTTACCGCCGCATTCGAGTACGATGCGTTTTAAATTTGATTCAGATGCATATTGAAGAAATAAGCGACCTGTTTCAGTAGAACCCGTGAAGCTGACCATGCTGACATCCATATGTCTGCCTATAGGTTCACCCACTTCACGTCCCCCACCTGGCAGCACATTCAATACTCCCGCAGGAAGACCTGCTTCAACAGACAATTCAGCAACACGCAATGCTGTCAAAGTTGTTTCTTTTGCAGGTTTTACCACTATAGAACAGCCTGCCGCTAATGCTGGACCAATTTTCCAAGCCAACATGAGCAGTGGAAAATTCCACGGTAAAACCAAACCAACGACACCAATTGCCTCACGCTCAACAATGGATAAAGCATCTACTCCCACAGGCGCAGTGTTATCATAAATTTTATCAATCAATTCAGCATGCCAACGGATGGTATGAATCATTTCAGGAATGTCAGTGAGCTGACATTCACGAATAGGTTTACCACTATCCAAACTTTCCATGACCGCAAGTTCAATGGTATGCGCTTCAAGTAAATCGGCAAATTTGAATAGAATATGTTTGCGCTGATTTGGTGAAAGCTTACTCCAACGTCCATCTTCAAATGCTGCTTTGGCATGCTCAACAGCAATATTGACGTCCTGTTCATTACAGGCAGTGATCTCAGCGAGCACTTCACCTGTTGCAGGATTGGTGGTTCTAAAGGTTTTACCTGAAACAGAAGCTTGAAATTTGTGATTGATAAAAGCCAATGTTGGAAACTTTAATTTTTGTGCAATATCACGATATTCTGCTGCACTTAACAATTCAGCCATTACACACCTCCTGTAATTGCTACAACGTCACGTTTAAGTTGTGCAACAATAGTTTGGAATGCTTGCTTTTTCTCAGCATCCATATCTTGCAGCGGTGCACGCACGCCTCCCGTACTTAAGCCATTCAATTCACAACCGTATTTAATACATTGAATAAAATGACCCGTTTCAAGAAAATCCATCAATGGCATCATTGCAGCCATGATTCGGCGACCTTTATCAAAGTCTTTTTCGATGACACATGCTTCATATAAGGCAATGTGTTCACGTGGAATAAAATTGGAACCTGCACAAGTCCAGCTGCGTGCTCCCCAGGCAAAGAACTCAAGTGCTTGATCATCCCAACCACATGAAATTTCCAACTCTGGATAATGACGTGCCAACATATGCAGCTGATTCATCTCACCGGAACTCTCTTTCAGTCCGACAAAGTTTTTAGACGCAGCAAACACCGTATCAAAAAATTCTTTCCCCATACTCACGCCCATACGTGCTGGATAGTTATAGAACATCACAGGTAAATCTGCTGCCTGATCTATGCTCAAAGCATGAACAGCTACTTCTTTTTCAGTGGGCAGTGCATAAGGTGGGATTGTCACCAAAATGCTGTCCGCTTGAATTTGCTTGGCAACTTTTGCAAACTCCACTGAATCTTCAGTACGAATAGCCCCTGTACCCACCATCAAAGGTAGACGTGAACCAATCACTTCTTTTGCATACTTCGCTAAGTCATAACGCTCTTGCGCAGTATGCGCGTAATATTCACCTGTTGTCGCTGCGACAATAACTCCATGTACTTTTGCATCAATCAAGTATTCTAGAACATCAGCAAAAGCTGCTTTGTCTATTGAACCGTCTGCTGCCAATGGGGTAATGACAGGTGTGTAAATGCCATCAAAATTCATGTTCTGTTCTCCATTTAAAGTGTTATATGCTTGCCATTGTTCAGTTTGAAATCAGGGCAAGACTTTTTCAGAATTAATTTAAGGTTGTGGATTGTTCCAAACTCATTCCACGTGTTTCAGGTGCAAATGCCAGAGAGACGACCAGTCCCAACAGCGTGACACCCGCTGCCACATACATGGTGTTTGCAATACCAATTGAATCCAGTGACATCGGCACTAACCATGTCCCTATTGCCGCACCAATCCGTGAGAATGCAGCGCCAAGTCCCACGCCAATGGGACGTATTTGCGTAGGAAACAATTCATTTGGATAAACAAATTGCAAAACTTGTGCACCACCAATAAACAGTGCGTAGAGTCCAAATAAAGCCAAAATAAGCACAGGTGAAGCTTCTGAGAAAAAGCCCAAACCCAGCAAAGCCAAACCCGACCATAGAAAACTTTGAATAACCATGCTACGGCGCCCCATATGATTGATTAGGCGAGTCGCAAGCACACAACCCACAACAAACAATAAGGTGATGGCAACTGATCCATAAGCCGCCCAATCACCTTTTAAATGCAAGGCATCCAGCACTTTTGGCGCAAAGGCATAAACCGCGAAGACAGGAATGACTGAACATGCCCAAAACATCGAGACAAAAAACACCCGTGTTCCATAACCTGACGTTAAGAAACTGCTTAAGGAAATTTTCTTTTCTAAAATTTGGGATTGCAGATTATTCAGTGAAAAAGTTGGCCCGTAGACCTTTTTAATAATTGCATCTGCTTCAACTGTACGTCCTTTACTCAATAACCAACGTGGTGACTCAGGTGTACCTAAGCGCAAAATAATCAGTAAGATACCAATCACAGCGGGACTGGCCACTACCAAACGCCAAGCATCTGCAAAGTGACTGTTTAAAATCAGGTTTCCGACGATATAAGCCAGTGCAGCTCCCACAAACCATAAAATGGTCAACATGGCCAAACGCGGTCCTCGCGACTGTTGTGGTAAAAACTCAGCAAGCAGAGAACCTGCAATGGTGTATTCAAATCCGACACCGATCCCAATTACGAAGCGACAGAGAAACAACATCATTGCTGACTCTGCCCAGTATTGGATTAAAGAACACAAGGTAAATAAGATCGGCGCAACAAAATAAAGTTTCTGTCGTCCCATTAAACCGCCAAGCCAACCACCGAGAAAACTTCCAAAAAAGATTCCAATCAAAGCTGAGGCAGCAATCATGCCTTGCCAAAAGCTCGTCAATTGCAATGCTGAAGACAGTTGTACCATTGCCACACCGACAATACTGAGCACATAACCATCTAAGAGCCATCCACCACCAGTTCGGATGGTCAAAAGTTGATGAAACCTATTTAAAGGTACATCTTCTATAGAAACATTATTTGTTGTCATCTCTGTCTCCGATCCTTCAATATTAAGGGTGTGCTTCCTACACATTTCCTAAAACAAGGCTGAACAAAACCTGCAAAATTGGATCATCAATTTCGCTACAATGAAGTGCTGCTGTATTTAGGAAGACTGGATTAATTTAAATCGTTTAAATTCAAAATCTAAAAGTAATCTTTCATGAGGTAGACATATTAACTCTCCAAGCCAGCTTTCATTTGTCCCCACCACAGGGTTGCATTCACACCGATGGATAAAAAGGGTTCTGGTGGAACTTTATTCGGCCCAGACGTTGCCAGTAAAAAATCAGTTAATTCACTCCGCTCGCCGGCAAGCCAATCTGCCAATAATGTTCCTGTCACCGTACCACGTGTAATACCCAGCCCATTGCAGCATAGTGCGCCAAAGACATTGGGTGCTAACTGGCCAAAAAAGCCTTTATGATTCTGTGAAAGTGCCAGTGAACCACTCCATGTATATTCAAAATCCACAGCAGGCAACATGGGAAATCTATTCATAAAAGACTGTTGATGGCGTTGTATAAAACGTTTTAAGCAATGTGGCTTGGGTTGCCCGTTGGGATTAAAACTAAAACTGTTCCGTATGAGAATACGATGATCATGCGTTCTTCGAACTGTACTGCCAAAAGGGTCCGAAGGAAT
Source organism: Acinetobacter nematophilus (assembly GCF_026344175.1). NCBI lineage: Bacteria > Pseudomonadati > Pseudomonadota > Gammaproteobacteria > Moraxellales > Moraxellaceae > Acinetobacter > Acinetobacter nematophilus. The sequence continues at coordinate 150,307 of NZ_JAPKMY010000004.1, forward strand.
CACGCCCCAGAAATCTTTTCCACCCAGTTGAGCTTGTTCATTTTCTGTCAAAGGTCGCGTCATACTGGCATAGAGAAAAACAGGCAACATAGTGCGTTGAATCTGTGAAAAACCAAATCGTTGTCCAAAAGCATTATTGGCAAGGATCAGTTTATCAACGATAATTTGTCCATGTTCATGTTTTAGAACAACTTTATCTCCATATTCAACTTCTGTAATTGCGGTATTTTCATACAGTGTGACATTAGATGGCAAACTGTCAGCCAAGCCTTTTACCAATGCCGATGGCTGTAATAAAATCGTTCCCGGGGTAAACAAAGCCTTTTTATAAAATGAAGTTCCGATGTGATGCGGCAAGTCCTGTTCGCTGATCACCTGATAATCTTGACCCAACTTATCCAACCCGCGTTGATATGCCTCCAATACTGCAATACCGCGAGTTTCAACCGCACCCTGATATTTACCACTACTGCGCATATGACAATCAATACCGTGTGTCTTTACCTGTGTTTGAAGAAGTGATTGACCCAGTAAATTGAGCTTTAAAGTCGTTTTAGCAATTTCAATATCACCTATATAATCTTCTGCGCCAATATCATGGGGGAGATCAATAGCAAAGCCGGCATTACGACCTGCTGTACCATATCCGACTTCCTGTGCTTCAATCAAAATCACTTCGTCATGGGGAAAATGTTCTGCCAAACGTCTTGCAGCTGCCAGTCCGGTGTAACCCGCACCAATTACAGCCCATCTTGCTGAGCTTGTGCCTGAATGGCCCGTTTTGGCTTGTCTTTGTCGACTCAAGTGATACCAAGCGCATTGTTGATCATCAGCAGGTAAGGCGGTTACTTTTGTCATCTTTATCAAACTCCATTGATAGATTCACTTCGTATTCCACTGTGAAGTGAGCAGGTATTTTTAAATCTTTCGCTGATCAATAAGAAACTGGTACATCTAAGCCCGTTGGCACAACATATTCAGTCATTCGGCGGCGAGATAAATCCATATGCAATCTAATGATTTCACCTGCTTCACCTGCATTGTGAGATTCAATTGCTTGAATGATTTGTTCATGCTGTAAAACCGCCGTATTCAAATCTTCCTGCATATCCTCAGTAGTTGGAGAGCGGTAAAAAATTTTACCTAAACGGGCATGATCAATCAGTAAACGCTGTAAGCTTGGTAATAAGTAAGGGTTATCTGCAATCCTTCCAATTTCCAAATGAAATTGATTGTTAAAGTAAACCCGTCCTTCTATATCACCTTGATCAATCGCCTCTCGAAATGATTGTTGAATCTGTTTGAGTTGTTTAATTTCGATTTGTGTTGCGTTGATGGCTGCTAACTGTGTGGTCGAAATATAAATTAAAGGTGCGGCTAAGAAAAAATTACGAAGTGATTGATGGCTCATTGAAGACACGCGAGTTGCACGATTTGCCTCTAGTTCTAAGTACCCTTCAGCCGCCATTTGTCTTAAAAGTTCTCTAACCGGTGAACGAGAAAGTCCAAACTCCTCACTGAGCGCCACTTCATCAACAACTGCGCCTGGTGCCAATTCCATGCTAATAATTCGACGCTTTAATGCTTCAGCCAACAGTATTTTCTTATCCATAAAACATCCCTGCATTTAACCAGATATCATTTTCAATCTATCCAGGTTGTGTCGACACTTTGTCTAATTCCCGATTTTTTAAATCATACAATGTGTCGACATAGCAAAAAGATAATAAAAAGGACAGAAAATATAATAAATTATCCTCAATCATGATTTTTTTGTGCTCAAAACAAATGAAAGGGATTTTTTGTATTTACCCATTAAAATTAATATATGAAACAATTATTTAAATTTTATTGCCCTAAAAAAAATTATCAATATTATTGTCATTTTCGAGTGAAAATCCTGATATCTCTTTTTGAAAGAAACTGTATTGATCAAATATCTCAACTCAATTTATCGGTTTTAGCTTATATCAATGGCTTTCTACTTTTTATTGGCTAATCTCTTAAATAAGTGAATATCATATATGAATATTTACTTTGATTACTGGCACATAGCTAAAGTTTATCTACATAATATTTGATGTTTTTAATCCAAAATTTATTGCTAAAATTAAGCAAAATATCCTTTAAAATACTGCTGAAGATTTTTTGTCAGTACACTGAACAGCAATTATCAAAAATAACATCGCATTATTTCATTAATTTCTCAAAGAATTAAAGCGATTTAAGTGATAAAAATTTTTAAATATGCATTTATAAAATTTCAATAACATCTCAGCAAAATTACAATTTAGTCATCTTTAAGAAATTCTAAACTTAGCAATAAAAATGTCATCAACAGTAAATAGACTCAAATTGAACAAAAAAAGCCATTATTATTATTCAAAGGATATTGAGTTTATGTTCCTTCTAAAAATGATCAAGAGGAAAAATCTTCTCGCATTCAGCTTGTTGATAATCCTTGGCGGCACAACTATTACCGCTTGCTCGGATAATGACAAAGAGGGTCCACAAGTGGTCACACCTGTAAAACCGACCGCTAAGAATGTAATTTTCTTCTTGGGCGATGGAATGGGGATCACCACCTTAACTGCTGCGCGAATTTATTCAGTGGGAGAAGATGGTGATTTAACCATTGATCGCTTACCCGAATCAGCTTTTGTACGGACTTTTTCTGAAGACGGTCAAGTCACAGACAGTGCCCCATCAATGGCTGCCTATATGACTGGCGTGAAAATGAAAAATGAAGTCATTTCCATGCAGACAGGTACCGTTGCCACACCACCCAACAGCAATGGTACAAGCAATTGTGATGCTGCTGCGGACAATAAAGATAAAAAACCAGCGGAAACACTGCTTGAACTTGCCAAGTCAAGAGGAATGGGCACAGGTATTGTCACCACAACCCGTGTAACTCATGCTACTCCAGCAACAACCTATGCGCATGTTTGTCACCGTAACGCAGAAAATGATATTGCAGCGCAATTGGTTCCAGGCGGTAAAGGTACAGGCTATGCCGCATACAACAGTAAACTCAAAGATGGCGTGGATGTGATTTTGGGTGGTGGTTTAAGACAATTTAAACCCACCACTGCCGGCGGAAAACGTACTGATGGTCGAGATCTCATTCAGGAAATGCAAAAGCAAGGTTATACCTTTGTGGCAAATGGAACTGATTTTAACAAAGTCGATCCGAGCAAAACTCAAAAGCTTTTAGGCTTATTTAATTCCAGTCATCTCAATTATGATCTTGATCGGATCAATAAAAAAATTGATGAGCCGAGTCTTGCCGATCTCACCAGTAAGGCAATCGACGTACTACAAGCCAAAAATAAAAGCTTTTTTCTCATGGTGGAAGGTGGACGTATCGATCATGCACTCCATGACACCAATGCGAAAAGAGGACTTCAAGATACTGTAGCATTTGACAATGCCATTCAAACAGCAATCGATAAAATCCGTAAAACAGACCCCGAACTTAAGAATACTCTGATAGTGGTGACTGCTGACCATGACCATACAATGGTATTGAATGGTTATGCAAAACGTACGGGAAAATATGTCAAGGGGGGTGAAACCAGTGTTCTTGGACTGGTTAAAAACTATAACGGTAATGGTGTCGCAAAAGATATCAATGGCAACCCTTATACCATTATCGGTTTTGGTACTGGAAAAAAACGGCTCGATTTTGATCGAAAAGAACCACGTAGCGCTTTGCTAGACAATGATATTTGTAATCCTGTCAGTGGACCTGCTGGAAATTATACCGATAGCCTCGGTACAAAAATCAGCACAGTGGGATGGTGTACTGGTGTCGCCTCGGATGACTTCCAGCAAGAAGCGGTTGTGCAGACAGGATTTGCAGATGATGAAACTCACGGAGGAACGGATGTATTTTTAGGCGCCATTGGAGCAGGATCGGAAAACTTTCATGGCAGTCTGGAAAATACTGAAGTTTTTCAACGTATTCGTAAAGCCATTGGTCTGTAAAAAGGAATATAACCATGTCAAAAAATATAAAATTAGACAAACTGAATCTCGCCTCTTTGATCATGGGTGCCACATTATTACTCAGCAGTCTGCCTGTTCAAGCCGCGGGTGAAGCAAAGAATATCATCTTTTTTCTTGGTGATGGTATGGGACCAACAGTGGTCACTGCCAGTCGAATCTATGCCTATGGCGAATCAGGAAAACTCACCATGGATACATTTAGTCGTTCGGTACGTATCAAAACATTTTCAGAAGATGGACAAACCACAGACAGCGCTCCCTCTATGGCGGCATATATGACTGGACAAAAAACTCGCAATGAAGTGATTGGAATGACGCCTGGTACAGTTGCTGTAGAACCCAGCTCAGGAAAAGCACCTGATGGCACACAGGTTTCAAATGCTGTAAACCGTTGCCCAGAACCGGGTTCAAGCACTGCAGCGGGAACACCTGCGATGACGATTCTTGAGTTGGCAAAAGCCAAAGGTAAAAAAGTCGGGGCAATCACCACAACTGAATTGACCCATGCAACTCCTGCTGCAACTTTTGCACATGTCTGTAATCGAAATGCCCAGTTTGAAATTGCCCGTCAAATTATTCCTGGTGGGGCTGGCTACAACAGTAAACTACTTGATGGCATGGATGTATTGATGGGTGGTGGTCGAAATCACTTCACCCCATACAGTACAAGCAATAGTAGAGGTCGTATTGATGGACGTAATTTATTAAGTGAACTGTCAGCAAAAGGTTATACCGTTGGTGCAAACAAAGCCGAAATGCAAGCTGCGCCACTCAACAAAAAATATATTGGTCTTTATACGGCAACCTCTCACCTTGCCTATGATCTAGATCGTTTGAATGGTAAGGCACCAGATCAACCTAGTCTTGCAGAAATGACCGTAAAATCACTCGAAATGCTACAAGCACAAAGTGGTGACAAAGGTTATTTTTTGATGGTAGAAGGCGGTCGTATTGACCATGCCTTGCATGGCACCAATGCCAAACGCTCACTACAAGATACCATCGCCTTTGATAATGCGATCAAAGCAGCTTTGGACAAAGTGAAACAAACTGATCCTGATCTCAAAAATACTTTAATCGTGGTCACAGCAGATCATGACCATACCTTAACCTTTAATGGTTACAACGCCCGTACAGGCAAAACCACATCGACGAATCCGGGGATTTTAGGCTTAAGTTATTTATATGCTGTTGCTAACACAGCTGCCGCACCAAATCGCGTTTTGGCGGATGGTAAGCCTCATGCCCCTGCCCTCGATGTGAATGGTCGCAACGGTTCAGTACTGGTATTTGGTAATGGTGGTGGTCCTCGTCCGACTTCTCGTGTCAACATTTCTGAACAAGATGCTGCCGCTGATGGTTATCTACAAGAAGTTGGGATTCGCATGGGTGCGCCAGGTTCTGAAACCCATGGTGGTGGTGATGTTCTACTTTATGCAGAAGGTGCCGGTTCATCGATATTCAAAGGAACACGTGATAACACTTGGGTCTTTAGTAAATTAAAAGAAGCGTTTGGTTTCTAAATTCCGACCCACTTTAAGGCCTCAGCGAGAAATATCAGCTGAGGTTTTCTTGCTTATACAGGATTATTTATGCGATTTATGATCATGCTGTTATTTGTCTCCTCCATCCACGCTGTTCAAGCTGCACCAGTGCTTAAAGCAACCATTAGCCGTGAGTCTCAAGTGATTGGCAATGATGGCGTCACCCACACTTCGGTATTTCAGGAACGTATGTATCGGAATCAGAATAACGTTTGGCTTGAGCGAGTTCTCCCCAAACATCATCAACATTCAACTGAGATAAAAAATAAACCCAACCATAAACACTTGGATTTATCGGAAACAGCACAACATTATTTTATCGACAATAAAAAATCAACACGACTTAATCTGGTCCTGCCAGAAGATAAAACTGTGGTTCATTTACAAAATGTGGATATCGAAATGCTCGGTTTAACTCACTGTTGGACCTGTGTCTTTTCCATCTTTGATTCCCGATCAGTGAAAAAAATGAAAATTACGCAACAAGACAATGGCTATACGTGGTATGAGAGCCAAAATGCAAAAAATAAGATTAAAATCAAATGGGACAATAAAAATAATCTAGCGCTGATCATTGATATTCGCAGCTTAAACGGAGAGAGTTATAGCCTGACCAAAACCCACATTCAACACGTAAACATTACGCCACCATGGACTCAATACGGCAAATTCATCTCGATGGAATATGCAGATTTTGGGGACTAATATTGTTACATAGATATCAATATATGGTTCAGACAAAGTATTTTACTTGATCATTCATGTCACACTTGAATATAGAATTAAATTTTGCTCCAAAGCCGCGACCATAATCTAAAACAGTTAAATACAATTTTCAAATCCTTAAAATGAAGATTGCTTAAAAAATAATTTTCGAGCTTAAGCCTAGCACTAGAGCATTATCCACAGAACTTGTTGCCCCAGGATGGATTACATATTGAATATTAGGTCTCAACATCAACCATTTCATTGGAAAATATGAATAGTTCACCTCAATATTATATTCAGCATCCTGATTAATCGCTTGGTGTGTTCGGCTGTAACGATCACTCACATCGACTCTATTCACAGCAAAACCTACAATATCATTGGGATGATGATTTAAAAGTCCCACATACTTCAAACCCATTTGTTGCATATTTTCAACTTTGTTCGTGGTTTGATCATGAAAGCTGAAGTTCATAAAAGCATACAGCCCTTGATGAGTTGAGTCTTTTTGGGTTAATTGTTGTTCCACAACTCCCCACATCCCATATGTGTGAGATTCAGGTTCTCCTGTCACGATATCTTTTTGGTTTTTGAGACCGTCAGCCGTATTGTAAAATGCACCTATACGATAAATTCCAGCTAAGTTATTAATCGCCTGTTTAGGCTGCCAGACAAGTTCAACAGGAATATTGACGCCATCGGCATCTTTTGTATCCAAATTCCATCCTTCACTTTCTTCCAAGTTTTTTGGGTTATACTCGAATACACCAAATTGTATAAAAGTCTCAGGGTTGAAACTATATTTAGACATTACAGCCCATTGGCTTACAGGTGCATTCATCCATTTACTGCCTTGCCATTTCCCCATTTGCGCACCGCAAAAAGAATTATTTTGAAAGTCACAGGACATCACATTGAAATAAGTTCCCATGGCAAAACGCCCAACTCGAATACTGGTAGCTGCGTTACTAAAATTCTTTTCGATCGATAGTTCTGCAAGCCGTGTACCCGAATTACCTCGACCATAATTTGCCTGTACATTGGCCAATTGCGGTGCTTGCGGATTAGAAATCTGCTCTACTGATACACTCTGCCCTTGTCTTGCCATAATTAAAGCTCGAACAGTCACCCCTTCCATATTTATCAATTTTTCTAAATCTAAGGTTGAACCCAGTGAAAACTGGCTAACATATGTTGGGTCTTGTCGTGGGGCATATCCTCCATCTGCCAAGTAAGCAATATCGAGATTGGAACTAGCATCAAATTTGATTCCTTTATCCACTAGCTGTTTCCGTTCACCCTCCCAATCTCCTGTTAAATTTGTCCGATTCACATCAAATAAGTTCTCAGCAAAACAAGCTGTATTTGTTCCAATAAGTACACCCATAAGACATAAAAAATTACTTTTTTTCATTGCACAATCCCTGCAAATTTTGAATATAAGTTTCCCTAAACAGCGAATTGAATAAGCTATTTTGAGTGATTAAATTGGATTAAAATTAGTGTGATAAAATTGCAGCATGGCGGGACTCCTGTCATACACCATGCTCAATTCACTAATAGAGTTGGACTCTCTTAGGTTAAGTGATTTTTAATTTTCTCTTTAACTGCTTCTGTAGAAATACCATAACGATCATGCAATGTTGGTAATGCTCCCGCAGCTAAAAATGCATCTGGTAAACCAATCATATCAAAACGTGGATGTTGCCCATTTCTTAACAGCAATGTTCCCACTGCTTCACCTAAGCCCCCAACCACAGAATGATTTTCAGCAGTAAGTACTGGTCGTCCTCCTTTTTCAACTTCAGCTAAAATCGTTTCTTCATCAAGAGGCTTAATGGTTGGGACATGTAGAACTGAAACTTCAATTCCTTCTTTTTCAAGTTCTTCAGCGGCCTCAAGCGCTCGCATAGTCAGCAGCCCTGTAGAAATAATCAACAGGTCTTTGCCAGGTTTAATAACTTGAGCCTTACCTAATTTAAATTGGTAGTTATATTTATCCAGTACCAATGGAACTTGACCACGTAACAAGCGCATATAAACAGGACCTTGATGAGCAGCAATCTGCGGAATAGCCTGTTCAATTTCCAAGGCATCACATGGATCAATGATCATTAAATTTGGCATTCCACGGAAAATTGCAATGTCTTCTGTGGCTTGGTGACTTGGTCCATATCCTGTAGTTAAACCAGGAAGGGCTGCTACAATTTTCACATTCAGATTATCTTCGGCAATCGCCATACAGATAAAATCATAAGCACGACGTGAGGCGAATACTGCATAAGTCGTGGCAAAAGGAACGAAGCCTTCTCGAGCTAATCCAGCCGCAGCACTCATCAAGAGTTGTTCTGCCATTCCCATTTGAAAGAACTTGTCTGGATTTTGATTCGCGAAAATATGCAGATCTGTATATTTGGATAGATCTGCGGATAATCCAACAATATCATCACGTTCTTTCGCTAGCGCGTTTAAAGCATGTCCAAATGGTGCAGGCTTGGTTGGTTGCCCTTCTGCAGCAATCGAAGCAATCATGGCAGACGTTTTTAATTTTTTCTTAGGGGAGTTCGCTAATTGGCTCATGGATCTAAACTCCTTATTTGCCGTAATGGGTTAATATATTTAAAGCTTCATCCCATTCGCGTTCATCCACGCGAATAAAATGTGTTTTTTCACGACTTTCTAAAAAAGAAACACCTTTACCCATTTGGGTATCGCAAATAATGACTCTTGGGCATGCTCCTTTATGGTTTTTTGCTTGATCGAAAGCATCAAGTAAAGCTTCCATATTGTTGCCATCTACGCGTTGCGTATACCAGCCAAAAGACTTCCAACGATCTACAATCGGTTCAAAAGCGAGAATTTCACTTGAATGCCCATCGGCTTGCTGATTATTCACATCAATAATTGCAATTAGATTATCTAATTTCCAATGTGAAGCTGACATAACGGCTTCCCATGTCGAGCCTTCATTGAGCTCACCGTCTGATAGGAAGTTATAAACAAAAGACTCTGATTTCTTTTGCTTTAATCCTAGGCAAGCACCTACCGCAATACCTAAACCATGTCCCAAAGAACCACCTGTGATTTCCATACCTGGGGTATAGGTTGCCATGCCTGACATAGGTAAACGACTGTCATCAGAACCATACGTTTCTAGTTCTTCAACTGGAATAACTTTTGCTTCGATCAAAGCAGCATATAAAGCAATTGCATAATGCCCTATTGAAAGATAAAAGCGATCTCTTCCTTCCCACTCAGGATTCTCAGGCTGATATTTCATTGCATGAAAATAAGAAACTGCGAGTAGATCAGCTGCACCTAAGGCCTGTCCAACATAACCTTGGCCCTGTACTTGTCCCATACGTAACGCATGTTGACGAATGTTATATGCACGTTGCTGTAGTTCAGCAATACGAGCTTCTTTATTAATATTTGACATGATGAACTTCTCTTATTAACGATTAACCAGTTTTGCTGGAACGCGCAGTACTAGGCTGGCGCCGACAACCAAGACTGCTGTGATTAAGAACATACCTATGGCATTCGAACCTGTATTAGTTGTAATCCAGCCAATGAGAAACGGAGAACAAAATCCAGCGAGATTGGCAAAACTATTGATTCCTGCAATGCCTGCGGCGGCAGAAACACCACCTAAAAAGTTGGTTGGCAACATCCAAAATAAAGAAGATGCAGTGAGTACACCCGATGCCGCAATACATAAACAAATCAGTGATAGAGTTAGATTGGAGACAAACAAGGTTGCGAAGGTCAGTGCAACGGCACCAGCACACATAGGAATAATCAAATGCCAGCGACGCTCTCTAAAGTGATCTCCGCTACGGCCTGCTAACAGCATTACAACTATTGCACACATATAAGGTAGGCTGGTCAGCAAGCCTATATGCCAGTTGTCGCTAATACCCGAGTTACGAATTAAGGTAGGCAACCAGAAAGTAATTGCATATTGCCCCATTACGACACAAAAGTAGATTCCAGCAAGTAACCACAAGCGTTTATCACTAATAAAGTCTTTAATACTGCTATGCCCTTCTTTCTGTTGATTATCTTGAGCAATTTCTTGCTGAACTAAATTCTTTTCAGCACTTGTTAACCAATGTGCATCTTGAACAGAATCTTTTAGAACTGCGAGGACTAACAAACCAACAACCACTGTAGGTATAGCTTCAAGTACAAACATCCATTGCCAGCCATGCCATCCTTGCACATTGTTCATTTGATCCATGATTAAGCCAGACAGAGGTCCACCAATCATTCCTGAAATTGGGATCGCAATAAACCACAGCACAGTCATACGGGCCCGACGATAAGATGGGAACCAATAGGTAAGATAAAGTAATAAACCTGGCGCTAATCCAGCTTCAGCAACACCGAGTAAGAAGCGTAAGGTATAGAATTGCCACTCTGTTTCAACAAATGCAAAACAGCCTGACAAAATACCCCATGTAATCATGATCCGAGCAATCCAACGTCGAGCACCAACTTTATGCAGCACAATGTTGCTCGGTACTTCACATAAGAAATATCCTATAAAGAAAATACCTGCGCCGAGTCCATAAACAGCTTCACTGAACTGTAAATCACTCATCATTTGAAGTTTGGCAAAACCAACATTTACACGGTCTAGGTAAGCACAAAAATAACAAAGCATTAAAAATGGCATCAGCCGAAATGCAATTTTTCGATATGCAGATTTACGAATAGCATCTGTATCAGATGAAAATACGGTATCCATCATGCGAGTCCCTTTACATTTGGCCACAATATCCTCTCGTGACCATATCTCTATTTTAAATTTTCTAATACTAATCCTGAATTTTAGTGAATCAGCATGCCACCATTTACGTCTAAAGTTACACCTGTTAAGTAGGCTGATAGATCACTGGCTAAAAATAACGCTGCATTTGCGACATCTTGTGCTTTACCTAAGCGGCCAAGTGGAATGCCTGCAAGAATGTCATGACGGCGATCATCATTCATTAACCCCCCTGTAATGTCTGTTTGAATAAGGCCTGGTGTAAGTGAGTTGACACGAATATTATCTGCACCAAACTCGCGAGCCATCGCTTTACCTAACCCTAAAACCCCAGCTTTTGCAGCACTGTAGTGTGGACCACCAAAAATACCACCACCTCGTTGTGCCGAAACGGATGATAAGCACACAATACTTCCTCCACCGTTTTCTTTCATTGAGGGAATTACAGCCTGAGACATAATGAGTGTTCCACGCAAACTGACATCCAAAATACGATCATAATCATGACGTTTGATATCTAATGTTTTTACAGGTTGGGTAATGCCTGCATTATTGACCAAAATATCAATTTTTCCGTAGTGTTGAAGGGCTCGTTCCACAGCAGCGCATGCTTGTTCTTCATTTGCAACATTTGCTGCTAGACCTAAATGACCTTCGCCCAATGCTTTAGCTGCATGCTGGCTTTGCGCAAGATCTAGATCAACAATAATGATTTTGGCACCTTGCTGTGCAAAGATTTCTGCTGTTGCACGACCAATGCCACGTTCAGATGCTGCACCTGTGATTAACGCTACTTTTCCTTGTAGTAACATGTCTATTCCTCTTTTCTTCAACATATTCATTCATCACTAGATTCTCTTTTTTCACAGTGAGCAGCAATAAGGTTAAACTCAACTAGGCATGAATTTTATTCATGCCTATGATATTTTTAGCTGAGATTTGAAAGAAAAAAGGAATTTTAAATGAACAATAGTGAAAAAAATTACAATCAGGTACCTGCAATAAAAACCTTACAGGCCTTTGAACAAACTGCTCGATTAGGAAATGTAGCAAAAGCAGCAGAGGTTTTGAGCCTCACACCATCTGCTGTCAGTCATCAAATCGCAAAACTAGAAGAAATGATCGGTCAAAGCTTATTTATAAGAGGCGCACGCGGAGTAACCTTAACGCCTTCTGGTGAACGTTATTATCAAGATGTAACCGCTATCTTGCATAATCTGATGTTAGCCACTGAACAAGCATCCGATAAAAGTCCAAAAGATAGTTTATATATCCATTCTTCACCAAGCTTTGGACTTCTGTGGTTACTGCCAAGATTGGAATCATTTAAAGAACAATATCCTCTTATTCAGGTAAATTTATCTTGCTCATATGAAAACCTTCATTTCACACGAGATAAAATTGATATTGATATTCGTCATGGTATTCCGAATTGGACAGGTGTCGAAATTAGAACGGTTCGAAGTGAAAAATTAGAAGTTCTTGCCTCCCCTAAATTACTTGAACGTAGTCCAGTTTCTAGACCTAAAGATTTACTAAAAAAAGAACTCATTTTATCGAAGTCTACTCTGGTTACATGGCCCCAATGGTTTGCACATAACGGATTAAGTATTCCAGAATTCCCTTACACTTTTAGTTTTGATCGATCCTATATGTCACTTGAAGCTGCAACCCATGGGCTCGGTTTCGTCCTTGAAAGCAATTTACTTACCCAAAATTATTTAGCATCAGGAAAACTTGTCAAAGTCTTTGCTGATGACTTATCCGTGCCCATATCCGCACATCATTTAGTTTACCCTCGCACCCATGAGAATATTCTCAAAGTGAACCATTTTTTAAATTGGATTGGTGAAGAAATGACAGAAATTTTCTAATTTTTCTAAATTATTTTTACAGTCTGTAAGTAGCATATCAATTTAATTTCTTATTTTAGACAACAAAATATGCATGCGAAATTGCTATATATTCGAATATTGTTGAGAAAAAATGGGCTTTCCATTATGAGGGATAATTGATTAATGTTGCGCCATTCAAAATTATAGGTATAAGAGTAAAACACATACTCATCATTCAACCTAAAAAAAGACAGCGCATCCGTTATTTCAAATATTGAGATTTACCGCAAACAGTGCCAATACAGCTGGGACTGCCTGTATATAAATAATTTTCTTACTGGCAGTCATTCCACCATAAATACCCGCCACCAATACACAGCCTAGAAAGAAATTTGCCAATGCAGTTGCGTAGATTTCAGGTGCGCATAAAGACCAAAATAAACCAGCAGCGAGGAAACCATTGTACAACCCCTGATTTTGCGCCATCACTTTGGTCAGTTGTGCTTTTTCCAACGTATTAGCAAATGCTTTTAAACCATAAGGTTTATCCCATAAAAACATTTCCAATACGAGAATATACACATGTAAAAGCGCAATGAGACCGATTAAAATTTGCCCAACCATGTTTTTTCCTTATTTTAAATATGGTAATAGATCAGCACTTTTTACTGATCTATGCTAGATAGAATTACGGTTTTAACAGCACCTTGCCTTGACGGGCACCTTGAGTGGCTTTCGCTGCTGCTTGTTTAATTTGATCAAAACTGAATACACCCTCAACAGGCAACACTAATTTTTTTTGTGCAGCTAAAGTCAATAATTCCACAATTAACGCTTTTTTGCGTTCTGCGGATAATTGTTTATTTACCACACTTGCCCAGAAACCTTTGACAATGGCTTGTTTAAAAATCAGATCACCTGAAGAAATTTGCATCACTTCTCCAGTCATACTTCCAAAAGAAACCAAAACACTGTTTTCACTGAGTAGAGCCAACATTTCACCACTGGCTTTACCACCAATTGAATCCACACCTGCAATTAAAGGCTGATCAGCATGGATTGCTTTGACTTGATCTTTCCAATCTGACTGATCTGTAGCAACAACATTTTGAATACCTAAAGCATTCATTTCTGCAATCGCTTCACTACGGCGAACCAAGTGAATGACTTTTTGACCACGCGCCTGAGCAATCATGGCAACTGTTTTGCCTACAGCGCCATTGGCGGTATTTTGAATCAACCAGTGATCTTTTTGAAGATCAATAAAATCCAACAACATCAATGCACTGATCGGCATACCAATCAATTGTGCTGCTGTTTCATCATCTATTGCATCGACTAATGGCACGACACTCTGTGCCGATGCAATAAAATACTCAGCCCAACTGCCATGCACTGCCGCTACAGCAACACGTTGTCCAACAGTGACTTTATCAACACCTTCTCCAAGTGCATCAATAATACCGACGCCTTCACTTCCTCCGATCGCTGGTAGTGTCGGTTTATACCCATAACTGCCTCTCACTGTCCAAACATCGTGATTATGCATGGGAGATAAAATCATTTTAATACGAACTTCACCCGCTTTCGGTTCAGGTTTAGGCATATCTGCTGATGTTAGTACATCTACAGGTTCGCCAAACTTGTGATGAATAATACTTTGCATTTTGACCGTCCTATAATGGTTTTAGTAATTGCTGTGTTGTTTCCAATGCAAGATAAAGCGGTTGTTTATCTTGTGCGAGTCTTGCTAATAAGGCTGCACCCAACCAGAGCTGATACATAGTTTGTGCCATTTTCTCAGGTTCAATATGTGGTGGAATTGAACCATCTTTTTGCCCTTCATGTAGTAAATTCGTAATACGTTCTGTCAGCTTGGTTACACCAAAATTTAAAATTTGACGCATATCTTCAGATAAATCTGAGACCTCAGCTGCAAGTTTTACAATTAAGCAGTTTTCAGCCCAACCACCCTCATCATGGCTTGGATCATCAATCCATGCTTGCCAAAGTGCCACTAAACGAGCTGATGCATTACCCTGTTCTATCTGCATAAGCTCATCTATTTTAACTTTATAATCAGCGAGATATTGCTTTAAAAGCTCGCATCCAAATGACTCTTTAGAGGCAAAATAATGATAGAACGATCCTTTCGGAACGTCACAGCTCTTTAAAATTTCCTGTAAGCCCACTCCAACAAAACCCTTATGTAACACTAATTTATAACTGGTGTTGAGGATATGTTGTCGAGTGGCTTCACTTTTATCTGATCTTTTCATTACTACACTATAATCAATAATAGACCAGTCGTCTAGTTAATTTATATGTGGTGTAATATTGCTATTTTTAATCGGTACAAACAGCTAATTCACAGACTGATTACATGATATTTTCTTTAATTTTCAGTTTAACTGACCAATCCTCTTTCCTCTTCTTCTTATCAGCATTACTTCTATGCATTTTTAGATTATTTTTGAACGTTAAATTTTATTACATAAAGACAGCATTTTTTATACACTTTATTCATGATTAGCCAACACATAAAATCAACAAAAAAACTAAAATTTTAATCAATTGATATTTATTAATTTTCTAAGCATTCAGTGTTCCGAATGTCTGTATGAACGATGTTTTAATCGTACCTCTCCATATTTTTATCTTTGATTGTGTTTTTAGTCAAAACTTTAAAGCAGAGTCATGAATCAGGATTAAGCATTTATGTATAAAAGAAAAATCAAACCTCTAGAAATCGATGATGTCGAAATTATTGATTATGATAAGACAAAAAAAGCCATTAAAGCAGCAGCTTTAGGAAATGCGATTGAATGGTTTGATTTTGGTGTTTATGGATATGTCGCTTATGTATTAGGCAAAGTTTTTTTTCCTAATTCCTCACCCAGCATACAGATGATTGCAGCTTTAGCGACCTTTTCAATTCCCTTTATATTCCGCCCTTTAGGGGGATTATTCTTTGGTTTTTTAGGTGATAAATATGGTCGGCAAAAAATTCTCGCAATCACTATTATTATTATGTCCGTCAGTACCTTTGGTATTGGTTTAATTCCATCTTATGAAACTATTGGTATTTGGGCCCCCATCTTATTACTAATTGTAAAAATTGCTCAAGGCTTCTCCGTGGGTGGTGAATATGCGGGTGCCGCAATCTTTGTTGCTGAATACTCACCAGACCGAAAACGAGGTTTTATGGGGAGCTGGTTGGATTTTGGTTCTATCTTGGGCTTTGTCGTGGGTGCGGGTGTTGTTTCCCTGATTACTTTTGCTGTAGGTGAAGCGGCTTTTATCGATTGGGGTTGGAGAATTCCATTTTATTTAGCGCTTCCATTGGGGTTGATTGGCTTGTATCTACGTCATTCCTTAGATGAAACACCTACATTTCAAGCACATTCAGAAGAACAGTCTCAACTTAAAAAACCACAAAAAGTGGGGTTTAAACAAATTTTACGTGACCATCGGCGTAGTCTATTGGTCTGTGTTGGATTAGTACTATGTACCAATGTCACTTATTATATGCTTTTAACTTATTTACCAAGTTATTTTTCACATAACTTAGGCTATTCAGAAAACCACGGTGTATTGATCATCATAGCAGTTATGGTGGGGATGCTCTTTGTACAACCTTTTGTGGGGATGCTCAGTGATAAAATAGGTCGTCGACCATTTGTCTTTGCGGGCAGTATTGCATTGATCATATTGTCATATCCAGCTTTTTTATTGCTCGGAACCAACAACGTTTACTTGATCTTTTTAGGTTTGCTGATGCTTGCACTGTCACTGAATATGTTGATCGGTATCATGGCATCAACACTGCCTGCACTTTTCCCAACCGAAATTCGTTATAGCGCCCTTGCGATTGCCTTTAATATATCTGTCGTCATTGCAGGCCTCACTCCAACGATTACTGCAACCTTGGTAGAAACCACACAGAATATCATGGTGCCTGCTTACTATCTTGTGATTTGTGGTGGCTTTGGCGTGATTACAGCAATCTATCTCAAAGAGACTGCCAATCTCCCTCTCAAAGGTGCAAAACCGATGGCTGTCGATACTGAAGAAGCAGAAGAGCTGCTTGAACAGTATCATGACAATATTGAACAAAAAATTGAAAAGATCGATCAAAAAATTGAGGAATTGCAAGAAAAACGCGATCATCTTGCAAAGCAACATCCTGATATTGATTAGTCTAGAGCCATTAATTTATAGTCCAAAACGCTTGAGTAAAGTGCGTAAGTGAGATACTAAATGAATAAGTGAAACTGTCTATTCAAACTATTTTAAAGTAGCCAGTTTCATACTAGCTTTGATTTTCTAAACATCATTTTTTATAAAATATCATTCTATCCTAATCAACAAAATCATGATTTTGAATATATCGACTTGGACTCATGCCTAAAACACGATGAAACATGGTGCTAAATGCAGCAGGATTTTTAAAACCAAAATCATAGGCAATCTGTTGAATTGAGTGCTGTCGAATTAGCCTTTCTAAGCTTAACAATACACACGCATGTTGTCGCCATTTAGAAAAAGACATCCCCGTTTCGCTTTTAAATAGCCGACTAAAGTGACGTTCACTGAGATAGAGCTGCTCAGCAAAATCTTCAGGAGAAAAATGGATATTCGGGTGCTGAAGAAATTCTCTACAAACTTTCAGCATCGCTTGGTTTTCAGGTAAGGCTAAATGTAAATCAATCACTTCAGACAATTCAAGCTCGCTTAGGATCAAATCAAAAATCAATTCATCACGTTTGCAGAAAGGTGGACTAAGTTGGGGTGCTTTTAAAAGTAGTTGTCGCAATAAAGGAGAAACTGCCAAGACCTCACATTGAGTTGAAATCCGTGGTAAATAGTCAGGACGTATATAGATACTACATGTTTTCACATTGAACAATGTCAACTGATGGGGGACTTCTGGTGGAATCCATACTGCTCTTTCAGGTGGAATAATCCAATTGCCTTGTGGTGTTTCAACATGCATCACCCCTTCTGCACCATACAGAAGTTGAGCACGTTGATGGCTATGTTGTTCAAGTCTATAAAATTCAGCGTATTGAGTTTCTATGGCGATGATTTTATGTTCTAACTGTTCAATACTGTGAATAGAAATTTGCTTCATCTGCATGTCTGAATTGAGTAATTGAAAGGTGAATATAACAAACTTACCTGTTTGATAAAGCTCTAAAATCTGAATTATTTTTCAAGATCATGATTATGGAACTTTATTTTATTCTACTGGCTGCTGGCATTCTGAGCGGTATACTTACCATATTATTTGGTTTTGCAGGTGGTTTCGTCGTTGTTCCATTAGTCTATTCTACCATTCACTTTCATGAAGCCTCTGATTCACTGGCATATGACATGGCGTTCAAGAGTGCTGTTGCAACCTCCTTATTGTTAATGGTGATTAATTCTGGGCTTGCCTCATATCAACAGTTTACACGAGGCAATATACAGAGAAGCTATCTTTTTCCAATTGCCTATTGGATTGGGGTGGGTGCAGTGATCGGTACTTTTATATCACTCCATATCGCAGCCTTTTATTTAAAATGGGCATTTGTAGCCTATTTATCCATTACAATTCTTGACTGTCTGTCACGACAACTCAAATCACAGCAAACTCAGCAGATTTCTCAACGTGGATTAAACTCAAAAGAACAGCATTTGGGTGGCATATGCATTGGTATCGTTGCAGCTGCGCTCGGTGTTGGCGGAAGTGTCATGACCGTTCCGTTATTTCGCCGTTGTGGTTTAGATATGTCTGGTGCTGTCGCTCTGGCCAATCCACTCAGTATGCCTGTTGCACTCGCGGGTTGCTTAACCTTAATCATCAGTCAATGGATACAACCACCTCACTTAGGAATACATTTCTGGGGATACTTCTATTATCCAGCACTAATATGTTTAATCCTCGGCGGCTTTATTGGAATGAAGATAACCCTTAACTTGTCTGGTAAATTGTCCAATACGGTTCATGAGCGCGGTTATATCGTTTTGTTAACTCTGGTTCTATTGAGTATTTTATTGACTTAGTGCAACAAGTTTTTTGTAAAACCTTGAATTAAACTCACCATTGTCCAATGATAAGATCCTGAATACATTAGGATCTTCATACATCTGAGAATAATCACATTCACGCGATGACATAAAAAATGAGTAGCTTTCCGCTCAGCAGATCATGGCACAGACTATGGCTTGAACAAGCATAATTCAGTCATTTAAAATTCAGCAATACGTTAAAAAATCGTCAATATTCCCTGTTTCAACACAACTAAAATTGCTCCCCTGTCAATAAATAATGAATTTCAACTTGTAATGCTAAAAAAAATTAACTAACCTACCTAACGTTAGGTATTTTTTATAGATCAAACAAATGAATCTAAGTCTACACAAGCAAAAAATTGGTTTTTCCCTTATTGTTCTCCTTGCAATGCTGACTGCGCTTGACGCGCTGGCCATTGATATTTATTTACCTGCATTTCCTGAAATTGCAAAGAGCCTCAATATCAATCTGAGTGAAATGCAGCAGACCTTGTCTATATTTTTAATTGGCTTAGCTATCGGTCAAGGTGTTTATGGGCCCTTATTAGAGCGATTTGGACGTAGATTACCCTTATTGATTGGTGTATTGATTTTTATTATTGGATCAATGATTGCAAGCTTTGCAACTTCATTAGAGCTTTTGTTGACAGCCCGTTTTTTACAGGCGCTTGGTGCAGCAGCAGGTTTGGTTACGCCACGTGCAGTGATCAGTGATCTGTGTAATGAAAAAGAAGCCGCAAAGAATTTTTCAATTTTAATGCAGGTCATGATGGTTGCACCTATAATCGCACCCATTGTTGGCAGCTATTTAATTCAACATAATCCATGGCAGATCATATTTTATACTTTAGCAGGCTTAGGCACGGTTCTACTGCTTTGGAGTATCCGATCCTTGCCAGAAACTTGCGATCCTGAAAAAAGACAAACCCTGAATTTAAAAAATATTTTTAACAGTTATCGTAGTATCTGTACCAACCAAGCCTATCTTTACTTTACCCTTGCAAGTGGCTTTTTATTTGGCGGCTTTTTCTTTTATATCAGCAATTCGCCCTATATTTTTATTCAACATTATCAGCTCAATACCAGTCATTTCAGCTATCTTTTTGCTTTTAATGCATTATGTTTTATCCTCACAGGACAAATTTCAATTTGGCTGCTGAATCAGCTTTGGTCAGCCTATAAAATATTAAAATTAGGTCTGTGTATTTTTTTAGTTTCCACCGGGTGGTTATGCAGCAGTACCTTGTTTGGAAAGCCGACATTGATAGAGTATATTCTCACCTTAGGCTTGGCGATTTGGTCAACCGGCTTTTTATTTGGAAATTTGACCGCTTTGGCAATGCAGCAGGCAGAGCGCCATTTAACTGGAGTCGCATCGTCATTTATGGGATTCATTCAATATGCCGTAGGCGCAATGATTGGATTTATCGCCAGTCTGATGCCTGAGCATATTTCAGTTTTACCTCTTACACTATTACTGTCAGGTCTGTTAATGTTCGTGCTTAGCTTCTATGCGAACGAAATTAGTAAATATGATAAAACCATGTGATTGAAGGATTGAAAAACACCTATTTATTTGCAGGTGTTTTTTAATATTTCCAATACCTTGAGTATTGCCGTTAAACGAAGCTGATATTTTTGCTTACCGCCATAGATTAATTCACTCTGTAAAGCATCCACGAAACTCATATACATTCGCGCCAAAGTCACATGATCCAATTGATTTTCAGGTAGCTGTTTCAAAGCATCCATAAAAATTTGCTCTAGATGTTTCATAAACAAATGCATGGGTTCAATCACCTCGGCATAGATATGTTTTGGCGGATTCAGTAAAGCATTGACCCAGAACTGTACATCAAAAGATTGGTCAAATCGCTGACCAATACTACTCAAATATATATTGAATTGTTGAAATACTTCCTCACCACCGGTCAATATTTGTTTTGCATAATTCAATTCATGCTCAATCATAATGGGAATTAAACTTAAATATAAATCATCTTTATTTTTAAAATGTGCATAAATTGATGGCTTTTTGATACCGACATCTGTTGCGATTTCGTTCATGGACGTTGCACTAAACCCTTGCTTTGCAAAGCGTTCCAAGGCAGCTTTTTGAATTTTGATAGCAGTCACGAAAACAAAAACCTTTATTCGAATGGCGAAATCATAGCATGTAAATCAAGTACCCCCAAATTTACACATTGATGTATTCAAACCAAAACATTTATATCATTTAAAAATAAAATCACTTCAACACATTGTATTTTTTATCAGGCATGAGTGTCATATCCATCTTTTGATGCCTCATCTGAACGATGTCAAATCAAAATTAAGTTTAAAGGTGATGTAACCTTACTGGTAAACATAATAAAAAATAGTGCCCGTCTTTCCGGGCTGCCAACTTTTTTTCACCAAAGGATAGATGAGAATCTATCGCAACTGCGATGTTAATAAAAATTAACTTTGATTTCAAGATTTATTCATAACTAAAATTTATAAAAAATCCTCTAGAGGCTGTGTGTAAAATTCGTATTCTCTACACCCAATGTTTTGATAATAGGCTTAGGCATCTGATATACAATCTGATCTTATCGTACTGATTTGTTCCAGTATTTTTCGTGATGTTGTGTATTAGAGACCAACAATTTATTTTTCGGTTAGGATGGCGCTTTTAGGATTGACGCGACAATTGGCTGACTAAAAATTTTAAGTAGTTATCTTTTCCTGAAATCTTATATAAAATTTATGAATTGATTTGTTGATCCACCCAATCCAAAAATTTATTTTTATGATCAATCTCAGGCGCATTGATGATATTGATTATTTTCTTGTTACCAAACTGCCCCATAACTTTATCAGGAATTTCAAAAATAAAGTCATCATCTACACCTTGGTTCAGCACTTTGAAATACTCAACCACTTTTTCAAAATTAGTCTTCGTTTTGAAATCAGGTGTAAGCAACAGAAAGTTATAAATCTGTTCTAAAACATATAAATAGTTAATATTTTTCATAAAAAACCCAATATGTAATATTCAATAATTTTTTAGCATTCATTCAAATAGCCAATAGAGCCAACAAGACTCTATTGAAATTCAAGTCTGCACTCTACATTTTTCCTCTAGAAATAAAGCCAACAATGGCGAGGATGACAGCAACAACTAAAAGAATAACTGCAAAATCTTTAGAAAGCCCTGCTACACCACCAAATCCAAGTAAACTTGCCACAAGTGCAATCACTGCGAAAATTATAGCCCAACGAAACATA
This sequence comes from Acinetobacter nematophilus, assembly GCF_026344175.1. Lineage (NCBI taxonomy): Bacteria > Pseudomonadati > Pseudomonadota > Gammaproteobacteria > Moraxellales > Moraxellaceae > Acinetobacter > Acinetobacter nematophilus. Next base: position 172,506 of record NZ_JAPKMY010000004.1, read on the forward strand.
TGCATTACTCCATAAATTAATCTTTTACTTTGAAATTAATATTTAAAGAAGTGAAGTGCCAATACATGGTTATATCAGCATACAATTCTTTAATACTTTTATATAAAAAATAATTGTCAAAAATTACTTTTTATATAATCTGCTAAAACTAAAAATGTGATCGATCTCTGTATTTTTCAATTTCGGCATAACGATCTTAATTGAGAATAATACAGCACATGAAATGAATAGCATGATTAGTACTTCAATTGAATAACTAATCATGAACAACAGGGTATAAAACCCAAAAAAGAAAGATAGGCTTAAAAATATTTTTTGAAAATAAATGGTAATAAATGCGCCATAAAGTAGAGCTGCTGTAAATAAATTTACATATTTATTCATTCCCAATTTATCAAAAATAATAATAAGCAATGAAATAGCGAATATTGAGACAACAAAAATAAATAAATTTTTTAAAATTAACATTTCATTCCCTCATATTTTAAACCTTAGAAAAACCCCTCCTCCCTAGTAAACCGGCTAAGGAGGAGGGCTACCCCAATACACAACAATTTTTATTATGTTCATTAATTTAATAAATGCTTTTTTTAATTTAAGTGTTAGCGACAAACAGCTTAAATAATTATGCAGCTTTATAATAATGAACACTTGTGGTGTATGTAGGCAGTATAAATAAATGAAAATCAGACGGTATAATCCATAGCTTACATGATTGTGAGAAATTTCTTACAATTGTATATTTTTTAACCAATAATTTTTAATTATATTTTTATATTTTCTTTTATTTTCAAATATTTATTTTTAACAAAATAAATATCTAACTACCTACTTTAACAAATCACTCAAACAGCAATAAAAAAACGTTACATTTCATATTTTTTATAATTTCTAATAATCTATTCGCTTTCATTTCACGAACACTGTATGGTAATCATCATTACTAATCTTTCTATGTGAAAACATAAAGCTTATTAATAAAATTAAAGCGTTAGCACCTAGTTTGAAGTAATTTTTATCGTGGAAACCTTCCAATGGAATTTGTCAGAGTTTTATATGCTAGTAAAGCGACGAGTGTTCATCCAAACCTGAAGAACGATCTCATAGAAATCTTGAATTCGGCCATAGATTTTAATTCTCGCAATGAAATTACAGGCGTTCTTTATTATGGACATGGATATTTTGTTCAATGTTTAGAAGGACGCAAAAGTAAAGTAGACGATCTTTTTTACAATCAAATTTTGAAAGACCAACGTCACCAAAATTGTGAAATTTTATACTATGAAAAATGTGATGTTGGATTATTCAAAAATTGGAATATGAAATTTGCTCCTGTCAACAAAAGGCTTGGAGACTTTTTTCTAGAAAATCATCGTGATGATTTTAATCCCTTTCTGCTTTCGAGTGAGACGATTCCCTCTTTTATTAATCTTTTGGCTGGAGAGTATGATGTTGAACCTTATAACTTTGATGCCAATGAGTGATCAAGTCGTTTGTGCTCAAAATGTCTTGAGAAAACGCATATGTTAATTCGATTGTGTTATGTGAGTACTCGTAATCAATTGACTTCTGATTTACTTGAAGATCTCAATGATATCTTAAACACTGCCAGGGAATTCAATACGAGCAATCAAATTTTCGGCGTTTTGTATTATGCCAATAATTATTTCTTTCAGTGTCTTGAAGGGGATAAAGCGATCGTTCAAACATTATTTCAGCAGATAAAAAATGATGTTCGGCATCACGATATTGTTGAATTCAAAATCAAGGAAATTGACAGAATTCACTTTAAGAACTGGTCAATGAAGTATGTTCAGAAGTGTTCGAAAATTGATATATTCTTCAATCAAATGGGATATGAATTGTTCACTCCAACTGCACTCAATGAAGCTAATTTAGATAGCTTCTTAAAAGAGCTTCTCAGTGAAAAGCAAACTCGGCTACGTAAAAAGGTCGGGTTAAATCAACGCGGTGTGTCGTCTTTTCTCTAAACTTAAACTAGACGAACGCAGGTTCGTCTAGTTTAGCCATCATTTAAAGCTTTACAGATTGGCTGCTACCAAGTTGCTCAGTTTCACCTGTAAGAGAAGCTTTGGCCAGTTTGAATAGGGTCACCAGCTTCCCATTACCTTTCCAATATTGTGCTCCATTACAAACGACACGAATCAATTGGATATTGGGATCATTTTTCCCCTGCTCAAAAAATGCTTCATAGGCTGGTGACCATAATTGCTCAAGAATGTCTGAATCATTTACGCACTCTGCAATAGCATTAATTGACACGTAATCATTATTTGCAATATGACTATAGCCCAGATTAACCTGCTGACGAACAGGTATATTTTTAACTAATTCAGAATTTTTAGCACCAATAAACCATACGATACCATTAAAATCAGTAGGTTGCGTAGTCATAGGAATAGAGTGTAAATGCCCTTCTTCAGTGATAAATGTGACCATTACAAATCGAATATCTTTTATTAATGTATTAATCTGTTCATAATCTTGATTTAAATTTTCCACGTTGATATTCCTAAATAAACTTGAACCTTAAATATCCTCCAAAGAATTAAACAAAACAGTTCCTTTATGTTCACTAAATGTTTTATCATGATGATAAAAGATAATGATTTATGAATAATTTATTTTTTTGTTATTATTAACACTCACCACTTTAAAAATAAAATTTTTATAACTAACATATTGACCTATTTTTGCATGATCCAATTGATCCCATAAATCAAAATAAAAAAATTCAGATGTCTCAGAATAGATCCAAAACCACATGACTAATTCTTTTTTTTGAATGGAATCGTAAATAGTGTCCTTAACTTTTACAAGCTTGTGTAATTGAAATTTCTCATCTTGAAGTACGATTTCATAGATACACAATAGCGTATTCTCTATATTAAAAATAATTCAAACTATATCCTAATTCAGATTCAGCTTTGTATTCTTATTTTTTAAAAATATGTAATTTAATTTTTCGATCCTTTTTAAGTTTTGAGTTCAATCACTAAACTCAGCTTTAATCTTAAAGTTTTTAAATTCTCACCACATTATAAGCTTAATCAAAAACGTCAAGACGCCAAATGAGTAAATATCTCACAATATGAATCTCAAGTCAGAAAATTAATCTTCAATCCTTTTTTTTATTTTCGAGACACCAACCACATGCTTAAGCTTAATCTTTTTAAATTCTTGTAAAGTCATAATTTAATGGGTGGTGATCCAACTTTTTACAAATTACCAGTTCATGCTCATGATAACCACGCCCCCTTAAGCAGCTTGCGTATTTCTGTACTCTGATTGTTTTAAAGGAAACCTAAAATACTTAATCTATTTAATCAAGCTCTCTATCTCTTGCTATTTTCTTCTACAACACAGACAGAAGCGATGTCTGTGTTACTTTTTAACTATCGCAATCGGATCTATTTTAGGCGCATACTTGCGTTAAGCAATAAGTCCTAAATTGAAAAACCCATTGGAAAATATTCGTTTCGATATTGTGATTGTTAATCTACTAACTGTTTTAATCATCGGTTTTGATGTGTCTTTTTCTAATAGCTCATTAAATGCAAATTATAAATTTTCCGTTATTTCATGATATGGTCGGTTAACCACATTTTCTACTTTCTCAATAAAAGTTATGACTTTATTGCAAGGTTGAAAATTTACCTATGCATTTTACTGTTGGAGTCCATATGGTAAACACTTTACATTTTACCTTTTAAACCTGTCTGCCTCTCAAACAAATCTGCCTTATGAATTTTGAAGATTCCTCATGAATGGATATTGAATGACTTTTTATATAGAGATGAGTCAACGCTACCAAGCACAACTGTTACATGATTGACTGTTAAAGCGAGCTAAAATATGAAGTTCTGCGGTACAACTGCCATTCATGATTTTGAAAATTCGGATCCACAACAAAATTTCATTCAGTCCATTTTTCGACTGGGTTGTTAAATCCTATACAATTCAATTTTAACCAAATCCAGTATGGTTAACTGTTTGACAGTTTAAACCGGAGAAATCTTTTCATTTTAGGGGTCAAAATGCCAACTGCTTTTGATCTAGGTAGGCGCAACAGTAACAACTAATCATGAGCTTTAAAGTATACCGTCATGCATAAAAAATTATCACAACTATCTGGATCTTAAAAAAAACTGAGTCTCCCACCTTGATAAAATCAAGACAGGAGACCCAAATTTTTAAACGTATTTAACTATCAATAAATTATTCAAGTTCTTTTAATATAGCCTGATTAAAAGCAGGAATATCATCAGGATTACGTGAAGTGATCAAAACCCAACCGTGCGTACTACAGCGATGTACTTGCTCATCCATCCAGTTCGCACCCGCATTCTCTAAATCTAAACGTATACTTTTGTATGAAGTTAAATTTTTGTCTCTAATTCGATCTGCATTAATAAGTGTCCAAGGACCATGACATATTGCGGCTATGGTTTTTCTACTGTCTGTAAATGATTGGATAATTTTTATCGCATTTTCATCAATTCTTAATTGATCCGCATTCACCGTTCCACCTGGAATAACCAGTAGATCGTAATCATTTGGGTCCAGTTTTTCTAAAGTTGCATTGGGTGTATAAGATGCAGATTTTTCCTCGTCATGAAGCACGGTCTGTACCTCTTTTAATTCGATTGCAGCATGAATACACTCAATTCCTTGACCATTTAAAAAGTCTAGTGGCTTTTTAAGTTCGTCATGCTCTACACCAGAGTTTGAAGTGATAAATAATACTTTTTTTGACATTTCTTACTCCACCAATATGTATGTTTTTAAGCTAACAAAAAATTGGTATCTGGGTGTACTCGTTTAGACACCTTCTTGTTACTTGTTTAAGTGCATTGTTGTAAGATTTGTTATAACAGTCGTTTTAATTTAGCGCTTTTTACACAAATCGTAAAAAACAATAAGTCCCGAATCAGCTGAATCTATTAAATCCTGAAAGTTGATTTGCCTTTTAAAAGCGGGAGTGAGTAAAGCGCTTTTGGATGTTGAAAATTGGGGTTAAATGTTTATAAAAATAATCAATCATTGAGCATATTGGATTGCTTACTAAAAAATTTACTCATTTCTTTTGATTCAATAAATCGAGATTTCGAGCAGCGCTGATCAGCAATGTCAGAAACACAATCACATTTCGATATGGGAGAACGCCATTTTACTTTTAACCAAAGATCTTGAAGATATCTAAGTGGATTTATTCATAGATCCATACTTTTTATCATAAATCGCACTCTAACATCTCAGATAAATCTTCAGTCGTTGCTTTACCAAGCATAAAGCTGTGTATAGCAGTGCTTATTATTTTTTCCCATATCTCTTCAAATTTCTTTAATTGAAAATATTTCTTGCTTCCAAGCAAGCGATTGCCATATTCGAGTGTCGATGGGGATCGCGCTAGCTCACCTATTTTTTAGGGACTTTTTATTCAGTTATATAATTTGAAATTTCTATTAAATTTTCATCTGGATCACGAATATATACCGACATAATATTTCCGACTGCACCTGTACGTTGAACCGGTCCTTCTTGAATTACTACCTTTTGGTGTGCTAAATGTATGATCAGCTCATTCAAGGGTGTAGATGTAATAAAACATAAATCGGCAGAACCCCGAGTCGGATGCTTGGCTTTGGGCTCAAACTCATGACCTGCCTGATGCAGATTTATTTTTTGCTGACCAAACTTTAACGCTTTTCTGTTATTTCCAAATGTAATAATTTCAAAATTTAAAACTTGCCGATAAAAACGACAGGTTTGCTCAATGTCTGCAACTGTTAAGACCAAATGATCTAAATGTAAAATTTCCATACCATTCCTTCAAATCGATTGATCAGACATAGCCAATTTATCCGCTTTAAATAAAATTTGATGTATTTTTGATATTAAACAGCGTTGAAAGACCATGAATATAGCGTGATCCTTTCCGATATCCGATAATTGGATTGTCTCAATCAATTCAAAGCCTATATTGGTTATTAAGTCTCGACTTAAAATCAACCGACAAACTCCAATAAAACAAAGATCAGTTCTTTTTACGTGTTTAGCGAGACTAAGTACAAGTCACACCATCAATACGAGCTGATTTTTTTGCATCCAAGGATATGATCGAAAGCGCCATCGCATCTACAACTCGATTTAAAGCACTGTTGGCTGTACTGACAACATGCTGTATCTGCTTATTATTGCTTGCTACAGCTTGATTAAAACTCATACGGCATGCCAATTGCTGATTTTGGTTAGAATTTTGATCCAAAGTAATAGTAGGATCATTACGTTTCACAATCCAAGCAACAGACACTTCAACTTTCTCATTCGCCTGATTTGTGGAATTAACGATGTCAAAACGTGAAAAATCAGTAGCAATACGATAAGAAATTTTCCCCCCAACCATACCGCTATTGTAGCGATCCACCGCGCCCAACTTTTGTTGCAGACCCGCGGATAAATTATCGCGCAGTTCTGTCCCTAAAGTTGAAGTCCAGCGTTCGTTGTCTAAAATTTGTGATTTCCCCGTAACATCTTGAATCACAATGGGAGCACGATTGATGCGATCAGGCAATCCTACAGGCAAGACCTCAATGACAGTCACCTTTGAGTTGGCTAAGGGAGATACTTGAGCGGTTAAGCTATAGTAGTTCGGTACTGGTGAGCTTGAACATGCCGACAAAAATATCGCAGCGGATAAAATGCCAGTACCTCTTACAATTAAAGCAGTATGGAATAATTTTTTATCTATTTTTTTCATTTATTAGCCTCTGCTTTTTTACCACGAATCAATGATTCAGGATGTTGTTCAATATAATCAGCCATTAACTGTAATGAAGCAGCAGCTCTAGTCATCTGCTGCAAAGCTTTACGCACATCCTGCTGCATCGGTGCATCACTGGATAAAATCGATTCACTGGATCGCATTGTCTTACGGACATCATTCAATGTTGCTTGTAAGTTTGGTGCAACCTTATCATCCAACTGTTTCACGAGTTTATCTGTAGATTCAATAGTCTTATTCATATTGCTGAATGTTTTACGTACATCCTGTCCGATTTCATCCAGTGGAAACTTACTCAGTTTATCTGCAATTTGTGACACTTGAGCCTGTAAACCACTTAATTCTGTTGCTGTTGTTGGAACTTCAGCACGCCCATCCGCACGCATTTTCAAAGTAGCCGCCTTGGCTTTTGGAAACTTATCAAAGGCAATATAATTTTGACCTGTTAGCAAATTTCCTGTACGCATCTGTGCACGCCAGCCATTTGCAATAAAGTTTTTGAAAATTTCACCATCAGGATCAAGCTCTTTACCATGAGCCAGGCGAGATGGATAAATAGTCGCATCTACACGCATCCTTAACTGGGTATAAGATGGATCAAACTCAACATTGATGGCTTTCACATTGCCGATTTCGATGCCCATAAAGTCAACAGGTGCGCCAGCTGTTAGACCTCGTAATGAATGATCAAAATACATGATAATCGGACGAGGCTTACCATCGGGTTCTTTCATCGCTTCTTTACGAGAATCTGATAAGGTAAAATAACTGTGATTTGGTGCAATACTCCCTGCTGAATTTTCTGGATAACCGAATGCAATCCCTCCAGCAACAATACTGGCAAGAGATTGAGTGTCTAAGTTAAAGCCCGAAGCATTTAAAGAAACATCTACCCCACTTGCTTGCCAAAAACGCGCATCCGTAGTTACAAACTTATCATAGGGAGACTGAATAAAAGTCTGTAATTCAACACTTTTCCCATCGTTCGCTAATTTGTAAGCAGTGATTTGTCCCACGTTAATTTTACGATAGTAAATTGGTGCACCGATATCCAAAGAACCTAAATCCTGTGCTTTTAAGAAAAAAACTTTTCCCGGAATATCAGAAGCGACAACAGGTGGAACCTCAAGCCCAGTGAAAGTTTCCTGTTTTTGCTCTGCCTTGCCGCCATCCACTTCAATGTAGGCACCTGACAGTAAAGTATCTATCCCGGAAATCCCCCCTGTACCTACCCGTGGTCTTACCACCCAAAAACGTGAATCCTTAGCAGCAAAATTACTGGCATCTTTGCGTAATTCAATTTTCGCAATTACATGCGAACGATCATCAGAAAGATCGATTTGACGAACTAAGCCGATATCGACTTGTTTATAACGTACTGTAGTTTTACCTGCCACCAAACCTTCTGCGGTACGAAAGGACACTTCAATACTTGGACCTGTATCCAATATGGCTTTCGCAGCAAGTGACAATGCAATCAGGAGTGCAACCAAAGGAACTAGCCAAATCAATGCAGGTCGCCAGCGCGCCTTTTTCTTTTCAGGTTCGGCGAGAAATACACCATTCTCCGTGGTCTCACTTGGGCTGGGTGTAGAATCTTGCTTGTTTGGTGTATTGTCTGGCATAGTGATCATTCTTTTAGCATTTAATCATGAGGATATGATTTCGTTTTAACGTTTAAATTGATGAATAACAGTTGTGTTCATCTGTTGGGGTTGCTGAGAATTCAACTTGTGAGCCTTGAAATAATTATCCCAAATCAATCGTGGATCAAAGCTCAGTGAAGCAAACATGGTGAGTACAACGACTGCACCAAAAGCAACAGCTCCTGGTCCTGCCAAGATCGTTGCTAAAGATTGAATTTGAATAAGTGCGGTCAACAAAGCAACAACAAACACATCAATCATCGACCAACGACCGATAAATTCAACAATCCGATACAATAATGCACAATGTTCGGGTGAAAAATGCCACCTTGAAGATGATTGCATATACACGGCAATCAAGAGAAAAATCAAAATTAATAATTTTAAAATTGGGATAAAAATGCTTGCCATGAAAATAACCACAGACACCAGATAATCCCCATTTTGCCAAAAGTAGATGACTCCACTGATGATTGTATCTTGCTGACGACCTAATAAAGAATCCGTGACTGTCATCGGCATTACATTGGCTGGAATATATAAAATTGCTGCAGCAATCACTAAAGCAAACGTACGGTTTAAGCTTTGCGGTTTACGCGAGTGTAATCCACTTTTGCACCTCGAACACTTTAGCTCTACATGTATATCCCTGCTGGAACCCGCAAAATTCAATAAACCACAGCAATCGCATTGGATGAATCCGACATCTTTTGCCCGCACATAATTTTTGGACTGTAAATCAACATCAGAAAGATGTTCTAACCATGAATCCTCAGTATCATGGTGATGCTTTTGCGTCATGCTAAGCTCCGATCGACTTCATCCCAAAGATCTTTAATCTTTACCGAAGCAATATAAACCAACAGAATGCTTAAAATCGTAAACGCCCATAGTGCAATACCCGGAATGACGGTCACCATTCCGACCAATTTGACCAAGGTAACCAATACACCAATTAAAAAGACTTCCACCATCCCCCATGTTCGAAATAAAAATAAAGTTTTCATTGCCAATCTGAGATGGAGAGGTCTGTATTTAAACAGACCAACACAGCTTAAGACATAACTCAGCAATAGCAATTCAATCAGAGGTACAATAAATGTAGTCATCAGAATCAGTGCCCCGACAAAAGGACGTTCAATATGAAACATCGTCCATGCCGCTCCTATCAGTGTAGTTTGTGAAGTATTTCCCTGTAATTCCACAATTACGATAGGAAAACTATTGGCAATGACAAATATAATCAGTGCTGTAATTACCAGGGCAAGCAGTGACGACAAAGGTCGGCTACGTCGATACAACTCAGCACCACAACAGGTGCAATAAGCACGCTCATTCACCAACAAGTCAACTTTACGATAAATCGCATCACATTCTTCACAACCAACCAACTCACTCAAGTTAAGAAGTTGTGACGATGCTAAAGGCTGATTATTTTTATTCGCCATAAGCTGACATCCGTTCGATTGATTCTTTCATTTTAAAGAACAGTTAATCTATCTTATACATTTTATTTTTAACATCTCAATCAGTGTTTCTCTTTACTACACAATTTTTAAACAAATTAACATTCAATTCAGGCAGGATAACATCAATGATTGAAATAAAAATTTTTAGATAATTGAAACTTGTATTGTTAAATCACCACTAAAAAGTATCCGTTAGAACGATCATTCCGTTAATTCTGATGTATGGGGTTGCCAACATAAAATACCGATATATCCATGATACATCAGCTAAATTAGTCATCAACCCCAGATCGCATGCTCTCAAAGCAAGTCGCGCTTTAAGCACTCGATCAAGATAACCCATTTAAACAAGGCTATCTTTATCTTTATTTAGATACTTTTGATATTCAGCAGCGTATTGTTTAGCCAAACCTTTTTTCTCGTTTTCGTCTAATATTTTACCTGCCTGCTGAAAAAAACTATGCTCTTCTTCTTTTAAATGATGATGAATAATTTCTGAAAGTTTTTTTGCCGTTGTTAGCCAACCCGGATGACTGAATTTTGTTTCAGTGAGTTGCTCTAACAATTCATCCATTTCATGATGTTCAGAAAGTGCATGTCGCGTAATATTTAAACCAGGATCTGTCATCATTAAAGGAATATAAAAATATCGATCTTCAGCAACTGCATGGGCAAAAAGTTCATTTTTCAATGCATCAAACAAGCTTCTTCTTTCTTCAGTATCTCCAGAGGTTTGAATAAGTTGTTCGGAATACTTTCTTTGCTTATCGTGACTTTTTCTTAATTCATCAAAAATATTATTATTTACTTTAGTATTCATGACTCAATATCCATACAGTTAATTGAATTAAACTTCATTATTATTTAAGGATAAAAAATTTATTGTTGAAATTTGTTTATAAAAAGAAATATATCTGTATAGCACTGTAATTTTTATAAATTATTGTAAAATTTCGTTTTTTTCACAACTAATTATTTATTAGATCTTTTTACAAACTATTTTATAGATAACTTAAAATCAATCACTATTTATGAGTTCTTTTTATTTAAACCACTTATTAAATTCCATTAAAAACCCTCAACAAATAAAAAATATTGTGATTTGCCAATAATCATATCCGTCTTATATCCAACTCAGTTATACAATCTCACTGAAAAAAATTTATTGCGAGATAAGAATTATCTCAAAAAGTTAAAATTTAAAGACCGAAGTTGAGTGGTACAGGCAGGTATATTTTATTGGTGAAGTTCTTACATCGGGTTGAGCTCTAGAAAAACTCTAGAAATGAGAAAGATATGATTGTTTTTTTACTTTTGATAAGATGCTTGTTGCATGACTCATGCTAACCAAAATACAGCTAGAAATGAATAGATGACATCCTATCTTTTTCATCTAACTTCACACCTCTTTCACACGTGTTTATCTAAAGTAGTCAATATGATTAAAAATGGATAATGACCGTGAAAAACTCAAAAACAATATTTGCTTCCCTATTCACATTACTCTGTGTATCTGGGTGTAAAAGTATTCCAAGTTATTCCTCAGATTATGCTAAGGCTAGAGATCATCTAATCGGTATTACATTGAATGATACTCAAGCATTGGATATTGGAACGCGTTTTACATATGCCTTCAATACTTTGGGTACACCTGAATTCGTCAATAAGGCAAGTGCATTATATGCAGATCAACTCTATATCAATGACACACTTTCTCAATTTTCATCACGGCAAAATTTGATTCAACATTTTAAAGCCATGAACAAGCGAGTCAGCAATGTAAGCGTCAGATTATTAAACGCTACCCACCACCAGGATTCAGCCTATATTCATTGGTATATGGCTTATGATTTTAAAATTTTTGGCGTAAATAAAAGAATGGCGTCATATGGCATCAGCGAAATTAAAGTGAATAAAGATCAGCAAATTATTTTCCAACAAGACTTTTGGGATCCTGCAAATGGATTGTTTCGCCAATTACCTTATTTCGGAGGTTTATATTCATGGACATTAACATTCAAAAAATCATCATATTGATTATGTCTGTGGCAGGCATATCCATCAGCATTTGCAGTGTTCAAGCTGCACCTACAAAACAATGTGGAAATGGTGCCATTTTAGTCGGTACCAAACAGATTGGTCAGGTAAGCTACTTTGCAGAGTCATGTAAACAGAACTGGGAAAACCAAAGTATTCAAATGAATTTTTCATACAACCAGAATATTCCTGAATGGGCATTTAAGCGCGCAGCCACCCACTTTTTAAACAAAAACATCGCTGATTTTAAAGACACATCTATTCTTAACCAAATTACGCAACGCTATAAACCGGTAAAGAATGGCGATAAATACACATTAAGTTATGTTCATTCATCGCAAACATTAACGCTTTCACTCAATGGAAAAATATTAGGTCATATTCAAAACCCAAATGCCAACCAATATTTCAGAATTTGGTTAGGTTCTGAGCCGTTTAGTGCTAAATTGAAACAGCAACTCTTGAATTAACAACATAAAGCTATTGTCATGACAAAATATTTTATTCTTATGGTGGAAGACCATTACGAATTAGCCTCTACACTCTGTGAGTTTTTAGAAGCTCATGGTTTTGTCATTGACCATGCACGCAATTTATTTACAGCACGAAATTTATTGAAAAATCACCCTTATCATATTCTTTTATTGGACATCAATTTACCTGATGGATCTGGCTATGATCTTTGTCAGTGGTTAAGAACAGAACAAGGGCTAGATATTCCCGTGCTCATGCTTACAGCGCGTGACACCTTAGATGACAAAATTAAAGGCTTTTCTTCAGGAACTGATGATTATTTGGTTAAACCTTTCGACTTCAATGAACTGGTTATGCGTGTTCGGGCATTAATCAAAAGATCGACAGGAGAGGTTTCAAATAGTAAATTACAAATTCATGATCTTATACTGGATAGTTCACAACAAACGATTCAGCGTGCCGGAAAAAGTATAGAACTTCCACCTATTCAATTTAAATTATTAAAATTATTGATGAGAAATTCACCGAAAGTGATGACTAAACAAGAAATTATAATAGAACTCTGGGGAGATGCAGAACCTGAAAGTGATGCACTGCGCAGCCATATTTATAATCTGCGTAAAATGGTGGATAAGCCTTTTAATCAAAAATTGATCCATACAGTATCTGGAGTAGGATTAAAAGTTTCTCTTGAACCTGATTCGTTTAATTAAGATACACTACAACAACCAATCCTGTGGAAGGTACTAAAGCGGTATCATTATGAACACTCAAATAATACAGGCGATCAAATAACTCTACACGCCAGCCTAGCTGTCTACACAGCTTCTGCACCAGTTGCAGTCCAATGCCATAGCCTTTTGTTTGCAATCTCAATTGAGGACTAGATAAATCCTGTACTTTAATTTCGTTGGGTAAATGAATACCTATCCCGTTATCAGCAATTAGCACTTTGTTTTTTTGTATGATGATATCGATTTCTGATCCTTGGGAATAATTGAGGGCATTACGTAAAATATTGCCAAAAACCATTTTTGTCATAGAGGGATACAACTGTCGTGTCTGATCTGCTATCTCCTGATAAAGATTGATTTGTATTCCTTTCACTTGCCCCACTCCTTCAAGATCAGTTTGTAGTTCTTGTAATAGTTTGAATATTGAACTCTGTTCTGGAGTCAGTGTATTGGTTGTATTGCGTGCAATTGCCAATAATGTATCAACCAATAACTGCATATCTTCTATTGTATTGCTCAAACGAACAAAGACTTTATTATCTCCATAACGAGCTTGGCAAAGCTGAACATTCCCTTTTAGGACAGTTAAAGGTGTCCGTAGTTCATGACTGACATCACGACTGAATTCACGTTCACGATGAATAAATTCAGTTAAAACTTGATGATATTTCTCTAACGCCTGTTTTAAATATTCTGCTTCCATATTCGCATCAGTACCAATATCCTTAAAGGGTGATGCCCCCTTGTTCTGGTGTTCCCAGTCAATATTTTCTAAGGCATTGGCAAGTCGAGTGATTGGAGAAAAATAACGACGTGCGCGACGGTTCCACCACCAAAGCACGCTATACAGTACAAACAAACTTAACATGAGCGGTGCTAAACCAAACAGCCAGATCAGTTTATTGACATTACTTTCACCAAAAACCAAAAGCACATGCTGTCCGTTACGCTCACCATAAACAGTCATACGTTCTTTACCATCAACAAAATGACGTCCCACGCCTGGTGTTAAATGCAGGTTCTGAAAAGTGATCGGCGCTACCTGAGTCCAGCGATATCCATATAAATTTTTAGTATCGGGCAAATCCGCATTTGGATTACGCGCTACACGCATCCAATAATGCTCCATTTCCTGTTCGAGGGCAGTTTTCAATAATGTGCCTTTAATCACCCACGCACTACAGGTAATACCCACCACGATCGATAAAGCAATCAGTCCAATTTGCAACCAGTAATATCGATTAAACACTTCACCCAAGGGATGAGCACGGTTGCCCTTAAATAGCCTCAGCATAAATATATCCCTTGTGTTGCCGGCTGAACTGCACTTTCAATTTAAATTATACGGCTTTCTTGTGGAACAAAAAATGACCGATAATCCATTCTTGTCCTTGGTCAAAACCAAAAAGTTCAGCGCAAGCCATAAAAAAGATTCGCCAGCGTTGCCACCAAATTGCTGCATCTTTACCATAGGTTTGTTCAAACAATGGTTTTAGACTTCGATGCTGTCGGTCCATATTTTCAAGCCAGGCATTTGCTGTTCTCTCATATTGTTTACCAGACCATTGCCAATGCTGTTCTAATTGCAAATGATCTTGAAAATGTAAGAAAGTTGATGCAGAGGGCATGAGTCCTCCACTAAAAAAGTATTTCGACATCCAATCATATTCATTTTTAATTTCAAATGGATAATGTAAAAACCGATGACAGAAAATATGGCACCACAATAGTCCATCAGGTTTAAGCCAGAGATTTATTTTTTCAAATAATTTTTGGTAATTGCGCACATGTTCAAACATTTCCACCGATACCACACGATCATATACACCCGCTTCAAGTTCTAATACATTCACATCGCAGGTGATGACTTTCAAATGATTGTACTGTCGTAATCTGGCTTGTTCCTGTATATAAGCGCGTTGTGTTGCTGAGTTGGATACCACTGTGATGGAAGCATTTGGGTATTGCTCAGCCATCCATAGACTTAAAGATCCCCAACCACAGCCAACTTCCAGAATGTGTTGACCGTCTTTTAATTTTGCTCGCTCGCAATAACATGCCAAGGCCAACGCTTCCGCTTCATCTAAACTGGTTTGAGCATCGGTAAATAGACTGGCACTATATTTTAAGTGCTTTCCTAATACAGCCTGAAAAAACTCAGTAGGCAGTTCATAATGCTGTTGGTTCGCTTTATCAGTTTCAATTGCAATGTCACTGCGTTTAAGCATGTTCACAACATCCATATAACGCTGACTACCCAATTCAGGATCATAGCGCCCTTCTTGAGTTAAACGCTTTTTACTTAAGCTTCTTATCGCCGCACGTATAGCCTGATCTGGAATCAGTCCACTTTCGACCAGCTTTAAAGACTGTTGAATAATATAATCCATGTTGTGATCTACTCTTTTGGTTGCCGCGGAATAAACATTGACGTTCGCTGTTGATAATCTTGGTAATTTTGACCACGATGACGTAATGCCTGTTGTTCGCTAAATGGAATACCAGTGATGTAATATAAAAATAGCCACATCAGTAACGGATAAATCCATAGCAGATAAAGTCCTGCTGCCAAACCTACAATAGGATAGGCAAACCAATGTAACCATTCAAAAAAATAATTCGGATGACGTGAATATTTCCATAAACCTTGATCCATGGTCTGACCTTGATTATTTGGATTCTGTTTAAAACGATATAGCTGTTGATCAGCAGTGCTTTCACCAATAAAAGCCAGCAACATTATGAGAGCAGCCGCAGTGATTGCCCAATGAATCCATTCATTCCACTGTGTTACTGGTGAGCTGAATAACGCCAGCATCGGATAAGAAAACAAAATCGCCAGTACCGCTTGAAATATAAAAAATGCCAAGAAACCCCAGTGTTTCAATTGTCCCATAGTACGGCGCATATTGGCATAGCGGCGATCTTCTTCTGTTTCATGCCAGTAACGGCGAAATAAATGCCATGTCAAACGAAGAAACCAGATACTGCTTGAAAGCCCGATAAAGATACGTACACTCACTGGAGCAATATCCAGCAAAAAAGCAGCACAGATAACATTTACTGCAATACAGAAACTCCAGGCAACATCGACTAAACCGGCACGTTTGTTATAGGTTACGATGAGCCAGCTGATCAGCATAATCACGACATCGAGTAAAAACAATTTCAATAACATTTTGTTTACTCCTTGAGATATCAATGAATGCTTAGAGTTTAATAAGTGCTGGCTTCAAACAACATATGTACGTTACTGATCACTCCTTCTTTGAATCCTCCTTCGCAATAACATAAATAGAAATCCCACATCCGAATAAAATTTTCATCAAATCCAAGTTCAAGAATTTGTTCACGAGCGGCTAAAAAATTCTTCCGCCAAAGATGCAATGTTTGAGCATAACTTTGACCAATATCCTCTAAATGTTTTAAACGCAATTTTTGTTCAGATGCTGTATGCGTTAATACGCTGATACACGGAATAAAGCTACCAGGAAAAATATAGCGTTTAATATAATCGACAGTGTTTAAAGCTTTTTTATAACGTGCATCTTCTATAGTAATGGCTTGAATGAGTCCCAATCCTTTTGGTTTCAACAAATGACGGCACTGTTTAAAATAGGTAGATAAATATTGTTCCCCTACCGCCTCAATCATTTCAATAGAAACCAATTTGTCGAATTTCCCTTCAAGTAAGCGATAATCTTTTAATTGTACCTCTACCCGATGCGCCAAACCTGCTGCTTCAATACGGGCTACGGCTTCATCGTATTGCGCTTGTGAAATGGTAATTGTCGTCACTTTACAGCCATAATTTTGTGCAGCATAAAGTGCAAAACCACCCCATCCGCTTCCAATCTCAACCAAATGATCCATAGGTTTTAATTGTAATTTTTGGCAAATTAAATCTTTTTTATATTCAGACGCTTGTTCCAAAGTCATTTCAGTATCTTTAAACACAGCGCTGGAATACATCATTGATGAATCAAGAAATAATTTAAAGAAATCATTACTCAAGTCATAATGATCTGCTATATTTTTACGACTCCCTTCGATCGAGTTTTTACGCTTTTTATACCAAGCTTTTAAGAAAAATTGGCTCGCCTGAGCAATAATATTTTGATTTAATTGATCCAAAAGATCTCGGTTACGTGCCAAAATTTGAATCAACTCAACCAAATGACTGCTACTCCAGTAACCACGGATATAACCTTCAGCTGCGCCTAGAACACCATACTTACAGATCAAATTTACCAATTTTTTATCATGAACCTGAACAACTGCAATTAACTCAATACTTTCACCCACATAACCATTCCACACTCCATTAAATATAATCTGACCATGACGGAGTTTTACCAGATTCTGTAAAATCAAAGGTAGTGAATCTTGTTCACTGGAAATAAGTGCTTTCATCGCATTGTTTTTCCTTTTTGTTTATTCGGATGCCGATAAAATGGGACCTTTTTCCTCCATAAACGAAAAGCATTTAGATAAATACCTGTCATCATTTTGAAAGGTTCAAAGACACTATCAATAGCATAGCGATGCTGTTGTGAAGAAACTGTGATGGGTGTAAGTGAAAATCGCATAGTTGCATCAAATTGCAGTACATTTTGTTGAAATAGCTGCATATAAATTACATTTTGTTGCTCAGAAAAATTAAACGACCATATGTAGTTCATGTCCATGGGCATAAATGGAGAGACATGAAATGATTTCTTAAACTCAAATTTATAGCTGTTATATTGAGCGTGTTGTACAGCTTTGTTACGACAGTCATGTACATATACCTTACGTTCATCCCACGGCGTGTTGGTTATTTCACTCAGAATAAACAGCGGCTTTTCACTGACATCAAAAATAAAAAAGAATACGACTGAGTTAAAACGGTAACCCAAAGTTCTCGGTAAAGCCAAAACTCGAATCTGAGTATTTAAAGCCAATACACTATTGGCTTGTTTGAGCAATATTTTTTTAATTTTTTGCCGAATTGTTCCAGATTCTTCTATTAAAAAATCATTTGGATCAAGTTTGAGTAAATTCCAACGATCTGAAGACCATAAATAAGATTGCTCAGTAAAGTCATGGATCTGATCCGGATCAAACCATAAATAATTCAACTTTGCTTCAAATTGATGTGGCTTGGGTAAATAGCGTCGATGCCTGATCAAGGCTGTTGCTATGGCGAGTTCAGTCATCAACATGAATACCCCCTAGATTCGCTTTTCTATATGCTTTACGACTTGAGCAGCACTACGTACGCCATCCTCATGAAAACCCCATCCCCAATAAGCACCACAAAAGGAAGTCCGATTTTCACCATTGATCTCGGACCAGCGTCTTTGTGCCTCTATTGCTGATGCATTAAATACAGGATGACGATACTCTCGTTCAACTAAAATCAAGTCTGGTTGAATATCAAAATTTGGATTTAATGTCGCGAAAATTTGTGTCTGGCAGCGCAAGTTTTGTAGTTTGTTCATCCAGTAGCTAAATGCATAATGAACTTGTGGCTTGTTATTTTGCGTATCGAAATTTGCTTGATCTTCAGTAATATGTACATGCCAGCTCGCCCATTGAGATTTCGACTTAGGCATAATCGTCTGATCACAATGCACAACCATTTTATTGTCCTGATAGGAAAATTTGGACAGTATCTCTTGCTCTTGTGCGGATGGATCATTCAATAACTTTAGAGTGTCATCTGCATGACTTGCAAAAATCACCCAATCAAACTGTTGTGTATCATATTCTGTTTGCACAATCACTTGATCAGGCAAACGAGATACACTGATTATTGCTTGTTTTTTAAACTCTATATTTGCTGTCTGCTGTTGAATGGCTTCAACGTAACGAGCTGATCCACCGATTATGGTTTGCCATTGTGGGCGGTCTTTAAGCTGTAGCATTCGATGATGTTGAAAAAAACTTACAACGAATTTATAAGGAATTTTACCCACTTGATCAATAGGACATGACCATAATGCACCACACATTGGATATAAATGCTCTTGGCGAAAAGTCTCGGAATATCCATTTTGATTTAGATACTCCTCAATACTTAAACTGCTATCGAGATCTTTGAGCATGACGTCTTTATTTTTCGAATAAAATTTAAAAAGATCAGAAAGCATGGTTCTGAATTTTGATTTTAAAAAATTTTGTGGTCTGCTCAGTAACGCACTTTTTTTTGATGGATTATATTGCAAACCCGTAATTAAATTATTGACCGAAAAACTCATATCACTGTTTTGTGCTTTTACGCCTAACTCAGCGATCATCTGGCTAAATAAGGGATAATTATAATGATTGAACACGATAAAACCGCTATCAATAGCGAGTTTCTGCTCATCAACCATCAAATCATGCGTATCAGTATGTCCGCCAAAGTACGTATTTTTCTCAAATACAGTGATATGATGATGTTTTGATAATTTCCATGCCGCATACAATCCGGAAATTCCTGAGCCAATAATTGCAATTTTCATGAAGACTCTCCAGTTGAACTTTTATCAGCCTTTGTTTTAATCAAGATATTTACTTTATTTGCTGATTGAGCAATTTTACTGACTTCATACACTCGTGTGGGGATGGGTTTCAATCCCCAAACCAGACCGAGCCAAGACATCATTCTTAAAACATAATAAGTGATATCAATTTGCCACCAATAAAAACCCTGCCTAACGCTCCCTGCATAATAATGATGGTTGTTATGCCATCCCTCACCTAAAGTAATGATCGATAAAAATAAGTTGTTTCGACTTTGATCTTCTGTTTCAAAATCTCGACTGCCATATAAATGTGCGAGTGAATTAATACATAAAGTGGCATGAATTAATAAAACTGTTGAAACTACAAAGCCCCAGACCAATAGTTGTAGACCTGATGTGGCGAGTGATGGATAGACAATGGCAAGCCACTCACCCAAAGCATAAATTGACACTGCGGTTAGCAGCACAATGATCAAGCTAAAACGATCCAACCACACCAGTTCAGGATATTTCAGCCAATCTTTAACCACCTCTTTACGTGTGGCAAAATTATAATCATTTAAAAACCAGCCTAAATGGCTATACCAAAAACCATAGGTCGATGAATGTGGATCATGTTCTGTATCAGTAAACCGATGATGATAACGATGATGTGCAGCCCACCATAAAGGCCCGCGTTGAGCACTCATCGTTCCAATCAACACAAAAACAAATTGAACTATTCGTGAAGTTTGAAAGGTTTTATGTGACAAATATCGGTGGAAAAATGCAGTAATTGAAAACATTCTTATCAGATAAAATAGCAACATGAAAATGACTGCAAACCCAGACACCCCCACGTAAAAAATCCCCAGACAGGCAAGATGTAGAATGATAAAAGGGATAATGCGTAACCATTGAATTTGCTTGCTTTCTGACGAAATGGTCTGTACTGGAATCGGACCAGACCAACTGTCTATCCACTGCCTAACACGATTCAACATAGACGTATCCTAATTTTCTAATGATTGGATTTTATATGAATAAGTTTAATCAACTTGGAATGAAATTTATGTGAAGTGAATATTTTTTATGATACTAGCACGTTTATGACGATGACGATGCTGCTCAACAACTCCATTCATTTTTATTCGATTTCGATAGCAATATCTTCATGAGTTTGCACATAACTTTGCCAGATCCAGACATGGCTTGTGTTGAGTATTTTTCAATCAACAACTTTAGAAACTCACCATTCTGGATCTGTAGATAAAGTTCAGCCTCAAATATATAGCAAACCGTCTCTAACTTAAGTATTTTTAGATAGATAAAATGCTTTGACCTATTGCTTATCAATATCGATTTATTTTCCCGTTCAAAGCTTGAATTGCACTCTAAGTTGTAGATCAAATGCTTTTGTTGGTTTGTTTAATACATTCTGAATGCTCGTTTTATCATTTTCTGTGCATCAAAATCATGCAAATACTGATTTAACTTAACTCTTGCTCTATCTAAATATCGATTCTGATATTAGAAATCTTTTTTTAATATTTGTTCTTTAATATAAATATGCAATACATTAAACAAATAAGTTGAGTATATTACATGGAAATTTCAATACTCATTTCTTCGCCTCCGACTCAGAATACAACGACTCGTATGCAGGTCTTGCAATCTATTAAAACAAGCAGTGCTGCAATCCTTAGAGATGGCGTTTACTTAGTCCCCAATTCCCATACCAAAAAGTTTGAACCTATTGCAAACGATATTAATTCAGAACAAGGAACCGCTTATCTTTTTCATGCAGAACAACCTTTAAACTTTGAAATCGCTGCGCTTTTCAACAGGAAGAAACAATACGATGGTTTCTACAAACAACTTTCTGAGTTAAAAAATCGACTGAGCAAAGATGAGAGGAAAGACTTACTCAAACAGATCCGTAAATTAAGAAAAAGTATCAATGCGCTTATTGAAATCGACTATTACCCTGACGAAACTCAAGTTCAGGCTGCCGATAAACTTTCTCCATTAGAGCTTTTAACTGCAGGTTTTGACGAAGCAAACGCCCCCCGAGCGATCCATGCTGAGATCCAAGGTCTAGATAAAGAGAATTATCAAAACAAGACTTGGACAACTCGAAAAAGACCATGGATTGATCGCTTATCATCTGCATGGCTGATTAAAACTTTTATAGATACTTCTCCCGCATTCATTTGCTTAGAAACCCCAACTGACTGCCCCAAGGATGCAATAAGATTCGATTTTGATGGTGCAACTTTTAGCCATGTCAATCATTGGGTGACCTTTGAAATTCTCTTGCATCGTTTTAATCTAGGCATACCTGCTTTGCAGAAAATTTCTGAAATTGCTCATTACCTTGATGTGGGGGCGTTGAACCACCCGAAGCGATCGGTATTGAAAGCGTTATTCAAAGAATTCGTAGTCAAATGAGTGACGATGATCAACCATTTGCTTTATCCAATCATATTTTCGATGGCTTATATGCCGACTTATCAAGACAATAATCATGGAAAAACAACAAACCTCGGTCGCTGACAAGCCAGTACAATCAGTTCCTTTTTGGCAAGCCTTCTTATTTTGGCTTAAATTGGGGTTTATAAGCTTTGGTGGACCAGCTGGACAAATCGCTGTAATGCATCAAGAACTTGTTGAACAAAAACGCTGGATCTCTGAAAAACGTTTTCTACATGCTTTAAACTACTGCATGTTACTTCCCGGACCTGAAGCACAACAATTAGCGACCTACATTGGCTGGTTAATGCACAGGACGGTAGGTGGGATTGTTGCAGGTGTTTTATTCGTTTTACCCTCTTTATTGATACTGATTGCGCTCTCATGGATCTATATCAAGTTCGGTAATGTTCCTACCGTCGCAGGGATCTTTTATGGAATTAAACCTGCTGTAGTTGCTATCGTTTTTCATGCTACTTTCCGAATTGGAAGCAGATCACTAAAGAATAAGTTTTTATGGACAGTTGCTGCCCTTGCATTCATTGCCATCTTTTTCTTTAATCTACCATTTCCCGTGATTGTATTAAGCGCAGCAATTATCGGATATTTAACCAGTAAAAAATATCCAGATTTTTTTACTGGAGCTGGGAAACACCAGCAAAATCAAAACAATTATGGTCCTGCACTCATTGATGATGATACACCCCCGCCAGAACATGCCAGATTTAGTTGGAAACATTTAGTAAAGATCTTGGTTGTTGCTGGGGTTCTATGGTCTGCACCCATGTTGGTTTTGATTCTCAACTTTGGATGGGATCATAGCTATACACAAATGGCTTGGTTCTTTACTAAAGCCGCTCTACTCACCTTCGGTGGTGCCTATGCTGTACTACCTTACGTATACCAAGGTGCCGTGAATTTTTATGGTTGGCTAAGCCCAACACAAATGATTGATGGTTTAGCACTAGGTGAAAGTACGCCTGGTCCACTGATTATGGTTGTTGCATTTGTAGGATTTTTAGGTGGCTTCAATCATATTTTATTAGGCAGCGATCATACATTCTTGGCAGGTGTTTTGGGCGCCGTAATTGTTACTTGGTTTACATTCCTTTTTTCATTTATTTTTATTCTCGCTGGTGCCCCCTTTATTGAATCAACACATAATGAATTAAAATTTACAGCTCCCCTAACCTCGATCACTGCTGCAGTTGTTGGCGTCATTTTAAACCTTGCTCTTTTCTTTAGTTACCATGTTTTATGGCCCAATGGATTTAATCATGGCTTCAATTATGAGGCTATGTTTATTGCCGTTATAGCATTCATCGCATTATTTTATTTTGAAGTTAAAGTCATGAAAGTTATTTTAGCATCTGCATTATGTGGTCTGATCTTGCATATGTGGCTATAAATTTTTAATCATTGACAAAGCCAGACTTACTTTTGCTTATCGAGTGGTCATCATGGCAGCGCTTTGACTTTCCGAATAATCGTTTGATAACAAGCCTACTCATTTCGGTATGACAAGCTGAAAAGAAATAAACAGCGTTCAGTTGCTTTAGCCTTATATTTGTATGGCTATCTGTATAGCGTGACTGTCGATTATCAGCACCATATCGCCGCTTTACGTGATAGAACATCTCAATATACTCAAATAAATATTTCCCTGATCACTATTTAAATTGGATATTCAATTAAGGAAAATTGAAAAAGCACACCCCTCAAAAACTTAAAATTAGATAAAAATTCTTGAAGTCAAAAAATATAGCTATGCTGTCAATAACTTAATTTTCAATTTTTATACTCTAGATCCAATTACTGATAAGCAATTGAATAGTTATGTATAAATCAAATAGCAAAGTTATTATTGCCTCTTTTTTTTTAATGCTTTTCAAATTAACGGATGCGAATGCTTTATCAGCAATGAGCGATGAAGAAATGTCTAAAGCAACAGGGCAAACTCTTTTCACCCTGCAATATATTGCGGCGAATGATCCAATAAATCCCAATACCAATATAGGTTTTTATAGATTAGGTATGGAAGCAAAACTTGAAATTAATGCAAATATCAATAGATTACAGCTTGGTTGCGGCGGTACTAAAGGTATAGGATGTGATATTGACTTATCTGAAGTTAGGTTAACTGGTTCCCATGCAATTGATGGAAATTATTCGGGGACAGATGCAATTCTTGGAAACCCCTTTTTAGAATTTGCTATAAATCATCCTGATTCAGCTTCTCGAAGAGAAATAGTCGGTTTTCGCTATGGTGCAGAATCAATTTTGGGGCTTTTATCAATAGGGTCAAATCCAGACCCGTTGAAAATTTCGGATGATCGTGGAATAAATTCAATCAGCGGTGATCTAAACATTACAGTAAGTGACTCAAAGTTAAGTAATGGATGTGTCCAACTGATTGTCTGTCTGCCATTTACAGGGAATTTAGCAACTTATAATACTTCCCTTAGTGTAAATAGATCCAATACAATCGATTTAACAGGATTACAGGCAACAACCACTTCAGTCGTAGGATTTCCTGTTGGTCTCACACTAAATAATATTAATGTCCTCGATCAACCTTTAAGCACTGTACATAATTTATTGTTATCAAAAGACAAAAATGGAACCATTCCAACAAGTGACTTTTATTTATCTTTACAATCACGAGATATTATCTGGCAAAAACTAAGTACGCAGAAATTTGATAATCCAAAAGCGCAAGCAGGTTGGTGGATCTCCTTACCGAATTTACAAATTAGTAATTTAGATATTCAACAACAAATCGATGTATCAGCTGCTGATGTTATAAGTGGAATTCTCTTTAACCAGCCAATTTATATCAATCCAATAGACTTAGGACATCGCCCAAGCCAAAATTGTTATGGAAACTTAAAATTCTGCTGAAGAATTTACTTTAAATAAAGGTTGCCCTGTACTTGAGTGGGCTCAAACCAGTCACTCTTTTAAAAAATCGGTTAAAAGCACTTTGTTCAGAGAAAGCAAGCAAACTTGAAATTTCAGTTAAGGATAAATGCTGATCCTCCAAATACATCTTCGCAAGCTCAAGACGAACTTTATCTAATAATATTTGAAAATTTAGGCCTTGAGCAAACAGTCGATTTTTAAGTGTAGACTTTGATATGGACATTTGCTTAGCAACATAGTCCAGTGTAGGGTGACCAACTTCAATCCCCTTCCCTAAAACTTTTTGGAAAGTTAAAAGGAATTCGTTACTTCTAGGGTTTTTCTCAATGTTTATCGATTCTAAATATGCAGCGGCTTGTCTATCTAATAACTCTACAAAAAATGTATTGTTCAAATTAATAGGAACAGACAACGAAGCTTTTTTGAATCTCACAGCTCCATCTTTGCAGTCAAAAAAAACAGGACAATTAAAACTCGTCGTATAGATAAGAGTATTCGATGGTTGAATGCCTGGTAAATTTATTGAAATTGGAGTTATCAGATCATGCTCATTTGTTAATTGCTGAAGCATCTTGATAAAGCAACTAATACCCAGTTCATATCCTATGCGAACGACTTCCATAACATCTTGATTGTTTGAAATTTTATCAAGCCAAGGAACACTCCAGGAGATATTAATGCTATCAACCTCTTCAGTAATATCTATTGAAAATCCATCCCACATAAGTGCATAAAATTTCTTGAACTGTACAACAGCATCATTTAGGGTTTGACAAGGCAAAATTAAGTATCCGAGCAAACCAGAATATATTGGCTGAAAGTAATGGGAAATTTTTATTCCAAGACCGGATTCCGGATGTTTTTCTTGAATTAACTTTAGACACATTCCTAATTCTAAAATGCCCACCCTACTTTCTGCATTCCAATTAGATATATAAGCAGCGCTCAATGAATTATCTAAATGGTTAACAGCCATGTAGTCTCTAAACATTCCAGCAATAGAACCGTTAACTGTTGGGCGAGTATTCATAGTTGATTAAAATATTTTTTTAAAAATCTCTTGAAATATTAATTGAGGTTACCCTCACAGAAAATAACTATTTTTCTTTTTGAGTACAACATGAAAAAGAATTGTGGTTATTCTGACAATAGTGCTTCATGCATCAGTGCATAGCCATTAGAACCTATCCTACTTTCGAAAATAGACTTTATACTGTTTATTGAAACTATCTGCACAAATAGTTTACCTAAAGTGACACCAAAGAAATCAGTCGTGGGAGATCGATGTAATCCAGCTAAATGACATATTTCCTTAGGGGTAAGTGAAATAACAACTTTCTTCAAAATCGGATAAAATTTAAGTATTAGGTTCATCATTTGGTCATTGGACTCAACCGATGATGGATCAAGTAAAGTGTTAATGATATCTCGTGTTTGCGAAGTGATGACGGCTTTAGAATTGGTTAATTTAATATATCTTCTGAATTCATCTCGTGTATCTGGTAATTTTGTCAAATTATTCAGCGAGGAAAGGTCATAGCCATGTCTTAATGCACTTTCTTTAACCGTTTCAATAGAAAGATCAGGATAAACAACTTTCAAAGACTCCAAGTATCTAACGCTTTCTTTGAAATATTGTTCCTCTTCTTCTTTAGGTAGTTTTCCGACCAGTTTTTCATAGGCATAATAAACTGAATGCCAAGTTATAAGATGCGTTCCAACAACCAAGAGTGGATCATGAGCACTATAGCTTTTACCAGTCAAAGGCACATTCCCTTTTATATGAGAATGTAATTTAAACAATCTTATATTTGCTTTTCTTACAGTTTCTCTATCACCAAAAATAACTGTAAGAAAATAACTCATCGTTCGACTGAGCCGTCCGACAGGATCTGATTTGTATGTTGCACGATCAGACAAGGCAGCTGCAGCATCCATACTTCCTAAAACCTCAATATAGAATGATCGAGTCAGCCCAACAAAAGCAGCTGGATGTGACCATACTTTCCAAGTAATTGAATTTGGTCCAAACAGACCTGTATCCGTCAATGAATTTTCATTTATGTCCAAGTTAAAGTGTATATTCGCCTCTGTCATCATAGCCCCCATTACAATTTATTGATAAATTGCTACTTAAATTGGATTCTTAATAGCCATCTAAAAATAGCTCTTATGTAAAATTGATGTATTGACTTAAAAGACACTGATTTTGACTTTTAAACTTATTTAATTATTTCTAAGATCAGAAGAGATAAGTAGCAAACGAAAAGAAGTGGTTGTGACGCGTTCTAAAAGGTGTCTGCACTGAGATATTTAGACATCTTCGCGCATATCATATCGATCGCTATTAATAATGTCGGCACTCCAGTCTGCTAAAAAGTCAAAAAATTCAGTAGTAAATAATCATCACGATCTGCTCTGAACATACTTAAAATTCTTACAGATCATAGATCCAAAGTAAGCAAGAAGATTCGTCACAGACAAACATCAAGGCCACTACACATCGTTCGAATGTTAAATTAATGGCTATATTGAGGATAAATTGATACTTTACTCATGCAGCCTTGCAAAATATTTTATGGTCTTTTTTTCAGATATCTGGTTTTTCTTCAGTTTGATTTAGCTGTCTTTGGATGTCTAAACATTGCTGCCAGTCCAAGATTTTAAAGTACAAAAACTCTATCTTTCCAATAGTAACTGATACAACAACATCACATTATTAGTTATTTCAACTTCACTCAAAGCAGCAAAGCCAAAACGGATATAGAAACTTTCTGATGTATTTTGCAACAATGAGCCAAATTCATATTCAGAATCAATATGCAGTTGTTTAAGAGCTTCTGCAAACTCTATACGATAAGGTCGCTTAAATTTCACCCATAGTGCCATTCCGCCCGCAGGTGTAGCAATTTCAACGTCATCTTTAAAAACCTGCTGAAAGGTTATCACCGCAAAATCACGTCGGCTTTGATAAATTTTTCGCATTTTTCGAGTATGTCGCTTGATTTCACCTTGCTGCATAAGTTCAGCAATTGCTAGCTCAGTAATCGCATTACCCTGTTTATCGATCAATAAGATATCCTGTTTCATAGCCTGAATAATATCCAGATCCGCAACTACATACCCCACTCTTAAACTTGGGGCAAAAACTTTAGACAGTGAACCAATATGGATGACTTTATCGGCATATGGCAAACTGATTAAAGGTGGAATAGGACGGCTGTCATAATGAAATTCATGGTCATAGTCATCTTCAATAATATAAAAATCATAGGTTTTGGACAGTTCTAAAAGTTTTAATCGCCTGTCCATTGACATCGAAATAGTCGTTGGGTACTGGTGATGGGGGGTGGTATATACCGCTGCAACTGTATAATTTTCCAATATTTCGACTAGATGGTCAGTGTTTAAACCATGTTGGTCTAATCGAACCTGAATAATTTGAAAATGATTGGATAAAAACGTTTCTACTGCTGGCGGATAAGACCATTGTTCCACCACAATAATCTGACGGTGCGGTTGTTGTTTGGCAAGCACACGAGCAGCAAGAAAAATCCCCATTTGGCTACCACGAACCACACAGATATGTCGTAAAGTCGTTTGAATAAATCGTTCCATTGACAGCATATTCAATAAAGCTTGACGTAACTCAAGACATCCTTGTGGATCACCATAACCCATAATTTGTTGTCGTGTCACCTTAATCAAGGCATGACGATAGGCACGAGAAAACAGCTCGTAAGGAATGAGTCTGGTATCCGGAATACCGTCATTTTTAATGACTTCCTGTGAGGAGGATAAATCATGAGAAGTTTGAGCAGAGGTCATTAGAACAGGTGTTGACTCAAGTTTGAGATCAGGCAGATGTTCAGAGACAAAGGTGCCTTGCCTTGGTTTTGATATCAGCCACCCCTGCGCTTCTAAGTCTTCATACACTGATTGCACAGTCTTTCGGTTAATCCCAAGTTCATCTGCTAAGGTACGTGAACCCTGCAAACGTGTTCCTTGTCTTAATCGCCCCGATAAGATTTCCTGAATGATCTGGTTTGCCAGTTTAAGAAAAATCGTTTTTTCTTCACGTTCGGCAAGATGTAGTCGTATTTTCCACGGCTGTTGCATGACTTACTGGACCATATAAGTTTTAAAAACTGGATATTTTAAACCAGCCACAGATTTCTTATTCTGCCCATGTCGCAATGACAAATCAACCGAATAGGAGGTCTTATGGAAACCGCACGACTTGATAAGCAGCAATTGATGCAAAATGCCCAACAGAGTATGCAACAGCTTTTTCAAGATGAAGGCTATACCGATCAACAAAAACTTGCTTTAACCTGCCGTATTTTATTCGATCATGGTCATGATGCAGGTCTTGCTGGGCAAATTACCAGCCGTACCGAAAAAGGCAATACCTTTATTACTCAGCGTTTCGGTTTAGGCTTTGACGAAATTACAGCAACAAATCTGTTAGAAGTTGATCAAGACCTCAAGCCATTGAATGGTGAAGGCATGGCAAATCCAGCCAATCGTTTTCACACATGGATTTATAAAGAGCATCCTGAAGTGAATTGTATTATTCACACCCATCCAACGCATGTGGCTGCATTATCCATGCTTCGCGTACCATTGATAGTCTCACATATGGATACTTGTGCTTTGTATGAAGACTGCTCTTTTGTAGAAGACTGGCCAGGCGTACCTGTTGGAAATGAGGAAGGAATTTTCATTTCAGCCGCGCTAGGCAAAAACCGTGCTGTTTTACTTTCTCATCATGGGCAACTGGTCACAGGGAAAACCATTGAAGAAGCCTGTAATCTGGCAATCCTGATTGAACGTGCAGCACGTTTACAGCTTTTGGCAATGGCTGCAGGACAAATTCAGCAAATTCCACATGAACTTGCCAAAGAAGCCCATGACTGGGTTTCAACAGATAAACGCAATAAGGTCAATTTTGCCTATTATGCTCGCAAGGCTTTAAAAAATCATTCAGACTGCATTGAGGGATAATCATCATGAAAATAGAAGGCATCATTGCTTATCCAATAACACCCTTTAAAGCTGAGTGTCAGGAAGTCGATTTCGATGCACTGACCATTACCCTAAATGCCCTGCTGGAGCATCAATGTGATGCGATTGCACCTTTAGGTAGTGCTGGTGAAAGTGCTTATCTGTCTTGGCAGGAATGGCAGCAGGTTGCTGAAAAAAGTATTGAAGTGGTCAATCATCGTGTACCTGTAATTTTAGGGATTTCAGAACTCACCACCGCAATGGCAATTCAAAAAGCAGAAAAGGCTGAAGAATTGGGTGCAGATGTAATCATGGTCATGCCAATTTCTTACTGGAAACTCACAGATCAAGAAGTTTATGATTATTATCAGCAAATTGCAGCAGCCACTCAACTGCCAATCATGGTTTACAACAATCCTGCCACCAGTGGCGTAGATATGTCACCGGAGTTAATTACCAAGATGTTTAAAGAAATTGAGAACATTTGTATGGTCAAAGATAGTACAGGCGATATTCAACGTATGCATAAATTCCATGAGCTTACAGAAGGTAGGCTACCATTTTATAATGGCTGCAATCCGCTGGCATTAGAGGCATTTTGTGCAGGTGCAAGTGGCTGGTGTACAGTTGCCCCAAATCTGTTGGGTAAATTACCAAATCAGTTGTATCAGGCAGTAAAAAAGGCGGATCTTGTCCAAGCTCAAAAGCTATTTTACAAACAACTCCCACTATTACGTTTTATTGTTCAGGTTGGTTTACCTAAAACGATAAAAGCAGGTTTAAATGAATTAGGCTTTAATGTGGGTCACCCAAGAAAGCCGTTACAAAAAGCCACTCCATCTGAAGTGAATCAATTGAAGTCACTAATACAGCTAGCAATCTCCGTTTAAACCAAACAAAATATTGCTATCTAAATTAATTTTTTAGATAGCACAGAAATATAACCATAGAAGGTATCATAGATATCTATTTTAAATATCCATGGATTAAATCCATTTTTTTGATTGATCCATCATTTTAGCCATTTGAATGACTCGCTGAAGGTTGCTCCATCGCTTAAAGTTAAATTCATCTCATACACGGGATTTCGATAGCGTTGTAATCTGTCTTAATCCCGACGTATCAGTTGCAATCGCAAATATGAAAGTAAATCCCCTGAAGCCGTATGGTAGTAGGACAAGCATGCTGCTAAAACTCGAATACGATTTAAACCCGTCATTCTAAAAATGTGACAAAGTTCATCTGACTCAACTAAACTCACATGTAATCTGGCAAAGGATTTACAGTTCCATTCTATGCCAATCGATATCAATCAGGTGTTATGTGTTATATACATCGCAATTATTCAAGCTAATTGCTGACACATTAAAAACAACTCATTTACGTGAAATAATATTTAAAAAATAGGATTAAAACTTAGTATCAATCCCATGCATCTGATTATTGATATTAATTATTTCAGTTGGTCTCTCTCAAATTACGATATTGTTTTGGGGTCTGCTCAGTCCAGCGTTTAAAAGCACGTGTAAAATGAGTCACATCAGAATAACCTAATTTTTCTGCAATATAGGAAATGCTGTATTCATGATGATTGAGGAGTTTTTTTGCATGGCGCTCTCGTACCAGATCCATCAGTACCTGAAAACTGGTTCCCTCCTTTGCCAATTGACGTTGTAGGGTTCGTTCTGTCAAATGCAGCTTATCCGCTACATCTTTCATTTTAAAAAAACCTTCGACTTCATCAAAAAGTAACTCACGTACCAAAGCCGTCAATGGATTTTTTTCCCCACGTTTTGCCGCTAATTTGTTCAAATCATATTTGCACTGCTCACGTGCCAAACGGGCTGCCAATGGATCAGCCATGATCAGAGGCAACTCTAAATATTTTTCTGGAAAAATTAAACGATTATTTTCTTTATTAAAATTTATTTCACAAGGCAATAAGTCTTGTACTTGCGATAAAAATGACGGTTCGAAATAGTTCAGTTCAGCCTTGATGTCAAGATCATTTTGTCCAGTAATGGCCTTCGACATTTGTGCAAATCCTACCATGAGAAACGTTATACCCACGATGCCCATCTTAAAATTTAACATTGGCTGGTCTAGATACAAAGAAGCTATACCATTATTTGTCTCAAGACGTGGTTTTAACGCTGGACAACGTAAACCAATAAACTGCTCCATCACATTTAATGCTTCACCTAAATTTTGTGAAACCATAACAGCCAAGCCAACGGAACCATGACAGGAAACTGTCATTTGCAATCCCAAATATACGCCTAGTGCGGGTTCATTGGTGAGTTCCACAGCACGATTAAGCAAATTATTAAAAATATCAAAATCCAAATACCAAAAAGGTTCGGATAACTGCTCAACACGTATGCCACTTCCCTCTAGCAGTTGTTCTGGAGAGACATTTAGGCGCTGTACAACATCAGCCATTAGGCTGACATAAGTTCCTGGTAAAGACGGGCTCACAATCATCTTCTCAATTATATCTTATATAAAATGTCGTAAAATGGTCAAAACTGTCATTTCAAGAACTATGACACATATCTTTGATTCGGCATAGTAGCAACAATCAGATTGTCTCATTTTTATCCATTTCCCTTATGGATAAAAATTTATAAAGGTTAGTCAAATATGAAAGCTCTTGTTACTGGTGGTGCTGGTTTTATCGGTTCACACATTGTAAGAATGCTTCTGAATGAAAATTATGAAGTCCGTGTTTTACACTTACCACAGGAAAAGCTGACCAACCTTAATGGTTTAGATGTCGAACTAATTGCTGGTGATATCACTGATCCCTTTAAGATGGATCAGGCTGTTTCAGGCTGTGACGTAGTTTTTCATACCGCCGCGATCTATGCATTATGGTTGTCTAGACCTGAACTGATGCGCAAGGTCAATGTCGAAGGAACCCGTACCGTTCTTGATGCTGCAAAAAAGGCAGGGGTAAAACGGGTGGTTTATACCAGTACTGGTGCATGTTTTGCGGGACAACCTAAAGGCATTCAGGCAACAGAAAATAGTCCTTTTGCTTTAGGCGCAACGGGTGATGCCTATGTATTAACTAAATTTGAAGCTCACCAAGTTGCCTTGCAGTTTGCCGCAGGTGGTTTGGATGTGGTGATTGTCTGCCCAACAGGTCCAATTGGTCCTCAAGATATTGCCCCTACCCCAACTGGGAAATTATTACTCACCATTGCCCAGATGCCAGCCCTCGCTGTTCCAGGTGCTATTAACAATATGATTGATGTCCGAGATGTAGCTAAAGGGCATGTTTTAGCAGCTCAAAAAGGGAAATCAGGTGAAACTTACATCCTCGGCAATAAAGATCTAGATGGTGTAGCTATGGCTAAAACTGTCCATCATTTATTGGGTATTTGGCGACCTGTCATGACCATTCCAAGCCTAATCGAAGGTGTTTCATCTCAATTGGCTGGACATGCTGCTTTATGGGTGACTGAGCATATTACTCATAAAGCACCACTAGTTACCCCATCAGCAGCAAAAATCGGACAATTAGGAACCTCATTTAATTGCGCAAAAGCTGTACAAGAACTCGGTTTACCACAAACACCTGTTGAAATTGCAATCCGTGATTCCCTGCAATGGTTTGCTGCCAATGGCTACATAAATTCCCGTAGCTTGATCAAGAAGATTGAGAATATTTCTCTGTAAGGTTTACAGGAGTAACGACATGAGCAAGTTTATTGATCATCATATTATTGCCCGCAAAGTACACTTTGACTTTTCCCAAACTCCACGTCACTGGGTCCCTAACGATGTATTGACTACCCATGTACTCAACAGCATGCATGTATTGTTACCCGCTGTTGAACATTGGTTCTGTCGTCTAGCCAACAAAACCTTGCCTTATGTCCATGACAAGAACCTAAAAGCTGATATCCGCGGGTTCATTGCTCAGGAAGCTGCACATGCCAATGCACATAAAGGCGCAGAAATTTATTTCCAGACCCATGGTATTGATCCAACACCATTTAAAAACTTTCTAGACTGGATGTTTAAAGATGGTTTTATGGGTGACACCCCTTTTGGGATTTATGGACCATTTAAACGCTATTCCAAACAATGGTTAGCATTCCGTATGGGGATCATTGCGGGGCTAGAACATTATTTCTGTTTCTTTGGAACATGGGCTTTAGATGCTGAAGGGCTTGAACACGCAGACCCAGCGATGCTAGATATCGTCCGTTGGCACGGCGCAGAGGAAGTTGAACATCGCACTGTTGGATATGATGCTTACCGCGCTTTGGCTGGTGATGGTGTTAAGGGCTATTTGGGGCGTCAACTTAGCATGGTGTTCGCCTTTGCTGCAATGGTCGGTTTTTGGTTAGGGACATCTGTCTATTTATGCAAGTTAGATGGCACACCTGAGGCTAAAAAAATTGTGAAAAAGAATCCATTGGCACTGATTTGGGTCTTCCAGCAAACTGCCAAGAAGAAAAAAAGCTTACCTGATCTATTGATGATAATGACCGCTTTAAAAGGCTGGAGCAAATTTAACTATCATCCCGAACATGATGGTGATGTCGAAAAAGCAATGGCTTATATCGCTCATTCCCCAGCGGCACAACAAGTTGCTCAAGCCTATGCCAAAGCACTTGCAGCCAAAATGACAAGCTGAGTTTGATCATGAAAGTCGATCAATTGACCCTACAACGTGATGGATTGACCTTGCTTGCCAATTTGTACGGTGATTCTAAACATCCTTTGGTGGTGCTATTACATGGTTTTCCAGATACACCTCATTGCTGGGACAAGGTTTATCCCATTCTTGTGAATGCAGGTTATCAAGTTTTGGTGCCATGGCTACGTGGCTATACTTTAGAGTCAGTCCATGCAGATGCCCATTATGGCTTGGCATCGGCGACTGCTGATTTGCAAGCATGGTTAGAAAAATTGGCAATCCAAAAATTTCATCTAGTCGGACATGACTGGGGAGCAGCAATCGCCATGACTTATGCCAGTCAATATTCAACCTCTTTACACAGTATGAGTTTACTGGCAGTCCCCCCCATTCCTGCCCTAAAAGATATTTTAATCAACTTAAAATATTTTCCTAAGCAGTTGTTTATGTCCTCATATATGCTGCTGATGCAATCGAAGTCTGCCAAAAAAATATTATCCCAACATCAGGCCGAATTTGTCGAAAAAATTTGGAAGAAATGGTCACCCACATGGGCGTTTACTGAAGCAGATTTTAAAGAAACACGTCGCACATTTAGCCATCCGGCAATTGCTTGGGCAGCTACACGTTACTATCGTAGTTTATTCGCGGTTCACTATCCCATCAACTTTAAAGCTAACCAACGTTTACTTAGCCAAATCAAGGTCCCAACACTGGCTGTAGCTGGACTGGATGACGGTTGCATGAATATCCAATTGCACCAAGCATTGGCTCAAACCGACCATTTTCCTCAAGGCTTGCGCAGTATTCATTTACCCAACTGTGGGCATTTCTTACAAGCAGAGCAACCCCAACGTGTTGCTGAGCTGTTACTTGAACATTTTCAACAGACTTAAACCATTTGGTTTAGGTGCGTTATCCATATTTCGTTCTAGGATTTTTCTATGAATAAAGCAGTTAAACAGTCCAAACCAACTCAATTGGTTGATGTATTGATTATTGGCGCAGGTCCATCTGGACTAAGTACCTGTATTAAATTAAAGCAACAAGGCATTAAAAATGTCGTGATTTTGGATATGGCAAACCGTATTGGCGGTACTTGGGCTCTGAATGATTACCCTGGTCTATTCTGTGATGTCCCAAGTGAAATGTATTCTTTAGGCTTTGCACCTAATCCAAACTGGTCTCGTACCTATGCCCCTCAAGCGGAGATTCGCCAATATCTAGATGATGTTGCCCATAAGTTTAATATCATTCCTCATATCCAGCTCAATACTGAAGTCACTGAAGCACGATGGGACAAAGCTCTTAATCGCTGGATGATTACAACACGTGATAGCAAAACCTACAGCGCAAAAATCTTTGTTCCTGCTACAGGCTTTATTGGTGAAGCCAAAATGCCAAGCTTTCCCGGACAAGATCAATTCAAAGGTACCATGTTCCATTCAGGTAAATGGAATCATGAATATGATTTAACAGCTAAACGTGTTGCCGTGATCGGCAGTGGTGCATCGGCAATTCAATTCTTACCTGCGATTCAGCCAAAAGTCG
The DNA here is from genome assembly GCF_026344175.1 of Acinetobacter nematophilus. Taxonomy (NCBI): domain Bacteria; kingdom Pseudomonadati; phylum Pseudomonadota; class Gammaproteobacteria; order Moraxellales; family Moraxellaceae; genus Acinetobacter; species Acinetobacter nematophilus. The sequence continues at coordinate 208,747 of NZ_JAPKMY010000004.1, forward strand.
GTAATTTATACAGCTTCCAGCGCACCCCATCCTGGGTATTGCCAAAGCCTGACTTTGCTGTTCCAAACATTGTCAAAACCATTTTCAAAAAAGCCCCTTTGCTAGAGAAAGCCATTCGTGAAAGTGCATTGTGGAGTTTGGAGCCATCGTTACCTGTATTCATGAATGTAAAGATCATGGAAAAGCTACAAGCACTTGGTAAACTCAATATCCACCTGAGCATCAAAGACCCTGAAATGCGTAAGGCCGTTACGCCTAAGCATACCTTGGGTTGTAAGCGCCCTATGTTTTCGAACAACTGGTATGATGCACTGGTTAAACCCAATGTATCGGTGCTGTTTCAAGGCTTATCACACATCACCGAAAATGGTGTAGTGGGTGAAGATGGTAAAGAGATCAAAGTCGATACCATTATTTTTGGTACAGGCTATGCAGTGGCTGAACCTGCGATTTACAGCATTATCAAAGGTTCGGATGGTCGTAGCTTAAGCGAGACATGGAAACGCCAACCACGTGCTTACATGGGAATGTCGATTCATGGTTTCCCAAATATGTTCATGATGTTAGGGCCAAACTCTCAGAATACAGTTGGCTCAGTCATGTGGACAGCAGAACAACAGTCCGTCTATATCTCCAAAACCATTAAGTTGATGCAAGAGCGAGGTCTTGACCGCATTGAAGTGAAAGAAGCTGTACAAAAACAATTTAATGCAAGCATAGATAAACGTTTAGCGAAGATGCCTGTCAGAGCTGATATTTGTAAAAGCTACTATTTGGATGATGCAGGAAGAAATCATATCATCTGGCCAGAGTTTGGTTTTGTAATTAAACACAAACTACATCACGTCAATCTAAAAGATTACAACACTGAATCAAAAGTGATCAAAGTTATCGTTTAAAACCTTTCTCTACAAGTCTGACCTGTTGGTCAGGCTTTTTTATTCTCTGTGATGGCCATTAATGTTTGTTTTAATAAATAAATCACATGCTTGATCTTTACGTATCTGGCAAAGCTTAATCGGTTAATTTTCTCAGGAGAATTTCATTTCATGACACAAACAACCTTTTTTGATCTAATAAAATAATTATTTTTTCAATTGCTTGAACCCTATTTTCTGGTGTAGAAACATCATATTGTGGTGGTTATTGTATTATTGATAACCCAGCTTTTGCTGATCAAGTTGCGCAAATTGCTCTCCCAGATAATCCAGCAATTTTTTGATTGCAGGTAATAGCCCTTTTCTGGAAGGATACGCTGCATGGACAATGCCACTGGTAGGTCGCCACTCCGGTAAAATGACAATTAATTCTTTACGTGAGATATACTCTTGCGCCATCATAATCGGCAAAGGAGCAATTCCCAAACCATGAATGACAGCCTGTAGTACTCCTGTCATATCATTGACAATTAAATCTGGTTCATGCTGAAAATGTACTGTCCCTTCTAAGGCATGATGTAGTACCCATACATTTTGCTGCTCCGCATTACCTAAGCCAATGGTCCTGAATTGGTGTAATTCATCCAAAGTACGGGGAATTGGTTGAGTAGATAAAACACTGGGATGTGCAACCAGACATTGCGCACTGGTCACAAATTTTTTCATTACTAAACCACTGTCTTTCAATGGTGGATAACGAACCCGAAATGCAATATCAATCCCTTCATTTAAAACATCAACGTTACGATTCGTGGTATCGATATAAATTTTTATCTTAGGGTATTGCAACATAAATTTAGTAAGGAATTCTCCCATATGGTAATGCAGTAATGCGGGTGGACAAGATACTCGGATTGTTCCTCGTGGTTCGGAGCGATTTAAGTCAATAAATTCTTGAGCATTTTCAGCATCAATCAATAATGCATGACAATATTGATAATACTGTTGACCCGTTTCAGTCACACTAAATTGTCTAGATGAGCGATGTAATAAACGAACCCCCAATCGTTCTTCCAACATTGCTACGCGTCGGCTTAACTTGGACTTAGGAATATCCAATGCTCGACCAGCTGCTGCAAAACCACCATATTCAACAATTTTTGCAAAATAGTATAAATCGTTCAAATCTTGCATATTCTCTCCTTTTATCGTTCAAATGTTGGAACGCTAAAATCACTTTTCAACAGCTTTCACTTGTCCAATTTCGTTATATCTTAATACAGCCAGAAGTGATCAAATATAAAGCATTCACCATAAGGATTTGTTTTATATGAATTTACTTCAAATCTAATTTGATAACTATCCTAAATGGAGCATTGCATGAGTACCCCAGCTAATTTTAATGGTCACCCCCCTGTTATTGATTCAAACAATGTTGCCATGTTGTTAATCGACCACCAAAGCGGTCTATTTCAAACAGTACAGGATCTTTCCGTTCCTGAACTTCGTGCCAATGTCGTCACGCTTGCTAAAGTTGCAACCCTATGTGATATTCCTGTGATCACCACTGCCTCGGTTCCTCAAGGTCCAAACGGTCCTCTAATTCCAGAAATTCATCAATTTGCACCTCATGCGCAATATGTCGCACGTAAGGGTCAAATCAATGCCTGGGATAATCCTGATTTTGTAGAGGCAGTCAAAGCAACTGGCAAAAAACAGCTGATTATTGCAGGTACCATCACCAGTGTATGTATGGCTTTTCCAAGCATCAGTGCAATCGCTGAGGGCTATCAAGTCTTTGCTGTCATCGATGCATCAGGAACTTACTCCAAAATGGCACAGGAAATCACCTTAGCCAGAGTGGTTCAGGCAGGTGTTGTACCTATAGATACCGCTGGAGTCTGTTCTGAATTGCAAAAAACATGGCACCGTACGGATGCAGCTGATTTTGCTGCTGCTTACAGTGCAATCTTCCCACATTATCAATTACTGATAGAGAGCTATCAAAAAGCTCAGGAAGTTATTACAAACAATGAGCAGCTAGACTCTGAACGAAACTAGTTTCGTTACGTTGTTCAATAGATACTCATTCAATTTTGATTGGGTATCTTTATGTTTATTTACATCGTTCATTGCATATACGCACAGCATGTACTACAGCTTCTTTCTGACCAGATGAACAAAGCGCTACATCTTCCGTGAAATAGGTTTTTTCGATCTTAACGATATACACTCACCAATAATTTCAGCATTTTCCTAGGCTTATGTAAAAAATTGATATACAGGTCGTTGTATCTATTCAGATTTGCCCTAAAACGACTACTTTCAAGGCACACTCTGTTGCCTCACCCAATAGTCTTGAGTGACTATACCCGCTTGAGAAAGTATACAATCTTGATCTAATCCAAAAATAATCACAGTGCTTCCTGCTAAAACTTCACCAATCTCATCTTTGCTATGTACCTCTTGAAACTTTTTATACATTATTTTCATAATTGCCTGTTTGGATGCAGCCAGAATAAAAACTACTCAAACTTTCCGGCTTATTGATTTAGATATCTAATTTAAGCTGTTCCTTGGTTCGCGCTTCTAAAGCTAGAGAATTATGCTGAGCAGGATGAAAGTCTAGCTTGTAGTAATCTAGATAGTCTTGCCACAATGTCGATAAAAAACCATTTCGACCCAACACTAAATTCCAGAATTCTTTTAACTGGGTAATTTCCCATGCTGAACGATGCTTAATACCTAATTGAAGTGTTCCTCCTGCCATTACCACTATCATATATAAGGTTACAGGTGGCATTACAACCAAACGCAGTAAATTACTTCCTGATACTGCCTGATATAAATCAAAAGCCACACTTTTATGTTCGCTTTCTTCTACTGCATGCCATAACCAAATACTCTTTAATTCTTCATTGATAGATAAACGTTCCTGCAAATCTGTACGTTGCATAATTTGACGGGCAATGATTGCAGTAAAATGTTCTGCGGCTGAAGTAATTGCCAATTGTTGCACTGGAGTAAAAATTTTTTTAATTTTGCCATTAGCCATTCTACATTTACAGAAGTCGGTGTGGTATCCAATCCCGATCGTTGAATGAGTTCATTTAGCAATTCATGTTCTTTGGCATGCATTGCCTCCTGCCCAATAAATGCTGCAATATCTTTTTTAAGGTGATCTGCCTTGGCTTGATGTTGTAAGTTCCTAACACTATGCACAAAAAAACGCTCCCCAGCGGGAAACATGGCTGACAGGGTTGCCAACCAATATTCTCCCCAAGGATTGTCTCTAAATAAGGGGTGTTGTGCTTGTTCGAAATTAAAATTCATATGGCGCACAGGAAAATTAGCACCACGATCGAATACCTTGGCAAGAATGCTCATGTTTAAATTTCCTAGTGGATGGCTAAATACACATTCAAATTATTTAGTTTGTGCCGATAATGAACTACAGATACGAACCACATCTATATAACTAGGCGGTTGAGGAATATGTCCACGTTGAAGCAATAGCTTATGAAGCCGGGGTAAACGATAATACGGAACGGAAGCCATCAAATGATGTTCCATGTGGTAATTTACTCGCACCGGTGCTACGGTCATACGTGCCAACCACCCAGCAGACGTTGTGCGGGTATTACGTAAAGTGTCAGAAACCAGCTCTAGGCAAGCATGTTCTGCCATGGCGCGAATTCGTACAAAAATAGTAAATGGAATTGCGTATGCAAGGATCCACATCAGAAATAACCAACCATGACCTGTTGCAGCCAATATCTGATACAGCATAAGATTGACTAAAAATGTCGCCCAGAAGTCTCTAAAAAAGTTGGTGAGGTAACGATGCCAAGGCCAATGAGAAGTATCTGCGCGCTCACCCATTGCATCAGACCATTTCAATACACCAGCACTCATCAGCATACGTCCAATAAAGAACTTCATCCCTGTTAAGCCAATAAAATCTCGAGCAAATTTTCGAATAAGGGATTTTCTCGTAACAGGTAAAGCTTCATATATAGGACGGTCGGGGTCAAAACTCGCAGTAGTATGCGCATGATGCACCATATGATGAGCACGAAATTTACGAACATCATTCCATATAAATTTTGCCGAGGTCCAATTTGCAAATACATCATTCATCCAACGATCTTTAAACAAGGTATAATGTGCTGCCTCATGCATAACGATCGCCAAGGCTAAATGACGACCGCCTAGGATAACCATACCCCCCATTACTACAGGTATAGCCCAATACCAAGGTAGATAATCCACAGCGAGTGCCATTACAGTAAAAGTTAAAGCAATGACCAGCCACACTGAAAATATGCACCATAGCCCCCACCAGTTAGAACGTGTGGCAAAAAACGTTATTTCGTCACGATTTAAAAAATCACTGATACGTGTTTGTTTTTGTGACACATTCTGCGCCTGCTGATTAGGAGTCATCTAAAATTCCTTTTTCCAATGTCTTTAAAAATTACTGTTCCTGAGTAGACACTTTGACTGCTTCAAGATATTTAACTTTCTCAGCCGAAATTTGACCTTGTGACAAAATATCAATCACTTGAAAGTAGGTAGGAGGCTCAGGCGCAAATCCTCTTTCGCGCAACATTTGATGCATTTTAGGTAATTTGAAATAAGGTACCGTTGCCATTAAATGATGTTCCATATGAAAGTTCACACGAATCGGTGCAACAAAGGTACGCGCAATCCAACCTGCCTTGGTTGTTCTGGTATTGGTCAAGGCTGAATGGCTGGTTTGCATCCCCGCATGTTCTGCCATAGAGCGGATACGAATAAAAAGAGGAAATGCGGTTAGGTAAGCTAAGGGCCAAAGTAAATATAACTTAGGATATCCAGCCGCCCATAATACACAGAACATCGTTGTATTGGTGCCTATCGCCTTACTCGAGTTTTTAAAAAACTTAGCTGGGTAGTCATACCATTTACGCCTTTCTCTCGGTAGCCAAGTCACATCATTTGCGACAGTCCATTTCATCATCTCGGCATCCATCAGGATCCTACCAGCGATGAATTTCAAACCAGTAATACCTGTTAGATCACGAATAAACTTCCGAGCAATAGATTTTTTAGTCGTTGGAAAGCCTGCAACTAATGACATATCTGGATCTTCTGGGGAAGATGTTTTGGCATGATGACGCATGTGATGGGCGCGATATTTATGTACATCATTCCAAATAGGGCGGGCACATAACCAATCTACCAGACTGTCATTCATCCATTTAGTTTTAAATAAACTATTATGGGAAGCATCATGCATCAAAATCGCTAAGGCCAATTGACGACCAGCTAGTATTGCAACAGCAACCATACAAATCAGTAATTTCCCCCACTCTGGTAAATAACTCCAAGATAATGCCACGCCTGCAAAGGTCGCTCCAATAACTGCCCAAGTAGATCCGACCGCCCAAATTCCGTGGCTGTCTGATGGTTGAGTGAGCTCTTCTATTTCTTCACGACTAAATAAATCAGTCACACTCACACGCATATTCATTTTTTTCTCCTAGAGAGATTTTTAAGAATCAAATTATTTCATAAATTAAACTTTATTATAAAAAATGAAATATTACTATTATTTTTATAAAAATATTTTAATGTAATATTCATGCGTAAAAAATATTCCCACTAAGGATATGTAAATCAAATCCTTAACAGGCGTCTGAGCTTAACTGGAATTTTTCAAAAGATATACTGTGAACTGTTTCTTATTTTAGTAATCTCTTGTGATTCACACTGAAATTTTTCTACTGTGCGAGCAGTAATAATGACCTTTATAGCTAAAGAGGCTAGGTTATGAGCTGTACAACACATATACCAGAGCCACATCTAATGACAGTCACAATATGATTTTAAAAAATTTCTTTTCATATAGCTGACTGATATAAGCACATATCAATATTGTATTTTAATTTATATTATTAAATTAACTAAGAATTTTTGGTGAAATACTGTTTACAGCAGGAACCTCGAGACTTGATAAATTCGATGCTGAGATTCCGAAAGTTAGTTCGTGGAGTTGCTGCCATAATAATTGTCCCACTTCATCTAGCTTTTTAACATCACAGGCAAATTGATTTCTTGCCTCCACATTGACAAAAGTTTCAGGTAACAACGGATCATTCATTAATAAGGAAATAGTTTGACGACCTAACAACAAAGATTCACGTGCAGCATCTTCAAGGCCAAGTGCAGGTAATCGGATCAACCAATGTTGAATGATGTGACTATATTTCTCATAATTTTTATTGAGTGTTTCTGTAGACCAGAGTTCTTTGATCTTCGATTGCGTGATCTGATCAAATGAGCTGATGTAACACATTTTAGCTTCTGATTCTAATCCTACGGATTTCATCTGTGTAAAGATTTCTTCAAGAGATAACACCAAATTATCTGGACGGATAAACACACCTAATTCTAATTCGCGAAATCCAAAGTGTTTAAGCGCTCGTTCTCTTCTCTTTAATGCTGTACGATCTACACGACCTAACATTCCTGTAAAAACACATAGATAATGTTCATTCCATGCTTTGGTTTCTTTTAAGCCTTTGGTACTTCGATTTAACAATACGTTAGCCCATTCATGGGATTGATCGCTTAATTGATAAACTCCTCTTTCAGCTGCAACAATTACACCTTCACTTGCCAACCTTGTCACAGCAACTCGGATACCATTCTCACTAAGCCCAAAAAGTTTGGCTGCAAGAATCATTTCTTTAATTGATATGACTTTGCCTTCTGAAGCAAGTAGAAGATCAGTAATTAAAGTACGCGCGTTAATTTTTTGTGTCACCATATTTTTCCAACCATGAAAAATCGTTTATCAAAAAACATCAATAGCTTTTCATCTACAAGAAAGGTTAGCATAAACATTACAGATTTGAAATTTAATAAAAAAAAAGAAATAAAGTATAGCGCTAAAATACAATGAGATTAATATCCCAATTATTCCATGACGCTGATTCAGAGCATAAACCTGCCTTCAATCACTTCCCTCAAAACAGGCATTGTCATAACCCTTTTCCGGTTAAATAATCCAAAATTTCTTGATAAATCCTAGTGCCTTAGTCTGTTCCTTAATCAGCTTAGCGGAACTCATAGCATCATTTAGGTTTTTCCCTCAGCAGCCACTTTGTTTTAGTTAACAATTCTTACGAAATTGGCTTTCCCAATCGAAATAAGCAAATCAATAAAAGCTATTCAAACGTATAACAGATTTTAAATACTATACGCATTATCAGTTTTTACAGCATCCTCTTTCTCATTTTATCAATCGCTCGACCAGATAGCGCCAACTTTCTTTTTGCTGCTTATTCCTCCATTCAGACCTGAATTGTTTTTTATTAATTCGCGTCAATTTGCTAAGATGGCTCTTATGAGAAATTGAGCTAATCATCTCCTCTTTGTTGATTTAATTTTAACAATCCCGAGTAAACTTCAAGGTATACTTCCTTTTTTGATTAGTTCAGCCCACTCAGAAACATTGGATTTGGTTAGACGGCCAGGCTACTTTTAGATTGATTTTTTTTGCTTAAATTCAGGGATTTCACATACATGAATAATACAGAAATAACGGCTGACTTATCTTCTCACACCCCAATGATGCAGCAGTATTTTATATTTGATATTAAATAGCTTTTTTATTTTCTATTGTAAAAGGTATACATAAAGGTACACTTGCGAAAAATTCATAATTTTTTATGTCAAATTTTGTGACAAAGCCTTTGAAACAATGACTTTTTATAACAAGAATATTAGTGGAGGTGGCGTCAATTTGAACTAGAAAAATACAACCTTGCTTTTATTTACATTTCATACCCATAAATATTCGACTTTATCCAATCGTATCCCATTATTTTACGTAAATTTCACAGTTTAATCGATGAACTGGAAGAAAAGATAGAAACTTCACATTTATGGATGAAAAGTATAAAAAATTTATTGCGGATATTAATCAAAATCGGGCATTATTTTTGATGTCCATATATTGCTATCGACAGTATCACCATAAACAGAAAAAAAACCATTAAAGTTTAACTTTCCATAAAAATCATGATTTAATTCTGTAAAAAGTTTTTTATCACCACCTATTAACCAAATCAATCTATAATCATTTTCCTCTAACCAATTATCAAGTATGTCTTTTCTGCATAAAGCAAAGCTAGAGCCATTTTCATCAACACTTGGATCTTGAAAAACAATTCGCCCCGAAGAATCAACCCAATTATTAACAGACAAAGCTTTTCTCTTTAAACCTAATGAATGAATGAATTGTGGTGAGGGAAGAAAAAAGTTTATGCTATCTTTAACAGAAGCATCATTAGTACTACCCTCATATTCATATTTTGAGATTGGAGAAAAGGCTTCTAAGTTTTCATCTATATGTTCCAATCTACATCCAAAACCTTCTGATAAGTCATTTAGATAATCACCTACACAAGGATGCCAACAATGCTCGCCTAGAAAAGAGTGATAACCCATTCGAAGCGTTTCAATTAAATCAGGATTACAAAGTTCCTGTCCAACAACCTTTTGTTTAAATTCAGAAAAACATTGATTAGATATGATAACTGGATTAATTCTATACCAGAAATCTTGATATGGAATTTTATCTTTATCCAATTTTGGTTCTTTTCTAAATTTCACAAAGCCTGCTAAAGTATACCAATTTATATCGTACTCATCTTTTACTATAAGAGCTTTATTAAACTCAGGTATGTTCTTTTCAGTCCAAAGCCATTTCTGTAATTCATTTATCTTATCGCTCGTAGCAAAGTTTATTGAAATTGGTTGCCACCAGGTATTAGTGTTATTTACTGACCAACCATCATCTCCTGTTCTTCTAATCAATAATGTTGGATCGATATCTCTTTCACCAAATTGCCAACTTCCAAGGAAATCAGTATAAACTGCTTCTGAGAAACGACTATCGGGCTTCACTCGGAAACTATCTGTTAAATAGGCTAAATATTCATGATAAGCGATCCATTGGTATTTTTTACCGATTCGCTCTATCAAGGGTCTACTTCCGCCATTAGAAGATAAGTTTCTGTCAAATGATTTAAATAATTCATCACTCCAACCAAGCTGCATTGCTCGAAAATAGATCCATCTCTGTGCTTGTTTTTTTGATTGCATCACAATATGGTGGTTAGGTAATTTAAATACCCATTGAGCTTGAATTTGTTGCAGTGGACTAAGTTTATTTTTGTTATTTTCTAAAAATAATTGTATTTTTGTTTTCTCTTTACTTTTATTATTTTTATGAAAAGGAATAGTTTCATTACTTTCTGGATTATGATCAAAAATAATTTGTTCTCTGCTACTATTCAGCATATCTTCTAAAAAATTATCAAAATTTAAAGAGTTCCATAACTCAGATTCTTTTAACCTTTTCAAAGAAAGATAATTTTCTTCTGCTAGAATTAAAGCTTCTAACTCAATGGCTAAAGCTTCTGGTAAGTCTTTTGTAAATCTTATTTTCTCATCTAATCCTACCCTCATATCTTCTATATCTAATTCAGTACAAGTAACTTCATCAATAGCTCCCATACTGTAGCAATAAAAGTCAGACATAGAACTCATAACAGAATAATAAATCTCATTTTTTTCATGATCAGCAATATTCAAAACATGAATAGGGTCTTCTAAAGTCCACTCTTGTTTATACGGAGGTAAAAAAGATTCTTTTTTTAGATCAATAGGAATACTTTGTGTATGTTCTGCATATAGCAATATGCTTACAATATAGTCTCTAAATAGAATATGTGGGTAAGGATATTTATCTTTGATATGATGTTCTAAAACCCATTGGCTTATTTTAGACGTATAAGAGTTATCTTGAAGATTTGTTAATACCCCATAGACAATAGCGTAAACTCTTTCATTAATATAAGGATCATTTATTTCATAAAAGTTTTCAAGAAATAAGATAATTTTCTCTGGAATAAAACATAGTAAATGAGCAGCTGCCTTGGTTACTTCATCTCGTAGTTTTCTATTGGTAGTTGATGTTATCCAAGTTAATGCTATAGAACATAAGTAGAGCCTTTCTTCTTCTGCTAAAGCAATCTCTTTGCTCAAAGCCCATTCGATTAATGCTCTAAGGTTGGACTCTGTTTCATGTTCCTCTTCAACTTCATCAGCATATGCCACATAAGTTGACCAATAAGAATCTCTTGAAGAGAGAGACATATTTTTAAGCCAATTATTTAAGAAAATTGCATTCAATTTATGAGTAGGTTCTGTTGCTAATGCAAATAAAATATTTATTCTATGATCTTCATAACACTTGTTAGGAATTTGATGAAAAATTTCTATTGTTCTATCAGTGAATGACCTTGTGCTCCGACTTATTAGAGTTTTAACAAAAATCTCTTCAAAAAAATAATAGTTTAGAGTTTCAATAGGAAAATGGTCAATCAACTCAGTTTTAAATTTATCAGCTATGATAATATTAAGTGCAGACCAGATTCCTAAAAACTTAGAGCTGTTCTGCTTTGATTTTAGAAGTTTAAAATTATAATTTTCATTAAATGCTTTTTCTAGTTGATGAACATTTTGTATCCCTGACATTATACTAATAGCAATCAAGTAATCGCTAAATCTTTCAAAAGTAAAACGAACAACCACATTAGAATTCGTTTGATCATATATCTTATTATACTCAATATCTTCGGATATCAAACCTTCTTCTAGCATCAAATCATATAAACATTCACCTGAACCATTACGTGAGTCTACACTATTAATTAATTCAAATGCTTCTTCAAATTTCAGCCCATAAACATTATCTGGAAACAGTTTTTCTGCTAACTGCAGTAAGGCATTATAAATAACCTTTTCATGCGGTCTATATCCCTTAACTTTAGAAATTTTATTTTGGGCACTTTGAATATAAAACTCAAAAATATTTACTATTCCATGTAACCCTTTAGGAAACTCACTCAGACCCGCTTGTTTTATTGCTTTACAGCATGTCTTAAGAAAAAGGGGGTTCGTGTATTCAGGAGCTAATATAGGTACAGATGGCTTAACAATCCCCTGTCTATTTAGATAAATCGAAGCAGCTCTATGCTCAAACCCTTTAAATCCATTGTGTTCCTGTTGAGTAATATTAGTTCTTAAATCTTCAGGAAAGATATAGTTAAGATAGGTGGATCTACAACTGACAACTATACTTATATGTGGATATTGGCTAATTTGATGAAAAAAGCTGATCAACCAGTCATTCCAATCTCTACTAAATCGCCCCTCATTAATTGCATCAATTATGATCAAGAGATTAGACTTATCTGCTTCTCCACAAGCATCCAATGCTCCTAAAAGTGTACTATCATCTATTATTGCTAGATCTAATTCTCTTTTTAAAAAGTCTAGAGGATTACCACCCTGATAGTGCTGCCCTAACATAAATACCGTAGATAATCCCTTACCCATTCTCGTTAAAGCAATATCACACAACATGTGAGACTTACCATTCCCAGCATCCCCATATAATAGAAACTGCCTTGTATAAGCAGCTTGAGTCGTTTTATCCGTAAAAAAATTCAATAGATTAGTTGTTATATCACTAAATTTATAAATATCATTTTGATATATTCTTACAGTTTCTACAGTTTTTTCATGATCAGAAGCAAAATGATAAACTCTAATAAGTTCAGAACAAAATTCTTGAATTTTACAAAATACTGAAATATATATTTCCAGCTTAGAGAACCAGTCTTTATATTTCAAACTATTTTTTATATCTTTAATAGTAGTATTTATCAAACTCCATTTATCTTGATAACTTATATTTTTAACTAAATCTTTAAAATAATTCTTATCACAACTTTCCAAACGTAAAAGAGCTTTTTCCACCTCATCAACTATTGAAAGCCATTCATATACGTTGGAGTTCAATAATTCTGTATATTCTTTTGTTCGCCCTAACCCATCAAATATTTTAGTTATAGGTAGATCCACATGAAATTCTGGTGTAAAACGATCACCTAAGGAAAGCCTAGACCTGTTAATGATTTTTTCAAAAATATCTTTAGTCAGGATTAACTCATCAAACCAATATTTTGCTCGTCCATTAAACAATGAATTATCCCGTTGGCTTAGCATTAGTAAAATGTCATGCTTTCCCCAAAAATGGAAATTTACCTGCATATTTCTTTTTAGAGCTTCTTTTTCCCATTTATTACAATGAGTATTCCATTTATCTCTGGCACTTACGACCTGCTTTCCTCCACGCCCTATTTTTCGGCTATCTGGTAAATCTTGAGGAATACAAACATAATAATTTGTGATATTTGGATGTTTATCCAATGCTGTTAAAACCGAATCACTAATTTGAGTCCATTGAGAATCATCAATATTCTCTAAAAAGTATTTAGCCTGCCAAGCATGTTCTGCACCATCATCAAGTATCCAATAACACTCTACACCAGCATCTCCACCAGCCCCCTCTTTCCTTTCAAAGATTCTAGCATTTAAAGGAGGACTCAAATGAGCCAATTGACAGATTAACTCTTCGAATCCACTATTTTTGCTACTATCAAAAGTTCTTATATTTGAAAAATTTAATTCTGTCATATCTCAAAACTAAGGCAAGGTTAAAAGTAGGTCATAGTTGGCTAAACGTTTAATAGGTAACTTTCCCCATTCGCCTACTCTTGGAATAATAGCTGAATTATTAGATAGTTTTTCCAATAACTCTTTTAAATTAGAGGTGGCATTAATATTTAATAATGGTAGTATTTTTTCACAGTATTTCTCTGAAACTGATTTTGCAAAAATTTCATAAGCATCATGTCCATCATGATATAGCTGCAAGGTTGGATTCCAATAATCATAACTATTACTTTCTATATTTTTTGACATCAAATTTAAATAACAAATAAAGTCTGACTGGCATAAATGATCCAGTCCTATGAATTTTATTGAAAATCTTCTTTTGAGAAGCTCACCAAATGATGAATACCAGTTTTTCCCTTCGACTTCTGAAAAATAAAATTTAAGTGATTCAACATCTTTATTTAAAAAGTCAAATTGTTTGATCTTTTTTGAATGACTAAATTCTCTACAACAGTAATACGGTTGATTTAGTAGGAATGAAATAAGATGAAATTTTTCCATTTTTATAAAAATTGCCAATGTATAGAGAAATAGTTCATGTGCAATAAATTTATAAAAATCAAAATCCCACTCTCTATAGGTATAGCTTGTTTTTCCATTTGAATTTGGATAGAAATATTGTGACATTCCCTCAAAAAAACGATGAAGAGCTAACATGCTGTCCTCAGTTGCAGCATGTGAAGCGATTGTATATAGCACTCCAATAATTTGCTCTAGAGGTTGCTTAAACTCTTCAATTCTATTAAAAATTAATTTTGCATGATCAACAGGTTCTAAATCATCAGAATATTCTAATTTGAATCTACTTAAATTCTCTAGCACTGTATCAAAATATTCATTCACTGCTCCTTGAGCATTGGGCTTTCCACTCTTAAGCAAATCTATACATCGCCTTGCTAGTGCATCAGTCCCAAGTAAAGAAACTTTTTCTTCTAAGATATAACTTGGTGGCTTCCCTAGCTGGGGTCGTTGATGCAAAGGTTTATCAAATATCCATCGTACTAATTGTTCAAAATTTTGTGTATATTTATCATCGTTACTCAAATCAATATGGATTCTACCTGAGTAGTACACTGGTATAAAAGGATTTCCTTTATCATCAACCTCTGCAATAACAGCTACAAATTTCGTTTGTTTAACCTCATTATAAATTTTTGAAGAAATAATCTGTGTTTCAACGCCAACCCCCTTTTCCCTATCATCAGCTCGACTCTTGTATTTTTTATCACAGATCATAATAACTTTTGTAATAGTCTCATCTGCCACCATTTGTTCCATAAAGTGGTAAGGATCCTGCCCCTCTTTTAAATCCCATTTATCAAATTTTACATCAACTCCTGATTCTGCTAACTCATGAGCTAACTTTAAAACCCAATCCTCGTGTTCAGCAGAAGTCCAACTATAAGAAATAAATAGCTTTGGTACAGTCATCATCTATTACCTTATTTTTTGAAAATTTTACTTAACTTTAAGAATATATTTTCATTCAAAATTTATTGCTTAACAAGTTCTAGCAGAAATGCTTTCAATAAATTATTACACTCTAAAAGAATCTTATAAACTAGAAAAAAATTTCTAAACAAAATTTTAATCAGCAATGACATATTTGTATAAAAATACTAATTAAAAAATATATAGGATTAAGTGATAGATTTATTCTATTAGGCATTTAATATAAACTGACCTATTTTATAAAAATTTATAGTTCACACGTGGAGTTAAGACTGACAAGAGTTTTTTATTGTCAATCTTAAGACAATAAGATAAATAAACTACTTGCCAACAAATTCAGCAGCCATGTCAATCCATGCAGACAGGTTATTATAACCATTATCTTTATTCCAATTATACGCTTTATATTCATTAGGAAGCATCCATCCACAAAAATCAGATGTCCCATGCCCAAGTGCATTAATTTTGCTAATATTTATTTCTAGCAACCCATTTCCTCTCTTAATACTTTCTTCTATTTCATACTTCACCCATTTACTTTGATTTGTATTTTCTCCAACAAGTACGACTGTTACTGTCGTACCTTTTAACTGATTATCAATCCAGTTTTTAATAGCCTCATTCCCTTGTTTCTTTACAGCCTCAAAGTCTGCCTTATCAATGAAACCAGCTGAATCCTGTGTGACCGAACTATTACGAACAACCATAGCTCTTGCTACATCTTCATATTTAAAACTAAAAAATACTTTTTTCGCCACTTTCGTATTCCTAAAATAGTTAATTCTTTCAGTAAGATAATTTAATCTAAAAATTCACCCTTAAGTTATATCTATCAACATTTTTTCTATTCTCAACTGCCTTTTCAAGCCACGTATCAAATTGACTTAAAAATTGAGCCCATGTACAAGTCACAACATAATTTGGGTGCAAATAACTAACTAACAATGGTTTAACATTATTCTTATTCAATTTAATAATTTCAAAACCGAAATTATAGTTATTCACATAGTTATAACTACCTGTTATATCGGGCAATATAACTTCCAAAATTGCATTAGGATTACTATAAGTTCCTTTTCTACTTTTTGTTCTTAATGAATATGAAATTTCCCAAGGAATCCATTGATCTTTTTCAAAAGGATATAGGGGTTTCATATTAGGAGAAATTAAGACAATAGTAATTGAACTATCAAATATCTTATCTGCTAACTTTGATTGAATTGTTGCTTCTTTAAAAGTAGCCAATGATTCACCATCATTTTCACCTTTATTAATATGTCCATATCTAGGTAATAATTTTTGTTGAATTATGTCCACATAATGGCGTGGTGTTGTCAGTTCCCAAGTATAAGTCGTATTAAGTTTTTGGACACTTGAATCAGCATATTTATACGAAATAAAAATTTTATTCCCCACTTAAAATCCCCCCAAATAATTCATCAAACAATGGTAAATAACAAAAATTCGTAAGTAGACGCTCATCCTCAAATTGATTTTCTGTATATAGAATTTTTGATGCCGCACCACTTGATGCAATTGGAAAAACAGGAGTATGGGGATGTGATGCTCTAAATAATCTATATTCCTCTTCAACTCCTTCCATACCGCCAATAAAGATAGCAGCACAGAAACTATTTTCAACAATCATCTTTTTGCGCAGCAAAGCAAGACTTGCAGTTCTGTCTGGTAGTGCATCAGTACGAATTATTTCTTCAAAATAAGTATTTTCTGGAGGAAATAATTTAGCAAAAAAATTAGATTGATAAAGTTTGACATGCTCTTTTACACTTAAATTCTGCTTCTGTAGAACAGCTCTAATTAATGGAGTAATTGATGGATGCCCCCCCCATACAAGCTGCGCTTTAGGTAAAACTATTCGAGCTAATGCAACGACTGCATCTCGTATAGCCGTGTTATCTGCTGTATCAATATATTTAAAATCTCTATCTGATAAAGGGATACTTGCAGACAAAAATATCTTTTTCAATTCGCTAGCCATTCTGACACCTTACCAATTTCTTTAGTTTTAACAGGCAAATGCTCATTTAGCCAATTTAAATGGCGTAACCATATATCACGAATATGAATCTCATCATACAAAATAAAAATTTGATTCAATTGATCCTGATAAATTGCTTTTATAAGTGTCTGCGATTCTTCACAATTTAATGCTTTCGGTATACCAAGTGCTGGTACAACTATTGATTTTTCCCCATTTTTCTCTAATTCAATAAACTTATGGCTAGATAAAGTTGCTGTTACTTGAAATTTTTCAGCATACTGCATAAATGTTGAAATCAATTTATCTTGTCTAGAAGCCAACGTACGTGCTCTTAATGCCTCAGTAAATTGAACGATTTTCATCAAACAATTCTCTTTTAACTTACCAGTAACATTTCTAAATTCATTACTGATAAAGTCAGATACTTCTAATTTTAATACTTCTGACAATTGTGCACCTTGGACTACTGTAAATTCAGGCCATACAACTTGCACTAATCCAATAGAACAAAGGTTTGCATTTGTCAATTCTTGTTGAGTCCATTCACTCTCTAAGTAGTTTTCTGTACTTAAAAGGATCACAACATCACTATCAATCATACGTTGCCATAATTCATCTTGGAATGGTTCTGATTTGCGAATAGAATGTGTATCTAAAAATACATCAAAATTATGTTGCTCAAGATATTCATATAATTGAATTGCTACACCAGACGAATCACTTCTTTTATAACTGACAAAAACTCGTCTTTTAGATTTAAGTAAATTAAAAGCCTCTAGAGCATTATTTACTATCTGCTCAACAGCAACATCGACTTCAAGACCTAAAAGGCTTAGACCATTATAATTTTGAAGTTTAGATGGCACTAAATTATTAAATTCTGATAAATTTTTATCAATCACAGGTAACAACAAGGTAGCATCTTTAACTAAACTTTCAACTAACGTCTCATCCAAAAAACTAGTTGTTGATTGTTGTCCAAAGTAAATACAGAATGCAGGGTTTGCATCCGTATATTCTTCAAAATTAGATCTATCAATTAGTTTAAAAAAAGTTCTTGAAATACCTAGTTCTTCAATTTTTTCAAAGAAACTCTTTTTAATTTTTGGTAAAATTTTATGCTCAATTTCACCCATAAAAATTAGTTGGTAATAGTGCTTCAAAGTAGCCTCTTAGAATTATTAAACAAACCTATCTTAACATCAGTTTCAGCTTATACAAAAGATGAGAATCATATCTTTTTTAATTTTATTCAGTAAACCTCTTGCGAAAATAGGGTTTTTTAATCATTTGGACTTTATACAATACCTTAAATACATTTAAGGTATTGTCTGCTCAAATTTTGACTAACGCAATAGATCTAATCAATTGGTATTTCTTTTCAATTAAATACATTGGTGGTGTACTTTACAGACTCAGCCATCTCTCCAATGTCGATGAGTTTACCTATAAATATACCATGACAGGAAATACCACTAAACATACAAAAAAATAATGCATGGGTAAATGTTCTTTGTAGCGAATGCTTTGGATCATAAGTTTGTTGAACAATTAGCTTTAAACCTTCTGAAAAAGATTTAGTTTACACAACACCCACAGCACCAAGAAAAATATTTAAGCACAATTCATTTTCTTTGCTAAACTTTCAAACATAAACCACTAAACCTATTGGCATCAATGTCTGATTTTAAAATAAGCCCCAGCGAATATCTCACAGTTGTACAGGAAGTTATTCAAGTAGCTTTTACAGATGCAGTCTGGGTAGATGATTAAAAATGGTTTTTCATTTAATAATAAAAATATCTGAGAACAGAAAATGGCAAATATACTTATTAGAACTTGTTGGAATACAAATTATTACCAAGCACCTGCTGGTGTTGGCCATCTTGCAGAAAACCAAATTAATTATGTTAGCAGTGAAGGGTATGGCTTAGAGGAATGGAATTTTAATAAGGATGAATTAATAGATGATTTCCTTTATGGCTATATCCGCCCTAATTTCAAATCATTAGTTGGCAAAATGCATAACATCTATTTCTACACAAAAGATATGCTTGGAAACTTATTTATCGTCGGTCATTATTCTGATGCTTATTTTCAGACAAATGATGAGCGTCAAAAACTAAATAATATCTTTATAGAACAAGGATTAATTCAAAAACGAATTCAACAGTTTTTTACAACTTTACAATCAATCCCTGAATTTCAGCACTGTACATTAGTAGATGTAAAAAATGAATTTAATGGAATGTGTAACTTTAAGCTTAAAGTGAAACCAGACAATGTCATTCTATATAATCCAATGAAGCCTTTCACTGAAAATCAATGGAATCAGCTATCACCAACAAAGAAACTATGTAAACGATATCATGGTTATAATTTTATTCCTGATCTTAGAGAATTTGAAAAGATCATAAACCAATCATCAATTATATCGTCTGATCTATTGTTCAGACGATATAATTGATGATTTCAGAGACCAATTCAAAATGCTGCTCATTCGAAGGATTACCGCCTAAACTTGAAAGATAAGTTAAGTGAAATTTAATCTGCCAAACACTAGAAAAATGTGTGACTATCGGATTCAGTCTAAGCTGGTGATAACTACGTGGTAGAAACTAACTTTCTCTTATTCAAGTCAATTACAATGACTTTGATAAAATCTATTTTAACCCACTCATGAGCGATACTGTACCAATATTCTTGAAGTGTTT
Source organism: Acinetobacter nematophilus (assembly GCF_026344175.1). Taxonomy (NCBI): domain Bacteria; kingdom Pseudomonadati; phylum Pseudomonadota; class Gammaproteobacteria; order Moraxellales; family Moraxellaceae; genus Acinetobacter; species Acinetobacter nematophilus. The sequence continues at coordinate 228,435 of NZ_JAPKMY010000004.1, forward strand.
CCTCCAATTCATTCAAACTAATTATTCTGTCTTGAATTTTCCAATTTTTACTTGTGGATTGCGCTACTAATAAAAATATTCCACAGCCGGCAGTCTGCTCGCGCAAATAATCACCGACCAGTTGATTTCTTAATCTTTCACATAAATCAGCCCCACTCCAATTTTTATCAAGTATTTTTAACTCAATTGGTACTGGGCTATTTACTACGGGATTATCTAACCTAATATCAGTTCTTTGGCTATTTGCTAATTCATTTTCTTGAGAAATAGAATATTTCGCTTGAGCTTTTTTTCTCAATTCATCTGCTATTAAATTTCTCATCTCTGTTTCTTGTTCAACTCTTTGCCAAGTTAGCCAAGGACTATAGTCGCCATTTTCGAGCCAATCTTTTAGTTCAATTATCCTAAGCAGTGCTAAATCAAATAATTCTTTATGTGTCTTTGGATTTATATTACCTGACTCTTCAAATTGTAATACTTGCTCAATACTCCATGGCTTTAAATCACCACATGACAAAGCAATATTGTGAGCAGTCTTTTCCAACCAAATACGCCTATTTCCACTTGGGTGTGTTTTTAATAAATCTTTAATTGCATAATAACTTTCAGCACACGGAACTTCTTTCAAATATGTAAAAAGTAAATCTCTAGAATCTTGTGCATCATCTCTAAGCCCAGGTGAATATACTCCTGAATTAACTCTATCTATATCATCATCTAGTTTTATGTATTTATGCATCAACGAATATAATTTCTTTAAATATTTAACTTGTTTAAACTTATTGTTGCCTGCTTTTCCATTTATTGAATCTCTTTTACCTGTCAAATGACAAATGAAAACCTGAGATGCTTGAATAGCATCATCAATAGCTAATGATTCCAGCCATCTAGTTAAGTCTGATATCCCCTCTTCAGGGGCACAATCTACATAAAGTGCATACCACCAAGCTTTGTGTTCAGGTAATGCCAATTCTTTTATTTTTTGTTGAGCTAATAATCTAAAATTTGATTCTTGAATACCAGCATTTAATAAAATTTGTACTGCATATCGGTAAGTATCTGTATTTAATAATTTTGAATTTTCTTTTAACCATTCTAAAATTTTAGGCGCGATGTCTTTATGTATCCAAGGAGCATGATAAAATATGTCATCCAAAATATGATTATAATTTTTGCCAGTTTCAGGATTTGATGATTCTAGTTCCCACACAACCTCCGTATTTATAACTTCTATAACTTTATCAGGATAAAATTTATAGATTTTTTCAAGCCAAATAGGAAAACCATTTAACTCCCATGTAATATATCTAAGCGCATTATTTATTTCACTTTCTAGCAAATTACAAGGAAAGTTTTCATTTTCAATTGACTCAATTTGAAGACCTGCTAAACCAAATAGAACCGAAAAAGGTCTAGCATTCTTTTCTAAGAACTCCTCAGAATGTAATTTTGGCTTTAAAAAACGCCAAAATTTAATTGCTGAATCATGATAGTTTTGGGCAACTTTATCACCAAAATCTTTAATTAATCCTTCCCAATTAGACAAATCATCAAAATTCATTCCTTCTATTAAGTAAATATGTTCATTCGTTAATTTACCATCCAATATTCTTGGTGAATTAATCAAATTATCAGAATTTTTTTTCACATATTCAATTAAACTCTTTTTCTGTCTTACCTCTCGTGATCTTTGCTTTTCAAGTAAAGACTTTTGACGATTTTCATGCCCTAGAATTTTTTTTTGTAAATCACTTTGAACTGGTATCAATAATTTTGTTAATTGATCTAAAAGAATAGGATATTTTTTACAAGACTCCTGTATTTTGGTTAACATTTCAGGTGATTTATTTTTCTGAGAATATATAAAAAATGCTCGGTTTAGACTGACCAATTTGTCATCTATAAAATCTTTAGTATCAATATAATTCAATAATCGTTCAAAACTATCAGCACCAAAGTCCCAAAAATGCTCGAAATAATAAATAGCCCCATCATCAGTTAATTTCTTCTGCTCTTTTTTAAGTAAATAGTGGCGTGCTATATCTATTGAATACCAATATAACTTATCATTGAGCTCGTTCCATGTAGGTATAACTTCTCTTAATCTACTATTTTCATTAAAATTATCAAAATCCCCCTGATACTCTAGAGCTCTACCATTAATTAATACTTTTATTATTTTATCCTCAAGTACTAAAGGATTTCGCTCTCTAATTAATTTTTCAATAATTTGAAAAGCTATTTTTAAAGTCCAAGCATATTCTTTCGATATTTGGTATCCTTTTATATCGAAAAAAGGTTCTAAGGTTAACAGTTCTGCTATACCAGCAAGCAACTCATATCCTAGTATAACATCAAGATTCTGTACAAATTCTTCTAAGACTGCAGTTAACCCACTACGTTCAAATCTTTTATATAAAGCTGCATTTTTTAAAGACTCTATGAGTAAACTGATAAACTCTTGATCAGGATCAGTTTCATTCACAAGTTCTACAATTAACTGCCTATCTAGTTTTTCTCCGCTGTGATTTAAATTACCCCAAAGTTCAACTTTTTGTTCTTTCTCCCCACATGCCATAATTGCACGAGTCGACACTCTCCTAGAATATATATTTCTTTTAGAATCAAGAGCAATCGATGTAAGTAAAGAAATACATTTAGTAAACTTTCCTTGCCAAGCCATTCGTCCTAAGAAGAAAATAACATCTTCATTATCATAATAAGTTTTTATCAGTGATAAAACTTCATCTTCTAATTCAAAATCAATAATTTTTGCAATAGAGTCATTATCTCTAATTGTTCGATCATCTTGATTTGTTGCAATTCTTTCAACAAATTGTGAAAAAAATTTTCTACGTATATTTAATGATAACTGTGCAGGGTCCCCACTTTCAAAAGCAATTTCTGGTTGGAGTTTCATTACATCTTGGCAAATCTTTTCATCTAACAATATTAACCAAGGAAGGATGGAGCGAAGTGCTGGTACAATAATTTTTTCTCCAAATTGTTCACTAAACAAAAGCTTTTCTGTTGAAAGTCGATTATCACCCTTTAATAGTTTTGAGAACCATTGAGCTGCGAGAAACTCACGAGTGTCCCTATGTCTAAAACGTACAGCTCCATAAATAATATCGTTAAAAATTCCAGATTCTAATAATCGCAGTATTTCATCATCATTCCAATCTGGAAGAATAGTCGAAGCATTTAAATTCTCTTTGGTATGTGCCAATACAGGAACACCTATATCTGGTCTACAAGTTAATATAACTGCTGCTGCAAGGCGTTGTGCGCCTTCAACTAATTTTGTAAAGCTTATAGGAGTCGATTTTCTAGCTTGCGTATGTGATTCTCTTAAACGTTGTTCAATATTATATTGAATAATGTCCGAACGAGAGCCTAATATACCCTCATCATTCCATTTCAAAATAATATTTTCTAAATCAAAAGGTCTTCCAGCGAATTCTAATAAGTCATATCTTTCAATTTGATTAAGCAATTCTGAAATATTTTCTACGGATCTAATTTCACAAAATATTTTTATATCCTCAATAATTAAGGGGGTAATAGCAAAAATTTTTAATGCACTTTTTAATTGCTTATCATTACCAGATTTATCTTGTTCTTTCTTAACACCATAAAACAGTTCTGTATCTAAAATTTCTTCATCATTTTTAAATCTCCAACTATAAGGGCGACTTGAAATATAAATATGACTTCTACGTACAGCTGTTTTAATTTTTCTTGCAAATTTTTTTATAGCTTTATGAAATTGTTTTGGATTTTCTAAACGAGCTTCGTCTACAGAATCTAAAAAAAACCATGCAGAATCTGTAGAGGCTAACCATTCATCAAATTGATCCTCATCTCCAATTTCAAATTCATTAACAAAATCATTATCTATATCCTCTATTCGAATGAAAAAGGCGTATTTACCATCTGCTTGAATTCTTTTAGCACACTCTTCAAACTCTTTAGTTTTTCCTGCACCTGCTTCAGCAAGAATCACACATCTATATTCAGTTAATAAATCATCCCAACTATTTTTTTCTGCATACTTTATATTCAGTGAATAATCTAAATTAGACACATCTTCATTTTGTTTAGAAGTTATTAATGTAAACTTACGGTTTAATTGGATATAGTCCATGATATAAAGCAGATTTCGATTGAATACTCATCATAATCAATACAATGAGTAAAACCAATAAGCAGATCAAATTTATCAGCTATAGAATTCACTCAATCTTTTCAACAACTAACTCATAACCATTTTCTTGTTCTTTTAAGATCGAATAAACACCGTTTTCATGCAATTTTATTTTTACAGTATTATCTATTTGGGGAAATTGCTTTAAATACATTGGCAGATATTGATAATCAGTCTGAAAAGCAATATATCGTACATATTTCGGTGCATTTACAATAACATTAGACATGAATTTATCATGCCCTAATGCAAGCAGACTTATTATAATGATAAAACCAACTATATGAAATATTGAGAAGTTCTCAAAAAAAGCCTGCTTCTTAAACATAAATCGAAAAGTAAAAATGATCCATGCTGCTAGGTAAATTATCAATCCAAATCCTACAACACTGACCAATAGGGCAGGAAAATAACAAACAAAAGTAAAGAAGGTCGTCGTGAAGTTAAAATCTGAAGCAGGCAAGCCAAGCCCCACATTGACAATCTTACTTGCGTATACAGCGGCTAACCATAGTACCCACAAATGAAAAATAAACCATGAAAATTTAATACATTTTAATATTTTCTCTTTACCTTGTATTTGTACAAGGAATTTTTTGACAAAATTAAACATCCAAATCATAAAACCGATTGCGAATAGAACTATTGAGACATATACCCCCCCCAAAGAAACACTAGAGCCTAGAATTTTTATAGAACTAATAGCCAGCAAAAAAATAATGAGGGCAACTATATAAATTTTTATTGAATTGTTTTGTTGTCTAAAACTAAACCAAATTTTCTGAATCATTTTTATCACCTTGTTAAAATGATTAAAATACAAACAATAATATAAAAAGGAAACCACTAATGATTTCCTATTTCAAATCAATTCACCGCCCTCACACTTCCCTGTAATCCCTGCTGAATATGCTGCACAAACCCATCACCCTGATTGAGCTTAGGATTAACTTTAGATTTTGACTCAGGTTGTGATTGTTCAAACTCAGTAACTTCATCCGTATAAAACTCCTCAACCAAATCTAGGCCCTCTTCAGAATTCACCTCAAATCTTGCATTACTAAAACACTGTCGTGCCACCTGATCTAAAGCATTTTGATTAAATCCAGATGCTTTGCTTTGTTGATCAATCTCTTTTGCCATTTGAATAGCATGTTGAAGATTGATACCATCTTTGAGCGTTAAGTCGACGTAATACACAGGTGTGCGATAGCTTTGTATGGTGGACTTGCCTCGAAGTGTAAGTTGTAAAGGAAGGCATGACAGCAAACCATTTGATGCTGCATGGTAATAACTCAGTCGTGCTGCCAAGGTTCGAATACTATTAAAGCCAGTCGTTCTAAAAATGAATGTTCCAAGTTCATCCGACTCATCTAAGTTGACATGTAATCTACCAAAGGGTTTACAGTTGCCACCTTGTGCTAATGGACATAGGTCAGGAGATGGGCATGAATGTTGTTCTACGCCTTGGTTGGTTTGTCTTTGGCATGTCTCGCCATTGCCAATACAAACAGGTCGTCCAGTTTGCCGATCAAACAAAGTATATTCTGCTCTAAGGTTGAGTTCAGGATCATTAAAGATCATCCTTACTGGAATTGTTCTGAGTTTTTGATTTTGATTCGGTGCTTTGGCTCGAAGTTGTTCATCAAGTGGATGTTTAATCCAGCCATCCTTACCTTGGATTTGACTGGTAATGGTAAATTGATCATCTTTTTCAGGGACACGCTTACCATTCTTTTCAACAATCTTGCCAATACTGATACGTCCTAACACTGGTGGTGTGATTGCTAAACCTTTGATCATGTTAATTTCCTTCTAGTAAAATTGAAGTTAAAAAATCCCATGCCAAATAGCATAGGATCATTGAAACAATAAAAAATCTATATTTTAGGTAATTTAATATCTATATATAGTTGTTAAATTAATAACAAACACAATATATTGTGTTTTTATTAATTTTCATGATAATTTATTAATTGTCATGAAAACGAAGGAGATGACATATGGCTGGTAAAAATCAACATGTAGTTAAACGTGATAATGGTTGGGCTGTCCGTGGTGAAAAAAATTCCAAGGACACTTCTCACCATCGCACTCAACAAGAAGCATTCGATGCTGCTCGTGAAATTGCACAAAACCAAAAAAGTGAAGTTCTCATTCACGGTAGAAATGGACAAATCCGTGAGCGTAACTCTTATGGTAATGATCCTTTTCCGCCAGAAGGTTAAGAGCTTAACAAGATGCAAAATTTCACCAAAGGAAAGATAGCTATAAGAAATTTATAGCTATCTAAACAAAATTCATAAATCTGTATAAATTTGAAATCTGCGTGAGCCTTGTTTGTTTTGAGGGAATTGATTGAGATATTCAGGGTACTGTTTGAGTAATGCCTTACTGTCTAAGCTGATTGAGTCTTTCGACTTCTTCCAAGTCACTGAACCTATTTTAAAGGTGGCTCGTTCAGCCTGTTGCATCTTGGCTTGTAGTTGGTGTTTGAGTAAATCGAATGTCTCTTGACCAGTTTCAATTTGATGGCGTGCTTGAATCAATTGTTCAAATTGTTGATTGGCTTGTTCATCTTCAGATAAGTCAGTGGTTGTCAGTGGCACATGTTCAGGATAAAGCTGTTGTAAGGCTTTAGCTGCTGATTCAGATGCATCAGCATCAGGTGGCGTATCTTTTTCCACACATTCCCAGAAGTGTCGTTCTGCATGGATGATGTGTTGGATCACTGATTCTGAACGAGTCACTTTAAAGATTCGGGTTTCATGCCCACAGATCAGCACACAGATATGCGCTGCTTTCTTACCTGTCACTGCCAATTGATGTTGTACTTGGCATAAAACGTACAGAGGCACACCATCTCGCCATAGCTTGGCACCGTGTTCCCCTGCGGTTTTACATTCGAGAATTTGTACATCTGCATCACCCACTACCGAGTAATCCAAGTTGGCTAACATAAAGTGTTTATCAGCTTCAGGGTGTTGAAGTACCGCATTGACTCGACGTACTTTGTAGTTGGTATGCATGCTGTAATATTCAGCCACCAACGGCTCTAGGCGTTTACCCCAATAGAGTGGAGCATGCCCTTCACTTTCATCCTCAATGTTCTGTTGGATGCGCCCTGTTTTAATCATCCACAACTCCAACATCGACATATAGGGATTGAGTCCACAGGCTGCGGCACAGTCACTACTACCGATGCCTTGTTTGCGTAACTTCAGCCATTCTGTCTGAGTGAGTTTTTTGGTATCCGTCAAGCGTTTGGGACGTAATGTACCAACTCGACTGTGTTTTAACCCTTGTTGCGTTTTGGGACGTTGATGCTGTCGTGATCGGAGTGGAACGGGTTTTGTTTGAGGGCGTTGTGGTAAGGGAAATGGGATTGAAATATTCGGTGGAGTTGGTGTAGTCGGTGGATTATTTGTAGCATGGTTGTGAATGCTGTTGTTTGTATTCATGGGATATTCCTAAATTGATAGACAGTGGAAAGGTGTTGATCAGTTCTTTTTAAGATTAAATTTTGGGCATAAAAAAACCACATCCGAAGATGTGGTGTTAAAAGAGAAACGACAAACAATTTAAGAATAAATCCGCTTCGAGTTTCTGCTATTTTAATGCCATTGTAAAGATAGTCTTTAATTATTTATTCATTATTCAGATGAAATGAATAAATAATTAAAAGATCATCCTTAAAGCTTGTTCTAATCCGCGTTGTTTTAGTGCAGCGCCTGAACCAAACCAAGTTGAATCCAGTCGATGGTCTTGGCTCATGGCACGACGTTCGTGATCTGAATATTCAGTGATCGAACAAAGTAAACCATAAGCGGTATCTTTAGCTAAGGATAGCTCTGCCCCTCGTCCATGCCCATTAAACATGGTCATGACTTTAGACATCGCTCGTCCATTCGGTTCGGTTTTATGGGTATCTGCGCTATTGGCAACTTGTCGGTAGTATTGAATAAAACGTTCATCCTGTTCTGCGACACTGAGGCTGGTGTTATTAAACACGGCATCGAAATAGGCTGCTGCTTCTTGTTGAGTCACTTTGCGTTGGCTGAGTTGTTTCATTTGATACATGTGTTCATCCCATGCCCGTACCGAAATCCCCAATTGTTGTTTGATCTTGTCTGCATCAAACTTGGTACTATGCGGTACTTTGACCACACCTCGACTTGCGTCCTGTCCTTTCAATGCAATCGCTAAGGTGTTATTACACACCACACGTATGGAAGTAAATTGTGCTGTGGTGGCGAGCGTACCATCACACGCCGTGGCTAAGAGAATATAGCCATTGCTGACATCTTTACCTTTGAGTGCAGTCGTTTGTCCTGTTTTTGCCAAAGCCCAGAATTTCTTTCCACCTTTGAGTACTCCTGCGGTTTCCAGTTCAAAGCCTGATTGCTCAGTGAGATCACGATAGAATTCAAGAATCTGTTTAGGCTGAACTTCTTGATAGCGTTGGCTGACTACTGATAAAGGTGCATGAGTATCAGAGCGATAGAGCACACGTTGCTCATCATGCGGAAGAATCAGACTTTGTCCTTTATAGTTTTCTGCCATATAGCTGACATTAGAGCTCTCGATGTGCCAGTCCATACCTGCTTGTTTTGCCCAGACTTCAATCGGTTGATTTGGGCTAAGTTGATTTCCGAGTCCATGCCAAGGGGTTTGACCCACATAAGCCATTTGTTCAAGTTGATGTGCCATAAAGTTTTTCCTTCTGATTGAGTGAAGAATGAATTGAATCAATTCAATGTGAATATTTCAGATTGAGATATTGTTTAGATTGATTCAGCGTGTTGAATGTCGAAGTGTTCCTGACATTGCTCGCACTGGTAATGTAGGGTGATCAGATTGTCTTGCTGTTGGATATAGAGTAAAAACATCCCGCCTGCGACTAAACCAATCAGGCCACCGAGCAAGGGATTGATCTTAAACTTCTTAGAAAGTTGCATTCCGACCGTCGCCAAAGACATTGGCGAACAGGTTGAAAACGTTAAATGAGTCTTGGGTTGTGATTGTTGACTTCGCCGTAGTAATTGCACATGGGGTGAATGGCAATAGGGGCATTGCTGCATCGTGTGGCTCCTTAATTTATGAAGGAATAGACATAAAAAAAACCACGAGCATCGGCTCGTGGTTTTTAGGTTTGATTCGATTTAAATTTGAATGCGTACAGCTTATCGATTGACTTTAGGGATAGCCAAACCCGTTGTACTTTTACATGGTCGGATACTTTGAATGTATTGCCCATCCCCAGTATCTTTAAAGAAACCATATTGAGATTGGATTTCTAAGCATTGCCCTTTTTTATAGGATTTGATTTGTTTGGCAACTGTTGCTGTAAGTGCATAACGATTAAGAATCACTTCACCTTTGGTGGTTGGAAAAATCACGGCTTCCTCACCAAATCCCAGATCTTTTTTTAAGGTAATTTGCTCTGTCTTTGCCATGACTGCTGTTGTTAAAAATAAGCTGATTAAACCACAACTGATGATTTTGATATTTTTCATGGTGATATTCCTGTTTTAATGGTTTAGAAATGATTGAAAATTCAATTTCTAAGAAGAAATAAATTTTTAAAAACAAGGTTTGTAGCCTTCGTTTAAAACTTGATTGTTGCTTTGGTTCCAACTCACCACATACCATGTACATTGGTAACGATCTGAGTCCCATGCTGTACGATAGGTAATGCTGTTGCCCTGTTGACTCCAACCTTCCACTCGCTTAGCAACTTGATCTACGCTAGATCGTCCCCAAACCTCCATGAGATGTGACGCTAACATTTGATCAATACTCGGAACGGTTGTCTTGAGATCAGTGGGTGCTGTTTTGATCGGCTTTAAACCATACTTTGCAGCATTCGAACTTAATGTTTTTCCTTCATGGTATTCAGAATCCACTTGCATGGTTAAATGTTCAGTTGCTGATTTTTGTGAGGCTTTGGCTTCTTCAACCACAGCTAAAGCACCTGCAATCTCATCAGCGCTCACTGCGACATGGGTCGTTTGTGTTGTGGCATCTTCATTTAAATCTTGATCGGCTGGTTCAGATGCAGATTGAGTGATATCAGCAGTTTGATTTTTAGGGGCTTGGGTTTGTTCTACAGTCAACTGCGCTAACTGTAGATCTGCTTTACGTTGTAGATGTTGGTTAAACAGATAAGTCCCTAAGATCATCAGCGTAATGGCAATAATTAAAATAATAAGACTCGAATTTTTGAGTTTCTGCATGAGACTTTCCCTATTGATGTGGCCATAAGCCTTGTTCTTTGAATGCTTTGATTTGAGGATCAATACTCACTTCCCCTGTTCTGCAATCCGTTGTTTCACCCGTTTTTTGGTTAAACGTCACTGACATATTCGGGTTGTCACATAAGTTTTTATATTTGCTTACCGTGGGTGCTGGTTGTGATGCCTTGGCTGGTGCACGATATCCTATTCGCCGAACATCTATGGAGTTGGTTGTGCCGAATACTCTTAAGATTCCTCCACCTTCCCAAGTAGCTGTATAGGCAAGATTTTGTTGACATCCATTCATCATTGCAGCTTGCACCTCATGAACACCATAAAGACGTGTAGCCGAGCGATAGGTACAAATCGTGTCATAGCCTCGACCTTGTTGGGCATTCACCAAATGTGCCATCGTTTCAGCTGAGCCTAATCCATAAGAAGGTGCGGCATAACTCAAGGAATGAATCCCCAGAGCAAATACTGCTGTAAAAATCAATTTATTCATCATTTTTATCCATTCATTTTTATCTGCTTGCTTGAGATATTTGTTTGATACGACTAAGAAAATAGCCATTCCAAAAAGGTAAATGGCCAGACAAATGCTCTGCCCAAGAGATAGGCTTTGGAATAACCCGCAGGAAAGCTCCAGATCAATTTGAGCCAGTAGCCGAACATGATTAGTAGATAGGTAATCAATAGATTTCTCATGTTTAGATGCTCCTAATCCAATTCAGACATACAGGCTAAACCTGCTTGCTGGACTTGCTGTTCCCAATCTTCTGGAAATTGAATCGGGGTCTTAATTTGCTTAAGTCGGTCTTCTCCGTAGTGTTTCTCTACCTCGTTATAGCTACATGAACAGAAGCTACGATTGCCACCAAAGTTACGGCAGCCATCCTTAAATTCTGATTCAAATGCACTACTACAGGCCGTCAGCAAAACACCAGCTGACAATGAAAAAATCAGTTTTAATTTCATTCAATCCTCTCGTAAATACTTATGTTTTTAATGCCCACGCTTAGAGCGTTATGGCTTCACTGAGGTAATGTGTATGTGAATTTTCTTTATTTGAGATCGGATTTAAATCAATCATTTTTTTTAATAAAACGCAGACATGACTTATTCTGGGCAATACCCAAATTCATGATTTATATTGATCTTGTTCAAATTTTTAGAAAAAAATCAATGTAAGAGAGCTATGTGCTGTAATCAAGCACAAGCAAAGATCGAGAAGATAAAAGGAAATTTATAATTGAAATAGTACGCATGGCGGACTCCTTGTGTGTATTAAAGAGTTCTACCAAATTACTGTCAAATAATGGTGGCAGAACGAGAAAGGGTTGACAGACTGACACACAAGAATCAGCACGCACAAGGCGTCCCTCCCTCGCCCTACCGCAACGGAGGAGGAACGAACGAGTTCGCCACCAAAAAAATGAATTTTTTGATGTACTTGTGTGTAAACGGTCTGTCAAAACCGACTGGCAAATGTAGACCAGCAAGCCAAGGATAATCTGCAAAATTTAAGGTGTCAATGATCTATCGAATGAGTAGTAAAGAGATTGTTATTGATTTTAATCAGATTAGGTATTCAAACAAACAATTAAGTAAATTTAAGAATGATTCGAGTTAATGTTAAAGTGTCTTCGTTATCCACTCACTGTATTGACAAGAAAATTCTAATACACATGATTAGTTTACTCTTAAAGATAGACAGACAAGAAAACAGTCTCTAACACAATATTGATAAAGCCCCCCAACTTTTAGTGGGTTTCTATAATTCCCTATGCACTAGCCAATCTTTTTTCTTCAGCTTCTAAATTTTGCTTTAGAATTGGTGAGTTTTTAACAGTTTCAGATAAGTTAAACATTCTCTTTTTTGCTCGATCCAATAAAGTAGAGTAAAGTATTGGGGTAATAGTCACTTTTCCATCCCATTCTTTACGTGCATGACCTTCCCCCTTCTCAATTTGGTCCCCAAGAATAAAACCATGCACTCTGGTAGTTTGACTAATCAAACCTTTTTGCTCTAACTCTTTAACATACTTCCATATCTGATCTTTTTCAGTACTACCCAAATTAATACCAGTAGTTTTCAAGTCGACAATAATGACTTGTTCTAAACCAATTTGTTCATAATTTTCATTATCATCCTCATACCTTGGACGACTGAAAGCATGTGGGACAATAACATAATCTGGTCTATTTCTTGAAGCTTTTACTTTTTTAGATGCTAATTCTCTCATGACAGAAGTAATATTCTGATTTGAGGTAAATTCAATGGACTCAAAACTTGCACCAAACATCCATAAAGCATTATTAAATAATGGCTGTAACTCTTGAACCTCTTTAATTCCCTTAACGTTTATTCTAGATTCAAATTCAACAATCGTGCGTAACCTACCTTCTACCTCATCCAAAATTGCTTTAGCCATATTTACTCCCCAATTTATCAAGATCGCATGTAACTGATCAAGATCACTTGAAGGTATGGTAGCTAACTTTCTAATAAGATCAAACTTATTTGAACTCTGTTCAAGATTAATCAAAATAGTAGTTATATCAGATAAAATATTTTCTTCTATTCTAGGTAATTTTTTCACAGTATCTTCTACAAATTTTGTAACCTTATGCCTTGATAGATATCCTAGGTTACGAGTTTGAGTATCAACTTCATGGAGAATATGGTCAACTTTTTCTTGAGACTGTATAGAAAACACCTTATCGATTAATAAAGAAATTTCTTTGATCATTAAATCCTCAAACTCATTCCAGAATTCTGAGTATTCATTAAAACCACCCCAGTCTTCATTAATAAGTCCTAGTTCTTGTAGGTGGTCTGCTATTACAACTATATTGACTCTTTTTGCTGTTGTAGTTCTTAAGTCAAATCCTGTCTGAGTTTTTAAAAAATCCCAATCAATATTACCAACCAATCTACCTGTTACCCACCAAGCTATACCTCTTTTATTTGCAGATACATCGGTATGACTAGTATCAATATATTTTATAGTAATATCTTTACCCTTGAACTCAACGATACTTTCAAATAATGAATTTGAAGGTATATTATTAAATCCCACTTTTTGACCATTCACAAATATATTGAAAGAAGGTCTATTGGTAAATCTTGCCCCTAGCTCAGACTTTATATCTTCTACTGAGTATTTTAAATTCCAATGATTTGTTATTGAAGCCGTGATCTTTAAACCATATATAGATTTCAATGATGATTCTTGAACATTTACAGGCTCAAATATAAAAGGTTCTGTTGAACCATAACGATCACCTTGGTTTAACGCAACCATATAAGAGAAAGGCACCTCTCCTCTTTTAAATGATTCTACAGTGTAAGTACTTCCTAGACAAAATCCAGAAAATCTTCCTTTACCATTTTTCCCAAAAATACTTCTTTTATCTATTATTTGATTATCCTTATTTAGAATTTCAACTGTGGCATTTGGATTAGAAGCAAATCGATTGTAATTGAGAGTCCCCCAAATAGAAGTAAACTCTTGAGCACTTAATCCAAATCCATCATCTTCGATCATAAATTTTGGATTAGCCATTTCACTAGATGCAGGCCAAGTTATATAGACATTCTGAGCACCAGCATCATGTGAATTTGCCACTAACTCAGTTAAAGCATGAATTGTATCACTACACATTTTACCCATATAGTTATACATAAATCGTACATCAAATTTTGGTTTTGGCAAAAATGTTAATTGTTCTGTACTCATCAAATCTATTCCTCTTCTAATTTTCAGTGATTTATCAATAATCATTATTCATAGAATTTATCACGATGCTGGTATTACAATTTTTTAATAATAATTTCTCCTATTTCATTTACTGTTTACTAAAGTGAAAACTCAGAGAAGTTATTAACTTTCAATAATCCCTAATTCAATATATCTCATATTTAGTTAGTAAAGATGTACACTTTCATATTTTATAACTTTTTTATTCACCTTACCAAAATTATAAAAGTAATTTAGGAATTCAACATGTAAACTAAAGAGTAATGGCATTAAATCCAATACTCTCAAGAATTCAATATTAAAGTTCATCTCAGCATCAAATTCTCGTTAGCCTTTGGGAAACCTTTAATTGTATCCACTCATGGATTTCTTGTGCAATCCATCCTACCCGATTCGTTGATAAAATGATCTGCTTAGGAAATGTGGCATCATGGTGTTTAGATTTTGGATCAAGTATCGAGTATATCGTTGCTCTACTTAACCCAGTTATTAAAGTTACTTGTTTGATGTTTAAAATTTGGTTGATCTGAAATGTTTGAGTATTAAACGCATTCATCTGATTGGTTCCTATTCGATATGAAGGCGTGCTTTCTGCACATAGCATGTGCAACCCAATAAAAAAATAATGATGCAATTAAAAGAGATAAACATCCCTACTCCCATTTGATGGGAGTAGGGAAATTATTTACTCTAAGATTATTTTACTTGAAGAATGCCGCCTTCTTACCATTAAAGGTCTTAAAACCACATGGATAAACACATAACTTCTCCATTTGTTTACTCGTGATTGTCACCGCACTTGGTAAATGATCAAGATTTTCAAGTGGATCATTTGGCTCTACCCAATGAAATATCTCATCGGTATTAACATCATTAATTATGAATTCACTTGTTTCACGGTTTTCTAGCTGGAATTTATTTAAGAGAATCCCCATACGACTTGTCTCCTCAGACCATAGCTGAGCAATCCATAGTTCATAATTGATATGCTCAGAACCAAAAGTATTATGAATCGTAATATAGAAACGGATCATATATCTGTTGAGTTTAGTATTTCGAACAACATCATAGAAAGTGAATATAACCTGAGTGTTATACCAAAGCTGTTGTTTAAGCCTTTTTTCAAATGAATGATACGTTTTTGTAAGTTCACTAATGTCGAAAACTAACTCTGAACCCTCCAGATAACTTAGGTAGAACTTATGATCTATTGCCCCTACACTCAATTCACTTGTCGCGCAATAAGCTTCTCGAATAGAGTCAATACGCTTCTGATATCGTTCATTCTGTTGGTTCATATGCTCATGAAAGCCTGTGGTCTGAAAGAGGTTTTGTAGTATTCTCAAAATATTTTGAATCAACCATTTTTCATTATGAGATTTTGATGGTTGAAAAAATACATCTGAAAGCTTTGCTTCTACCAACGTATGCAAATAAGCCTTGTGAAAGCAATTTAACCAAAAACTAAACTCATAATTCCTTAAACGTAATTGAAGCAAGAAGTTCCAGTCATTGATATAAACCAAAAATATACTTTGCCATCTATGCTGTATCTGCTTTAAATAATCATCATACTTAACTCCTTCAGCAGATTTACTGAAGCGAACTTCTCGATAAAACTCATTTATGTCATTTTCTAGACGAGGAGCTGTCGTGAGATCTGGTGATTGGTAAGTCATTTGAATCGTCCTATAAAGAAATTAAATTCATAGGACGTGTAACCTGATATTTTTTTATTGTTCCAATAACAGCACTAGTTATGAAACCATTCAATATCCTCCTGATTCCCGATTATATCTGGCAAAAGGTCTACTAAACGCGATTCAAACTTTAATTGATACTGGCGACCATGGGGTTTATAAATCCCCTTAAAAAAACTTCTACGATTAACTGGTTTTACTAACAGCATTTGTCCATACTTTTCTGGTTCAACAAGATACTTAGCCACTTTTAAAGCGTTCCTTACTTGCAATGAATGTTCCCGCTTAATCATCCCTACTCCCAGAACTCCTTTAGCTTGATACCCCTCTTTAATTTCCATTGTATTTGAATGTCTCCCATACCCTGCATTATCAGTAATGGATTCCCACTTATTAGTCACATTATTTGCAAGAACAAAATCCTGATTTCGCTCAGATCCGTTATAGATCAACAGTAGATGTCCATGATAGCCTTTTGTTACACCTTGCTCTAGAGCAAGCCCGTATCCCAATAGATGCTTAAAGCAGCCATTTTTATCTTTCATAAATCTGATGAGAGAAATAATATGTGCATAGAAATCCTTAATGCTAATAGCTGGCATAGAGGTTTTCAAATACCCTAGATCAATGCGAACAAGCAAGACCTGATAATGATCATAGATAATGGTTTTTACTTGTTCTAGAAATGCTTTCTGATTTTCTCTCTCCTGATCTCGAAACTGTCGTATCTCCTCAAGAATAGCAAAACGATACTTCAAAATAGTTTGGCGAATCTCCTTAATCTGATTAGAGGAAAGTTGATCCAGATAATCCATGAAAATTCTTGCATCTCGTGCATCATCTACCAATTTAACCACATTCTGAAATACTTGAATCGAGGCACTGTACTGAACCCCATCTTGATCAAATGCCTTAAAGGCTGGAATCAAATGCTCCAAAAAGGTAACAAGTTCTCGATCACTGATATCAAAGTTTAAACTGAGCTCGATAAAGTGATTAATTGCAGATAAGACTGCTGCTTGATGCGATAGATCAAATGACAACACGAAGAATTTCCTTAGATATGAATATGACATATCTAAGGTATAATCAGTAATTTATGATTGATTGAGAGTATTACTATCTTATGAATAGAGATGTGACATTCTCTGTTGCTTAAGCCTACTGAGAAATAGAGTGAAGATAAATTTGATACTTGGTATTGATATGACATTAGTTACTCATACTACATTTACAATTAGCACTAACTTACTAATTGTATTAATATTAGCAATCTAATAATAATATTTACCGACTTCATCACAATACAAAAATTAAAGACTAGCCATAGCTTGCAAGTTATTCTCCTCTCGCAATCCTGCAAGATTGATATTAATTAGATTTACGATACTTAAGGGGGAAATCTATTTTCTATTTATTTAACTACACCGCTACTATACTGAATTTGTCATTAGCGAAAGAACTTAAAATACCATACTGCTCTAACTCCTCATCCGAGGGCGTAATTTGTTGAGAGAGTATGGATATGGATTTAGCTTCATTAATTTGCAAAGATTGTTCAATCTGGACTTTAACTTTTCCATGAAAAAACCGATCTTCTTTCAATTCAATATCAGGAACAAAGATACAACTGTATCGGGTTTGCTCCATACTTCGAGGTAAGATTCTAAATGGGGGTTTCATCGTGAGGACTCTATATTTTTTATTCGTAATCCTTTCTTGCTCCTCAAATCCTATGGAAAGCTTGAAATAAAGGTAGATCTGATTAAAAGCGATTAAGTCCAGCATTGACATCAATACCCTATCAAAGGAAGCTTGTCTGATCTCTTTCAACTGACGCTCTAATAAGTACTTATTATAACTCTCTTCGTTAAACGTCACATCGAATTGAGTATCAGTAATCACTTCACGATAATATTTTTTACCAGCAAATAATGCCATCAGCCCTTGATGTTCAAGCCTTACTGAAGCCCCTTGCAATAACTGCTTATAAACTGAACCTTCATTACAATAGAGCTCACAACAATGCTGCTCAAGATAGCATTGTAGTAAAACATCCCCCTGATTATAGCTGTAAACTATTTTTTTAAGTTCTTGAGCACCTAAATGATCAAATCTAATCAATTTGAGATAGTCTGCATCCTGCTCACTTAACTCTTTAACTGCTCCAGAAAGAAGGTCATATTCTTCTTGTTGGTATTGAACAAAGGAATCCCTATTTACTCGCTCAGATTTGAATAAATAGCTAATTGGATCACAAAGAAAATTCTGGTTTTCTACATCTGAATTTTCTTTTTTTATTTTTCTAGAAATTCTATGTTTAACATAAGCTAATCGCTTCACTTCAAACTGATGCTTTTCTGGATATTCGATTATATAAAATCGACCATAAATAGCAGCCTCACCCCAAAGAGTATGAGATAGGTTCAAACTAAAAATTGGATCTTCTAATGAGATGAAAGCATTACGAATGCTTCCTTCAGCTCGACTACGTATGAATCGTGAATACATGAGTCTGTACAAATATTTATATATCGACTGTTTTTTTAAGCCTGTCGATTTATATATTTCAACATTCCCACAGCCCATCACAATACCAAATTGATTGCTATAAGTTAGTAACGTTAACAGCAATAATGCAGATTTAAAATCAAGTTTACTTTCTTGTTTTAGTTCACTGGTCGAAATTGTCTGAATAACGTCAAACAACCTTTCAATCATGGGATATAAAGCTAAACGTTGCTTTAATCTGCCGATTGCCCTTTTATGATACTCAGTATTTTTAGTTCCATTAGACAACATGCCTCCCAAAAAGTGCTCATGATTGATTCGTATATGCCTTACTCTTGCACGCTTACCCTGCTCGGGATAACTCACAGTAATTAAATTCGACTGTTGAAGCTCCTCTAATACCCTCCTTAGCTTTTTATGTTGCACACCTATTTTGTTAGCCAATTCCTGCAAAGGCATAGAACAGACATGAGTTCCAAATGCAAGAATGAAACGTAATAGAACCCAATGACCATAGGGAGACAAGTCACCGACCTTGAGCTGATTTAATCTCAAAATATATAAAGCATATAAAGTTAAATCGGTTCTTTCCATTTCACTTCTTACTTAAACGTACTCTGGAAAAATACTACCACGATTTTATGATAGGCACGTTTTAATACTTAAAATAACAATATAAGTTAATTAATATTTATTTAATAAAAATTTAATGTTAATTTAATTTCTATGTTAAATGAAAACATTAGTTAAAAATGGCAAATAAAGTTATGAGTCTTCAGGCTTGGTTGATCAAAGAAGAGGGATTAAAAAAACAATTTTTAGAACAAGAGTTGGCACTTGGAAATCTGATAAAAAAATATGAACCGAATGAAAGAAATCTAAATTTTTTAATCAGTGATACTCCACACCTCAAGTCTCATTTTGATCATCAAGCTTTCATTAAGAATTTTTTAGCATTGAATTATGTTCCAGTAAGTCTTTCAGATGAAGTATTTAATAAACTAAAAATCAAATTCCGAATTTTCAAATTTAACTTAAAAAATAAAAATGAAAACAGAGTTAAAAAGCAACTTTTCATTGATCAAAAAACAATGAGTAGACTTGAGCAAATTATTAAAGATAACGAGTTAAATACAATACAAAATGGGCTTAACTTTCTAATGGATGGTTTAAGTTTAAAAATGAGAGAAACAAAAGAATTAAATCACCAAAATACGATAAAGATGCAATTTCAAAATGAACAACTAAATTTGCTTAAACAACAAAATAATCAGTACAAAAAACGAAATAAGGCTCTAGTCATTCAGCACAATAAAAAATTAGAAAATTTGAGTAGTTCTTTTTCTGACTATGTCACTAAAGATTTTCAACTGCGTCTGAATCAAAGTCTAGAAAACATATTGGATCAACAGGTCTATACAGAAGTCCTTGAAAGTAGAGTTATCTCATCTCTATTAGACAAATTATCTGAAGAAATTAAAACAAGAATAGAGGAAGCAGCTTCAATGATAGAAGTTCAAGACTTAAACCCAGAAAGTTAATTAAAAAATAGAAAATTAGATGTGAATACTAGTACAAATTAGACCAGCGTCTAAATCTATCTGATCCATTTTAATTCTGCTCAATTCAATCCAATTTTTTATGAGGGGTAAGTTGAGGGGTAAAACCACAGATGAAAAATAAGCCCTTGTAATCACAAGGGCTTATTTAGATATTTGGCGGAAGCGGTGAGATTCGAACTCATGGAGAACTCATACCTCTAAAGACTCCAAGTAATCAGCCCATTTTTGTAACCATGTTGCACACTCATTTTCATAAGTGTGTAAATTATACGTCCCCTCTATTCCTTTTTTAGAATGCCCCAATATAGCTTCAGCAATATCCGTCGGACATCCTAACCTAGATAAATTAGTTCTCAATGTTCTTCTTAAATCATGAGGATTCCAATCCTCGATTTCTTCTGGCCATAATTGATGTAGTTGTAAATTATGATTAGTAGCTCTACCTTTTTCTTTTAACACCCACTTTGTTTCAGTCAAAGTTTTTTGGGCAATCGGTTTACCTGTGCGAAATGATGGAAATAAATATAGACTATTCAAACGTGGAAGAGCTTTTAAGTACTCTACACATTGTTGCGATAATTGAACAAAACGCTCACTGCCATTTTTTGTTCCTTTTAAGTGCCAAGTCGCGTTCTCTAAATTAATATCTTTCCACTCAGCTGAACAAATTTCACCTGTTCGCGCACCTGTCCAAAGCGCTACTTTTAATATACTCTTATGATGTTTAGAAAACCCTGATTCTGGTAACCACGCAAGCATTTTTTTCAATTCAGAATCAGAAAGTACTCTTGTGCGTTTATTAGAGGTAAGCTTTATTCTTGTTTGTTTCAAACTGGATTTAGCAAGTAAAGCAGGGTTAGCAAAACTTTCAGAAAAATAATCTAAACCTATTGCATAATCATAGGCAATGATTAACTCCGATAGCACACGCCCTGCTTGTACCTGAGCTCCACGATCAACAATCTTCTTAATAAATTCTACAATATCTTTTCTAACTACACTTTCAGCTTGTCTATGTCCTAAAACTGCAACTACATCAGTATATAGAGTTCGTCTTGCTTCAAGTTGCCCTTTTAAATTTCGTGCGCCTTGTATATTTTTCTTAACTCCAGATCGTGGATCAATAATTACTTTATCTTCAATCACTTCAGTTAAATAGAGATCAACTACATCTTTTACGGTTACTATTTTATTAGTTTCAGAGAGGGTTTCTTTTTTATTTTTGATTACCAGTTTTTCTGCTTTCTTTTCAGTTACTGGACAAACTCCTTGTGATCTTAATAACTTCAAACGCTGTAACTCTATACGCGCTTCAGCTAAAGACATATTAGGGTAATTCCCCAAAGTAATTTTCTTCAATGAATTATCTATAGGACTCCGATAACGATAAATGAAACTTTTCAATCCAGTTTTGCCACAAACCACTCTCAAACCAGAATATTCACCAATATCGCTCTTTACGGCATCCCCTGTCTTCATTTTATCAATAGCACGAGCCGATAATGCCACTTTCTTTTTGTTGTTTATTTCCTCGCTCATAGGAGTATTCCTTTTTGTTAATTGGCTTCAATTTGTTAAAATGCCGAAAGTGAGAAATCAATTAGATTTCTCACACACTGTTGACTCAATTTTGACATAAAAAAAGGTACACTAAAAGGTACACTTTTTTCTTAGATTAGGTTGGATTTAAACAGAAGTTGTTAGAATTGGTTGGACAGCCAAACTTTCAAAAATAATTTATTTATTATTTAAATTTAAGGATTTAACATACATGAATAGCATAGAAACATTGGCTGACTTATCTTCTCACACCCCAATGATGCAGCAATATTTAAAAGTAAAAATGCAGCATCCGCATTCACTCATGTTCTATCGCATGGGCGACTTTTACGAACTTTTCTTTGATGATGCAAAAAAAGCAGCCAAACTACTTGGAATTACGCTCACGCACCGTGGAAAAGCCAATGGTGAACCTATTCCAATGGCAGGTGTACCTTATCATGCTGCTGAAGGCTACTTGGCTCGTTTAGTCAAAAAAGGCGAAGCTGTGGTGATCTGTGAGCAGATTGGTGAAGTCACAGGAAAAGGACCTGTTGAACGTGGTGTCGTCAGAATCATTACCCCAGGCACACTGACTGACGATGCCTTATTGACGGCGACACAATCATCCAATCTTGTTGCCTTATGCTTTCAGCAAAATCAGATCGGTATAGCACTGCTTGACTTAAGTGCAGGTATTTTTAAAGTTCAGCAGCAAGATTTTAAATCTGAAAATCTTGCGATTGAACTGGCGCGATTAATGCCAAGTGAAATTCTAGTCGATGAAGACATTGTCGATCCCAATATTATTGAGCAAATAAAAAAACAAATTGAGTGTCCTATCACCAAACGCCCTAATGTTGATTTCAATTTAAATAATGCACAAAAAACCTTGTGTGATCAGTTTGCTGTTTCTACACTTTCTGGCTTTGGGATTGATCATTTACCCCTGGCTAAAGCCGCAGCTGCTGCCTTACTTCATTATGCGAAAGAAACTCAAAAAACGGCTTTGCCGCATATTCGTTCAATTAAATTAGAACAAAGTTCAGATTTTATTGCATTGGATCCTGTCACTCGACGCAATTTAGAAATTATTGATCCTCTTTTTGAACATGGAACATCATTATTTAGTCTGATCAATGATTGCCAAACTGCCATGGGAGGTCGTCTGCTTGCACGTACCTTGATGCAGCCTATACGTGATACACAAATATTAGATGAGCGGCTTGATGCTACAGATACATTGCTCAAAGGTTACCATGAAACACCTGTACGTTTAGTGCTCAAAGAAATTGGAGATATTGAACGTGTGTTAAGTCGGGTCGCGCTGGGGAGTGCACGCCCGCGTGATTTGGTACAACTACGTCAGGCATGCGCACAAATCCCCTTTTTAAGACATGCCCTGCAACCTATTCTCAATACCCAACAA
Organism: Acinetobacter nematophilus; assembly: GCF_026344175.1. NCBI lineage: Bacteria > Pseudomonadati > Pseudomonadota > Gammaproteobacteria > Moraxellales > Moraxellaceae > Acinetobacter > Acinetobacter nematophilus. Next base: position 251,383 of record NZ_JAPKMY010000004.1, read on the forward strand.
TCTAAATTAATTGGGCAATTAAATGAAGAATTGGGCGATTTTAATGGATTGCACCAGCGTTTGATGTCTGCCATCGTTGAACATCCACCTGTTTTGTTGCGCGACGGTAATGTCATTGCCGAAGGCTTCGATACTGAATTAGACGAACTTCGTAAAATCCGAGATCATGCTGGACAATTTCTGATTGATCTGGAAATCAAGGAACGTGAATCAACAGGAATTAACACCTTAAAAATTGGTTATAACCGTGTCAGTGGTTATTACATTGAACTAACACGCGCTCAGGCAGAGCAGGCTCCTGAACATTATATTCGTCGTCAGACATTAAAAAATGCTGAACGCTACATTACGCCAGAGTTAAAATCTTTTGAAGATAAAGTACTTTCCAGTGAATCTCGTGCATTGGCTAGGGAAAAGCTGCTTTTTGAAATGTTGCTAGATGAGTTAAGAGCGGACATTGCAAATTTGCAGATGATGAGTGCCTCAATTGCACATATTGATCTATTGGCGAACTTTGCACATCAAGCACGTTTAAACAATTGGAATCGACCAGAATATAGCCCAGAAATCGGCATTAAAATTACTGCTGGTCGTCATCCTGTGGTCGAATCCTTGAGTAAAGCACCATTTACACCAAACGATACCCATCTTGATTTCAATCATCGCATGGCAATCATTACAGGTCCAAATATGGGTGGGAAATCGACTTTCATGCGTCAAACTGCTCTGATCAGCTTACTCGCCTACTGTGGTAGTTTCGTTCCTGCCAAAGCCGCAAAACTTGGTCCTATAGATCGTATCTTTACTCGTATTGGTTCTGCCGATGATTTATCTACCGGTAAATCAACTTTCATGGTGGAAATGACTGAAACCTCACAAATTTTACATCATGCCACCAATCAGTCTTTGGTGTTGATGGATGAGGTTGGTCGAGGTACAAGTACCTATGATGGTCTGTCGCTGGCTTGGGCATGTGTGCTCGACTTAACCAAGCGCATCAAATGCTTATGCCTTTTTGCAACCCACTATTTTGAATTAACTGAATTATCAAAAGAAGTCGCGATTGATAATTATCATGTCACGGCAAAAGAGTTAAATGGTAATTTGATTTTATTGCATAAGGTACAACAAGGTCCTGCCAGTCAAAGCCATGGTTTACAAGTCGCAAAACTTGCAGGTATTCCTGCTGGAGTCATCAAAGAAGCTCAAAAACGCTTAAAAATTTTAGAAAAGCAACAACAGCAACAATTGCAATCCGTGGTACAAAATGACTTATTTGCAGACTTAAACAGTATTGAAACTGTAGAGAAGGAACAAATCATCGAAATTGAGAAAGTCATTGAAATCATTAAGCCCTCTCCTGTGCTTGATACTTTGGCAAATATCGACCTTGATGATCTAACCCCTCGCCAAGCCCTTGAGCAATTGTATGCACTTAAAGCAGCTTTGAAGTCATAAGCCAATATTTCAGAACCTGCTTGTTATTCTAAGCGGGTTCTAGAAAAGCATATTGCAAACAAAGTGAAAATCTGAATACTACAACACACAATTTTAATATATCAAAAGTAGTTGAAACAAATTTGAGGATCGTAAAATCAATATTTCCTTTAGACCATTACAACACACTGAGATTGATTTGATTTGGCAACAGATTGATCGAAAGGAATTAATCACACGCATGTATCAACAACAGGGGCAACAGTTGCAGCACGTTGACTGCTTTTATGATGTGCAAACTTGGGATCAACATCATCTTGAAAATGATCCGCCCTTGATTAAACACCTTTGCCAACAAGGTGCTATTTGCATTGGTGGCTTTAATCCATCAAGTCAACTTATCGCAGTTCAGGTCGTATCGAATCAAAGGATTACTGATTATCCACAGGCCAAGCTACTGCAATATTTTTATGTCGATGCAGATCATCAAGGGCACGGCATTGGCAGTCAGTTGATGCAAACAGCCGCCACTTCAGCAAAACAATTAGGTGCCAAACAACTCTATATTTCGGCAACTCCCACACAACGTACAGTTGATTTTTATCTCAAACAAGGTGCAAAGCTTTTAGAAAACCCAGATCAACAGCTCTGGGCTTTAGAGCCCGAGGATATTCATTTAATTTATGAACTCAGTGAATAGCCATGAAATCCTGTCAGTCCCCTTCAAGCACTGACAGGATCTATATCATCGGTTTATTATTCAAGCAATAAAACATTTTTTGTGATTTATTCAATATTACAGTTATACCTTTTTTTTAATATTCTTAGCATTTTTTAAACTATAGATTTCTTAGAATCATTACCGATATTCATAAAATTGCAAAATTCATCACAAAAAATATCTTTTTCCTATAAAAAAAATTGATTCAGCAGGTTCATCTATATTAAATATCAATAAAAGCAATTGTTACTTTGTCGCGTTTTCCCTAAAATACAGCATTATTAATTAGAACCATATTTTTAGGTAGCTGACGCCATGACCTTTGTTGTCACTGAAAATTGTATTAAGTGTAAATATCAAGACTGCGTAGAAGTATGTCCAGTAGACTGTTTTTATGAAGGTCCGAATTTCCTTGTCATTAGCCCAGACGAGTGTATTGACTGTGCATTATGTGAACCTGAGTGTCCTGCAAATGCAATTTTCTCAGAAGACGAATTACCTGAAGGTCAAGAAGTCTTTATTGAATTAAATGCTGAGCTTGCACAAAAATGGCCTAATATCACTCAAATTGGCGATCAACCAACAGATCGTGAAGAATGGAATGGTAAGCCAGATAAATTACAGTACTTAGAGAAATAAGTATTGTCCTAAAAGATCAGCTTAGGCTGATCTTTTTGCATTTAAATATGCAATTTATACATTTATTTGCAATTTATTCATAATACCCAATCTAAACTAGACTAGAATACTCCGTTACTTTCTTTAGCTAATATTGAGAATGAAATTTATTTTGAAAGGTCTACTTGCTGTCGGTGTTACTACAATGATTCTGGCTGGATGTACATCTTCCCCTCAAAAGAATCCAACAATTAGCACACCGCATGGTCAACGTATTTATATCCCTGAAGAAAAAATTACGATTGAACGGCCAATCCCACAAAAGACCATGCCCGCCTCTTATCGCCAATGGTTAATGTATGGTGACAATCAGTCTCGTGCGCGTGGCTATGAACGTTTCCTTGAACAAAACAATGCAGGGAACATTATTCCAAGTTTTGAACTATTTAAAACTGCACGTGATTGGGAAAAATGTGGTAAATCAGAATATATGATCCCAAGCCGTGAATTATGGAATAATCAATTACCAACATTGAAAGTGTTTAAGTATCTGGTTGCATCCAAAGTATTGACTGATTTTACCGTCACTTCGGTCTATCGTGACTTACCATTAAATCAATGCGCCGGCGGTGCTGGCTCTTCACGGCATTTATTTAATTCAGCCATTGATTTTCGTATTGGTCCTGAAAATCCTCAACCTGAAGATTATGCTTATATTGAACATACCAAGTTCAAACTTTGCCAATTCTGGGCGCAGTACGGCCAAAGCCTAAATATGGGCTTAGGATTATATGCTTCAGGACAAATCCATATTGACACACAAGGCTATCGTACCTGGGGTCCTGATCTCACTCGTAATAGCTCAATGTGTAATTTCTAATACCTCATATTCAATTTAAAAGAGATCGATAAGATCTCTTTTTTATGACCAAGTTTTTGATCCTAAATGAAGCTTATGTTTCTGTATGAACTTTAGAAACCAGGTTATTAATTCGTTTTTTGTGCTTTTGGATCCTAGATGGTTATCCTACCTTGGGGCGACATGGATGTCGCCGTTGGGAAGGTACAAGACATACCTCTCACCCATGAGCAAAAACAAAGCGCTGCTTTGCTTGAAGCGCAAGGTTTGACATCTCCTACGAAAAGTGAAGCATCGCCTACGCAAAGGTATTTAAACTTTCAATGCAAAGTGTGGCATTGAAAGCTTTTTTATAAGCAAATAATTTATTCTTACAGGCAATTGATTGAATTAAAAATATTAAGTAAAAGAGATTATATTCTTGCGTCTGAATTTTTTGACAGGTTGGCTATATTTTAGATCAAAACACCTTTAAATAAAAACGCCCGATGAAATTCATCGGGCGTTTTAAAATAGACAAAGTCTATTTCAGATCAATCAACTGGATATCAATCTAGTCAATTGCAGGTGTATATGTGCCATCTGCAATTGCAGCTTTAATACGATCTGCTTCTTCCAACACCAAAGCAAGAAGATTTTTCACGTTGTCTAAAGTTGCGACTGGACTTAAAGTGGTCATTTTCAAAGATTGAACCTGCCCCACCTTGGTTACACCAATATTGGCCTCACCACGTGCAAATAATTCATCTGCAACGTTTTGATTCAATGTATCCAGCAACTCCACAGGATAATCCTCTGGAACGACACGGAACAACACCGATGCAAATTGTGGCTCAACCAAAAGCTCTAGGCCCTGGGTAGCTTTGATATAGTCAGCAACTTCACGCGTCAGCTTAACACCGTGATCAATCATCGAACCATATAGCTCTTCACCCAAGTTTTCGATTGTCATCCACAATTTCAACGCATCGAAACGACGTGTTGTTTGCAATGACTTCGAAACAAGGTTCGGCACCCCATGCTCTTCATCATAAGCCGAGTTTAAATACTCAGCTTCATAATGCATGAAGCGATAATTTGCTTCATCTTTAAGCAAGAATGCGCCACATGAAATGCTTTGAAAATAATGCTTGTGGAAATCCAATGTAATTGAATCAGACAATTCAATTCCATCCAGCATTGAACGATAGTCATTTGAAAGAATCAGCGCACCACCCCATGCCGCATCGATATGCATCCACGCGCCATATTTGTTGGTAATTTCACGGATTTTTTTCAATGGATCAATCGCACCCGCATCTGTCGTCCCTGCTGTCGCAACCACACATGCTACGATTTTGCCTTCAGCCTGTAAATGCGCCATGGTTTTTTCAAGCGCATCGACATCCATCTGGGCATTTTCATTGACAGGTACAGTGACCACAGACTGAAAGCCCATGCCCATCATTGCCATATTCTTTTGTACAGAGAAATGTGCATTTTCAGAGCAAATCACTTTGACATTACGCATCGCTTCGTTTGGAACGCCGTCACGTTGAACCGACCAAGGACGACCGTCCTCATCTTTCCAATTCTTGGCAATACTCCAGTCACGCGCCAACAGTACACCCATCAAGTTTGACTGTGTACCACCAGAAGTGAATACGCCTGCTTGACCTGCACCATAGCCCACTTTTTGGCGCAACCAGTCAATCAATTGAACTTCCATCAATGAACCTGCTGGGCTTTGATCCCAAGAGTCCATTGATTGGTTTGTGGCATTAATCAACACTTCAGCAATTTGACTGGTCACCATCGTTGGGCAGTGCAAATGTGCTAAAGAATGAGGATGATGTACTTTTAAACTCTTGTTGAGGAAAAGTTCAACCATTCGCTCAAGCGATTGATGAAGCCCTAGTCCTTCTTTAGACGGCGTAAAAGAAATTGCTTCACGCAATTCTTTAATGCTTCCGCCTGTATACATTTTATCGTTTTGCAACCATGCCGCGACTGCTTTAGTCGCCTCAGCCATTGCTGACTCATAGTCAGCAATGGATTGAGCATCATTGCAGAGTAACGCTTTACGATGTTCTGCAAAATCTACCATAAATCAAGCGCCTCGAACTGCAACAAGCGCTTCAGCAACAGCTTTCTTAAAGCGTGCAATCGCGTCTTCGCATTCTTCTTGAGTAATGATCAACGGGCAAAGTAGACGGATCACCGTACCACTGCGACCACCTTTTTCCAACAATAATTTATTGTTAAAACATGCAGTTTGAATGGCAGCCGCCAACTGCGAATCTGCAGGAAGTGAACCCATATGGTCCGCTGGCTTACGTTCATCTACAATTTCAATGCCGATCATTAAACCACGACCACGCACATTACCAATACATGGGTATTCCTGTGCTAATTTTTTCAATTCTGCTTGCAGGAAATCACCACGTTCTTGCGCATTTTTCGCAAGATTTTGCTCTTTGATGGTTTTAATCGTTGCAAGACCGGTACCCATAGCCAATTGGTTACCACGGAAAGTTCCCGTATGACCCGCAGGCTGCCAAGCATCAAACTTGCGTTTAATCCCCAATACAGCCAATGGTAAGCTACCACCTACTGCTTTCGACATCACCACCACATCAGGCTCTATACCAGCATGTTCAAAGGCGAACATTTTACCTGAACGTGCAAAGCCCGCTTGAACTTCATCTAAAATCAATACGATGTTATGACGCTCAGTCACTTCACGGATTTTTTGCAACCATTTTGCAGGCGCAGATACAACACCGCCTTCGCCTTGAATCGCTTCAAGGATTACAGCAGCTGGCTTGGTCACACCGCTTTCGACATCTTCAATAAAGTTTTCGAAATAATAAGTAAGGGCATCTACACCTGCTTCACCGCCAATCCCCAATGGGCAACGGTATTCATGCGGATATGGCATAAATTGTACGCCTGGCATCAAGCCATTCACCGCATTTTTAGCAGATAAGTTACCAGTCATCGCAAGTGCACCATGTGTCATACCATGGTAACCACCAGAGAAACTGATCACTGTACTACGACCAGTATATGTTTTTGCCAATTTAATCGCTGCTTCTGTACCATCTGCACCAGATGGGCCACAGAACTGCAAACAATACTCTTCTTTTCCACCAGGAAGTTGTTCAAGTAGTGCTTCAGTAAAAGCATCTTTTAAAGGCGTTGTTAAATCTAAAGTATGTAAAGGTAAACCACTTGCTAAAGTGTCTTGAATACTTTTAATCACCGCAGGATGATTATGGCCTAAAGCCAATGTTCCTGCCCCAGCTAAACAATCGAGGTACTTTGTACCTTCAACATCGGTAACCCAACAACCATGTGCTTCCGCTATCGCTAACGGTAATTTACGTGGATAACTACGAACATTCGATTCCATCTGACTTTGGCGAGTCAAGTAGTATTCGTTTGTGGAAGTGGCAGCAGGATTTACAGAAGTAACGCTCATATCGAATTACCATCTCTGATATGGGTTGAAAGAAATAAGTCGGGTGACTTGTGGTCCTTTGACTCGGTGCTTTATAGAAATCTAGTTAGAGAGCTTTTAATATTCATAACTAGGAGCGCGATAATACAGTTTTTTACAAGAAAATAAATAACTTTTATGTACTTATCTACTCTCCATTTATCGAAAAAAACATTTAGCTCAATCCAGTTCAAGTATTATTATCATACTATGTGACAAAGCAAAGAAAAGTAGACAATTAAAATCACGTTCCCCATAAGACATGATCCTATACAAATCCACTCCCCCATAAAGGCATAAGCAGTTAATTTTTAAAATATTTTAAAAAAGAGATTATTGCAATTTTTATGTAAATTATTACAAATGCACCACAAAATCCGCCATAGTTTTTCCACAAACTACCATTATCATCAAAAACAGATTCAATTTATACAATATATTTTTTGGTCATAAAATTTAATCAAACAATTTTTTAAGGATGACTTATGCGTTACTTAGCCTTAACCACTTTACTCTTGGGAACAACACTGAGCACAATGACAATGGCAGCTGATAATGATCCGCTAAACTACAATATTGTAAATGTCCAAGCAGATGCTACACGTCAAGTATCGAATGACGAAATGCATGCTGTATTATTCATTGAAAAAACCAACAAACAACCTGCTGAACTTTCAGCACAGATTACTCAGTTAATGAATCAAGCGATCGCGATCTCTAAAAAATATCCGCAAGTTAAAGTAGAAACAGGTTCACAAACCACATACCCTGTATATGACAATGACAATCAAAAATTAAAAGATTGGCGCGGCCGTGCTGAAATCCAAATCGAAAGCAAGGACTTTAAAGCGGCAAGTCAATTAATCAATGAATTGCAAAACAGCTTCCAAACCCAGTCAATTAATTTCACAGTGTCTGACGAACAACGTAAAAAAGTTGAAAATGAATTAATGGTTGAAGCTTCGAAAAACTTCCAACAGCGCGCGCAAATTTTAACTCAGGCATGGAATAAATCGTCTTATAACTTGGTAAATATCAATATCAACACCAGCAACTCTTACCCGCAACCGATTTATGCTGCACGAGCGTCGATGGCTAAGTTTGAGGCTGCTGATGCTGGTGGACAAAATATGGCTGCTGGAGAATCAAAAATCACAGTGAATGCCAATGGTTCTATTCAATTTAAATAATCTATTTTATTTAATCCTAAATGAGACTCACAGAAACCGTGCTAAAGCACGGTTTCTGAGTATTTATGCTTAACAGTTTGATTGTTTATTAAAAATTCCACTTGATCCCACTAAACCATAGTTTTAAATGATAATCATCATGATTTAAAAACAATGTTGAACAGATTAAGATACGCACAATTCCAAATTGTTAAGTCCTTATGAATATATCCATTCACAACACAAACAGTTATGCCGTATTCAAACCCAGCCCACTGAGTTTGGCGATTGCCATTTAATTCACTTTTATATCCATGTCATCCTCTGCTGAGGATGCTCAAGCGGGTACGCCTCAAGCACTTAAAACAATTACAGTTCGAGCCGAAGGAAACTGGCTTGAAGAAGCTAATGCTGAAAAAGTTCACCAACATGCTGGGGCACGGACTATTGTTGATCGCAAAAAAATGGATGAATCTGCAGTAACTTCCATTCGCGATGCATTAAAACAGGTTCCTAGTGTTCAAGTTCAAGAGAGTAATGGCACTGGTGGCAGTGATGTTTCATTAAATTTAGGCGTTCGTGGCCTCACCTCTCGTCTCTCACCACGCTCAACAGTTTTGATGGATGGTGTTCCACTATCTTTTGCGCCTTATGGGCAACCACAATTATCTATGGCACCTGTGTCAATGGGTAATATTGAATCTATTGATATAGTTCGTGGTGCAGGTTCTGTACGTTTTGGACCGCAAAATGTCGGCGGCATCATCAACTTCAATACCCGTTCAATCCCTGAAAAATTATCAGGTTCCGTAGGCTTAACGACTGAGTTTGCTACTGGAACAGATCAACTGAAGTACAGCCCGAATCTATTTGTTGGCGGGACCATGGAGAATGGCTTAGGGATTGCTTTACTCTATTCTGGAACCAAAGGGAATGGCTATCGTGAAGCAAATAATGACATAGATATCGATGACGTGATGTTGAAATCTTCATATCAGTTTACTGATCAGGATGCTTTAGCTGTCAATTTGCATCATTATGAAGGCCGTGGTGAAATGCCTGAAGGGTTAACCACAGCCGACTATGCAAAAAATCCTTACCAGTCCAAGCAAGATCGAAATTATTTTGCAGGGCGCCGTTCCGATGTTTCGGTAAAATATAGCCACAAAGACGAACGGAATAATTTTGAAATCTTAGGCTACTATGTCGATTCTTTCCGTACCAGTGATCTGGAATCTGCTATAGAAGGTACTGCAAATAGCCGAATCAGCAACTCTCCACGTGATTATAAGTACTTTGGAATTGAACCACGTTATTCGTACGCCTATACCTTAGGCAATATGAATAACGAAGTAACTGTTGGCTACCGTTATTTAAAAGAAGACAGTTCTGAGTTCTCAGGCCGTACTGCGCCATATAACACTGCAACGGGAATACCGGGCGAGCGTCTGGCCAATACGATCAGTGAAGGTGGAACCAAGGCCCATGCGGTGTATATTGATAATCGTTTTGGTCTGGGTGCATTGACCATTACACCTGGTGTACGTTTTGAATCAATTCAGACGCAAAATGATTACAGCGCTTATCAAAATGGTAAATTCATCAACACCGTGCATCCAAAAATCAAATCCGATGAGTTTTTGCCAAGCTTGGCAGTACAGTATAACTTCACTGATCAATGGAACATTTTTGCCAATGCGGCTGTTTCATTTGGTCCTCAGCAATATAATCAATTAGCCAAGGTTGATGCTGGACAAGCCGTTACGACTTTAGATGGATTGCATCCTGAAAAATCCAATAACTATGAGATTGGTACCAAATATCTTGGCAATGGCTTAAATGCCGAAATGACCGTGTTTTATCTGGACTTTGATAAAGAATTGATATTAGAGCGACCTGATAATATTGGTACAGGGATCTGGACCAATCTAGGTGCAACCAGTCATAAAGGTGTAGAGCTGGGCTTAAATTACGATTTTGGACATGTTAATGAGATGCTTCAAGGTCTGAAAATCTATAGTAATTACACATTTACCAAAGCACTATCAGAGGCTGGAAAGTTTGAGGGTAAAGATCTCCCTTATTATTCACGCCACGTAGGGAATTTAGGTCTGGGCTATGCGTTTGAAAAATGGTCAGTCAATGTAGATATGTTTGCCCAATCCAAACAACATGCACCAGGTTCAGGCAATATCTATCAAACTATAGAAAGCGCAGATGGCCGTATTGGAGATATTCCAGGTTATTCGACTTTTGCTGTACGTACTGGCTATGATTTTGGTCAAGATTTTTATGGCCTAAAAATTGCCGGTGGAATCAAAAATCTATTTGATCAAGAATATTTTACCCGCTCGTCTGACTCAACAGGTGGAAAATATGTCGGTCAACCACGTACCTTCTATTTACAAACCTCAGTTGATTTTTAATCTGATTCACAAACCTGTATAGATTTTCAAATCACTTCAACTTCAGCGTAAATCTCATCTATTGAGATTTACGCTTTTTTAATTACTTTTAATAGATTATCTTCTATGATTGTTTTCTTAAAATAAAAGTTAGAACTTCTGTAATGGAATACGAAACAATACTGCTCAGTTTGGGGTTCTTTGCATTTTGCGCTGGCTTAATTGATGCTGCTGTGGGGGGCGGTGGATTAGTACTCCTACCTGCCCTAATGCATGCTTTTCCAACCCGAAGTCTATCCACAGTTTTTGGAACCAATAAAATTATTGCTATGGCAGGTACCGTTTCATCTGCTTTTGCTTACTTTAAGAAAGTAACAATCAACTGGAAACTCATCCTGCCGACCATGTTGACAGCGTTCATATTTTCTTTCTTTGGTGCCATGTCTGTTTCGCTGATTCCCAAGGAGTTGATGCGCTATATCGTGTTCTTTTTACTGATCTTGATTGCGGTCTATACTTTTGCCAAAAAAGATTTAGGCAAAATACATACGGTTTTACAAACAGGAAAAAAAGAAATTGCGCTGGGTCTATTTTTTGGCGCATTGATTGGATTTTATGATGGTATTTTTGGACCGGGCACAGGCAGCTTTTTACTCTTTCTGTTTGTGAAAGTGTTTGCTTTTGATTTTCTCAATGCATCTGCTTCCGCCAAGTTAGTCAATGTTGCCACCAATATTTCTGCCATGTTCTTCTTTATCCCCTCGGGGCATATTTTATGGGTGGCAGGCATTATTTTAGCAATATGTAATGTACTCGGCTCTCTCGCAGGCACTGCTTTAGCGTTTAAATATGGAAGTGGTTTTATTCGTATTTTCTTTCTGATACTACTGATTTTTCTGATTGGGCGGATGGGATATGACCTATTCTTTTAATACAAACCTATCTATTGATCTTTAAGCTTGGATCGGTTCCCGATGCAGAATAATCACACTATCCTCCTCATATAAATCAGTAAAACCCTTACATCAAGCCATCCTCCTTGTGGGGGTTTCGCTCAAAACCGACACTTCATAGATAGTTCAGATCTTGTTCAGCGCTATCAAAGTGTTCAATACAAGCAATAGGATTGAATTGATGGTAATGGATTCAGTTAAGCTCAGTATATTTAAATCTCAAGTGCAAAAATTTTGAATATAGTGTTGTCCAAGTTGCACCCACTCAGTCATTAAAATTTCAGAAACTCAATTGCTATTCAGACAGGATCTGAGCGTATTCATTTTCAATACGTGCAAACTTACGTTTAAATTCAAATAAATATTGAAGTTTAGGAAATATTGTCCTTCACCTCTCACAGCGCCCTCAAAAAGATAATGAACACTTACTCAAAATCAGGACGAGCCCACCGTTCACTCATATGCCAATTGACTAAATCAATAGACGGATTACTTTCTAAAAACTCATTTTCGTCTTCCAAAGCATCTTCATTCAGTTGATATAAATCATTTTGTAGATCATTACAAAATTGTTCAAGTAAATCTCTGAGCGAGTTGGCGACTAAAATTCCCACGTTATACTCATGATCGATAAAGATGATCTGACCACTTTTACTTGTACCTGTTGGTGCCAAATCCATATACAAACCTGTTCTCCCGCCATCATGTGCAAACTGAATCCAATCTCGATGATTAGGCATTGCTTGGGTTGATTTGTGGGTCAGCATGTTTCAGTATAAACAGTTCAGTGACAAGATCTGAAAGTTGCATACGTCTATTTTCAATATTGGCAAGTGATAGAAATTCCATACCGTAAAATAAACTACCCAAATTCTGCGCTTCATTCATTCCACCATGCCAACGATAAAGGGTCTTAAAATCTTCAGGTCATTGTTTAGAAATCTGAGCTTCAAAAGCTTCTAATTGAGTATTATTGGCTGCTGGATTCAATGACTGTGTTGCAACTCGTGGAGCGTGCTGTTCTAACCAGCGTTGTATATATTCTAATTGTTTTTGGATTATGTTGTTTTCATCATCGGAATAACAATCAAAAATCAGTGTACTCAAAAAAAACCTTGGAGGGCAATAAAAAAGCCACTCTGAAGTGGCTTTAGCATTAAATTATTCATTACTTTTTAAATGGGAAAGCATATTTCACAATACGTCCAAGTACCTGACCATACTGTTTAAACAGACTTGCATTGTTGTAGTTCAGACCATATTTTTTACATACAGCTTCGACTTTAGGTGCCATTTTACGATAACGTCGTGCAGGTATTTCGGGAAATAAATGATGCTCAATTTGATGGCTCAAATGTCCCGTTAAAATATGAAATGCTTCAGATCCTGTGAGATTTGAAGAACCACGAATTTGGCGCATATACCAGTGACCACGGCTTTCATCCTGTAACACAGTCTTAGGAAAGACCTCAACGTCTTTGGTAAAGTGACCACAGAAAATAATGCTAAATGTCCAAATATTACGGATACCATTCGCTACGAAGTTCCCTGCAAAAACAGGTAAAGCAGCTGGTCCTGCAATTAATGGAAAGAACAAGTAATCTTTAAAGAACTGTTTACCAATTTTCTTCTGTGTCGGTTTCCATTCTTCTTTAAACTGTGCCCAAGTTTTGCGCTTGTAGATTAATCTGCCGATTTCAAGATTTTGAATCGCTACGCCCCACTGAAACAATAAACAGAACGGAATGGCATATAAAGGTTGGAACAGAAAACCCGGTTTCCAGCGTTGTTCCGGAAATAGGCGCAACAAACCATAACCAATATCATCATCCATACCTTTAATATTGGTATAGGTATGATGTTTATAGTTATGTGTTTGACGCCAGTTGTCAGAAGTTCCCACAATATCCCACTCGTAGGTAGTCCCTTTAAAACGTGGATCATTCATCCAGTCATATTGCCCATGCATGACATTATGTCCCAGTTCCATATTTTCCATAATCTTTGCAAAACTGAGTAAACCTGTACCCAATAACCATGCTGGTGGGAACCAGCCAGCAAATAAACAGGCACGTCCTAAAATACTGCTGTAACGAATGGCGGCATACACCTTTTTGATGTATTTGGCATCTTGCTCGCCAATATCATCCAGGACTTCTTGTTTAATTGCATCCAACTCTCGTGCAAGTGCATCTAACTCAGTCTGACTCAGCTCACGATTTTTGGTATTTTTAAAATATTGAATTTTAACTGGCATATTCATGGTAAAACTCGCTTAAATATCAATTACTAAATCTGTCTGAGCTGTATTTACACAGATTCTCAGTAAATTATTTGGCTCTGCATTCTCTTGACCATTCACCAAATTCTGTGTCGCACCCTGTACTTTATTGCAGGCACATTTGTTGCAGATCCCCATTCGACAGCCATGTTCTGGTTTAACATTTTGCTGTTCTAAACCCACTAAAATAGCTTGACCTTTGGGGATGGCGATGACTTTATTGGATTTGGTTAAAGTGACATTTACAAAACCTGTATCATCTGATTTTACAGGGCTCAAACTGAATGCTTCACTTTTAAATTGTTGGGCATTTTCAAACAACTGTTCTGCTGTTGCGACAAACCCTGATGGTCCACAGGCATACACTGTGCTGTGTTCTAGGTTTTTAATCAAATGAAGATATTCAGCGTTCAAACGTTCATCTGCCGGTGTTTCCTGCGTACAAAACACCTCGAATTTGAATTGCGGAAACTGTTGAGACCATTGTTCGAACTGTTTTTTAAAGGCGACATCGGCTTGTTTTTTTACCCAGTATAATAACTGTACCGGCTGCGGATTAAGTTGATGACTGTTCAACAAAGCCTGAATCAAACTGTACATGGGCGTAATACCACTGCCCGCTGCCAATAAAATCAGTGGTTCATCCGTTTCTGGAAGCAACATATCACCGTAAGGCTGACCAAATTCAATGACATCACCGATTTGAATATGATCTGTCAACCATTGACTTATTATTCCTTTTTCAACTTTTTTCACAGTAAGCAGGATATGTTGTTTATCCAACTGTGTCAGACTATAAGTACGCTCATAACGTCGACCATTGACTTCAACCACGACTGGATGATGTTGCCCTGCCTGTCCCATTTTAAAGTGACGATTCGTTTTAATTTTAAGACTTACAGTATCTGCAGCTGATTGTTTCTTTTCAACAATTTCCCCTAATGCCTGTTGAACAGACCACAAGGGATTAATTTTTTGTAGCCAAAAGTTGGCAGTATCATTCCCCAATACCATATCAAATATAGACGTTACAGGAGATTTTTGCTTTTCAATAGCGTGCATGTTGAGCTCACCATCTGAGTGAATTTTAATTATTATACACATGTATATATATTTGTATATATAACCGTATTGTATCTAGACATTTCACTTATGTAATAGCAACAGCTATAATGAAATATATTTTAATGATTTGATAGTTTATGAATCCAACGTCAGCACTGCCTCAGAACGCCTCTTCTGTTCAAGATCAAATCCATGAACTTGAAAAAGTTTCTGTACGTACCGTTGGACGCAAAGCAACCATTACCAAACAAGAATTATTCCAAGCGGCATTAAATTTAATTGGCCCACAAAAAAGTATTTCTTCACTAAGCTTAAGAGAAGTTGCCCGTGAAGCGGGAATTGCACCAAATAGCTTTTATCGACACTTCAAAGATATTGATGAATTGGCGATTGAATTAATTGATCGCTCAGGTGTGGTATTGCGTCAGATTTTGCATGAAGCACGTATTAAAGCGGTCAGACAAAGCAGTATTATTCGTAGTTCTGTTGAAGTTTTTATTGAACAATTAGATGCAGATGAAGGTAATCTGAGTTTATTGCTTCGTGAAGGCTATACGGGATCAAAACAATACAAACTGGCTGTTGAAAAACAGTTGAATTACTTTCAACAAGAGCTTCAGGATGATTTAATTCGTATCGAACGGATCAATCATAGTAAATTAACCCACCCTGATCTGGTTGCCAAAGCAATCACACAGTTGGTTTTTAATATGGGAGCAAACGTAATTGATTTACCCATTGCAGAACGTAAAGAAGTGGCTGAGCAAACCATGATTATGATTCGGATGTTGCTTGAAGGCTCTCGTCATCTGGATGAAGCGCAAATTAAATAATGCTCCTGTCTCTTAAATAACTGAATGCGATCATCAATATCCAATGACCAATAAAAATCGACAAAATATTCGTGTAGGCATACTTGGCGTGACAGGCAGAATGGGACAAATGCTTGTACAAGCAGCTATTCAGGCTGAGTTAAATATCACGGTTGCAACAGGCAGAGCCGGAAATCCATGTATTGGCAAGGAACTTGGGACATATCTCAATCGAGATCCTTTAAATGTAATCATTTCAGAAGATTTAGCAAAAGTTATTCAAAATTGCGATGTCATCATTGATTTCACCACAGCTGAAGCGTTATCTCGCCATATTGAGATCTGCCAACAAGAAAAAAAACCGCTCATTATTGGTATTACAGGTCTATCCGAGTCATTGAACCAGCGTATTGTGGAGGCAGCACAAACAATCACTATTGTGCATTCGGGCAATTATTCAATAGGTGTCAATTTATCAGTTGATTTAGTGCGTGTTGCAGCACAATTACTTAAACATGATTTCGAAGCTGAGATTATTGAAGCCCACCACCACCATAAAATAGATGCGCCCTCAGGAACAGCGCTGATGTACGCTGATGCAATTGCCGAAGTAAGACAGAAATCACTCTCCGATTTAGCTGTTTATCAGCGATTGGGCAATCAAACAGAACGAGATCCTCAACGTATCGGATTACAGGCAATTCGCGGTGGAGACATTGTGGGTGAACACAGCACAATTTTTTTTGGTCATGGTGAGCAAGTTGAAATCAAGCATATTGCAACCAATCGTATGAATTTTGCTACTGGTGCTGTCCGTGCAGCAATCTGGAGCGTCACGCAAGCGTCTGGTTTATATGACATGAAAGATGTAATTAATTTTACTCCTCAGTAAAATTTTAATCTCAATCCAAATGTGATTTCCATCTAGAATTCTCGACAGGACCTCAAGCCATTTGAATCAATATGCTTGAATAACTTTAAGCACTCAACGTTGATTAAAGTTATATTTCATTCAAAATTGATGCAAAATATTTCACATAGAATTAAGATTCATATATAAAAATAGTTATTGTCGTCCAATGCTAGAGCGGTTTAAATTTAGTTGCGGTTTTTATGACCCATACATCAATTGTATAATTGAGTCTAATTCACATGAAAATGTTAAATGATCGTCAAAGCATTATTGCAAGTTATTTGCTTATGCTGATCTTTTTGTCTGTACTCATCCCACTACATTTACTCGCATCTTTTTTTGCAGGATTTGTTGTTTTTGAAATCATTAACAGTCTAGGCACGGTCACGGAAAAATATATTGATGGTCAACGAGCACGACTGACCATCAGTATTGTACTCGCGATCATTATTATTTCTCTGATTGTATTGAGCATCACCGGTCTTATCAGTTTTGTGCAACATGATTTGCAAGGTGCTGGAATCCATGCCATTAGCGATCAAGTAGATCAAACACTACAAAAACTGCAACTTGAAGTTGCCCAGTATTTCCCAAGTTTTATTCCCTATTCTTTAACTGAATTAAAAGACCAAACCTTTGATCTAATTAAAGATAATTTATCAACTTTAAAAAATACTGGAACTGGTTTTTTACATAACTTAGCCACGATGTTGATCGGGATGATTGTAGGGATATTAGTCTCATTAAATCGCTTACACCCACAACCAGATCAACCTGCATTTAAACGTGCCATGATTACTCGGATTGAGAATCTTTCCAGCTCTTTTAAGAATGTGGTTTTTGCGCAGTTTAAAATCTCATTGATTAATACTTTCTTATTTTTGCTGTTCTCACACCTACTGCTCCCTGCTTTTGGTGTACAGTTGCCCTTTGCCAATACCTTAGTGATTCTGACATTTATTTTTGGGCTTATTCCAATCGTTGGGAACTTACTCTCCAATACGATTATTGTGATTGCAGGCTTGACCATTTCAGTATCTACAGCCGGTATTGCACTGCTCTATTTGATCTTTATTCATAAACTTGAATATTTTATCAATGCAAAAATTATTGGAACCAAAATCCATGCAGCATCATGGGAAGTATTATTAGCAATGCTGGTTTTTGAATCTCTTTTCGGACTTGCAGGCTTAATTATCGCACCAATTTTCTATGCTTATCTCAAACTTGAACTTAAACAAGCTGAAATGATTTAAACTGATTTTGAATCAATGCAATGATATGTATTGTCTAGTCCTGTAAAAAAGACGCGATTTAGCGTCTTTTTTCTAAGTCATTGTCAACTTTATCCAGTGTCTTACTCCCAAATCACCTCTCGATTTTGTTGAGCCCAATGATCTAAAAAAGGCGCATAGCGACTTTCAATTCTATTACGTTTAATCTTCATGGTGGGTGTCAGTAAATCATTTTCCATGGTCCAAGGCTCGTTGACGATGACAAAAAAACTCAGCTTTTCATGTGGCTCAAGCTCTTCGTTGATTGTCGTCCTTAAAGTTTTTAGCGTATTTTCAATATCATCTTTTTGTCCATTCTGCTTTAAATGAAGCCTTATATCCTCTGCCAACATGATAAAAGCAACAGGCTGTGGTTGGCTCGAGCCACCCACACATACAGATTCAATTAATGCATTGTTACCCAATTTTTGTTCAGTCGGAACAGGCATCACATATTTGCCTTTTGAAGTTTTAAAAATGTCTTTTATACGCCCTGTAATTTTTAGCCGCCCTTCTGAATCAATTTCGCCCAAATCACCAGTCCGTAAAAAACCATCTGCTGTCATATCTTCTGCGGTCTTTTCTGGATTTTTATAATACCCCAACATGGTTCCAGGGCTTTTTACTAAAATTTCGCCATTTTCATCAATTTTACATTCTACTTTTGGCTGTACATGCCCAACATAACCCGCAGCAAACTGTCCTACTTGCGTGACATGCGAATAACCACAGTTTTCAGTCATTCCATAGACTTCAAGCAGTTCTAAGCCCAAGTTTCTGTACCACAGTAAGATATCAATTGGTAAAGGTGCAGCAGCCGTAAAAGCATAGCGCACGTGATTTAATCCCAATTTAGTCAATAATTTCTTTTTGGCAAAATGACCCAATATAGGAATTTTGAACAAAACTTTTTGTATCTGTGGAGGAATTTTTTCATTAATGCCTAAATAAAACTTTGTCCAAAGTCGAGGAACTGAAAAGAATAAAGTCGGTTTAGCACGATTTAAATCTTCTATAAACGTTTCTAGCGAATTTGCAAAATAAACAGTGAATCCACACACCATCATCGAGGTTTCTATAAAAATACGTTCTGCCACATGTGCTAGTGGTAAATAAGACAATACCCGGTCATTTTCATTGACTTGATAGATCGTTTTAAGTTCACGTGCACCTGTCAAAATTGTACCAAAGCTTTGCATGACTCCCTTGGGCGCACCTGTACTTCCCGAAGTATAAACGATGGTTGCCAATGTATTTTTATCTGGCAAAGCTGGATCTTGCAGCGGTTCAATCGTCTGAACAATCTCATTCCATGTAGGCGCTGTATCATATTCTGGAGATAAATTTAAAGTAATACAGGGTAAATCTTTTGGAATGATATGTTTGACTTCATTCCAACTGTCTGCTTTGCCATCAAGCTTCCCAATAAACAGCAATTTTGTTTCGCTATGGTTAAGTACATAGGTCGCGCCGTCAGCATTCAATGTTGGATAAAGGGGGACAGAAACATAGCCAGCCATCCAAATTGCTAAATCTGCCATGATCCAATTTGCACTATTCTTTCCATAAATTGCAATCGTACTTTGTTTAGGTAGCCCTAAGGATTGTAAGTAGGCCGCCATTCGTCGAACCTGTGATGCGACTTCAGACCATGTATAAGACACCACCTCCCCATTGGCAAGCGGTTGAACGAATGCCTGTTTTTGCGGCAGATGTTTTTCCCAATGAAGTAAATAATGCACATGAGTATCATGAAACTCAACAAAATCCTTGTTTTCCATATCGTTTCTTCCATTTATTGTAAATTTTTATCTCTGGTAGAGGCTTTCAGTTTTAAACTTGGTTTTTGAATATGCAACAAAATATTGGATGAAAAAAATTACAGGGTTATCGTAAACTTCAATCCATATTCGATCCTTGAAACAGAAAGCACTTTATTTAAATAGCATAAAATGAATTGAGATGTATATATAAATTCGCTAATTATTCACGGTTGATACTGGCTCAATGATAGCCCCTTACTCAAATATGATATCTCACTGATAAAATATCAGGTGCTACAATTAAGCTAGAGCATTGTGTTTTAATTTTGGGTCATAATGACTAAACAGAAAAGGGGCTCAATAAAATTTCCTCTTTTTTATAACAAATGTGTTACTGTTTATTAATTGAATGATTTCAAGGTGTAAATTATAGAATCCTAAAAAATAATAACCATTTTAATGTATGATATATTTTGAGGTTATCCCTTATATCTCTCTCAACCATTTATTTGTTATTTATATTTTTTAGTAAATCTATCAGTAAGCCCAATAAACCAACATACTGGGCAACCACGTAATAATAAAATTGCTCCAATTAATAAGGCTATACCAACAATGGGATGAACAGTTGTAAAAAATAGCATTCCTATCAGAAATATAGCACCAATTCCCCTAGCAAAATGTAAGATTAACGAAGAGTTGTCAAACATATTTGTTTTCCTTTAATAAAATTTATTTTCTTTCTAAGCATGGGTTTGAAATTCTTGCCGAATCATTGCCCGTGCCCGATGGAGTCTAGTTTTTACAGCATCTATCGTTATACTCAATTTTTCAGCAACTTCAGGGGCTGAAAACTCTTCAATATCACGCAAAATAAGAACCTCACGATATATATGTGGAAGTGAAATAATTAAATTCGTTAAATCAATTTGAAGATCAAGATCATTAGAAGAAGAAACTATCTGCTCAAAATGAGACTCATCATATGGATGTAGAGGTAATTTTTTTCTAAATAAACGATAACATTCACGCTCTACAATACGAAATAGCCAACTTGAAAAAGTGACTATTGTTTTTAATGTGCCGATTTTATTATAGAGTTGCCATAATGCAATCTGTACAGCATCTTCAACATCTTCACTGGTTGAACATGTTCGCCTTGCAAACCGCTTGATATCTGGTTGGCATACTGTTAATAACTTTGATAATGCCTCTTTATCACCAGCACAAGCGGCTTGAATAAGTTGTTCTGTTTCTTGCCTCATATGCCTATTCACTTATAGATTTTCGTCCAAACATTGCACATGCAGGGCAAAAGCCCAAAAAAGCTGTGCTAGCAAGTATCGCCGCAATACTAAACCCTAAAATTTGTAAAATTCTTACATCTAGAAAATAACTAGTTGCACCTCCAACTAAAATAGATAAACATAAGCGAACTATACGTTCCCAAACTGGTAAGTTCCGTTTAAAATAAAACATAAACAACGCCTTTTTTGAGTAAGTTGATATTTATAAAGAGGGATGAAAAATACAAAAGGATTCATTTTTTAGTCAAATCATTTTATCTAATGAATTAAATACTCTATTACAATGATTAAATATAATTATTTTACAAATACTTAATTAAAAAAAGCTTCTATTAGCTAGGTCAAAAATAATTTAAATTACCAATAAAAAAAGAAAATCACTCTAGGGAGATATGTATCATCTATATGAAATGAATAAAATGTCTATGTTCATTTCAATTATTTTCCAATGTTAAAAAAGCCCCCGAAGGAGCTTTAAAAAAAATCAGAAATTGAATTAAGGTTTAACCACAACCAATACTTGAATTGCCTCTGGTGTTACGGACAAGCCATCCAATAAACCTAAACCTTCTTGCTGAAATTTCTGTAAACGTTGAATTTCATCCGCACGAATACTTGGATTAAATTGTTTTAAATAGCTCAAACGGTCAATTTCATATTGCCATTTGCTGCCATAGATCTCTTTCGCCTGTTCTTTAAGTTGTGGTAAAGCACCTTTTGCAATATCAAGTGCTTGAGCATAACGCGCTTCGATTACTTCTCGACGCGCTTTGACCACTTGACGGCAACTGTTACTATCTAGATGATGCAAATACGGCTTAATGATTTCTGGATCAAGTTTGGCTGTAATGTCCTGACCTGTTTCAGTCAATAAAACACGAATCAACTGCGTTGGTAAACTTGATGGAAGATTTAACGCTTTTGGAGCAATCACATCCACCTTAAACCAAACTTCTAACAAGATTGTCCCTTGTTTAAGTGCATTGGTTTTAAGAATCGCAACATTGGTACTACCGAAAGATTGAGTACGGATGATTTCCATCACACTTTCTGTAAAAGGATGTTCAAGTGTTAAATATTGTGCATCTTCACGAATCTGTGCCTGATCACGATAGAAAGTTGCAGTCATACCCTCTTCATCAATCTCCAAACCTTGCACTTGCATTTGGTCTGTAGGCTTAATGATCACTGTACCGTTACTTTGCTCATCAAAATCAATATTGGTGGATGCCATAAAACGTTTCATGAACATTGGCAATAAAGTGTTGTCATCATAATCTTCTAGAGCAGTGACAATTTCCTGCGCTACGATCGGACGACATGAATTGTACTCTAACAGACGGTCACGGCCATCCTGTAATTCCGCTTCAAGCGCCTGACGCTGCACATTGACCGCTTCAAGCAAGTCTTCAAAAACCTGCCCTTGATCTGCCAGTAAACACGCTTTTAAATCGACAATAAAGTTTTCTTGCAGTGTTTGCGCCGTTGGTGAAATATTACTGAAAATATTGAGTGCTTCATTATACCAACGGAACATACGCTCTTGCGCCGTGCCGACAAGATAAGGTACATGAATCTGAATACGGTTTTCTTGACCAATACGATCCAAACGACCGATACGTTGCTCTAACACATCAGGATTTGCAGGTAAGTCGAAAAGTACCAAATCAGAAGCAAACTGGAAGTTACGTCCTTCTGAACCAATCTCAGAACAGAGTAAAATCTGTGCACCATAAGAGTCTTCAGCAAAGTAAGCCGCGGCTTGGTCACGTTCCAATAAGCTCATGCCTTCATGGAACATTGCCGTACGAATACCTGCATGTATACGTAAAGCATTTTCAAGCGCCTCAACAACTGGACCACTACGTGCAATCAACAAAACTTTTTTATGCTTTAAATCTGAACGCAAACGTTCCATGAGCCATGTCACACGTGGATCTGTTTCCATCCAAGCGCCATCAAGCTGTCCCTCTTCTGGCCACATTTGCTCACGTAATTTACCATCTTTAGACCAGTTTTCTGGAGCAGGTAGAGCTGCAGGCTGGCAATCACGCCCCGGGAAACCTTGAATCGCTTCTCGTGTATTACGGAATAAGATACGACCTGTACCATGACGATCTAAAAGCTCATGAATCGCACGGAAACGGTGTTCTGGTTGATCTTCAATTGGATGACCCAATAGTTTTTCAACTGCTGCCAAATGTTCAGCTTCAAGTGGTAAATCTGACATCAATACTTCAGCGATTTTTGCAGTATGATGATATTGTTCTTCTTCATCCAAAAAGCGATCAAGTGAACTGAAACGTTGTGGATCAAGTAGGCGTAAACGCGCAAAATGGCTTTCTACACCCAACTGCTCAGGTGTTGCAGTCAGAAGCAACACACCTTCTGTTTTTTCAGCAAGTTCTTCAACCAGATCGTAACGATCGTTGCCACCCTCTTCTTCGCTCCACATCAAATGATGTGCTTCATCGACAACAAGCAAATCAAACCCTGCTTCAATTGCCTGTTCACGCAAGTCATCATGATCAATCATCAAATCTACAGAGGCAATAATACATTGCTCCGTCAGGAATGGATTCAGCTCTGGATCGTGTTCTTTGATCGAAGCTGTGCGGGTCAAATCAAACAATGAGAAATTTAAATTGAAACGGCGACGCATTTCAATCATCCACTGATATTGCAGTGAATCCGGTACCAGAATCAAAATACGTTCAGAACGACCTGTTTTAAGCTGTTGGTGGATGATCAAACCTGCTTCAATGGTTTTCCCCAGACCCACTTCATCAGCCAGTAACACTCGAGGTGCAAAACGTTTACCGACTTCATGCGCGATATAAAGTTGGTGTGGAATCAATCCAACCCGTGCACCAACCAAGCCACGTAGAGGTGAGGTTTGCATATTGGCTTGCATCTGCATTGCCTCAATACGCAAGTCATACCATTCCTTATAATCAATCTGGCTTGCCAATAAACGTTCTAAAGGCTTTGACAGCTGAATTTGCGCACCAATACGCGTTTCATTCAATGCCTTTTTCTCTTGTTCACCATTGTCCAAGGTACGAATAACGTTATAACGAATCACGCCATTACGGTCATCAAAGGATTCGACAATCCATTTAATCCCTTCTTGATCCTGAACTTCATCATTGACATTGAAAACAATACGAGATAGAGGTGCATTATTACGTGCATAGACACGAGTTTCGTCACTTTTCGGGAAAAGAATACTGATTGAACGTTCATCGACATCAATCAAAACACCTAAACCTAACTCAGTTTCTGTGTCCGATAACCAACGTTGACCTATAGCAAATTGTTGCAATTTTTCCACCTTTATCTCATGTTAGGGCTGAAACATGGTTGCTCAAATCAGGAGAATATTTGAACAAAGTTTACACCCATTACGCAATACTTTTTGACATAAAGCTCATTAAATTTTGAGCGACTTAATTTCAACTTAAAAATTTTGACTAAAACGGAACTGGACAATCAAATTGTACAAGCTCCTCTGTTTTAGGATGATGAAAACTGAGTTGTTGTGCATGTAAACATAGCCTAGGCATAAGCTGCTGCTGTGCTACAGTTGCATATAAAGTATCACCAATAATGGGATGACCTAAATATTGCATATGTACACGTAACTGATGTGACCGTCCTGTAATCGGTGTCAATTCAACACGGGTTACAGCCTGTTCTTGAATGTAAAAATGTTCGATTGCTTTCCAGTGTGTTAAAGCTGGCTTGTTATGTGCCGGATCTACAATATGTAACGGCGGATGTTCCGGATCATATACCACTGGCACATCAACTGTACCCTCACCTTCCAAAGTTCCAGCAACAACAGCTTGATAAATCTTAGCGGTCTGGCGCTCTTGAAACTGCCGTGAAATGGTTTTCTGTCCCCATTTACTTAACCCAAAAACCAGAATCCCAGAAGTATCGCGATCTAAACGGTGAATGAGTAAAGTCTTCGCTTCGATTTTTAATAGTCTATTGATGACACAATCTTGTAAATCTGCTGTTTTCCCAGGAACAGTGAGTATGCCTGCTGGCTTATGAATCACCATAAAATCATTATCACGATGTATCAGGTGTTCGGTTAGAAAATTACTCAAAGTTCAGTTCCAATGATCACGCAAACAAGCAGGCAATTCTAAGAATCTTGGACTAAAAATACAATCAAAATTATCTGATTTATTCGATTATTCTAAAGAAAGAATAATAAATCGTACAATTATGCAAAAATCATCTGAAATTATTTCATGTCACCCAACATCAAGATACTTTTTGCCAATCTCTTTGCCTCAAATACACTAAAATCATTAAAAAAATAATTTTTAGCTTATTTTTTGGTAGCTTAAAATCTTAACACTCATTTTCTTAAATGCTATAAACAGAAGTATTGATTGGAAAGAGTAAAGTATGAATAAATTCAAGAATAAGTTTACATTGTCAATTTGCCTATTTACAGGATGTGTAATGACAGGTTGTGCAACCTCAACCCTTTTAAATAAAGATAATGGTGTTCGTTCGCATAGTGTCAAACATGTTTTAACTTCGGATAATGTGGTCGCCTTTGGTAAACCCGCTTCAGGTTTTGCAGATTTACCTGCTGACAGCATCGTCATTGCTGGGCAAAAAAATAATTATGTGTTAACCCAGGGTGGGACACGATTTGCCAAAGTCATTACAGGACTTGACCCCAAACTGATCCAAATTGATAAAGAACTGACATTTTATTCAGCAAAGAATGATGGTGAGTTTGCAGGAACACTTCCGTTGCGTTACATCAAACTTTCTGAAGATGTGACCAAGCAGGACCGTGAGTTTTTTATTGAAAATGGGGCTGAAGAATGTACAACCTCCAGTGACCAACGACTAAAAGCGCAACGTTTCTGTTTTAATATCGCATTATCAGGCCGTATTTATCCACCTGCGTCAAACATTGCATCCCTAAAAGCGTTAAGCAAACCCTATCAAGTCAGTATTTATACAACTGAACAGGTAACAGATTACTCAAAAGCAGGAGGTAAAACAGCAGATAAATTGGTGCTTTTCCCATTTGCGGTTGCTTTTGATGTCGTCACTTTACCCTTCCAAGCCATTCATAAAATTTTTGATTGAATGTCATTATAAACGATGAAATTGATCCTGTTCTTGTAAGTGATAGGTCTGATAAAACACTAAATTTTCGTTCTCATTGAAAATTTAGTGTTTTATGGCTGGCAAAATTCTATAAGAATCCCACCAAAAATTGAACTTTGCACATGGCAATCCAGACTCCCCTATTTAATATATTTTTTCAAATAGTGACTGGATCAAATAAATTCATTTAACACTTGAGCTTCGAGTTAACTCCAATCTTAGAATCACATTTAACTCAATCAACAAAGAGGTTGTTTTATGCAGATTCTATATAACAAAGGCTACCTGCTATTAGGCATAATTTTTATTTTATTGGTGCTATTCATCACGACTTCCATCATGCCCACCAGACATGTTCGTATAGAAAGCAGGATCTTCATCAATAAGCCCATTGAACAGGTATGGGCACAATTCAAATGTGTCGATGCTTATTCACAATGGAATACTTTATTCGATATAGAAAAATTTCCAACACAAGTTGGGCAACAGATCAATGTTGATTTATACGATGAGAATGGAAAAGTAAAAATTCAAATGCAACCCGTTGTGCTCAGCTTAGAGAATTATCATCTTGAATGGGAGGGAAAATTGTATGTCAATGGATTGTTTAATGGTCGTCATCAATTCATTTTTCAGTCATTGGATGAGAATACAACTGAACTTATTCAAGCTGAAGATTTCAAAGGGCTGCTTATTCCATTTTTAAATCGAGCGGTCATTCAACCAACATTACTCAATTTCAGAAAAATGAATGTGTCATTTAAAACATATGTTGAAACGTATAACTTAGATTCAAATCCATGTTTAGATACTATTGATGAGAAAAAATAAAATGAATATTAGTCAATTTTCGAAAAAGCATGGCGTATCTCCGGATACGCTACGCTTCTATGAAGAATTAAAAATACTTGTCCCAGATCGATTGAAAAATGGTTATAGAAACTATCAAGAGCATCATGAACAGCAGATCAAATATATTATTGCGCTAAAAAGCATTGGTTTTAGCTTAATAGAAATCAAACATATCCTTGAGTTAAGTCAACAGCCAGCATCTGAAAACTGCAATATACTTTCCAACCAACTCATTGATGAAAAACAAGCTTTGATTCACCAACAAATACAATTGCTCGAATATGGAAAAAACACCTTGGATCATCTCAAACAATATATCAAGGAGAATACCTTTATTCAAAACCAACCCAAAATTGAACAAATGATTGAAAACTTATATCAGTTGACTAAACAGGCGAAAGTTCAAAAACATCTGCATGTAAATAATATTGAGCCAAGCATAAAAATCAAATAGTCGGCACAGAGATGGACTGTATTTATAGGGTCAACCATCCAGATTGGATGATGAACTCGACAGGTCAACAACAGTTAAGCACTGCATTTTATTGATAAGTTTGATTCGATTTATTTGCAACAATTGATTACAGCACTTTGGATCGTTACCTTTTTAAAACTTAAATCGTTTTTTATCCATTAAAGATAAATATTTGTTTAAATGTGGATTAAAACAATAAATAAAACTGCAGCCATAATAAAACGAACACAAAATCCGTTTAAAATTGGATATATTTCATTCAAACCTTAGCCAATTGGTAAAAGATTAAACAAATTCACAAAGAACCTGTTGTAAAAAACAACAGATTCTTTATAATTCACTCAAACAGACAAGTCTGTCTATTTAGCTGAAATAAAACCGAATGACATGTGCATTCAGAGGGTAAAAGAAATAAATATAAGAAGACGCTTAAGCATCTCATCATCTTAACGTTGATTGTGATTGCAATAAGCGTTAAGTACATAAGAAACTTATCAGCAAAGCGCGATAGCATAACGTTATCGCGCTTTTTTATTTTAAAATTATGCAGTAAAGCATCAGCTTAAAACTAGCATATGCTTCAATTCAACATAAATTGTCATGTGAATATTCAATATCAAGAAACGGCTGCCAGTTCCATTTGGATCAAGGTTTCTACTCTTTTCCAGTAATCATCTAAACACACTTGCTTTGGATCAATCTGAGCTTGAATCGTCATTCCATCAAGAATACTCGACAAAAAGCCTGCCATTTGCACAGCCTGTTGAACTCCTAACTGTCGTAAAGCATGGCTGAGATGTCCTTTTAACCATTCCTTGTAATCAATAGCAGGCTGAAGTGATGATGGGTATATTTTTGAAATTTCTTCAACCGCTTTTTGGAACATACAGCCATTAAAATCTTCAGTATGGAACCAAGCGTTATACCAAACGAAAATTGCTTTGATGTGTGACAGATAATCATCGGGATGACACTTGGCTATTGCTGCATCCAATGAATGCTGCAAATTGTGATTTCTCGTCACCAAACACTCTTCAATCAATTTAGCTTTAGATGGAAAATACTTATAAAAAGTCATTTTTGCAACGCCAGACTCGCTAATAATCCGGTCTATACCGATAGAATTATAACTATAAGAATTAAAGAGATTCAGCGCTGTATTAATGATGTCCTCTTTTTTTGACATTTATTTTTACCTGACGTATAAAAATTTAAGATTAAAATTAAGGCATTAGCTTGAAAAAACAGCACATAAATACGCATTACTTCACGATACGCCTAGAATTATATCTTAAATTCACAACAACATAGAATTATTGAAAAAAAACGATGTAAGAGCAAATGCAAGTGCATGAAATATAAAATATTAAACTTGATTAAATACTAGCAAATTAATTTATTTTTGACTATGATAAAAACGGTAAAATTAAAATTTTAATGCAGCATATGAACACATTCTCTTTTACGCAATCAGAACATACTCGTCTTGAGTTGCTGCAGTTCATCCAAAATTCCTTAAAACCCGAAATATGGCAACAAAATACGCAAGCTGTCAATCATCTCAAGCAACTGACGCAACACCATTCTCTATTTAAACATCCAATACTCGACCAACTTCACCAGTGCCAATTTAGTCTGGATCAATTAAAGTTTATCCATATCAATTATTTTACTGCGATCGTTAAAAATTTTACCGATGCCTTGAGCATGGTCATCTATCAAGCGCACAAGCTGGAACAAAACTCAAATATTCTTGAAGAAAATAGAATTGCATCAAAAATCTATGCACGTTACTTGCTGTCACTCAATTTAATTGATGAATTAGGTTTCAATACCCATCAACTTGAACAAAGTTCAGCTGCCAAATCCCATCTGGTGTATTTCTTGAAATTAATGCAACAGTTAGGTCTAGACCCCCTGAATCAGAGTGAAACTCAAATCGAGGCATATGCACTGACAGAGTATATACAAAAAAATATGGATTCTTATGCTGAGCTTCTCCTGATTTTGGCATGTACAGAACTGCAGGTGATCAAATTTAGTGAAGCATTGCGCAACAATATGGCAATTTACAACAGCATCTATATTGAGGGCTACTATGCATGTCATGGTCTAGCTGATCAGGATGCTTCAACACTTGCCAATGATGACAATCATCAAGATGATATTTGGACACTGCTTGCGCAATGCTATTCGCCGGAGAATCAGCAACATCTACTGCAAGTTCAGTCTGAATATTTGGTTTTATGGAATAATTTCTGGAGCAAAATGAAAGTTTGTACTGCAACCATTTAATTTTTTGCTTTTCCATCAGCCAATTTTACCTGGCATCACGCTCAGATTTTGCGACATGCTGAAATGAAAGCCAGCGATAAACAAGAGTAAGCAGATTATCTTCCTTGAAATACATCCCTAAAACGATATCAGGCTTTACTAGAAAAGGATCTGTTACCGGTATTTGCTGAGCATTTCTCAGTCGATGTTCACATAGCGTACTCCCCTAAATTGAAACGTGAATCATACACATCTTCTATTTGATCCAAGTTTCTCATTCAGGATAGCCTTTCCGTCCATATTCAAGCCGATGTTTTTATACTTTCCTACTTTTCAATTTAACGTGATTCTAGAGCTTGTTGTGTGGAAGTACTTTGTTTGCGTTCTTGACTTGCTTTTTTAATCACCTGATATCCCCCCGTTAACCCTAAAGTTGCCATAATCACTGCAACAATCAAATCTGGAAACATACTTCCCGTACCAAACACACCGATTGCAGCAAAAATTACCGCGATATTGCCGATTGCATCATTTCGACTACACAACCAAACAGATCGCATATTCGAATCCCCCTCTCTGAATGCATAAAGTAGGACTGCTGAAATTACATTGGCAATAAG
Organism: Acinetobacter nematophilus; assembly: GCF_026344175.1. Taxonomy (NCBI): domain Bacteria; kingdom Pseudomonadati; phylum Pseudomonadota; class Gammaproteobacteria; order Moraxellales; family Moraxellaceae; genus Acinetobacter; species Acinetobacter nematophilus. The sequence goes on from NZ_JAPKMY010000004.1 coordinate 281,810, forward strand.
TGCAAGTATGCCAATAGCTCCCATTGTAATGGCTTCGGGTGGAATTCCCTGTATATATGCATAAATAGTTTTAGCAATCACCACAAGTCCAAAAATTGCCATGACTGCGCCTTTAAACAATGCAACCGTTGCACGCCAGTACAAACTTGCCCCTAAAACCGCCAAGGAAACAGCATAATTGACAGCATCACCAAAGAAATCGAGTGAATCTGCCCAGAGTGCTGAAGAATGTGCATAAGCACCACCAAGCAACTCGACAAAAAACATCGCAAGATTGATAAATAAAGCAATCCACAATGCCGTTCTAAACTTGCTGTTGTTTTTTTGTGGTGCTGGTTCATGACTGCATGTACACGCCATGACACATCTCCTTAATAAAATATCAGTCGTTGATCCGTCTTTGTTCCAGCAACCTCATCACCTTTTTAATGCAATTGGAAGCGTTATAGACAATAATCAAATTAAGTTATACTGCTATTTAAAACTATGGAGTAAGTCCTAAGTCAAGTAAAATTGAGGAACCATCATGCAGCGATATTTAATCAGTGATCTTGCCAAAAAAACTCAGCTTTCGACTGATACCGTACGTTTTTACGAAAAAAAACAGCTTATCCAGTCCTGCTATCGCGCAGAAAACAATTATAAATATTATGATGAAGATTGCTTAAAAAGACTGGTATTTATCAAGCGCTGTCGTTCTTTGGATATGACCTTACATGAAATTACCCAACTTCTAGAACAGATTCAGCACCCTGAACAGGATTGTAGAGTGATCGATCAGTTAATTGAAGTACATATTCAACATGTCGAAGCTCGTATTCATGAATTACAAAATTTTAAATCTCAATTGCAATACTTACGTCAATCCTGCTCATCGAATACCACCATTGATCACTGCCAAATCGTCAAAAAGTTGGAAGCCTCCGAATAATCGATTTATTTCTATGATTGCTGAGCCTCTTTATTGAAATACGATTCTATTTAATTTTAATGATAGCCCGACCAATAAGATGACTACTGGAACTTCGACCAAGGGACCAATGATCATTGCGAAGGCAACAGGCGATGCCAATCCAAACGCAACTACCGCGACAGCAAGTGCTAATTCAAAATTGTTGCCTACTGCTGTAAATGAAATTGCTTTTGTTTTTGCATCATTATTCTCCATCCATTTACTCATAAAAAAGCCTAGAAAAAACATCAGTACAAAATAAAGAATCAATGGAATTGCAATTCGCAATACATCTAAAGGAAGACTGATCACCTCAGCACCTTTTAAACTAAATAATTGCTACAAGGGTAAACAGCAATGCCAGTAAACTGATCGGGCTGAGTGCAGGAATAAAAATATTTTCCTACCAAACCAATCCTTTCATTTTGCTCCATATCAAACGAGTGAAAAACCCAAAAGGAATGGAACTCCCAAATAGAGTAAAACAGCATGCATAATCGTCCAGCCCCCCACATCAATGACTTTATCTTCTACACCAAAATATGGAAGTAATACATCAAGAAATAACCAAGCATAACTACTCAAAAAAAGAATCTGAAAAATGCTGTTGAAAGCAACCAAAGCCGCAACGTATTGATTATCACCACCTGCCAAGTTATTCCATACCAATACCATTGCGATAAAGCGCGCCAGTCCAATCAGAATCAACCCAGTCATATATTCAGGATACTGATGTAAAAAAATAATGGCTAAGATAAACATTAAACAAGACGCAACCAACCAGTTTTGCAATAAGGATAAAACCAGTGTTCGCCTGTCTTTAAATACCTGTGGCAGAGTTTTATAGTTTACTTTGGCAAGTGGTGGGTACATCATCAAAATAAGACCAATCGCAATGGGTACATTGACAGAATCTAAACTTAAATGATTTAAATTTGTCGATATCTGCAGGAAAAATATGTTGACAGCAATTCCTAATGCCATAGCCATAAAAATTCATAAAGTCAGATAGCGATCTAAAAAGACAATCCTGAAGTCCGCTGAGGGAAATGCATCATAATTTACTCATAGCAATGATTGATATTGATCAGATCTGAAGGCTTTTTTATCGGATTGTGATTTTCCAGTGCAATCATATTTAATATTTTGCTCGCCTACTCTGGAAGTTCAAGATTCAATCGATAATACACCCATTGTCCATTTCGTTGGTCCAAGACAATGGATAGATTTCTCAACAAAGCCAAATGCCTTGAGATCTTCGGTTGACCTAAGTTTAAAACTTCTGTGATTCGCAATGCTGGAATAGAACCGAAAATCATTGAGTATTTGAATAATCCGCCAAACAAACAACAGTTGATTCAACTCATTCAACAATCAGGTTTATCCATCCAAGATGTGCTAAGTAAAATGTTGAAGTCTACATGGCTTTAAATCTAGGACAACAACAATACAATGAAGTTCAGCTCATTGAACTCATGCTGCAGCATCCCATCTTGATTAATCGTCTATTTCTCGTCACGGAGTTAGGTGTCCGTTTATGCCGCCCTTCTTAAATGGCTTTAGACATATTATCCACCCCTCAATTGCATCTATTTTCTAAAGCTGATGGTGAAATTATTATCAATCGTGCATTAAAAAGAATGAAATAATTTTTTAGACTTGTACGAAATAAACAAAAAATTAAACATAAGCTATTGAATAAATTGTTTTTTAATTAAAAATTAACCTAATAATCCTGAGTGTTTTACTAGGTTGAATCTTATTTTTAAACCCTTACAATAAAACCATATTTTTAGTATGCCTTTAGATTTTTATGCGCATCTCTCACATTACAGAACTTCTCTCTCCAGCAGGTTCACTGAAAAACATGCGTTATGCATTTGCCTATGGTGCTGATGCAGTATATGCAGGTCAACCTCGCTACAGTCTGAGAGTCCGTAATAATGAATTTGATCATGCCAATTTAAAAGTTGGAATTTCCGAAGCACATGCGTTGGGAAAAAAATTTTACGTTGTGGTCAATATCCAGCCACATAATGCTAAATTAAAAAACTTCATTCGTGACCTGACACCTGTCATTGAAATGCAACCTGATGCACTCATCATGTCAGATCCAGGCTTAATCATGATGATTCGAGAGCACTTTCCAGATATGCCGATTCATCTGTCTGTACAAGCAAATGCAGTCAATTGGGCAACTGTGAAGTTTTGGAAAAACATGGGGCTGACTCGTGTGATTTTGTCACGTGAGTTATCAATCGAAGAAATTGAAGAAATTAAGCAGAATGTACCTGATATGGAAATTGAAGTTTTCGTACATGGTGCACTTTGCATGGCTTATTCCGGTCGTTGCTTACTTTCAGGCTATATGAATAAACGTGATGCAAATCAAGGCGCTTGCACCAATGCATGTCGCTGGGAATATAATATTCACGAAGCAACAGAAGATGCATCTGGGGATGTCATTCCAGTCCAGTCACTGGAGACAGCATCAGCATGTTGCAACAATAAAGATGCCAACGAGCAACACGCCATACAACAACACCAATTTGGCGAGCCGGTTTTATTACAACGTCATGAAGAAGACATGTTTGCTGCCGAAGAAGATCAGCATGGCACCTACTTCATGAATTCTAAAGACTTACGTGCAGTACAACATGTAGATCGCTTAACCAAAATGGGCATTCATTCTTTGAAAATTGAAGGACGCACCAAATCTTACTTCTATTGCGCAAGAACAGCGCAAATCTATCGTAAAGCGATTGATGATGCACAATCAGGTAAACCATTTGACTGGGCTTTGATGAAACAACTCGAAGGTTTAGCTAATCGTGGTTATACCGAAGGTTTTTTACGTCGACATGTGCATGCTGAATATCAAAATTATGAAACAGGCTCATCACGTTTTGACCATCAACAATTTGTCGGCGAAGTGCTGGAAAGAAATGATGATTACATCAAAATTGATGTGAAAAATCGTTTTGTGGTCGGGGATTCTCTGGAGCTGATGACAACATCGGGCAATATTAGCTTTAAGCTTCATCAGATATTGGATAAAAAAAGACAGCCTATTATGGATGCAAAAGGATCCGGGCACATTGTCGAAATTCCTATTCCTGCAGATGTTGATATTCAATATGCCTTATTAATTAGAAACTTACCTAACTCAACTGCTGATATTTCAGCGTCATCATTGGCTTACCAGGCAGTATAGGATATTGAAATGGCTTTAATGATTACTGACAAGTGTATCAATTGTGATATGTGTGTTGCAGAATGCCCCAATCAGGCAATTTTTGAAGGTCAAAATATTTATGAAATCGATAGCGAACGTTGTACAGAATGTGTTGGATTTTATGATCGCCAAACTTGTGTAGATGTTTGTCCTATTGAATGCATTGTTCAAAATCCTGAGCACATTGAAAGCAAGGCACAACTGTTAAATCGTTTTCACTATCTAAGTTTTTTTGGATAAAAATATTTTCCAAGAAATGCTGATCTTGGAACGTATATTGCTTTACTAATATGTCAGCAAATAACAAGAACAATAAACAACATGGAATCGAGCAGTGGCAGCGCAGCTCATTAATAGGGTAAAACAATAAGACCAAGGAGAAGCTAAAGTGTGTTTGGGGGACACTTTAGCTTTTTCTTATTTAAAGGGTTAATTTCAATTTTATGGACCAACGAATACCTTAATTTATTAATTTTTATGAAAAAATCCCAAGCCTAAATAAAACTTTGAGAAAATTTTTCTTTGCACCAATTTTTCACTTCATACACAACAGAATCAGCATCGGGTGGAGTCAATAGATAATAATTCCAAGCCGGTTCACTATATGCTGAAACGATTTTCATACGCCCCTGTTTTAAGTCATTTGCGATTGCTGTACGACTTAATAATGCCACACCTTGCCCTGACAATACTGCCTGAATTGCATGACTTTCCTGAGTATAAAAAACTTGTGGTTGTCCGGCATGTATCTGTAATCCACGCTTTTCAAACCATTTTTGCCAATTGACCAAATTGGGGCAGTATTCATCTCCCCAAGTAAAGTGAATCAATGGAACAGTCTTCCAATGCATTTCTTGTGTATTTAGTGAGGGATGCCCAACAGCGACATATTCATCGGTGGCCAGTAATTCAGTAGTGACGTGCTGATAGCCTCCCGAACCATAGCGAATTGCCAAATCGTACAGACCGGAATTCATATTGACCAAATCATAGCTCGCATGTACCCGAAACATAATATTGGGAAAGCGGTTTTGTAATTCTGGTAAATATGGAATGATCCACTCACTTGCAAAAGACGGGATCGTTGTAATCGTAAAAAGTCGTTGTTTGTGTTGTTCAAGTTGATGTAAGGCCGATTGAATCTGTTCAAAGCCAGTGCGCACATGTTTCAGCAAATACTCACCTTCTGGGGTCAGCGTTATTGATCTTATGCGTCGTTCAAAAAGCTGTAAATTTAATTGTTGCTCTAACTTTTTGATGCGATGGCTTAAGGCAGTAGGTGTCAAAAAAAGTTGATCCGCCGCTTTTTTAAAGCTCAGTTCTTCTGCGACATATTGAAAAGCCAATAATTGTTCGAGTGCATTATGTAAAGCCATAAGACCATATATATGAATGAATTTAATTCATTTATAACATGTATTTTTATCGTTTGTCGTTTTTTTCGAATTAAATAAAAATCATATTCAATACATTAACAACAGCGTATTAATATGGCGAACATACTGAAAATAGATACCAGTTTAAGAAGTGGTATTTCTGGAACACATCCACATGGTTCTTTAAGTCGACGTTTAACGGCATTATTTATTCAACAGTGGCATGAAAGTGATTCATCTATTGAGGTTAAGTATCGTGATTTGGGACAAAATCCCATACCTTATATTGATGAAGAATGGATCATTTCAGAATTCGGCTATGCAGAATCCGAAGAAAAAGCACAACAACGCTTAAAACTCAGTGATGAACTGATTGAAGAAATACAATGGGCGGATGTAATTGTAATGGGCGTACCCATGTATAACTTTGGACCGCCTGCTCATCTAAAAGCCTATATTGACCACTTGGTACGTATGAATAAAACCTATTCTTTTGATCCCACCAAAACACAACCATACTCAGGCTTGTTAGATGACCAAAAAACGTTGATTATTCTTTCTGCACGAGGCTCACACGACTTTGATTCAGCTGATGCACCTTTTGCCAACCATGTGGAGCCCTCGATCAAAACCGCATTTAATTTTATTGGCATCAGAAAAATTCATGAAATTGCCATTGAACATCAGGAAACTGGCGGCACGTTGCTAGAAAACTCCATACTTGCTGCTGAAGAAAAAACCCGAACACTGGTTAGAAATCTACAGACACAAACACCCCCATAAAGTCATTCAACATCTATGACAAAAAAAGGAATTGAGCTGTTAGCAACTCAATTCCTATCAAGGGTAAAACGATCAGTTGAACAGTTGCAAAATCAAAGCGTTTAAAGACCAGTCTGGTTTTGCAACTCAACAATCTTCAGTCATTATTGACCTGAACGAATAATATAATCAAATGCAGATAACGACGCTTTTGCCCCCTCACCCGCAGCGATGATAATTTGTTTATAAGGTACTGTTGTACAGTCGCCTGCAGCAAAAACACCTTTCACATTGGTTTCATTGCGATCATTCACTACAATTTCATTTCGATTAGAAAGTTCAACAGCGGTTTCTTTTAGGAAATCTGTATTTGGCAATAAACCAATTTGTACGAATATTCCAGCAAGCTCAATGATGTGAAGCTCATCAGTCGCACGATCTTTATATTTCAAGCCTGTCACGACCGAACCATCACCCATCACCTCTGTAGAAAGTGCATTCATGATCACTGTAGTATTTGGCAAGCTATTGAGCTTATCTTGAAGTACTTGGTCAGCACGAAGTTTGGTATCAAACTCAATTAATGTCACATGCTCAACAATACCTGCAAGATCAATCGCGGCTTCCACACCTGAGTTACCACCCCCGATTACAGCAACTTTTTTGCCTTTGAACAATGGACCATCACAATGCGGGCAGTAAGCAACACCACGTGTTTTATACTCTTTCTCGCCTGGTACATTCATTTCTCTCCAACGCGCACCTGTTGATAAGATGACTGTTTTTGATTCAAGTTTTGCACCATTTTCCAACTCAACTTCGACCAAGCCATTGGCTGTTTGATCTGCACCTACAATGTTTTTAACTTTTTGCAAGTTCATGATGTCGACGCCGTACTCACGTACATGAGCTTCCATATCAGCACCAAATTTAGGACCTTGGGTTTTCTGAACTGAAATAAAGTTCTCGATATCCATGGTGTCCATGACCTGACCGCCAAAGCGTTCTGACACAATACCAGTACGAATGCCTTTACGTGCAGCATATACCGCAGACGTTGCACCAGCAGGTCCACCGCCAATCACCAATACATCGAATGCATCTTTGGCATTGAGTTTCTCTGCATCTTTGGCTGCAGCACCACTGTCTAGTTTGGCAATAATTTCTTCTAGAGTCATACGACCTTGACCAATATGTTCACCATTTTGGAAAACCATTGGCACAGCTAAAATTTTGCGCTCTTCAACTTCATCTTGGAAAAATGAACCATCGATCATGGTTGCAGTCGTACCAGGGTTGTTAATGGCAATCAAGTTCAATGCCTGAACAACATCTGGACAGTTGTGACAACTTAAAGAGACGAATACATCAAAGTCTGCAGTCAGGTTTAAGCCTTTGACTTGTGCCAGAACTTCATCAGAAACTTTGGGCGCATAACCAGAAACTTGCAACAAAGCCAAGATCAGTGAAGTAAATTCATGTCCCATAGGCAAGCCAGCAAAGAATACACGTGGTTGCTCACCCACTTTTGCAATACCAAAGCTAGGCTTACGTTCATTTTGACCATCAAAACGTGCTGTCACTTGATCTGAAAGCGCAGCAACTTCAGTCACTAACTCTTTAATTTTATCTGACTTCTCAGAGCCATTTAAAGAAGCAACGATTTCGATCGGGCTTTCGAGACGCTCTAACAAAGTTTTTAATTGAGCAGAAGTATTTGTGTCTAACATGCTAACAATCTCCAAGGGAGTAAATTTATTTCGTTAAATGTATATTACGACTATTTAAAAAATAGATAAAACAGTTTGTTTTCATTAAATCAATCGGTTTTTTAGTTTAACAATAATCCGACTCATTTGCATCACATGTTCCCCTGTTTATTCAGTACAAGTCTTTAACTGTATTGTATATCGGGGCATTCACGATAAAATCAATCAATCAGGACAATTCTTCAAAACTTAAAATTAGATTAATATTCAATAAAAATAATATTTTTGCGACCATGTTTCTACAAAAAACTCTGCTCGGAGACTACACAAAGTTTTAAGCTAAATTGATGGTGTCGTTTCTCCTATTAAGTACAACAACGTGTACTTATTCACAATTTCCAAATATAGATGTGATGAGGTAAAACAATGAAAATAGAGTTTGTGTTCGATATCGTCTACCCAATGAGTTATGTTGCATTTGAAAAACTCAAACAACACTGGAATCAACCAACGGCGAAAAAAATCGAATTATTACCTGTGCAAGTTTTACCTGAAATTCCGGAACAGGGTTTAGATATTTATCAATACCTGACTGAAAAATACGGAACCAAAGAAGCTGATCGTAAACTTGATATGGCAAAATTTGCTGCATATAGTCAAGACTTGACTGTAGATATCGAGCATATGAAACGTATGCCCAATAGTCGCTTGGCGCATCAGGCTATTTTAGCCTTGGATAATGTCTTTGATCAGTTTGCTTTAACCCAGGCTTTATTTCACGCTATTTTTGCGCATGGTAAAGACATTGCCAATCCTGAAATATTAAAACAAGTCATTGAAGGCATGGGACTGGACGGCACTAAAGTTCTACGTTCAATTCAACATAAAGAAGTTGCTGACAAACAAGCTGAAATTACCCAATATGTCCAAAGTTTTGGTAAACATCCAACACCATACTATTTGGTTGACGGTGAAATTTGGGATAAAACTTTTGATACACTTGAACTTAAGGAACTTATTACTCAACGCGCGAAAGATGTAGCCTAGTCAATTCCGATCACACATAAAAAAAGCACTTTGCGTCAAAACAAAAAGTGCTTTTTAGTTGAATGCCCCTGTATGTAACAGATAACACATTAACTTATCCGATGACCAATCCGCTGTAATCGTTTACTCATTCGATATGCAATCAAATAGATGAATAAGCCTGATAACAAACCCATTGCTCCAATTCCCCACAACAGCTTCTCGACGATATTAGACCAAAAATTTGCTCGATTCACTTGAACTTCAACACCTTTGGCAAGTGGAGACAACGCTTGGTTAAATACTTGATGCTGAATCGTCCATAACTGTTCTGGTTTAAATCCATATTCTAAGAATTGAGGGTCGCCTTGCTCTGCTTTGATGAGCTTTTCTGCATAGACTGTTGCAACCACTTGATCCACAGGTTTATGCATTAATGCTGTCTGTGCCAATAAATAGTTTTGTACAGGTTCAGGTAATTCAGATTTGCTGAGATATTGGTAAATATTACTGTGTTGAATATTCTGATCATAATGAACAAAAGCTTTCAGCTCTTTGTCACCTTCATCTTTTAGATCGTATTGTATATAAGTCAAACCTGACCATATCACAATAAAAGCAATTAACCATGCCACACATTTGAGAATAAAAGATTGCAGACGAATCAGGAAAAATTGCAACTTTTTAAGTAATTTAATAACAAAAAATGCACCAATGAAAGAAACGATCAATTTTAAAATTAACCAACCTAACCAAGAGAACGCGTTCATCAGATAATCAGGCTGATAAATTGCGTCTCTTAATTGCTGATCAACCATATAAGGCAGATGCAATTGATGCACATGTTGAGCAACCCCAAACATGTTAAAAACCCATTCCTGCTGAAAAAATAATGAAATCAAACCTGCAACACCAACCGCTGACAAAACTACTGCCGCCGCCGTAAGATTCCACTTACGGCGCTGTAACATCTTTAATCCATGTTCTATTTGCTGAATATCTACAGCATGTTGATTATTTTCAGTCAAGTATTACACCTTTATTCACGACATCAATGGGCACATTTAAAATTGATTCAAGATTTTTGTGCAGTATTGTCCAAAACCAACTGCTGTAAATTCGACTGCAAAGCTTTGATTCGGGTTGAAGCCTCTTCACGCTTTTGCATGCCTTCTTTTTGTATCTGAATCACATCATTTACTGTTTTAATGAGGGTGTTTTGAACATGTTCAAGCGTTTCAATATCAATCACCGAGCGTTGATTGGCTTTGGCGGTATCTACTGAATTTTGATGTAACAAATCCGCATTGCGTTTTAACAACTCATTTGTTGCATCATCAATCGTATTGGCAAGTTGTACGCTGTTGCGTTGTTCATTTAATGATATCGCTAAGCTAATTTGATTTTTCCAAGCAGGCAATGTGATATTTTTAATGGCATAGAATTTATCAACCAACATCATATTATTTGACTGAATGATTCGAATCATCGGCAAAGTTTGCATGGCGGACTGTTGCAGAACCTGTAAATCACTGACTCTTTTTTCTAGATTATTGGCTAAATGGTTGAGATCGTAGACACGCTGATTGGTTTTTTGATCTTGTTCTTGTGCAGATAAAGTCGCAATCTCTTGTTGTACCTCTTGTTGTTTGATTCGTCCGGCAGCAATATAGATACCCAACTGGCGATATTCTTCCTGCACACCATTAAACATACGGTCTAAGGTATCTACACGTGCTTTCAAACCCGTCTGCGAAGTTTCAATTTCTTTAACCAGTGCGTCAATTTGTTCTTTGGTGGTATTAAAATGTTGGTCAAAACTCTGTTTCGCACCTTTAAACTTATTTAAGAGACTGCCGATAAATCCTGAACTTTTCGATTGATTCAAAATACTCGATGTATTGAGCTGCTGCGCAACTTGTACGACTTCATTTAACTTTTGCCCCGTCACATCGAGGTCTTTATTTTTAACCAGATTCAACAATTCATCCGTATAGGACGAAGTTTTAGTTGCAATATTTTTTCCGTACTCTGCAACTGCTGCATGGTTGATATTTGCCAAATCTTTATGCGCATTGACCACCTCATTAAAATCCTCGGTATTTAAACCGATCTCTTTGAGATTCAATTGTTCAAATTTTTGAATTTCCAATGGAGAGTTTGATTCTGCTGTCGTTGACGTCATAGAATCCGCTGATGTTGTTAATGGTTGCTGATTCGAATCGCTCATAGATCTACCCTATTTATTTTCTAATGATTTCTTTAAAGATTGAATTAATTTATCACGACTTTTATCAAGTTCTTCAGTCGTCACCAAAGAATTTTGTGCACTGCTCTGTCTGACATGGTACTGCCATGCAGGAATCAAAACTTGCTGTGCTTCATTAAAGCGGTCCAACAATGTTAAGGAAAGTTGTTGGGTTAACTGCATCTGAGCCAATGCAATATCATTACTGGCTTGTAAAGTCTGCAAGGTGTTGATCTTTTTTAACAAACGTTCTGAAAAATTATCCAAGGGATGACGTTGCTGCACAAATACAGGGTATTCATCTAAAAATTCCTGTGCTGCGCGAATATATTTTGCCATTTGCTCTCTTAAACCATTGGCTTGTTGGAAACGAGATTCTGACTTTTGAATTTCAATTTGCAATCGTTGACTCAGTTGTTTGGCTTCATCAATTAAGCTTTCTAAATCCCGTAAATATTTTACTTGCCCGACGCTAAACTCTAAATCCAAACCTAACCACTTTTGCAAAGCATTAAATTTTCTTTGGTTCAACTTTTTCTTTGATACAGATAACTGTTCAATAATTTGGGCAATAATTTGACTTAACTTTTGTGTCAAATTCGGATCTATACTTTTTAACAATACGGACTGTGCTTGAATCAATTGATCCGCATACAAATTGAGTCGGGTTTGATTATCCAGCAATGGAACAAGGTCATTACGTTTAATTGAAAGCAATTCATCAGCATTACAAGAAATCTGTTCAAGTGGTGTCAGTACAGTAAATTGTTTCATATCAGTTCAAAATGAATAATTTTTCAATGATTTAAGGGCAATCATCAGACTCACCCTGTCTAATTAAAACTTATAATACAAATTCAGCTTAAAGCCTAACTAAATAGCAAAAAATATACAGACAAAAAAACCAGCTTCGAAAAGCTGGTTTTCATACATCTAAATGACTATTTCGCCTGTTTATGCAACTGATAGCGACGATATCCCAGCAATCCGAACAAACCCAATATACTCCACCATCCAAACGCACCACCACCACTGACACGCGGACTGCTTGGTGCAGTGCCTGAGTTTTGCAATTTCACTGTTGCTGAATTCGAAATTTTTCCATCTGCATCATACACATAGTAAGTAAAATTATAACTGAATGGATCAAGTGTACTTCTGAGCTGGATATGCACCTTACCGCTGTAACAGGTATATTTACCGTCATCACCTGGACACGGTCCACTACGGTCTGACGTAATCACCACAGGATCAATGCTGTTTGCAATTCTAATTGGAAGCTCAATTCCTTCTGGATTGACATAGAATTTTGGTTTATTGGGTTTTGCAGTTAAGGCTGCAACATTTCCATCACCATCATCATTGGCATATTGCAGTAAATCAACATCCAATGGTTTGGTTGAACCATATTCGATATTCAATGTTGCATCTTTAGCGATTGGTGCAATATTGGTAAAACTACCAATGATATAAGCTGAAGATTTTATACTTGGATCTGCAATTAATTGTAGTTGATAGCTACAGAATTCATTATCACCTGAAGGTGTCACATTATCATTGATACGCCACAGCATGATTCTCTTCAGATTTGGATTCCATTCACATTTAAAGTTTGGATCTTCTTTGCCTACAAATACCTTTTTATCATTCAATGTGCCTACACCAAGCGCTTTAACGGTTACGCTGTAGTTATCCGTGTTTAAATGTTTGACTACACGCGTATCTTGACCACTTGTATTTTTCGTTACAATCTCAGCAGGTAGATTCGCGGCAAAAGGATCAACAAATATGGTGCGATATTTCTGATCAGATTTGGTGTATTTGATTAAGTTACTGTATGTCTCCGATTGAATTTTATAGAACGGAATAAAATCTTTATTGGTCGCTGGATCTTCCAACAACTTATTATAGTTATCCAGTATGGTTTGATATGACTCCAACATAGTGACCACAGAACTATTGGTTGCACTCAGGTTATTTGCTGTTAAGCGTAAAACCTCAGTTGAGCCGATATCACAAGAGTTGGCAACATCATTTTCACCATTCGAATTTTCCGCAATGACGCGAGTTACACCACGCTGATCTTTACCACTACAGCCTGTATAACCGATATCTACCAAATCTTTGTCTGTGCCTAAATTTTTAGGAAAATACATCGGCATAAACCCAGTAGATTCACTAGGTGGCTCAAGCTCATTTAAGAGAGTTGAGAAGTTAATATTACTAACATCAAAGGTATGGTCTTTGCCGTCTTTCCTCACTTCTTCTGCCACTTCACACTGGTCATTTCCAGCGGACATTGTCAAAGCATTATAGGTGAGTGCAACACCTGATTTTTCAACCTTGCTGACATCACCATCTGCATAACGACAAGACTTGCCAGTATTGTAGGCCAAAATATTGTTACTTAATGCTTTTATTCCATTAAAGCCATATAACAATGTCGACCATGCAGTATTTCTAACGATAGTATTACTGATTAAATTTAAAGCAGCTATATCACTTAAATTCACCTTTCCTTGCGGGGTTGTTTGTGTGAATTGAATAATACTGCCTTGATTTGAATTTGCCACATTGTCAGTAATGGTATTGGCGGTAAATGTAACCGAAGGTTGTCCACAAAAGCTAAACATACTTAGGCTATTTTCAGATCCATTTCTCAGAAAACTTGCGTAGTTAATTCCGATAGTACGTGTTGTAAATCCTAAATTATCTGAACATGTCATCCCAAGTACACTGCCCTGGTCCGCGCTATTCCCGTCGAAAACACCATAATTGATATTGAGTGAACTGGTCACATCATTTAAATAAATCGCACCCCCGACTTTCGCCTTGGAATTCAGGACGGTAACATTATTTAGAGTCAGTGTTCCGCCCGCATAAATTGCTCCACCAACGCTGTAATTACTGTCACCTAAACTTGAACCATCTTTTAAAATTAAATCGTTAAGCACCAGACTCGGCTTATTTTCATAAATGGTATTAAAAATACGTGAAATGCCTTGACCAGAAATTGTGGTTTTAATTGGCGTTGCAGCTGGAAATTGATTGGTCAACACATCAGGACGGGTATAATCACCTGGTTTTTTCCCAACAATTGATACATCTGAATTAGGTCTAAGCTCTTTATTTAACTTATACTCTCCCGCTTCCAATTGGATCACGTTAGGCACTGAAGAATAGATCTGTCCTGCACTACAGCCGCCATAAGCTTTGTGTATAGCAGCAGCATGTAATGCTTCTCTCAAAGAACACTTGTCGGGATTTGTTCCATCTTCATCATCAAAAGTCGTGACATAAATCGTTTTATCTTCTGCCGCCATTAATGACATCGCAGACAATACAACAAGTGTCAGAAATCCCTTTTTATAGTTTTTCATAGCAAATCCCTTACTTATTCTTTAAACGTCGATAGCCTGCTAATCCGAGAAGACCTACGATAGAAAAGAATCCTAGACTTCCGCCTGATGTTTTGACTTTATAATCTTTAAAATCATCAGGTTTTCTCTGTACAACTCGTGCAGGTATAGTGATATAAGGGTTATCCGATTTATTAAAACTTGTTGTGGATGTCACTACACTAATTTTAAATTCATCTGAACCTTGCCAATTCCCATTTGGGGTATAGACCAAATCACCTGCTTGATCAATCACTAAGCTACCCTTAGACGGGGTATTGGTTTGAACTGTTTTGAGGCATCCGATTTGCCATGGTTTACCATGGTCATCAACATCTCGATTGAAGATTTGTTTACATTTTTCAGGGCTAACCAACTCGCCATCCTGCAACTGATCAGCAATCGAAAACCTAGCTTTTTCACCATACAGAATGTCTTGTCCAACAATTGAAATATTACTCGTGTCAATCACCAATTCAATTGAGCCTCGATCACACAATTCAGCATTTATATCTCTATTCTTGCCACGTTGGTCAGTTGCTAAGCATGACAATATTTTATCTTGTGCAGCAGGTCCATGATTAATAATCAACGAGTCTTCTGCTGAATTGTAGCTCGGTAAAATTCTCGGTAAAAAATATCCCAAGGCAATCGTAGGAGACTCTGCAAAAGGACACAAAATACCATTGGTACTATAGTCACATTTACCTTCAGTTGTTGCGCCAGCAATCAGTTGAGCATTCCCCATTGCAGTCGATTTAAACCCAGCACAGCCCGATGAGTAGAGGTTATTACTGATTTGCTCAGCTTCTCCACCTGCCAGCACAGTACAATCTTGTGTACCATTTTGCGCAATAATACTATTGGCAACATAACCTTTCTTCTGTGGTGCATTCACAATCAAGCCCATGCTGTTTAAAATCATGGTGATGTTATTGACTTGCATCGCATCATAGATTTTAACCACATAACCTTTATTGTTAAAAATGGTACTGGTTACAATTCCAAATGGAATCGAGGAACCTATTGCTTTTAATGCATCTTCAGAGAATTGATTTTGTGTTTCAAAATTTGAACTGTTACTGTTACTTGTTTCATTGTCTCGAATCAATGATTGAGAAATGATAAACGAGGGCAATTCAGTATAAATGACACCACCCTCTGCAGCCTTATTGCCTTTCATTAAAGTTTTTGACAATGCCACAGAACTGAGCGCGGTATTTGCAGCATAGATACCTGCATTATAAATTGCACCACCTTGTCGTGCAGACCCGTCTAACAGTTGCCCGTTGCTGATACCCAATGATTCTTTGTTATAAATCAAACCGCCTTGATCTGCACAAATCGACTGTCCGCATCCTTTTAGTGTAATTTCATCAAAAGAAACTTTCAGCATCGCAGGAGGAATGGTTGCATTTGGGTCATTTGCTTTTTCGATTTGAAACAAACGGTCTTTACCGACCATTTTAATGATGGCATTTCGTTTACCAACAATCGACTCATTATCATTGACATTGGTTTGATAGTCAGAACCAAATGCCACATCTTTTAAAATATGAATTTGCTTTGTCAGTGAATATTCTTTGTTTGCCTGCAACATGATTTTTGCTGTTGCATCTTTACCACCGCATCCGTTATAGCCAGCTTCAGGCATCCCCTGATTGACGTATTCAACTGCTTCCCTCAATGAACACTGATCATCAGCTTTTACAATATCATCTGTTGTTGTTACAGTAATATTTGCACTGAATGCATGACCAGTAATACATAATAATCCTAAGCCTATGCCCCGTTTGAGCATTATAGTCTCCTTGATTTCTTTTAATTATTTCTTATTAGCCAGCATAATGCTTTGCTATCAGTCCTTTTTGCGTACTTTGTCACAGCTAATAAAAATTCTCAAGAATTTTTATTTTTACACTGTCGATCACACATCAAATTAAATACAGATCAAAAATTACTATAAAATACAAATAATTACTGTCTATATTCATCAATCAATGCATAGAGTTGTCTTAGCGTCGCATGAGATAATTTGGTTTTCTCACCCTTCAATAACTTTTCTAGTTGATCCACAGATTGCAGTAGTGTACTCGTTTGATGTGGTCCATGTAATAGCAAATATTCCGTTATTTGCGGGTCAAAATGTACACCCCGGCGTTCCAAGACAGAATGTAATAATGCATGACGATCTGCATAAGACTGTCCACTGGGTACTTTTACACTTACCGCTTGGGTTAAACGTGATTGTAAATCAGGAAGTTCGAGCTTTAATTCGATAGGTGCGAATCTCGATGAAAATACCAACTGCCCGCCATCTTCGTTATTATTGTTGATGAGATGGAAAACTGCTTTTTGCCAATGCGGCACGCCACTGATCGCCTCGATATCATCTAAGGCAACAAGATCATAACTTTCTAATGATGTAATTGCTTCTATGGGGGCGTCCAACAACTCCAGTAAAGATACCTTTATTGCAGACTTACCAATTTCTAAATAAGAATCACAAATTGCAGAGAGTAAATGGCTTTTTCCAGTTCCAGCCCCCCCATAGATATAGAAACGATTCATCAACCCTGCATGAAGCTGACGCACAGCATCAATTACAGGTCCCCAACCCGGTCCAGAAAAATCACTAATTCTGGCATCCAGTTGTGGTTCTATATCCAACTGTAATTGACGCATATATTCAAATCATTCCTAAAGTGGATTTTGATCAGTTTTAATCGATTCATCAGTATCTTGCGTGTTTTTGACTTCAATATCAAGATCAACTTTATCGCTTTCAACTGAAATTGTCTCGGAACTTCCAGTATTTTGTATGGTTACCAGCGTGCTTTCTGCCTTGTAAAACTGACTTCGCTGATATAACTCTTTGAGATGTTTCAATAAAACCACGATCACGGCAGCAACAGGAAGTGCAATCAACATCCCAATAAAGCCGCCTAATTGCGCACCAGCAAGTACCGCAAAAACCACAGCGACTGGCGATAAACCAATTTTATCCCCCAGAAGGAAAGGTTGCAGGATGTATCCTTCAATCAATTGCCCAACACCAAATACTGCTAAAACCATCAATAAATGTTTTACATCAAGACCAAATTGGAAGAAACAGGCAATAATGGCGGCAATAATACCTACACCAAAACCCAAATAAGGAATAATGCTGCATAGACCTGCAATCATCCCAATAATCAATCCGACTTCCAATCCAACCAACTGTAAGCCAACTGCATATACGATGCCCAACAAGACCATGACTAAAAATTGACCTTTAACAAAAGCACCCAAAACACTATGACATTCAGCAACAATATTTAAAACGCTGTTTTCATATTGGCGCGGAATAAATCCCTTCATGCTTTGTAGCATACGGTTCCAATCGAGCAGGAAATAAAAGGCAATAATTGGAATTAAAACAATCGTACCGCCAATCGAAATAAAACTCAGTCCAGATTGTGCTATTTTCAACGCCATAGATTGAATACTGTCTGCGCTATAGTTGGTTTGCACATAGTCCATGACCACTTTAGAAATCTGATCTGTATCAAGCTCCATGTGTTCCACATTAAAATTATTGGATAACCACGGTAAAAAAGTCGCATTCACCCAATGAATTCCAGCTGGGATACTGTCACGTGCATAGATTAATTGTTTCCAAACCAAAGGCACCACAAACCAAATTGCCCAAGTCAGCAATACACCGATTCCAACAAATACCACTGAAATAGACAACCAGCGCGGTAAAAATTTAGCCAGCTTTTCAACAACTGGGCTAAACAGATAAGCTACGAGAAATGCAGCGACAAATGGAATCACTACAGGTTTCAGTAAATACAAAATCCATAGAACAAAAGCGATTGCAGCAAGAATAAAAATTCGTTTTAAAGTCCGATCATGCATCGAATCACGCCTTTTTCAAATTTAATCATTATTGAGAGTAAAATATTTTGATAAAGATAACATTTTGCCGCATAAATAACATAAGAGTTTCGTATATTCAGGTATAATCCTCGCGCGAATGCGGAGACTTCAATTATGAGCAACTCAACTTCTACCCTAAACACTGGTTTAAGCTATAAAGACGCTGGTGTCGATATTGAAGCGGGCGACGCACTTGTCGATCGAATCAAATCAGTCGCTAAACGCACAACACGCCCTGAAGTAATGGGTGGTTTAGGCGGCTTCGGTGCACTTTGCAAAATTCCTAAAGGTTATGAAGAACCAGTTCTTGTATCAGGTACAGATGGTGTCGGTACAAAACTACGTTTAGCATTAAACTTAAACCGTCATGACACAATTGGTCAAGACTTGGTTGCAATGTGTGTAAACGACCTTTTAGTGTGTGGTGCAGAACCTTTATTCTTCCTTGATTATTATGCAACAGGTCATCTCAATGTAGATGTTGCTGCAAATGTAGTGACTGGTATTGGTCAAGGCTGTGAACTTGCAGGCTGTGCTTTAGTCGGTGGTGAAACTGCTGAAATGCCAGGAATGTATGAAGGCGAAGACTATGATCTTGCAGGTTTTTCTGTAGGTGTTGTTGAAGCAAGCAAAATTATTGATGGCTCTAAAGTTAAAGCGGGTGACGTTTTAATTGGTTTAGCATCTTCTGGTGCGCATTCAAATGGTTACTCTTTGCTTCGTAAAATCCTTGATGTAAAAAATGTCGATTTGACACAACTTGTAGAGGGTCGCCCTCTTGCAGATGTTGCGATGGAACCTACACGTATTTATGTAAAACCGGTTCTTGAACTTTGCAAACAAGTTGATGTTCATGCCATGGCACATATTACGGGTGGCGGTTTACCTGGAAATTTACCTCGTGTATTGCCAAATGGTGCGCAAGCAGTCATTCAAGAATCTTCATGGGAATGGCCTGAGCTATTCAAACTGTTACAACGTGAAGGTGGTGTTGAACAATTCGAGATGTATCGTACTTTCAACTGCGGCGTAGGCATGGTGATTGCTGTTGATGCAAATGATGCAGATAAAACGATTGAAGTATTGACCACACAAGGTGAAAAAGCCTGGAAAATTGGTCATATTCAAGAAAACTCAGCTTCTGTTGAAGGCGCTGACGAAAAAATTCGTGTAATTTTTGCCTAAGTTTTCGCATGATTAAAATTGCTGTACTTGTTTCAGGCAGTGGAAGCAATCTACAAGCCTTGATTGACGCCAATCTTTCAGGGCAAATCGTAGGGGTAATTTCTAATAAACCTGAAGCATACGCTTTAGAGCGTGCGACAAAGGCAGGCATTACGACTCGCGTGATTGAACATAAAAATTACCCTAATCGTGAAGCATTTGATGATGTCATGCATCAACAATTAAAAGATTGGGATGTTGATCTGGTTATTCTCGCGGGATTTATGCGTATTCTAAGTGCCCAATTTGTAAATGCTTGGCAAGGCAAAATGGTCAATATCCATCCATCCCTATTGCCAGACTACAAAGGCATGCATACCCATCAACGCGTCTTAAACACTGGGGATGTATGGCATGGCTGTACGGTGCATTATGTCACCGCGGAATTGGATGCAGGTCAAGCATTGACACAAGGAATTTTAAAAGTTGATTTGCATGACAATGCTCAATCTCTTGCGGCACGTGTACATGTTCTGGAACATTTAATTTACCCTCAAGCCGTTGAATGGATCTGCAATGGCACCCTGCAGCATTTGGATAATGGTCAAGTGTTGTATAGAGGGCAAGTGCTTGAGAAACCAATTCAGTTCTGTCAGTTTTAGACGCTATTTGAGTTGAAATATGCTCCAAAAAAATGCATCTCAGGATGCATTTTTTTTCGCTGAAAACATTCAACTGAGCATGGTGAAACTTCCAATCAGATTCAATATGTGTGCAATAGTCAATCTGTTGAAAAATCTATACGCCCTTAAAACAATTATTTCTTTAGTATCAATTGCTTGACCAGTTCAACAGTTTCAACTGGATATTCCAAAGGGAACATATGACCACCTGACGTCACTGTAAAAGGAATATTGAATTTCTTTTTTACAATTTGAGGAAATTTACGTTTTAAAAATGGACTTTCTGAACCGATCACCAAATCTACAGGTACCTGAGGTTGTGGATGTGGCAGCCACCAATAAGATGGCCCACTTCTAAAAATTGCAACTTCCACATCTTTAGGAATGGTTAAGGTGACTCCACCGCGCACATGATCTTCCGTTAAGGCATGGTCAATATATGCTTGAAAACATTCTTCATCAAAATGCTGGTAAAAACCTTTGGGTCTCAGTAGCTCTGCTGCTTGTTGACGTGATTCCCAATGATCTCGTCGTCGTAAGCTCAAATGTGCTGGCGTAATTTGATCGACTTTTTTTGGGAAAAAAGTTTTTGCGAGATTAAAAAATAATGAAGCTTTGCCCATAATTAAAGGCGGGTCTAATAGAATCGCTTGCTCAAATAAATCTGGACGTTTAAAAGCAGCCAAAAATGTCGCAACAGAACCTAAAGAATGCCCTAACCCAATAACTTTACGACCACTGGATTGCTGGACAATACTATCTATGACTTGATCAGCAAAGTTCGACCAATTGCTATCGATTGGATAACGTTGATCGGTTCCCAACAATGACACATAGATAACATCATATTGATCTTTCAATAATTCAAACAGTTTTGTATATACCTTTGAAGGTACACCATTGGCATGGGTAAAATGAATAACAGGTTTCATATGAGATAAGCGGGTCATGTGTTCCTTTTACATTCAAAAATCAAGGCAATTGAAAACACTGTATAGGATAATTTGGCTTGCGTTAACCATTTTTTTAGACTGTTTAGACTATTCTTTTCGATGCAGTTAGAATGTATCAATAAAAAATGAGGATATGGAGCATTTTGATTTTGCTGACTTTTCTTTAACCATCCAATGATATTGATGATTGATCATCCATTCAGGATTGGTATTTTTTTAACTGCTGATGAAACATAGATGATTTCTTTCTGGTGTAGCACTAAATTTACAAAAACGCTGACGATCAGCGTATAGACCAGTTTTCATGCCGTAAAGCGTGTTCAACGAGAGACCACGCTTTACATATCACGTATTTAAAACTATTGCATTTTTACATCTTGATTCATACCCAATTTTTGGTTGATTGTCTCACCGAGACCATGCCCCATTTCCGACCCCATACGTCCAAGAATTGAATCAAATGGGCTTCGTTCAACTGTGTAATTGACTGTTTTCTTAACCTTTAACTCGCGTTTTAAACTTTCGATATTGCCAGCTTTATCGGCAATACCCAATTTGATCGCTTGTTCACCTGTCCAGAATAAGCCAGAGAAGATGGCTGGATCTTGAGATTTGAGTTTGGCACCACGACCTTGTTTTACTGCATCAATAAAATGCGCATGTACATTGTCTAATAACGCCTGAATATGTGCACGTTGTTCTGGGTTAATAGGTTTGGTCATACTGAGAATATCTTTATTGTTCCCAGATGTCATCGTACGGTCTTCAACACCTAACTTTTGCGCTAAACCACTGACCCCATAGTTTGGCATAATGACACCAATAGAGCCGACCAAACTTGATGGATTTACCCAAATCTCATCCGCTGCAGAAGCAATATAGTAAGCACCTGATGCACCCATATCACCAATTACGGCATATACTTTTTTATCAGGATTCTGCTTTTTAAGATACTGGATTTCCTGCCAAATATCGTCTGATTGAACAGGAGAACCACCAGGTGAGTTAACATTCAATACTACAGCTTTGGCAGATTTTGCTTCGAAAGCTTTCTTCAATGATTTGATCGTATCGGTACTATTCACACCCTGACTGCTTGAGTCGATTGTGCCAATAATATTAACCACCCCTAAATGGTTTTCGGAGGTCATTGAACCATCATCTGTACTGGATAAAGAACAACTTTTGACGAATGCAACCAAAACAAACAGAATATACAGAAAAGTCAGAATCTTGAAGAAAATTCCCCAACGTCGAGTACGGCGCTGTTCCTCCACAGAGGCAAGCACTGCTTTTTCTAATATCTTCCACTCCTGCCCTGTAGGCTGCTGACCTACATTCGAGTTTAAATTTGTATTGTCATTTTGAGGTTTAGGTGGCCAATCGGACATTTATACCATCCAAATTAATTATTCATGCTTCATTATATACACGGAATCCGTATAATCTATTTAATCATTACGATTTAACTTATAATATTTCGCTAAATCTTAAAATTAGGGCGTATTGATATTGCGTAGTAGCTTACAGTGCCAGCTAAAATCAAGCTCACCCTATTCACCTCAGTATTAATTTCTTGATCCAGATGACTGATAAACATAAAACCATAACCACACGACTGCTCAATTTCTTTAGCCAGCTTCCTATCCCAGTGGCTCGTTTTATTGCCCGAATTTTAGCTGGATTGGTTAATTTATTGCGTATCACCAAGACATCTGAAACTATCCGTCTAAATATTGAAATATGCTTTCCAGAATTAGACAAAGCGCAACGTGAAAAAATTACTGAACATGCCATTCGTAACGAATTACAGTCCTATATGGAATTTTTTACTGTATGGGGTGGATCAAATCAAAAAAATATTGATCGTATTCATCATATTCAAGGTGAACACTATTTTCATGACGCCATTGCAGCAGGTAAAGGCTTAGTATTAATCGTGCCGCATTTTGGGACTTGGGAAGTCATGAATGCTTGGTTTGCGCAATATACTCAAATGACCATCATGTATGAACCGATCAAGGATGTCAGTGCAGATGATTTTGTACGTGCTGCACGGAGTCGAGAAAACGCTATGCTTGTACCTACGGATGAGTCAGGTGTGCGTCAAATTTTTAGAGCCTTGAAACAGGGTGGTACAACCGTCATTCTGCCTGATCATACCCCTCATCAAGGGGGTGAACTGATTGAGTACTTTGGTATACCCCTTTCTTCAAGCAATTTAAGTGCTAAATTAATTCAAAAAACCAAAGCCAAAGCACTATTCTTATATGCCATCAGAAATGACAACCAAGGTTTTGACATGGTCATTCAACCAGTGGATGAAAAAATCTATCAAGTTGATGCCAATCAAGGCACGCGGATCATTTACCAATTGTTGGAACAGCTTATTTGCCAATATCCCGAACATTATCATTGGAGTTATAAACGCTTTAAAGCCCATCCACAGCTTAAGCAGATTTATAATGTTCCCAATAAAGAAGCCATGGAAATGGCGAATCTCATTCGCAATGGTTCAACTTTCAGCCCTACCTAGCCATTTTAGGCTGTCACGGAAACTGTTTATTTTCATCTCGCCGTTACGATGAAGATCAATTTGGATCGTCCCCTGCTGACTGGTTGATTTGAGTGGAATATTTAAATGAGCCAGACGTTTCAATACGATCGGATGCGGGTGACCATAACGATTGTTATATCCAGCCGATACAATCGCTAGCTTAGGCTGTAGTTGTTTTAAAAAGGCATACGAGGAACTGTTCTGACTCCCATGATGTCCCAATACCAGCACATCTACTTTTAAATCTGGATATTGCTGTAATAAACCAAACTCAGTTTCCCAGCCTGCATCTCCCATCAGCAAAAAGTTTTGATAGGACTTTGATTGCGGTACTTGAATATAGACCACACATGACTGTTCATTTTTATTATATGCCGCCTCACTGAGTTTATTCTGGGCAGGCGATAGTATTGAAATGCGAATCTCAGCATATTGCCAGACTTGTCCCTGCTGACAATATTCAAATTGATAGTGTTTAAAATCTTCATGTTGTTCATTGGAAAGCACTTTATCAATCTTGATCTGTTCTGCAATCTGTGTAAATGCACCACTATGATCTTGATCCAGATGGGTTAAAATCACTTGATCAAGCTCACGAATCCCTTGCCGCATCAGATAAGGCAACATCACTTGCTGCGCTATGCTGAATTGAGTTTCATCCCATGAACCTCCTGTGTCAATCAGCATTTTATGTTGGGGCAACCTGATCAGTACTGCCTGACCCTGTCCGACATCTAGAACATCCAACTGAAAAATTGAAGGGCTTTGTTGAGGTAAAAGTAGCGGGCTCAAACATAACAGAGCCCAAAATTTGGGAACTGTTCCTTGAGGAAGGAATAAAATGAATAAAGCCAATGCCAGACAGAAAATTTCAAATTGGCTGAATGCCCACCAGCGCAACCCTCCCCCTAAAGATTGATCAAACAGGTCTAATCCTGCAACTAAAATGGACAGAAGCAGATCAGAAAACCGAAATATCCATAATCCAAGCGGCTCAGAAACAATACTCAGAGCAGCAGCTATTATTTCAATAGGGACAATCATCGCCATCATGGGAATGGCTATCAAATTACTCACGGGAGCGAGCCAAGAGAATTGTTGAAACACCCATAAAACCAAGGGCATAAGTGCAATAAAAATTTTCCATTGGGATTCGATCAATACATAGATAAAGCGTTTGGCTTGCATTTTCCATGTAAGAATCTGATGGGGATCCTGTTGCTGGATTGTTTGATAAATTCGAATCAAAATAAAACACGTCCCAAAGGACAAGGCAAACGCCGCAGAAAGAATACTAAAAGGGTCCAGCAACAATAAAATACTGGCAGCCAACAATAAATGTTTTAGCGGTTGAATTTTTTGTTTTAACACAATGATCAGACTTAAAATGATGATCGTCAGCATGGTTCGAAGTGCTGGAATTTCAAATCCGACAAAAGCAGTGTAAAACACCACACAGATTAAAAATGGGTAGACCATTAAATAAGGTCGCGGCACTTTTAAAAAAATAGACGAGAAAAATTGCTTGATGAACAAATTGAATAAAAAGCAAAATAACGTCGCAAAAATCAACACATGAGGACCAGAGATTGCCAATAGATGGGAAATTCCCGTTTTTTTAAATAAATCTTGTATCGTGCTTGGTAATAAACTTTCATCTCCTGTTAACAATGCCAGCAATAATCCTTTATGCTGTAAGGATGAATGAGCAATTAAATTCCTAAAATCGAATCTTAATTTTTCTATTTTCAATTGTGCCTGTTTCCACCATGCCTGTTGCCGGTCAATAAAGGCAGCATAGCCCATCCGTTTAACTTGATCAGGCGCAATGAGATCAATGGACTGAGGGTGCAATATGCCCAAAATATTTTCCTGGATACTCCATTTTTCTTTATCAAATGTGCCTTCTACTGCAAAACCGTGGACAGGCTTAATTTGACCTGTCACCCGATAGTACTGCCCCAATTTTAAAAGCTCCGCTTGGGAAGGATGAACATATAACAATAGCTGTATGGTCTGTTGAGGAGCTAACAGCTGAACTTTTTGTTGGATCGTTGCTGTATTTGAAAATCTTTCACCAGATATCGTCGTTTTTTGTTTAACTTTATTGATATGAGCAATATAGATAATGTGTTCGATTTGACTGTGTCGGGCATCTCTTAAATTCAGTCGTTGGTCTAATGCACTGTCTGCATAATACCAGCCGATCAAGCCACTGAGTAAAGTGATTAAAGCTGTGTGAAGAAGTTTAAAATAGAGGGAACCTATGATTTTGTAGTTAAAATAATGAAATAAAATCAGCAGAAGATTTGTCCCGATACCTAAAACAAGGAACAGATTAACATGCTGTGGCAAGGGATAGCCCAACAGTGAAATACCCACTACCCATCCGACCAAGATAAAATATATATACATATAATTGTTCAATTTTATTGTTTTCAATATGTTTGTGTTGATTAAGCCCAAGTTTTGGACTTAATCATGAATTATGAATATACACTTAAGATTGCATCATTAAAATGACTAAAATCTTCTATTCACCTACCCAGATACCATCTTGCATATGCAAAATACGATCTGCAGATTTTGCCAATTGCTCATCATGAGTCACGATTAACATTGCCATATTGAATTCCTCACGTAAATCACGTAGCAACTCAAAAATAGATTTTGCTGTTTTACGATCAAGATTACCGGTTGGCTCGTCCGCCAGCATCAACTTAGGCTGGGTGACTAAGGCACGCGCCAAAGCCACGCGTTGGCGTTCACCTCCCGATAGTTCACCCGGTTGGTGAGTTAAACGATGCGATAACCCAACCCGTTCAAGCAAAAACTCGGCACGTGCTTTGACCTGCTTAAATTCAGCATCTTTTCTTAACATCAACGGCATCGCAACATTTTCAAGCGCAGTAAATTCTGGCAATAAATGATGGAATTGATAAACAAAACCTAAGTTTTCGTTGCGTAAAAAGCCTCGCTCCGCTTCACCCAAGTTGTCGAACCGTTTGCCATTTAGATTGACCATTCCCTGACTTGGACGATCCAAACCACCTAAAATATGCAACAAGGTACTTTTACCGGAGCCGCTTGAACCAACAATAGATACAAATTCACCTTGATGGACTTGTAGGGACAAGTCTTTGATCACTTCTACATGTGATTTTCCATCTGTAAATGATCTATAAATATTTTTCGCTTCGAGTACCACGGGTTGTACTGCACTACTATTCATAACGAAGCGCCTCCGCAGGTTGGATTTTGGCAGCACGCAATGCAGGATAAATGGTGGCAATAAAGCTTAGACCCAATGATAGCGTCACAATAATCACGACATCTTGCCATCTTAAATATGAAGGTAAATAGTTTATGAAGTAAGCATCAAAAAGGTGTAAGCCAAATGTCGTATTGAGCCAACCGATAAAATTACTGATGCCTAGCGCTGAAATTACACCTAGAATTGCTCCCGTCACTGTACCGACCACACCAATCACTGTTCCCTGTACCATGAAAATTCTTGTGATGGTTGCTGGCGAAGCACCCAGTGTCCTAAGAATCGCGATATCAGATTTTTTATCAGTCACCACCATCACCAGTGAAGAAACGATATTGAATGCAGCCACCAAGACAATCAGGAAGAGCAATAAACTGACCATTGCTTTTTCCATTTGAATTGCACTGAACAAATTCCCATGTGTATAAGTCCAGTCAGAAGCATAAAACCCACTTGGCAAATCGCGCACAATTTCATTGGCAACTTGAGGCGCTTGAAAAATATCATCAAGCTTCATGCGAATCCCCTGCGCACCATCTGGAAGGCGTAACAGGGTTGAAGCATCATTTAATGCAATATAACCCAAGCTAGAATCAACTTCTGCACCAATGCTAAAAATTCCTACGATTTTAAAACGCTTAAAACGAGGAACAACGCCTGCTGGAGAAGGTGTTGCTTCCGGCAAAACCAAAGTGACGTTGTCATTGAGACTCAAACCAAGCGCATCTGCCATTTGTTTGCCTAAAACAATGCCATATTCTCCTTTTTTCAGTTGATCTATGCTGCCTTCCACCATATGATTTTGAATGATTGAAACCTTTTTCTCATATTGAGGTTCAATCCCAGTGACCATGATGCCTGCAACTTGTCCCTGAGCAGTGAGCATGCCTTGTAATTGGGTAAATGGCGCAACACCGGTGACGTGTTGATGTTTTTCAATTTTTTTCGCGAGAACTGGCCAGTCTGTTAAAATTTGTGTTGAAGAA
Organism: Acinetobacter nematophilus; assembly: GCF_026344175.1. Taxonomy (NCBI): domain Bacteria; kingdom Pseudomonadati; phylum Pseudomonadota; class Gammaproteobacteria; order Moraxellales; family Moraxellaceae; genus Acinetobacter; species Acinetobacter nematophilus. Next base: position 310,054 of record NZ_JAPKMY010000004.1, read on the forward strand.
ACAGTAGCTTGAGGTATCATACCTAAGACACGGTTCTTTAGCTCTCGGTCAAAACCGTTCATCACAGATAAAACTGTAATCAGTACAGCAACCCCTAAGGTCAGACCGATCATGGAAACCAGAGCGATAAAAGAAATAAAGTGATTACTACGCCGCGCGCGAGTGTATCTCAACCCTATATACAGCGAGATTGGTTTAAACATACCATCTAGTCCGAGGTGTTTTATGGAAGCGTTACAGCAGCAAAATGAAATGATTGAACGTCGTGTCATGTCGCGAATTGATGCTGCATTGAGAATCAACTATCAAATCATTTCTGAAGAAGTTGCACTGAACGATCCATATGATCCTAATTTTGTATTACCGCGCTATTTTCTACTACTTGCAGAATTAGATCAATTTGATCATGCACTTCACTACGAATTAGAACAATTAAATGAAAAAGATCAACAAATTGCTCGAATCTTATCCTTATTCAACCAAAAGTTAAACCTTATTACAGGGTCTCTTTACGATTCTATTGTACAAACCATGTTACCAACGCCACAAAACGTTAATTTTTCAGAAAGTGGCTTTAGTTTTATTAGTCAGCAGTATCTTAAACAAGGCAGTTATATTCATGTGACCTTGAGTCATCCTGAAAATTTCTTTCATATTGCCGCCACAGCACAAATTGCCTATTCTGAAACAGTTGAAAACGAGCAGTATCGTGTAGGTGCCTATTTCATTACCTTACATCCGCAAGATAAAGTCAAACTTGCCGAATGTATTCAACAGAATACAATTTCATCCAGTGATTAATCTTTTAAACTGAGATTTGAATATGGATACATCATTATTTGCATTTTCACTGATTGCCTTGGGTATGGCACTAACCCCAGGTCCAAATATGATTTATCTCATTTCAAGATCATTGTGTCAGGGTCGTACAGCAGGTCTAGTCTCCTTGGCGGGTACTGCACTTGGTTTCGTGTTCTATATGTTTTGTGCAGCATTTGGAATCACTGCCCTGTTGATGACGATTCCACTTGCCTATGATGCATTAAAAATAGCAGGCGCAATTTATCTGGTCTACTTGGGTTGGAAAGCCATCAGCTCACCGCAATCCCCCTTTGAAATGCGCAATGTTCAGACTTATTCCAATTCAAAACTATTTTTAATGGGTTTCCTGACCAATATACTTAATCCTAAAATTGCCATGATGTATCTGGCTTTACTTCCTCAATTCATCCAGCCGCATGAAGGTGCTGTACTTGTACAAACTTTGAAATTAGGTTTTGTGCAGATTACTGTGAGTTTACTCACCAATGCATTTTTTATTTTCTCAGCCAGTTCATTTACACAATTTCTAAATCGTCACATACTTTGGTTGAAAGTACAAAAATGGTTTATGGGTACCGTCTTTTTTGGTTTAGCCACACAAATCATCCTCAGTTCAAAAAGATAATATTGCAAATTTTAACATCGTCCAAATTCCTTTCTATGCCATGCCAAACGTTTTATGATGGATCGTGCTTAAAAGGCTCTAGAACGCATCATAAAAAATACTTATCCAAGGAATCTATTTTATTGGCGTTTAAATCCTCGTTCACTTGCGACGTTAGTACGTCTCAATTTTTAAAAAGGTGGGACTTTTTGACTGTTATCTTCCCACCGAATTGTTTTAGAACAATAATGGCTTAGCCAGCCAGAACATTATTCTGCCAATTGATGAATTCGTTTGTCATAACCTGAACGTGCAGAATGATCAAGTTTGGTCAGTATTCCATTATCACCCAAGACACGGCGCGCCCCTCGTTGTGCCCATTGTGGCAATAGACCATAAGCACCATGCACAGTTTGTAAATAATCAGGAACTGCAATAAACAAACGTGGTTTCACTAAGGCACTTACCACAGCATTGGCAACTTGCTGAGGTGTCACCGCAGGAATTGTCTTTGCCGCATGTTCAGTCCCTAAAGTAAGCTCTGTCAGTACCTTGCTGGGCAAAATTGCAGTAAACTGAATATTGGAATCACGAAACTCTCCAGCCACTGCTTCAGTCAGACCAATCACCGCAAATTTGGTTCCAGAATAAACAGCTGAACCTGGTAAAGCAAAACGTCCGGCAAGCGATGCAATATTGATGATATGTCCTTGCTGCTGTTTGATCAGCTCTGGCAATGCCAACTGCATTCCGATGACTACACCGCGGAAATTAATGTCAATTTGTGCATCCGCCAAGGCAGGATCTTCATCAATAAATGCACCCATTGGCATAATACCTGCGTTATTCACCAATGAATAAAGACTGCCATAATGTTGAATCGTATTTTCAATAAATTGGGCAAATGATGTGCGATCTCTTACATCGACTTGAAAAGCTTTGGCACCTATCCGTTTTGCTTCTGTTTCAGCCAGCGCTAGATCAAGATCACCGATACTGACTTTCGCACCCAATGCGATCAAAGCTTCCGCAGTAGCCAAACCGATACCCCGTGCCGCCCCTGTAATCGCAATCACTTTCCCTTTTAATTGTTGTTTTTTAAACATGGTTTTGTCCTTTATCTAATCCACATTTTAAGTTGCTTATTTTGAGTAAAATATCATTTTGTATTTAGCAATAATCATGATGCCGATTTTGTCCCGGGTTTATAATCGACACGATACTCTCGAAGATTAAAACGTTTCATTTTTTCACGCAGTTTAAATGTGGTCCACGGCCAGACTGTACTGTTACGACCATTCCGATCAATAAAATAACTTTGGCAGCCCCCTTTATTCCACACTGTGGTCTGCAAAGCAGCTTGAACTTCTTCATTAAAGATTCTGGTCAGTTTTGGATGGGGCTCGATGGTTTGAATTCCCAATCGCATCGCCTGCTTTAAAGCATCCATGATATAGCCCAACTGCGCTTCAATAATGATAAAAGCAGAAGAACTCACTGCTATATTCGGTCCAAACATTAAAAAACCATTCGGACAGTTTTCTACCATTGTGCCCATATAGCCCTCTGGGCTACCTTGCCAGACATCTGACATCCTTTCTCCAAAACGGTTATAGACCCGTTTGGCAATCGGTGGCTCAGCGATTTCAAAGCCAGTTCCAAGAATAATGACATCTGCTTCGCAGCTTTCGCCATTTGAAGCAATTAAAGTATTGCCGCTAATTTCATTTAAACCACTGGCAATGACCGCGACATTGTCTTGTGCTAATGCAGGATACCAATTGTTGGATTGTAAAATACGCTTACAACCAATGATAAAATCAGGGGTGAGCTTTTGGCGTAATTGTGGATTTTTAATATGATAATTTAAATGCCATCGTGCTAATTTTTGAAATTGCTTCATGGCTGCTGGACTTTGGATTCCACCATTGATGGTTTCGAAAATCCCATACACAGATCCACGCATAAGCTGTTGCGTCATCGGCAATAGCTTAAACATGGCACGTACAGGTGCGAATAAAGGCATATCGGATTTGGGCAATACCCATTGTGCAGTTCGTTGAAACACTGTCAATTTTTTTACAACAGGCTGTATTTGTGGCACAAACTGTAATGCAGATGCCCCTGTTCCGATCACTGCAACACGTTTTCCGGTTAAATCGATATCATGACGCCATTGTGAAGAATGGAAAATCTCGCCTTTAAAATGTTCAATTCCTTTAATATCCGGTAATACTGGTTCATGCATAGGACCACAGGCAAGAATAGCAAATTGCGATCTCAATTCACCTTGATTGGTCTTGATGATCCAACAGCTTTCTGTATCCGACCATTGTGCTTCAAGTGCCTCACAATTTAAGTGTACATGTGGCATAACCATGTATTTATCAACAACATCAAACAAATACTGTTTGATTTCCTTCTGTTGAGCAAAAACTCGAGACCAAGCTGGATTTTGTTCAAAAGAATAAGAATACAAAGCAGATGGAACATCACAAGCACAGCCTGGATAGGTATTTTCCCGCCATACTCCACCCATTTCAGCGGCTTTTTCCAATAGAATAAAATCTTCGATGCCAGCTTGTTTCAGTTTGATCGCCGCGCCCAGACCTGCGAAACCACCACCGACGATAATGACGCGATAAAAGTTTTGATCCTTTGCATTATTTTTCTTTGGTTCCATGTTAATAATCGCTTAGAATATGATCGACTGGAATAAAATGTCAAAAACGGAATGACTTGTCAATTTCTATTGTTTAACAATTTAAAAGATTATTTGGTAGTTTTTGCCTATGAGTGAAAAAATCGGTTTAAGTCGTGCAGAACGGCAACGACGACAGTTGCAAGCAGAAATTTTAGAAGCCGCTTTTTTAGAGTTTTCTGAACGCGGCTATCACCAAACAGCCATTTCAGACATCGCTAAACGTCTGGGTATTGGACACGGTACCTTTTATCGACATTTTGAAAATAAACGCGATATTCTCCAACATGTTATTTCAGACACGATGCAGAAAATCATGGCGTTGCTGACCGGTGAAAATGCGCCTCAAGCTGTAAAAAATATTGAACAATATCGGGAGCAGTGTCAGCGTATTTCAGAACGTTTAAGGGCTTTTGCTCACGAAAATCCACGCACTTTAAAATTGGTATTGCTCGAAGCAACATCGATTGATGCTGAAATGACCCAGTTTATTCAAAATTTAATGCAGATGGCTGGCATGCTTACGGCTGACTATCTGGAACATGGCGTGGAACTAGGCTTTTTTAGGGAAAATCTGGACTGTGAAAATACAGGACACAACATCATCGGTATGATCATGAATGGCGCCTTACGCTTTTTAGCCCATCCTGATGACTTGATTGGTTTAGAAAATTATGGAAATTCAATTATTGATTTAATTATCGGAGGTGTTGCAAAGGCTTGTTAAACAATAACATAATAATATGGCTTAAATACACATTGCTTGAGACTGGCCTGACAGAGCTACAAGGTCAAATAGTTCTGTCAGCTCTCAATTGTGGGTCTGTAGTTAAAGATTACAAACCATCTTTGCTGGGTTTACAGCCAATCACCATAATATCGGTAATGATGTCACCGGGACCAGTTAATGCAGTGATATTGCATAGATACTGAGCACGTTCTTGGACTGCATTTTGATAATAGCCTGTTGGTCGATATTGATTTTCATAAATCGCGCCTACCACACCTTGTCCTCCGGTCTGTCCAACAACACGCTGACCTGCATATTCAGATCCAGTTTGCACAAACTGCTGCACCACATGTTGAGAAACAATAGAATTTTCCCACATTGCTGAACCGCCTAACTTACTGGCAGGGACACGGTAAGTCGGTGAACCAAAAATATCAATGGCTTTATTTACGTGCTGTCCCACCAATTTATCGGCGGCTTGTTTTACTGGATTAGGTGTAGTGACACAACCGGTAAGCGAAAGCCCCAATGTCAAGGTCGCTAACAGACCGATCAGATTGAGTTTCAATGTACTTGATGACTGTTGAAAAACAGGGTTTATTGCTTGCTGTTTCATCCACATAAAAATTTCCTTTTATTAATTTTTGATTTTGCCTTATTGACCTATATTCAATATAGTCCAATGGCTTTTCATAAAACATTTTTTACTTTTTAGAGAAAATTATAATCTGAGAAACTAAAATTTTATGGATCCAGGTAATATTCAGCTCTCACCTTACCCTGCTCCAACTCATTTGCACGTTCAGTCACTCGTTCAAGAAATTGCTGATCACAGTCTAATTCAGTAACTTTTTTACTTGATGTTGCGGGCGCATTTTCAGCATCAAATGCTGTCTGATTACACTGATCATCATAGAAGGTATGAAGGGATCGCCACTCTTTTTGCACATCTAACAATCTTTTTTGTTCAGTGGCTGAGAGTGTCGCCGACAGTTTTTGTTCGGCATTTTTTAACCTTTGATTCTGACGTTGATACTCTGCACTTATACATTTCTGCTTGTTCGTTGATGACTTGGCAGCATGATTACATTTATCATATGTTTTTGAGTATTGCAATGTCGGTGCAGCCGATAGTGCCGTTGCAACACCAGACAGACTCACAAATCCCCAGATATATAGCCATTTTGAAAATATATTGTTCATACAATTAACCTACTGATCCAAACATTTTATTGAAGACATTGATATGAATTGTTGTTCGTTGGGTTTATTTATACGCTAAATTTCAATTCATGTGAAATTGAAACTATAAATGAGAAAATCAGTAGCCTATAATCTTTTAAAAAGTAAATATTAAGCAATTATTATTTAATCTATTTTCATAACTATTAGCTACAAGCCCCGATACCTTTTACAGATCATATCAATGACTTTCGCAAAGATTTCGTTTTGTCTGGTCTTTGAAAGAAAAAATCTACGCAGATTTCAGCCTTCACTGTATAAAATAGCTTTCGTAAAATATGATTGATAATTTGATCACCCTCATGGTGTCTTTAGTGTCAGGTTAAGGTTTGAGTTGAACAGACTTAACATCGACATAATTTTATTTCTATCCTTGGTGTTTTTATCTTGATTAAAAAAAAAGAACTTTCATGTAAATACATAAAAGTCCTTTTGGATAGCACAGCTGATTAACCTGGGAAAATACCACGTTCCATACGTGCCTTTAAAATTCGTTCACACCCCAAAATAAATGCTGCCGTTCTTAAACTGCATATCTTTTCGTTTGAGGTATGCCAGACATCATTGATCGCCTGAACCATTAACTTGTCCAAGCGTTGGTTGATTTCTTCTTCAGACCAGAAGTAGCTCGACATGTCTTGCACCCATTCAAAATAACTGACGGTAACCCCACCTGCATTACAAATCACATCAGGAACAACTGTCACACCACGCTGAATCAAAATATCATCGGCTTCTGGATAAGTTGGACCATTTGCACCTTCCAAGACTAATTTTGCGGTTAATTTCTGTGCTCGCTCAATTGTGATTTGCCCTTCCAACGCGGCAGGAATCAAAATATCGATTTCAACATTCCAGAAATCTTCATCGCTGATCATTTCAGCACCCTCGAAACCTGCAACGCCCTGATTAGTCTCGAAATATATTTTTAATTCCGCTAAATCAATGCCTTCTGGATTAAAAATAGTTCCCGTATGATCTTGTATCGCCACGATAAGAGATTGCGATTCTGCAAATAAGTAAGCTGCTTCACTGCCCACATTACCAAAACCTTGAACCGCAATTTTTGCTCCTTTGAGTGGAAGCTTAATTTTTTCGGCAACTTCTCGACCAGTCACAAAAACACCACGGCCTGTGGCTTTAATACGACCTAAAGATCCGCCCAAGTGAATTGGTTTGCCCGTCACAACACCAGTAACAGTATGACCCTGTCCAGATGAATAGGTATCCATAATCCATCCCATTACATTGGGATTGGTACCCACATCAGGTGCTGGAATATCTTTTTGTGGACCAATAATATGACTGATCTCACTGGTATAACGTCGAGTTATACGTTCTAACTCACGCGGAGAAAGTTTACGTGGATCAACTCGAACACCGCCTTTTGCACCACCAAAAGGTAAATTTAACACAGCAGTTTTAATCGTCATCCATGCTGAAAGTGCCATAACTTCATTTAAATCAACATCTGGATGATAGCGAATCCCGCCTTTGCCCGGTCCACGTGACAAATTGTGCTGTACACGGTATCCCTCAAAATGCTGAATCGTTCCGTCATCCATCACGATTGGCACATCCACAATCAGTGCACGTTTAGGACGTTTTAATGTGTCTATATAACCCTTGAGATGTTCCAAATAAGGCGTCACCCGTTCGATTTGTTCGAGATAAGTCGACCACGGGCCATGATTTTGAGCGATATAAGATAAATTCGACATGTGTTGTTTTGTCCTTTTAATGCCTTGTATTCAATCATTGATCGAAAAGGTAATTAAAAATAATATAAGCAGCCAATTTGGCGGTTCGGTTGTCCAAATCAAATCTTGGGTTGCATTCAGCGACATCAAGAACTTTAATTTTCCCAGTATTTTTAATGGCTTGAAATAAAGGATCAAATACTGATAAATCGATTCCTTTCACGGCTGGAGCACTCACCCCTGGTGCGATACTGGCACTAAAAACATCTAAATCGACCGTCACATAAAGCACATCAACTTTCTCAATGAACTGATTCATTTTCAGCATGATTGCATCTAAATGAGTTTCTCTTAATGCTTGATCATAAATATAGGTACAATTCAAACGATCAGCTGTTTCAAATAACACTTGAGTATTTGCATGTTTGGCAACACCAATACATAGATAGTGAAATTCTTGTTGATATTGTGCTGATAAATGAGCAGCATTTAAAAAAGGTGTTCCCGAGCTTACACGTTCAGCTTCACGCAAATCAAAATGTGCATCAAAGTTGATAATCCCAATTTTTTGATCGGGTTGATGTTTCTGTATATATTGAAATAACCCGGAAAAACTTCCAAACGCCACTTCATGCCCACCACCTAAAATGATGGGTTGGCTTCCAGAGCAAAGACAATCTTCAACCTGATCAGCCAATTCCGCCTGTGCCTTTTCAAGATCACCATCTACACACATTACTGTACCCAAATCCGCAATTGAAAGCGGTTGATGTACGGGTAAATTTGCCAATTGGGCACGAATTGCATCAGGCGCATCTGCTGCACCCAAGCGACCTTTGTTACGCTTCACACCTTCATCTGAACCAAAGCCAATCAATGCATAAGATGCGTGAGCTTGGGTGTTGATCACTTGATGGATACGCAAGTGCGCAGCACCTTCACCATCGTTGCGTCCTTGCCATATAAATGAATGCTTCATAATAAATACAACGCTGTCAAACTGAGTTTAAAGCTAGAATAAAACTTCTGTGCCATGTCTTATAATCCGTTTGGACAAATCGCCACCTAACCAGTAAACAATTTCGGAAGGATGCTCAATATCCCATGCGATAAAATCAGCGAACTTACCTTGTTCCAAACTGCCATGTGTATCTTGCAAGCCAAGTGCAAAAGCAGCATTGATGGTGACAGCCGCCAATGCTTGTTCAGGCGTCAATCGAAATAAAGTACTGCCCATATTCAACATTAAACGCAATGACAGGGTTGGAGAGGTTCCCGGATTTAAGTCACTCGACAATGCAATTCGCACACCATGTTTGTGCAAGCTATCAAATGGTGGATATTGGGTTTCTCTCAGAAAATAAAATGCACCAGGTAAAAGCACTGCAACAGTTCCCGAAGCTGCCATGGCTTTGGCATCATCATCAGTCATAAATTCTAAATGATCTGCGGAAAGTGCATGGTAGCGTGCCGCAAGACTTGAACCACCTAAGGATGAAAGCTGCTCCGCATGTAGCTTTACTGGCAGTTTTAAGCTTTGGGCAGCTTTAAAAACACGTTCAACCTGAGCGGGTGAAAATGCCAAATGCTCACAAAAGGCATCAACCGCATCAATCAAGTCTTCCTGCGCTAGTTTTGGCAGCATTTCGTTGCATATATATTCAATATAAGCATCGCTTTGCCCCTGATACTCTGGAGCCAATGCATGCGCAGCCAAACATGTACTACGTACTGTCATTGGCAATGCATCCGCGATCTGACGGATGACACGAAGCATTTTTCGTTCATTTTGATAGTCCAGACCATAACCTGATTTGATTTCAATCGTGGTTACACCATCTTTGAGCAGACATAGGACTCGTTTCAAGGCTGTGCTTAAAAGTTGCGCTTCACTTGCTTCACGCGTGGCACGAACAGTACTGGCAATTCCGCCACCACTCGCTGCAATTTCTGCATAGCTTAACCCTTGCAAACGTTTTTCAAACTCAATACTTCGATTACCACCAAATACACTGTGTGTATGGCAATCAATCAGACCTGGAGTTAGCCATGCTGCATTGAGATTGATGGTCTCTGCATAATCATCTTCAGGAACATCCTTTCGTACGCCAATCCAGTGAATATGTGGTCCGAAAGTCACGATTGCAGCATCTTCTATAATGGAATAATGCCCATTTTGCATGGTCGCGATATGACAGTTTGTCCAAAGTTTTTTCATTCACATTTCCTCATACTACCTATGTAGTCAAGTACATAGGCAGTTTCAGTATTAGCTTTCCATTTCGATATTTTGCTGTAAGTTTGATTTTTCTTTTGCATTATTTCGTTTTGGCTTAACCCAGATCGTGTAAGCAATCCAAAGAATCAACAGCCAACTTGCACCGACATAGATCGCGGGTCTCGAATCCGGGAAATATCCCATCATCAGTAAAATGAAAACCATGAATACAATCGCAAATGCAGGAGCATATGGCCAACCGATCACTGGAAAATCCAGGGCTTTGATTTCTGCCTTCGATAATTTTCGACGCATTGCAACTTGAGAAAGCAGGATCATCAACCAGACCCACACAGTTGCAAAGGTTGCTATTGACGCAATGATAATGAAAACATTTTCAGGAATGAGATAATTCAGTACCACACCAACAAGCAAGACACCCGCCATGACCACAACAGTCATCCAAGGCACACCTCTTTTGGAAATTCTTTGGAAAACCTTCGGTGCTTGACCACGATTCGACATACCATACAACATACGACCTGCACCAAACACATCACTGTTGATTGCAGAAATCGCAGCAGTAATCACCACAATGTTTAAAATCGTTGCTGCTGATTGAATACCAAGATTTTCAAAAATCTGGACAAATGGACTGCCTTTACTCCCAATTTGATTCCACGGGAAAATTGACATCAATACAAAAATAGTTAAAACATAAAATAGCAAAATACGTAATGGAACAGCATTGATTGCACGTGGAATCGATTTTTTAGGATCTTCAGATTCACCCGCAGTAATTCCGATGATTTCAATACCACCAAATGCAAACACCACAACAGATAAACAGGCCACTAATCCTGCAATGCCGTTGGGCATAAAACCCTCATGTATCCATAGATTTTGGATACCTGTGGTGAAGCCACTATGTTCAGCATGAAAACCATAGAACATCAAACCAAAACCACCAAGTATCATCGCTACAATTGCGCTAACCTTGACAATGGATAGCCAGAATTCAAGCTCACCAAAAACTTTGACATGAATCAGATTAATTGCACCTAAGAACATAATCAGTGACAAAATCCAGATCCAGCGGGGTACATCAGGATACCAAAATCCCATATATATACCGAAAGCTGTCACATCAGCCAAAGCAACAATGATCATTTCAAAAACATAGGTCCAACCTGTGGTAAATCCTGCAAGTGGACCAATATAATTAGATGCATATTCGCTAAATGAGCCAGATACTGGGTTGTGTACTGCCATCTCACCCAATGCTCGCATTACGATATAAATCGCAATCCCGGCAACAATATATGCAAGTAATACGGATGGGCCTGCCATTTTAATGGCGGTTGCAGATCCATAGAACAATCCTGTTCCGATGGCTGAACCTAAGGCTAAAAAACGGATATGTCGGGTATTTAACCCCCGCTGTAATGTGGAGTTCTGTGACATTATAATCTCCAATCCTTGAGGAAATTTAGATAGATTCGGCCACTCCATGTGGCCGTTTTATTGATCACACTTTAGATAAACTTGGTAATAGCTTTGGAATGAGTAATTCGTTTAAGCAACCACTCGCAAGTAATTCACTTGCCTGTTCAATATCTGGGGCGAAGAAACGGTCTTCGCTGTAATACGGCACTTGATCACGTAGCACTTTGCGTGCTTGCTCCAGTTTTGGTGAACTTTTTAATCCTTCACGGAAATCAAGTCCTTGACATGCTCCCAACCATTCAACTGCCAAGATACCGCGAACATTGTCTGCCATATACCACAAACGTTTCCCTGCATTTGGCGCCATAGATACATGGTCTTCCTGATTGGCTGATGTTGGTAAGCTATCCACACTTGCAGGATGTGCAAGCGCTTTGTTGTCACTCGCCAATGCCGCAGCAGTTACTTGCGCAATCATAAAACCAGAGTTGACACCACCATTGGCAACTAAAAATGGTGGCAGTTGGGACATATGACGATCCATCATCATTGAAATACGACGTTCAGACAATGAACCGATTTCAGCAATTGCAAGTGCTAGATTATCTGCTGCCATCGCGACTGGTTCAGCGTGGAAATTGCCTCCTGAAATCACATCACCTTCCGCTGCGAATACCAAAGGATTATCAGATACTGCATTTGCTTCGATTTCGAGTACTTCCGCGGCTTGACGTATTTGCGTTAAACATGCACCCATAACCTGTGGCTGGCAGCGTAATGAGTATGGGTCTTGAACCTTGCTGCAATCTTCATGTGAATGAGCAATTTCACTCGAATCGGTCAATAAGTCACGATATGCTGCAGCAACATCAATTTGACCTCGTTGACCTCGGACTTCATGAATACGTGCATCAAATGGCGCACGTGAACCCAACATTGCTTCAACACTCAAACCACCACACACAGTCGCTGCCGCAAATAAATCTTCGGCTTCAAATAATCCGCGTAGTGCATATGCTGTGGAAACTTGTGTACCATTTAACAACGCCAAACCTTCTTTGGCTGCTAGAGAAATCGGCTCTAAACCGGCTACTTTAAGTGCCTCAACCGCAGGCAACCATTTCCCTTGATAACGCGCTTTACTTTCACCCAGTAAAACCAGTGACATATGTGCCAATGGTGCCAAGTCACCTGAAGCACCCACTGAACCTTTTAAAGGAATATGCGGATATACTTCAGCATTGACCAAAGCAAGAATTGCATCAATCACCTTACGGCGAATACCTGAAAAGCCTCGTGCCAAGCTATTGGCTTTTAATAACATGATTAAACGGACCATTGCATCATCTAATGCTTCGCCCACACCTGCGGCATGAGAAAGCACTAAAGAACGCTGTAATTGCTCTAAGTCTTCAGGTGCAATTTTTGTTGAGGCAAGTAAGCCAAAGCCTGTATTGATACCGTAGGCTGTACGCCCTTCATTGACAATTTTTTCCACACAAGCAACGCTCGCATTGATGCCTTCAGAAGCACTGTCATCGAGTTTAACTTTGATTGGATTTAAATAAGCTTGACGGAGATCTGCTAGGGTGAGTTTGCCCGGTTGAATTAAAAGTTCCATTATTGACGTCCTGTTTTGCACTATATTGTTCTGTTACAGTGCTTTCTGCTCAATTGCAAAAAACACCGTAATCGCGATCCTTGTATTTTTTATTGCGTAATCATAGGCAAGTTCAGACCTTGCTCTTTCGCGCAATCAATCGCAATGTCATAACCTGCATCTGCATGACGCATTACACCTGTTGCGGGGTCATTGGTCAGTACACGAGCAATACGTGCTGCTGCTTCATCCGTACCATCACAGACGATCACCACACCTGAATGCTGAGAGAACCCCATACCAACCCCCCCACCATGATGCAATGACACCCAAGTTGCCCCACCTGCAGTATTTAACAGTGCATTCAGTAATGGCCAATCAGACACCGCATCTGAACCATCTTTCATGGCTTCAGTTTCTCGGTTAGGGCTTGACACTGAACCCGAGTCTAAATGATCACGACCAATGACAATTGGTGCTGAAAGCTCGCCACTCCGTACCATTTCGTTAAATGCTAAACCCAATTTTGCACGTAAGCCCAAACCAACCCAACAAATACGTGCAGGTAAGCCTTGAAAGCTGATACGTTCACGTGCCATATCCAACCAACGATGCAAATGCTCATCATCTGGAATCAATTCTTTGACTTTGGCATCTGTTTTATAGATATCTTCTGGATCACCTGAAAGAGCCGCCCAGCGGAAAGGACCTATACCTCGACAAAACAGCGGACGGATATATGCAGGAACAAAACCTGGGAAATCAAAGGCATTTTCCACACCTTCATCTTGTGCCATTTGACGAATGTTATTGCCATAATCAAAAGTTGGAACCCCCATCTTCTGAAAATCCAACATGGCTTGAACATGCTTTGCCATCGATTGTTTTGCTGCTTTAACCACAACTTCTGGTTCAGTCTGGGCACGCTGACGATATTCTTCCCACGTCCAGCCAATTGGCAAATAACCATTCAATGGATCATGTGCACTGGTTTGATCTGTGACCATGTCAGGATGCACACCACGGCGCACCAGTTCAGGTAAAATTTCAGCAGCATTACCATGAAGTGCAATCGAAATTGCCTTGCCTTCTTGCGTGTATTTTTCAATACGTGCTAACGCATCGTCCAAGTCTGCTGCTTGCTCATCAACATAACGTGTACGCAAACGGAAATCGATGCTGGCTTGTTGACATTCGATATTGAGAGAACAAGCGCCTGCCAATGTTGCAGCCAAAGGTTGTGCTCCGCCCATACCACCTAAACCTGCGGTCAGTACCCAACGCCCTTTCAAATCACCGTTATAATGTTGACGCCCAGCTTCAACAAAAGTCTCGTATGTGCCTTGTACAATGCCTTGACTGCCAATATAGATCCAAGAACCTGCCGTCATTTGCCCATACATCGCTAAACCTTTGGCATCCATTTCATTGAAATGCTTCCAGTTTGCCCAATGAGGAACAAGGTTTGAGTTTGCAATCAGTACACGAGGTGCATCTTGATGGGTTTTAAATACACCCACTGGCTTACCTGACTGAACCAATAGCGTCTCATCAATTTCTAAATTTTTAAGTGTTTCAACAATCTTGTCAAAACATTCCCAGTTACGCGCGGCACGACCAATACCACCATAAACAACCAATTCTTTTGGGTTCTCTGCGACATCCGGATCAAGATTATTCATCAGCATTCGAAGTGGAGCTTCAGTCAACCAGCTTTTTGTATTGAGTGTCGTACCACGTGGCGCGCGAATCTCTACATCACGAAATTTTGTTGTCGTTGTTGTCACAATAGGACTCCTTCCTTTGAGTTTAAAGCAGTGAATGAAATCACTTTCACTGTCTAGCAATGTATTAACTTGTATATACATCTATATACTACACAAATCTCTAAACTTGAAAAGATGATTTTTAATTTTTTTTCGAAATTAGATTTAAGCACATGAATTAATTTGAAATTATTTTCAATTAAAAAGAAAAACGCATGCAACTTTAAGTTGAATGCGTCGAAACAACATCAATGAAATTTAAATTTTTGAGAGTTGAATGAGACAGGCTTGTGTAGAAAATTGTGGATTCAAAATCATCATTTTTGCCAAATTTTCATGTTCGATTTTGAGACAGTTCTGATGCTGCAAATAAAAAATCTTTTCGTCAATCATGATTTCTAATGGTTTTACTGACTGGTTAAAAACAAAAATAAAATCTGAAGAGACAGGAATTTTGAATGTGTCTTGAGTAAAGATCCATTGATATTGTGCTGATATTTTTTTGGGATCATAAATCAGATTAAAATCTCGGATTTGACCTGCCAATAACTCACAGTACACCACACTTTCCCCATTGAACGAAACAGTTTGCAGGGTATGCAAATATTTGAAATCATCATCGATATGCAGTGAAATTCCCTGACCTTCCAATACGGTTAAAAAACGCTGCATCCCGTGGAATTTGGAAAATTCTCCAGCACTTTTGACATCAGCCATCGAAATACGCCACTCAAAATCGTTCAGGCTTTCTCCTGCACTTCGGGCAATTTCTAGCGTATAGCCTTCACCGTTTTTCCATCGCATTTTTTTATAGTGTGATATGTCTAACAGCGCAATCATTGCGTAAATTTACCTTCAAGATAATAGCGACTTCCTGGATAGATTAAGCGGGCACTTGAAATCAACTGTTTATTCGACCACGTTCTACGACGAATCAGTAAACAAGGTTCTGTTTTATTGATTTTCAACCACTTACATTCTTGTGCGGATGCCAAAATCGCCGTAACCACATGCTCACCTTCTGTAACAGGTGCTTTTGACATTAAATACGCATTCGGGGTAATGCTTTTGAAATCTTGTGCAAGATAATCGGGAATCAAAATAGGATCCACCAAACGATCTTCAATTTGCACAGGCACGCCATTTTCATAGTGCACAATGATAGAGTGGAATAACTTTTGCCCTTCACGAATGTGCATGAGACGACTTTGCTCTGCATTGGCTTGGATCTGTTCGAGTACCAAGACTTCAGCATGGTGTTTATGATTTCTTGCAATAATTTCTTCGGCAATATTATTGACGTGAAATAAAGCAGTACGTCCCTGACCTTCAGCAACAAAAGATCCAACACCTTGTATACGTACCAATAACCCCTCACTGGTGAGTTCACGCAAGGCACGGTTCACAGTCATACGGCTACAACCGAGTAAATTGACCAATTCACTTTCAGAAGGAATTTTTTTATTCACCGTCCATGTTCCTTCATAAATTTTTTGTGAAATCATTTGCTTTACGCGCAAATACAATGGAACAGGACTATCTTCTTCTAGTGACAAGTCTAAATCGTTGTGCTTTGACTCTCTTGACATTGACTAAAACTCATACAAAATATATCAAATCATTGTATATGGTCTCAACCTTGTTTGTATATACAAGCCTATACAAATATGCATAATAAAAAAATCAAATGCTTATTACATTTTTTGCAATATCAACGCCCCATTTTTATCATTCCATCGGGCAGGTCAGTTTTTCTCCGTCAAAAAAGCACATAAACGTTTGAGCATATTAAAATGCGTCTTCACTTTAAAAAATGTTGTGCGAAAAAAATATTTTATCTTAAATGAAAACTTTAGATAGAATTGATAAAAAGAAAGCAATGGATCCACTGCAAACCTTTTTAACACTTTTATCATTTTGAGTATTATAGCCCTATCGATCAAAAAAGGAGGCATTTGCCTCCTTCTCTACCGCATTAAAAAGTTTTTCTGATACTCAACCAATACTGTTGATGATCTCGTTCCTGGAGTTGTTCTGGTGTGCTTCCTATTGGAAATGCAACTTCGGCATTGGCTTGGATATTCCATAAACTGCTCCAGTTTAAGCCCAATCCAGCACTGCTGATTTGTACTTGATTGTCGCCTGTGACGCCTGCCCAACGTTGCGCATTTAAGGTTACTTCTGCTGTATCCACAAAAACTTTACCAGTAAGTTGATGTTTGGCATTTGCAAATAAGCTTTGTCGCAGTTCTGCTGTAGCTAAATATCCGGTCGAACCTGCGAATTGGCTGGATTCATAACCGCGAACATTAAATGGGCCGCCTCCTAAATATTGTTCTGCGCTGTCTAGATTATTAGGACTGTATTGGCCATAAATTCCCAAATAGCCTTGTGTACCCTTACCACCCAGATTTTGTAAACGGGAAAGATTCAGTGTTGCAGTGTAGTAATCTCCTGCTATTTTTGCTGTTTGTTCATCTAAGGCAGCGGCATCATCATTTTTAAATTTAACACGTCCATAACTGGTCGAGGCACCATATTGTGTTAATCCACCACCTAACCAAGAGTCAAATTGCGAACCATCTAGCCGCGCAGTCATCACATCAATATTGCGATGCTTGTAATATTGGTTCAATTGAATATCATCTTTGAGTTGTTTATGGTCATATTGTAAGCTTAACAACACTTCTGCTGTATTGGTCAGTAATGCAGGCTGGCTGATGAATACACTGCTTTGTGCTGCACTTCCTTCTGCCCCAATACTTTTTAGATCTTTACCCAGTTCGTAATCCAGATAGGAATAGCTTGCACCTGCACGTGTCCCCATTCCTGTAAAGGTAAAGGCGTATCCGACACGTCCGTAGTTCATCCGTTTTCCAGCAGTCATCAGATCTAAGCTCAGTTCATCCCCTAAACCAGCTAAATTATTGACGGAGACACCGGCGGTACCTCGTACTCGACTGGTGTATTTATTCCCAAAGTTATCTGCACCGATATAACCATTGAGTAGGGATGCATTCTGTACTTCTACATTGAGTTGGCTACTGCCCACTGTGGTTCCTGGACTTAGTACATTTCGGGTGCTCACCCCTTTTAATCGATTGAGCAATTTAAGTTGCTGTTGCATTTGATCGCTGTTGATTCGCTCGCCTTGTTTCAAGGGTGCGACTGTTTGCTCAATAAGCCAATTCTGAGTTCGGCTTTGATTCTCAATCTGAGTTTTATCGTAATACGCTTCAAGAACATTGATTCGTACGATACCTTGACTCAAGTTTTGTTGTGGAAGATAAGCACGACTGTAACCATAACCATGTTGTTGATAGTAAGTGCTAATCTTTTGTGCAACCTGCCAAAGTTGATTCAATGTCAGTTGCTGGCCTTCGGCATCAGCAACCAGTTGATGGAGTTGTTGGGTATTAAAACGGCTATTCCCGATAATTTCAATTTTTCGTACAGGAATTTGTACATCTGTGGCCGTAGGAGCTATTGGGTTTGCGGTATTTTCAATCTGTACAGCAGTCTGTGGTTCAAGCGTCTGCCCTTGTTGCTGTTGTTGCAACAGCTGCCCAGCATTCGGGGCAGGTGCTGCATGGTTTGTGTTGCTGAATAGCATGAAACAAGCACTTACAGATGCTGACAATATATGTTGTTGTGATTTCATTGTTTAGTGCTCCCCTGCCAAGATTTGAATGCCTGTGGTGTTCACACCACCTTGGCGTACGTCAAGATTGACGGTATTTAATGCATTTTGTGTTTCAGGCAAATAATGTGGTCGTTTGAATTGAATGGCCTGTAAGTAAGCCGCTGGTGTCAACATATAAATATCTGCTGTAGTTTTCGCAGTCCTATCCACGAGTGTGTAGTTTTGGGCATCTGAACCGCCAAGACTTAAATCTGTAATCAATACATTTTTGCCTTGCCCTGTGGCCGCATTGTCAAATTGACCTATTGCTGTTGCTACATTCAGACTATCCCCTGCATAGATGCCATTGAATTCGGCATGACTAAGATCTAAATCAGCAATTGTTAATCCATTATAGGTGCGGTTATTTGCGCGAATACCTGTAATATATTGAATCGTAGCTTGACTAATATCAGCTGTGGTTTGTGCAGTGTTATTCACTAACTCGTAGTTATGTGCATCTGCACCACTTAGGCTAATTCCTTGAATGTTTACTTGTTTGGCATTACCCACATTTTTATCACTGAATTGTCCTTTTGCTGATTCGACTTTCAGTTCATCACCTGCGATTTGACCTGTAAATTGCGCTGCTGCTGTATTCAACGTTACTTGTGTACTGGCATCATAAACACGATTATTTGCTGTAATTCCTGTAACTTGGTTAATTTTGGCTTTGGCAATATCCAATACACCGTCGACAAAGGTCAGGTCATAGTTTTTATCAACGCCATTGGCTTTGTTCGCATAACTGCTTGCATCTTTAGCCGTTACGGATGCTGTAACACCTGAAAGTACAGATTCAGTTTCACCATTGACTAAGCCTGTTGCAGTAAAGCCTGATGCAGTCTGGTTTTGTCCATTATAAACAGTTGATACGCTATTCGCCGTTACAGTCGCTTTGGCTTTGTCAATATCCAAT